>DATEDF010000120.1:0-3601 GCA_035286465.1 Gemmatimonadaceae bacterium | reverse complement strand
TTCGCCTCGTCGCGTGGTGGTGGGCCCAGTTCCGCCATCAGTCGGTGCTCGTCGAATCGGCGTGCCGGCCCGGCCATCGCGACTACGAAACCGTCGTCGAAGGTCTGCGCACGCTCAACCGCTGCTGGTACACGTATCCCGGTTGGGCGGGCGGCGAGAGTGAGATCGGCGTGAGCACCGGACTCGTCGAAGACGGATTCTGACGGCGTCGAGCGCAGCAACGGTGACTTGCCGTCCGCGCGAATCGCCGCGCCGCCGTCGCCCCGGGCGAGAGCCGGCGTTTGCGCAATTCTCCCTGCAGCGCCATGTTCATGCTCGATACGGTTCATTCGGGACTCGCGGCGCCTGTTCGCGAGACGGTCGTACTTGTTCAGCGCCCCGATCCCGGGTGAGCGGATCGGGGCGCTGTGGCTTGATTGTGCCAGGCGGCCCGCAACGCCGCCGAGAGGTCAGATGCCGCCACTGAGAGCCGCCGATGGACGGACCAGGAGATTCCGGGCACTTCCGGAACGGCTCGCGCACATCCCCTCGCTCCGCGTCGGTGAAGCGCTCCGCCTGATTCCCGCCGAAGCGCCGGCCGTTTCACCGGAGCCGACGACCGGGGACGGCGGCCTCTTCCTCCGGTCACTCGATCGCTATCGCGACGTGGTGATGACGGAGATGCGGCGTGTCATCGCCGCCAAGCGGTTCCAGCGCGCCCTCGCCCGGCGGCTCGCCGACTATCCGCTCCGCTCGGGCAAGGGGCTGCGGCCCGCGCTCTGCCTCGCCACCTGCCAGGCGTTCGGCGGCCGGGCCGAGGACGCGCTCCCTTCCGCCACCTCGCTCGAGTTCTTCCATAACGCCTTCCTCGTCCACGACGACGTCGAGGACGAGTCCATCAACCGGCGCGGCGCGCCCACGATGCACTCCAAGCACGGCGTCGCCATCGCCGTGAACGTGGGTGACGCGCTCAACGTGCTCTCGATGACGCCTCTCCTCGACAACCTCGAGGTCGTGGGGCTCGAGAAGTCGCTTCGCATCTTCCGGGAGATCGAGCGGATGGCGTGCGAGTCCGTCGAGGGGCAGGCGCTCGAGCTGGAGTGGGTCCGCAACCGGCACTGGAACCTCACCGACCGCCACTACCACGTGATGACCTGCAAGAAGACCTGCTGGTACACGTGCATCACGCCCCTCCGCGTGGGCGCGATCATCGGCGCCCGACACGATGTGGATCTCGAGGTCTTCGTGCGCTTCGGCACCCTCATGGGGATCGCCTTCCAGATCCAGGACGACCTCCTCAACCTGCTCGGTGAGGAAGGGAAGTACGGCAAGGAGACCGCCGGCGACATCTGGGAGGGCAAGCGCACGCTGATGCTGATCCACCTCCTCCAGCACGCCACCGTGCGCGAGCGGCGGCGCGTGGTGAGGGTGATGTCGAAGAGCCGCGAGGAGAAGGCGGGGGGCGAAGTGGAGGAGGTGCTCGCGTTGATGCGACGGCACGGCTCCCTCGACCATGGCCGCCGCGTGGCGCGCGAGTTCGCCAACCGCGCGAAGGGCCTCTTCGGCCGCTCGATGGGCGACCTGCCCGCGTCGCCGCACAAGCAGTTCCTGCACGAGATGATCGAGTACGTGATCAACCGCGACCTGTAGGCGATGGACCACCAGGTGGTTTCCAGAGGAGGACAGCGATGAGTGCGAGCGTGAAGATCCCGTCCAGCTACTCGTTCAACACGACGATGAGCGGCGGGCTCGACATGGACCTGGACAACATCAGGATCAAGGAGATCCCGAAGATCAGCACCGAGAGCAAGATTGACACGGGACTCGACAACATCCGGGTGAAGGAACTGCCGCGCATTGACATCCAGACGTCCATGAAGCCGACCCGCGTGCACATGCCGGTCAACCTGCGCTTCGGCGTCTCGACGCTGGGGATGGAGCTCCTGGCATTCAGCGTCTGCGGCGAGAGCATGGTCATCGTCGAGGACTACCATCCACACGAGACGGAGAGTTGCGCATGAAGGCCCCGGAACCCACGCCTCTCCGGCTCGGCGACGGGCCGTTCGTCTTTCGCGGCAAGCCGCCGGTGATCAGCGGAAATGTCGAGCTGATCAACGACAGCGCCGAGAAAGCGAAAGTGCGCGCGATTCCCACAGCGCGCGGCCGGGAGGGCGCCATCGCGCGCGAGGGATTCGGTGAATTGCGGCTCGCCGCGCGCCTCGAGCCCGGCACGCGCGAACGTGTGGCCGCCCATTTCGCCGTCGCACCAACCACGCCGCCCGGACGGTACACGACGGAGCTCGACCTTGGAGACCGGCGCGTGCCGGTGGTCGCGCACGTGTTCGAGAAACGCGAGGTCGTGCTCGCGCCGGACCCGGTCGAGCTGCGCGGCGCTCCGGGCGACGTACTGACGCACGCGCTCGTCATCACCAACGCGGGCAATGTCGCGCAAACGCTCCCGGAGGCCGCGCTCGCCCACATGGAGGAGCGCGACTGGTTCGGCCGCTCGATGGTGTACGCCCTGCGCGAGGCGGGGCCCGACGAGGGCCACGTCAAGTACCTGGACCGCGTCCTCAAGGAAATCCGCGCGACCGACGTCGCGCCGGTGCGCGTGGAGATACGGGACGGCGGGACCGAGGTGGCCCCGGGGCAGACGGTCGAGACCGCGCTGACGCTCACCATCCCGGACAAGTTCGTGAAGGGCAGGACCTACGTGAGGGACGTGCCGTTCATGGGCACGACCCTGACGGTCGAGATCGAGTGCAACGGGTCCACGAAATCCACGAAGCGGAGGCCGTCATGAGTCACGTGTCCATCAGGCCCGTCGCGAAGGGCGAGGCGCCCAACCTCGAGGCGATGCTCGACGTCGGCCCGCGCCTGCTCGCCGCGTCCATGGCCAGCGCGCGCGCGCTGGCTCGCGAAGCCACGCAGATCCTCCAGCCCGCGATGCCCGCGCTGACGCAGGGGATGCAGTCGCTCCGCCCGCGCCCGATGTGCGACATCCCCGAGCAGGACTGCCCGCCGCACTGCGCCGCCGCGATGACGTGGACGGCGAATCAGGGCGAAACGGTGCGCTGCACCATCAGGGTCACCAACACCGCGAAGACGGCGCGCCCGTTCACGCTCACGCCGACCGCGTTCACCGGAAAGGGGAATCCGGCCACGACCGCCACCGTCAACCCCGGCTCGTTCACCCTCGGCGCCGGCCAGACGCAGGTCGCGACCGCGACGCTCACGGTGACGCCGGACTTCCTCGAGGGACAGAGTTACGAGGGGGAGATTCGCGTGCAGGGCGCGTACGAGCAGGGCATCTGCATCACGCTGAGGGTCCAGGGCGACGACGCGTACCAGGTCAACGTCTCGCAGGGCGACCCGCCCGTTCGCATCCGGGCGCACCGTTGGTACGACCACTTCCAGTGCGTGGAGTCGTGCGCACCGGAGAAACACCCCGCGGCCGGCATCTCCGCGAAGGGCTGAACCAGTCGTTCACAGGGGAGGAAAGCACCGATGTCCGATGCACAGACGCCGGGCCGCAAGCAGCCCGAGGCCTTCGTCGAGGAGTTCCGGTCGCTGGTCTCGTCGAATGTCGCCGCGAACGTGAAGCTCGTCGGCCGCATCAGCG
>DATEDF010000119.1:0-10517 GCA_035286465.1 Gemmatimonadaceae bacterium | reverse complement strand
GGCTCCGGACTTGCGGAAGGCTATCTATATAGTAGCCTCCCATCGGGAGCAAATCACCCGAACTGGGTTGCTTTCACGACTGCAGCGACACGTCCGAGGAGTCTGAGGAACGGGCCTGAGCGATACATTGCCACAACGTGCGATGAAGCGGTGACGCTCGCCGAACGCCGTGGAGTTACGATGACCGACGACATGGGAATCTTCAGAACCGACGTGGAGATTGAGAACCACGGTCGCCCGGGCGAGAAACGCCTGCTGCGCGGGGTGCTCGTGGACACCGGCGCGGAGTTCTCGTGGGTGCCCGCGAGCGTCCTTGAGGAACTCGGCATTGAGCGCCGAAAACGCATCCGCTTCCAGCAGGCCGACGGCAGCTTGCTCGACCGCGCCGTGGGCTTCGCCATCGTCCATGCCGGTGGCACGATGACCACCGACGAGGTGGTCTTCGGCGAACCCAACGATCTCGTGCTGCTCGGCGCGCGCTCGCTCGAAGGGATGAACCTCAAACTCGACCTGCTCGCCAAGCGGCTCGTGCCGGCCGGACCGATCGTGGCCGCCGCGGCGGCGTGAGGTGCCCTTAAGCTCCTGAGCCGGCCGCGGCATCATACAGGCGTGCCGATCTCACGCGTCGTCCGCTCTCTCGCCCGCGCCCGGTGGTTCTCCGCCGTCGTGATCGGCATGCTCGCGCTCGGCACCGGCGCGCTGACCACGACCTTCGGCTTGGTGGACGCGGCGCTGCTGCGCCAACCGCCCTTCGAGCGCGCGGACCATCTCGCGATCCTGTATATGACGCGCACGAGCGCGCGAGCCGGCGCGCCCGCAGACGCGCGGCGCGAGCGGTGGTCGTACGCGCGCCTCGGGATGCTGCGCGAGCACGCGACGAGCTTCGAGACGATCGCGAACCACCTGCCGATCACGCTCACGCTCACGGGGACCGGCGACCCGGAGACGCTCACCGGCGAGACCGTCGCGCCCGAGTACTTCCGGCTCCTCCGCGTGACGCCGGCCACGGGTCGGTTCCTGCTCCCCGACGAGAACGCTCCGGGCGGACCGGCGGTCGTCGTGCTCGGCTGGGACCTCTGGCAGCGCCGCTTCGCCGCGGACTCGGCGATTCTCGGCCGCGCGATCGGCGTGAACGGACTTCCACTCACGATCGTCGGCGTCGCGCCGCGCGGGTTCCGCGGCTTGAGCGCTCGCGCCCAGCTCTGGATTCCGACGCCCGTCGCCCCCCGCCTCACGTACGCCGAGTATCTGACGACGAACCAGAACTTCATCTCCGTGGTCGCGCGACTCAGGCCGGGCGTGAGCATTGGCAACGCGAACGCCGAGCTGGCGGTGCTCGGTCCGCGGATCAACGCCGCGATCCCGAGCCAGCAGAACGAGCGCGGAGACCGGATGAGCGCGACCGCGGTCTCGCTCAACGACGCACGCGCGGACATGGCCACGCGCCGGTCGGTGCTCGTCCTCCTCGTTGCCGTCGCGCTGCTCCACCTCCTCGCCTGCGCCAACGTCGCGAACCTTCTGCTCGGCCGCGCCGCTCATCGGCGGCGTGAAGCGGCGGTGCGGGCCGCGCTCGGCGCGGGGGCGAAGCGGCTGTTCGGGTTCTTCACCGGTGAGGGAGTCGTGCTGTCGCTCGCGGGCGGCGCGGCGGGGGTGGTTCTGGCGGTGTGGGCCAGCGCGGTGATCTCGGTACCGACCGACCTCTGGGGCCCGCGCAACTTCTACGGAAGCATCGGCACCTTCGATGAGCCGGGTTTCGGGTGGCGCGCGGGCGTCTTCGGCGCGGCGCTCACGCTCGTGACGACGCTCTTCGTCAGCGCCGTCCCGGCGCTCGGCGCCGTGCGCGGCGACCTGCTCGCACACCTCCGTGCCGGCGCACGTGGCCTTGCACCCGGCGCGGGGACGCTCAGGCGTCCGTCGCTGCGTGGCGCCGTCGTTGCGCTCGAGGCGGCGCTCGCCGTCCTGCTCCTCGTCGCGGGCGGACTGATGATCACGAGCTTCAGCCGGATGCGGCGCACCGACCTGGGAGTCGAACCCGACCACGTGCTGACCTTCATGCTGCGCCCCTCTGAGGTGCGCGTGCCGGTTCAGGCGGCGCCGGCGTTTCTTTCGCGCCTGCTCGGTGCGATCACGGCGGTTCCCGGTGTGGTGTCCGCGACGGTGGACGGCGGGGCGCCGGTGAGCGGCACGGCGCGGAGCGTGGTGCACATCGTCGGCCAGCCCGTCGTGCCCGACGCCGAGGCGCCGCCGGTGCTCCGGCACTACGTCGCGCCCGACCACTTCAAAACGCTCGGCATGCGCGTGCTCGAGGGACGCGCCTTCACCGACGGCGACATTGCGGGCCGCGGAAAGGTGGCGATCGCGAGCGCCTCGGCCGCGAAGCGATTCTGGCCAAATGAGAGCGCAATCGGGAAGCGGGTCTGGTTCGGGAGCAGCGGCACGTGGGCGAATGCCGATTCGAGCGCCGAGATCGTCGGTGTGGTGAACGACGCCGTGCACGAGGCGCTTGACCAGCGGCCGAACCGCGTCGAGTTCTACACGCCGTACGCGCAGTTCACGTACGCGTGGCGGATCTTCCTCGTGCGCACCGTGGGCGACCCGGCGGCGATGGTCCCGGCGGTGCGCAGGGCGGTCTTCAGCGTGGAGCCCGACCTTCCCCTCACCGAGGTGATGACGCTCGGCGAGCGCATCGGCGCGTCGTGGGCGCGGCACCGGTTCGACGCGATGCTGTTCGGCATCTTCGCGGCGCTGGCGACGCTGCTCGCGTCGGCGGGCATCTACGCCGTGGTGGCCTACGCGGTGTCGCAGCGGACGCGGGAGATGGGGATCCGGCTCGCCCTGGGCGCAAAGCCCGGCGAGATCGTGCGGCTCGTGGTGCGCGAGGGGATGACGCTGCCGATCGTGGGGCTCGCGGCCGGGATCATCGCGGCGATCGCGACCACGCGGATGCTGCGCGCGTCGCTCTACGAGATCGGGCCGACGGATCCCGGGGTGATGAGCGGGGCGGCAGTGATGCTGCTCGCGGTGTCAGCCCTTGCGTGCCTCGCGCCGGCGAGAAGGGCGATGAAGGTGGATGTGGTCGAGGCGCTGAGATCGGAGTGAACGGCGCGGTACTGGGGAGAGGGGGTTACAGCCCTACAGCCGCTCCGCGAGCTCGAACCTCCCCAGCCGCCGCACCGCCAGCCCGAGCGCCCCGACGAGGATGATGCTCCCCATCCACCACACGGTCTCCAGGGACACGGTGCCCGGATCGAGGCTCCGGATCCCCTCGCCGAGCTTGCCGACCACCGTCAGCACGAACTCGCGCACGCTGAGCGACTTCACCCCCGCGGCGTTGCGCGAGAGGACGAACTCGAGCGCCACGACATAGATGAGCCCGAAGATCAGCGCGCGCCGCGACGAGAGGCCGAGCACGAGGAAGAGTGCGCAGTAGAGCACCGCGCCGACGCCGATCCCCTCGGCGAACACGAGCGGCACCTTGCCCGGCAGAATGCCTCGCCCGATCTGGAGCCAGGGGAGCACGATCGCCGGGAGCATCACGAGAACGGTCGCCGCGACCGCGACGACGTACTTCGACGCCACGATGCGCCAGCGCGAGAGCGGCTTCACGAGCAGGTAGACGATCGTCCCCTCGTCGAACTCCCCGCCGAAGGCGGCCGTGCCGAAGACGACCGCCGCGAGCGGAAGCATCGTCCCGACGATGAACTCGCGGTACATCCCGAAGAGGAACCGCGCGGTCTGGGGGTCCGTCCGCTTCTCGCCGAGCGAGAAGATCACCGCCAGCGCGAACGGCAGGAGCGAGAAGAGCAGCGCGGCGATGAACCGCCGGCGCACGAAGAGCTGGCGCAGGGTGAGCCAGACGACGGTGCCGTCCAACGGGCCGCTCACTTCTGCACCAGGTAGGAGAAGACGCTCTCGAGCGACTCGTCGGTCGGGCGCAGTTCGTAAATGCGCACCGTCGCGCCGCGTGCCACCCGCGGGAGCGCGAGCGTGAACGCTCCGCGGTCCGACGTGCGGATGCTCATCCCGCCGTCCGCCAGCTCCACGCTGAACACGCTCGGCACCGCGAGCAGCGCCGCGGCGAGGCGGCGATCGTCGCTCGATCGCAGCGTGAAGGTGTGCGGCCGGTCGGTCATCAGTTTCCGGATTTCGCGGAAGTGCCCCGACGCCGCGAGCCGCCCCTCCACCATCACGAGGACGTTCGACGCGAGGTCGTTCAGCTCCTCGAGGATGTGCGAGCTGATCAGCACGAGGCTCCCCCGCGCGGCGAGCGAGCGGAGCAGCACCATCATCTGGAGCCGCTGGCGCGGGTCCATTCCGTTGAATGGTTCGTCGAGCAGGAGGATCCGGGGCTCGTGGACGAGCGCCCCGGCGATCTTGATGCGCTGGCGCATCCCCTTCGAGTAGGTCCCGATCCGGCGGTCCTGTGCGCCCAGGAGGTCCACGAGCCCGATCGCGCGCTGCGTCGCGCCGTCGGCGTCGGGGAGCTGCTGGAGCCGCGCGTTCATCCGCACGAACTCGCGGCCGGTGAGGAAGAGCTGCAGCGCCTCGCGCTCCGGCACGAGGCCGATCGTCCGGTACACGCCCGCGTTGCCGGCGGGGGGGACGCCGTTCACGCGCACGTCGCCGCCGGAGGGTCGCAGCAGTCCCGCGACCAGGTGCAGCAGCGTGGACTTCCCCGCGCCGTTCGGGCCGAGGAGTCCCGTGATGCCGGGCCCGAGCGCGCAGGTCACCGCGTTCACGGCGACGACGTTGCCGTACCAGCGCGAGACGTCCCGGAGCTCGATCCGCACGCCGTTTGGCTCGTTCATTCCTCCGCCTTCCAGTAGCGCCAGAGGAGGCCCGCGATGGCCAGCGCGCACGTGCCGGCGATGACGTAGAGGTAGAGTTCGCCCGGGAGGTCGGCCCGGCGCAGCATCCCCCGCCGCGCCTGCACGTCGTAGAGCCAGTTCGCGAAGCCCGTCATCAGGAGGAACGGGTTCAGGAGCACCATGTAGCGCTTCGCGTCGCCGCGCGCGATCTCGGTGGCGATGCCCGAGAGCGCGGGGAGCACGACGAAGTACGCGATGACCATCGCGCTGGCGTAGTTGCGGCGCCTGGAGGTCGCGGCGAGCGCGAGCCCGACCGCGGCGAGGTAGAAGGAGGCGAGGAGCGTGCCCCCCACCATCGGGATGAGCTTCTTCCACTCGCCCTGGAACGCGGTCCAGGGCGTCTCGCTCAGGAAGACCTTTCCCGTGAACATCATGAGCTGCGGCACGAGCGTCAGCGCGAGGATCGCCGCCGCCAGCGCGACGAGCTTCGCCAGCGCGTAGTCCGTGGAGTGCAGTGAGCGTGAGAGGTAGAGTGAGAGCGTGCCGGTCTCGCGGTCCGCGACGATCAGCTCGCCGGACTGGCCCGCTGTGAAGAGGGCGAGGAAGAAGGCGGAGAACTCGAGGTGCTGCGCGTAGTTGATCGCCGCCGTCTGGCCCGACACCGACGCGATGCCGATGGGAATGATCGCCGGGAGGACCACGAGGAGGGACACGAGGAAGGGCACGAGATGGGCGCGCTGCCCGCGGCCCTGCCCGAACGCGGTGCGGAAGGAGAAGGCGAAGAGGGTGCGGAACGCGTACCCGCGTCCGCGGCGGGGGCCGTCGTAGTGCTGGTAGCCGATGTCGTAGATGGTGCCGGCGGCGCGTTCGTCAGCCATGCGTCGCCTCGCCGTTCCCGGTCGGGCGGAAGAGGTCGCCGAGGTTGTGGCGCTGGAGCTCGAGGCGCGTGAGGGGCAACCCGAGCTCGGCGGCGACGTCGCGGATCACGTCGTAGGTGCCGTCGTCGGTGAGCGCGACGCGCAACGAATGCCCCTCGGTGGCGACGTCGAGTCCGGCGGCGCGCACGCGCGCGACGAAGGCGCCTGACTCGTCCTCGAGATCCACGAGGAGGTGCCTCGTGCGCTCGGTGAACTTCGCGACCGTGCCGGCGTACCGGAGCTTTCCCTCCTCCATCACGAGGAGGTAGTCGCAGACGCGCTCGATTTCACCGAGGAGGTGCGAGGTGACGATCACCGAAATGCCGAACTCGCGGCCGATGCGCTCGACCAGTCCGAGCATCTCGTCGCGGCCGGTGGGGTCGAGCCCGTTCGTGGGTTCGTCGAGCAGGAGCAGTTCGGGATCGTGCACGAGCGCCTGCGCGAGCTTCGCCCGCTGCTTCATTCCGGTGGAGAAGGTCCCCATCAGGCGATACCGCTCCTCGTGGAGCCCGACGTGGCGGAGCGATTCGGCGGCGCGCTCGCGCGCCTGGGTGGGCGGGAGGCCCGCCATCCGTCCCATGTGCGTCACGAAATCCGTCGCGGTCACCTCGATGGGCAGGCAGTCGTGCTCGGGGAGGTAGCCGACGTGCTTGCGCACCTCGAGGGTGTGCGTGCGCACGTCGAGTCCGAGAATGCTGACCGAGCCGCTCGTCGGCGCGAGGAGGCCGAGGAGGACGCGGAGGAAGGTGCTCTTGCCGGCGCCGTTCGCGCCGACGAGCCCGATCACGCCGGGCTCGAGGTCCACGCTGAGCGCGTCGAGCGCGAGCACGCCCGGGTAGCGCTTCGTGACCTCGCGCGCGCTGATGAGCGGCACGTCGGCGGCGGCTACGGAATCGCGCCGGCAGCGCCCGCGCGGCGCGGATCGGCGCCCGCGGTCGCACGCTTGCCATTGATGGCGACCGCCGCCCCGTACCCCTGACGCAGCTCGCCGCGCATCGAGATGAAGCTGATCTCGTAGCCCATCTCGCGCAGCCGCTTGATGACGTCGGGTGAGAAGCCGTCTTCCATCTGGACGGAGAACGGCGCGCTCGCGGCAGCGGCTCCGCCGGCACCCCCGCCGCGGCCGCCGCCACCGCCCGGAAGGAAGCGCGGCAGCTCGAGCGCGCGCTGCGGATCGAGCCCGAAGTCGAGCACGCCGAGGATGGTCTCATACACCGCGGAGGCGATCCACGCGTTGCCCGCCGCGCCCACGGCGAGCACCGGCCGCTTCCCCTTGAGCACGATGGTCGGCGCGAGCGTGCTCCCGTGCCGCGCGAACGGCAGGCGCGCGCCGTACGCGGCGGGATCGGTGCCGTACGACGTGAGCTTGTCGTTGTAGAGGAAGCCCAGCCCGGGCGTGACGTAGAAGTTTCCGCCCCACGTCCCGAGCGTCTGCGTGACCGCCACGGCGTTGCCGTCGTTGTCGGCGACGGCGAAGGAGGTCGTGCCTTGTGCGCGGCACGTGCTTGCCTCGGCGGCGTACTCTTCACAGCCGGTGGAGGGCGAAGGGCGAATGGTGAAGGGCGAAGGAGCGGCGCCCTCATCGGCGTTGGGGGGAGGCGTCGCGGGAACCGGGGCACTCGTCGTCGCCGCGGCCGTACCGCACCGGAGCGAGTCGCCGCGAATCTCGGCGGGCCTGAGCGCGCGGTCGCCCCTGAAGCAGGCAGTCCACCGCGTGCGCGCCGTGTCCTTGCTCACGTACGCGCCGATGTCCACGGCCCACAGGCCGGGGTCCGCGACTCGCCCGCCACGTCCGCCCGGCACGAGGAGCCACGCCGAGAGCGCCGCGTGGAGCGTCGCGGCATCCTCGGTGTAGAGCCTCGGCTTCTCGAAGTGCTCGAAGAGATTGAGCTTCGCGGCGAGATCGGCGCCGCCCGCGACGGGCGGCGTGCTCGAGTAGAACGAGTAGCCGCGATACGTGCCGCTTACCGGCTCGCGTTCGGGGGCGTAGTAGCGCGAGAGGTCGGCGAGCTTCATCGCGTTCCCCTTCGCGTGCAGGTCGTCCACGAGCTTGCGCGCCACCTCGCCCCGGTAGAACCCGTCGGCGCCGCCCTCGGCGATCTTCTCCAGCACCCACGCGAGGTCGGGATTCCGGAGCGTGTCGCCCTCGTGGAGCGGTTGGCCGTTCCGGAAGAAGAGCGCGCGGCTGCCGTCGTACTTGAGGAAGCCCTCGCGCTCGACGGAGAGCGTGGTGGCAAGCCCGTCGCTCACGACGTAGCCGTCGCGCGCGGCACGGATCGCGGGCGCGAGCAGGTCCTTCCACGGCATCTTGCCGCTCCCGTATTTCTTCCACGCGGCGTGCATCCCGGCCACCGTGCCCGGGACGTTGGCGAGCACCGGCCCGTCGCCCGGATAGCGGCCGTTCACCAGGAGCGCCGTATTCGAGAGCCCGGCGTCCTCGGGGACGCGGGTCATGAACTCGATGAGCGCCGGCTTCTCCAACTTCGAGAGAAGGATGACCATCTGGCCGTAGCCGCCGATGCCGCTCGCGTCGGGCTCGACGACGCCCAGGGCGAACGAGACGGCGACCGCGGCGTCCACGACGTTGCCGCCGGCGCGAAGGATCTCGAGCCCCGCCTCGGTGGCGACGGGGTGCGCGCTGGAGACGGCGGCGCGGCCCGTGGCGCTCGCCTTGAGCGGCGGGCGCTCGCGGAGCATCGCGTGGATGGCGCGCTGGAGCTCCTCGTCGTCCTTCGCGGCGAGGGCCTCGTCGCGGTGCTTCGCCTTCGCCCGCTCCCACTCGGCGCGGCGGTCGGCGGCGTCGCTCGAGGAGAAGTAGAGCTTCGTCGAGCGCTCCCACACGCGATCGTAGGCGTCGGCGTTGCGCGCGGCGCGATCGAGCGGCGCGGCAAGCGGCTGTTCGGCGAGCCCCGCGTCGGGCGACGGCGGCGCGGCGACGAAGTACAGCTTGTCGTCACTCCTGCCGAAGCGCTCGGCGGCAATGCGCTCGCCCAGGCGGTCGGGGTCGCCGTTGTAGCCGGTGGCACTCTGCTGATACTCTGCGATGGCGATCGTCTTTCCGTCGGGCGACCAGGCGAGGTCGCCGCGGCGTGTCGCGGCCAGGTTGGTCCAGCGGCCGTCGGGTGGAGCGACGAAGACGCCGCCCGTACCGCCTGCTGCGCCAAGGCCGCCGGCACCGGGCGCGCCGCCGCCGCGGCCGCCGCCGAATCCGCCGCCCGCGAGCGCGCCCGCGGCTGCGCCGCCCGAGAACGCGAGGCGGTCGCCCGCCGGCGCCCAGGCGACGCGGTCAGGGTTCCGATCGGCGTTGACCGTCGTTTCGCGCCCCGACGCGAACGTCCGCACGACGAGGCGCCGGCCGGTCTCGCCCGCGAGGACGTAGGCGAGGCGCGTGCCGTCCGGTGACCAGGCGGGCGCGAGCTGGATCTGCTCGCGGGTCTCGAGCCGCTTCTCGGCGCCGTCCGGCGAGCGAATCCAGATGCGCGCGGCGGTGCCCGTGCCGCGCACGAAGGCGATGCCGCCGTCGCCCGAGACGCTCGGCGCGCTCTCGCTCTCGGGAGTGCTCGTGAGGCGCTCGGGCTCGCCGGCCGAACCGTCGGCGGCGACGCGCACGCGCCAGAGGTCGAAGTTTCCGGCCCGGTCGGACGAGAAGACGATCGCGCTCCCGTCCTTCGTCCATACGGGATCGCGGTCCCAGCCAAGCCCACGGGTGACCCGCGTCCAGCTCGCGCCCGCCGAGAGCTGCACGAAGAGGTCGCCCTCGGAGGAGACGGCCAGGCGACCGTCGGGGGAGAACGCCGGGGAGCGCGCGGCGCGGAGGGCCGCGGTGTCGGGGGCGGCGGACTGGAGGAGAAAGGCGACGGCAATTGCGAGATGCACGGGGGACTCCGGACGAGGAACTGCAACCGCGAGTAGACGGTAGACCGTAGACGGTGAACCGTTCACGTATGCATACGTACACGGTCTACCGTCTACGGTCTACCGTCTACTCGCGTTTCAAACTTACCGATTCGACGCTGGCGCGCACGCACCCTCGGTGTGCATCATGAGCCCATGACATGGATCAAGACCTCCGACCCCATCGGCGAGCCGGGGCCCGCGCGCGACGCGTTCCTCGCGTACATGAAGCTCTATCCGAAGGAGTACGCGCAGCCGTCGCAGCCCGGCATTACACCGGAGGGGAGCATCGGCGCGTCGCACTCGCTCATCCCGCCGGCGATGGAGCACGCCTTCGCGACGTTTGGCGCCGCGATGGACCCCGCGCTTCCGCTCGAGCGGCGGCACCACGAGATGATCGCGACCGTGGTCTCGGTGACGAACCGGTGCCGGTATTGAATTGACGCGCACGCAGAGTTTCTGCGTCGCGTCACGGGAGATGAGAAGCTGGTCGCCGCGCTGGAGCGTGGCGACGTGCGCGGCGCGCTGGTCACGCCGGCCGAGCGCGCGATGCTGGAGTTCGCGGTGACGATGACGGAGGATGCGACGCGCGTCTCGCCGGCGACGCTCGACGGGCTTCGCGCACACGGCTACGACGACACTGCGATCCTCCAGATCACGATCATCGCGGCGTGGTTCAACTACATCAACCGGATCGCGGACGCGCTGGGGGTGGGGCGGTAGTCACTTCGACTCGCGCGATCACATCGCCCTCGAATATGCCGTCCACAACGGCCATCCCCGAGATCACCTCGCCGAACACCGTGTAGTCGTGGTCGAGGCGGGGGTTGTCCACGAGGTTGACGAAGATTTGCGCGTCGCCTGTGTCTCGGCCGCGCGTGGAGATGCCAAGGGTCCC
>DATEDF010000118.1:0-15299 GCA_035286465.1 Gemmatimonadaceae bacterium | reverse complement strand
GCGGTGGGGGGGCTTACGGGCAGCGGCATTGCGACTTCTCCAACGCTTCGATGGTGGGGCGGAATCTACGAACTGCGGTGCGGGGTGCGGGGGTCTGGTGCGGGGTGCGGCGGCGGTGCGGGGTGCAGCGGAGGTAAAGGGTGTGGCGGCTCGGTGCTGGGGTGAGGGTTCAAGCGTGCAGTGGCTCTCTTCCTTCTTCCACCATCGAGGGGGTGCAAGCTATGGACGGTCGTGTCTCTGCGCCAGAAGATGATAAGTGCTTGCGGCTGAGCCACTTGACAACGCAAAGTCACAGATGCGTGACGGGGCTGTTGATAACATCGTGATCCACATCGAGTTGGGCGGTGCTTCGATACGGAGCACCAATGCGACACCGCCGCGTCACAAACTAACCCTTGCGTAGACAATCAGTTACAGACGGCGACCCGCCCGGGGCTCGGGTTGCGTTCCGGCCCTCGGACGGGGGTGAGAATCGTAGTCGCTCTGGCTCCGCTTCGCTAGGGACTTGCTTGGTTGCACGTCCCATAGTGCGACGAAGGGGTGAGGCGTGAGGTAACTGCTCACAACCGCCTTCACCACGGAGGCACTGAGAAGCACGGAGGGCCACGGAGGAACTTCGGGGGAACAACGCCCCCAGCCGCCGTTCGGTCGAGAGGCGGCGCGATCTGCAACCTTTGTTGATCTCCGGGTCACTACCACTGCGTAATGACGGCGCACCCCACCACAGGCGCTCTGCTCGACTTGCAGACCGACGAGGCGCTCGGCGCCGCCGTGCTCCGCGGCGACGAGGCGGCGTTCCGCGCGCTCTACCGGCGGCACACGCCGCGGCTCCGCCGGCTCGTGGCGCGGCTGCTGGGCGGGGTCAACGCGGATGCCGACGACGCAGTGCAGGAGGCGTGGATGCGCGCGGTGCGGGCGCTGGGGGAGTTCCGTCACGATGCGTCGTTCGCGACGTGGATCGGCGCCATCGGGATTCGCGTGTGCCACGAAACGTTCCGGCGCCGCAAGCGCTGGAGCTTCCTGGGCGGTGAGATCCCCCACGCGCTGGCCGCGCGGCCCGTGCAGGAGCACGAGCGGCTCGACCTCGAGTCGGCGATCGCGCGGCTCCCCGAGGGATATCGCACGGTGTTGGTGCTGCACGACGTGGAGGGGCTCACGCACGGCGACATCGCCCGGCAGCTCGGCATCGCGGAGGGCACGTCGAAGTCCACGCTGTCGCGGGCGAGGGCGGCCGTGCGACGCCACCTCGGTTCACCTGACTAGCTCGGAGAAGAAACGATGAGAGACGACACCGATGACCTGACGCCGACCGAGCGCGAGGCGTTCGCGCGACTGGAGCGGACGGCGCCGCTCGATCCGATGGAGGAAGAGCGCACGGTGCGGCGGCTCGTCGCCGACGGGTTGCTGGGCCCGCGCGGCGCCGCGACGGGCGCGCTCGTCCGGGGCCGATGGCCGCGCCCCGTGCGCGTGGGGCTCGCGATCGCCGCGGGGCTCGCGTGCTTCTTCACGGGGCTCTGGTCGGGACGCGCGGGGTTCCCGGGCGCGCGCGCCGAGTCACGGGCCGCCGGCGCGGGCCAACCGTCGGCGGCTCAAGCGGCGCCTCAAGAGTCGGCTCAAGCGGCGGCTCAAGCAGCGGCTCAAGCAGCGGCGCGGGCGACGGCAATCGCCGAGGCGCGCTCGCGCGCGCCGATCATCCGATTCTGATTCGATTCCGGCCGAGGCGCCGGTGGGAGGAGTGCATGCAGCGGCTGACGCACATCATCGCAAGCGGGCTCGGCACCGTCTTCTGCCTGGCCGCCGTTCCGTTCGTCACGCAGCAGAGCGCGCGCCCGTGGCTCGGCTTCGGGCTCTCGTGCAGCCAATGCGAGTGGATGGAAAAGGAGGGCGGGGGCGCGTGGACGTTCCGCGTGCCGCCGGTGGTCGCCGAGGTGTCGCCGGGCGGGCCCGCGGCGCGCGCGGGAATCCGCGTGGGCGACACGCTCACGGCGCTCGACGGCGTGAGCTTCCTCACCGAGGAGGCAGGCACGCGGTTCGCGCGGCTCGAGCCCGGGCAGCGCATCCGCCTCTCGTACCGCCATGGCCGCGCCGCGACGGCGACCCTCGTGGTGGCGCGACAGCCCGGGCCCGCCGTGGAGGACCGCGACGGGCCGGTGCAGTTCTCGGGCACCGTCGGCGCGAGCGAGATCGAGGTGCGCGGCGCGGGCGCGCGAGTGATCTCCGACGAAGGGACCGGCACGCTCGAGATTCGCGGCCGGAATCTCACCGTGCGCGTGAAACCGCTCGGGCGGGACGAGCGCCGTCCGTAGTCGGCGCGAGACGGGGTACGCACCGCAGCGAACCCCGGCAAGCCTGCGCAGGCGGCGCGCGCCTACGGCCGCTGCAGTCGCGCCGTGACCACCACCGTCGTGACGTGGCAGATGCCGGCGGTCACGGCGACGTTCGCGCGGGACCACGGCGCATAGCCCGCGGCGGTGACGTCGAGCTGGTAGGTGCCCTTCCGCTCCCAGGCGAGCCCGATGGAGAAGGGCGCGGCGCCGGCGGCGAGCGTGGAAATCAACACCGAGTCGCCCGCGGCGCCGTCGCGGATCGTGATCTTCAGCGCGCTCATCGGGCCGCCAAGGCCGGTGAGCGAGTCCACCACCGTGAGCGCGATCCCGGGACGCACGTCCGTGGTGCAGACGACGTTCACGAGCGCCGAGTCGGCGAGGACGTTGCGCGCGGGCGTGAGCACGCTCCCCACGATCCACGACGCGCCGCGCCCGGCGACGCGCGCGACGCCGAGCGTGTCCATCGTGACCGCGAGCACGTTGCGCGAGACGAGATTCGTGTGGACGCCCGAGACGCGCTGCCCGGACGCGTCGGTGAGCCGCACCACGAATTGCAGCGAGTCGCCGGGGAGCATGCCGAGCGTGCTGGTGCGCGAGACCCGGATGTCGCCGATGTAGAGCCCGAGCTGGCTGGGCTCCGCCAGCGCGGGCGCCTCGGTGGGGGCGCGGCACGCGGCGACGACCAGCGCGGCCGGGAGGAGGACGGAGAAGAGGGAGCGCAATGCCGGGGTCTCTACCCGAGTACTTCCGCAAGGGTCTGAGCTGTCACGAAGAGTTCGGTCGAGGAGAGAGAAAGACAACGGCTCTCACCACGGAGACGCGGTGAGTAGTTCGTGCCTGCGTGGTGAACACTCGCTTCTAAGGCACGACGAGCCGGGCGGTGAGGCTCACGGGGATCACGTGGCACTGGTCCTTCGTGACCTCGACGCCGGTCCTGACCCACGCGCGGTAGCCCGTCGCGCGCACGGTGACGTCGAACTTCCCGGGGCGTTCGTACGCGAGGCCCACGAAGAAGGGCGAGCCGCCGACCTGCGCGGGCACCGTGGCGAGGAACGTCGAGTCCCGGTAGGCCGACGTGTCCTTCGCGACGTACGAGACGCCCGTGAACGGGCCCTTCGATCCGGAGACGGAGTCCTCGACGGCGATGACGAGCCCGGCTCGCGCTTCGAGTGTGCAGACGACGCCCACCGTGACGCGAATCGAGTCGCCGATGAACGCGGATCCCGTCGTCGCCACGAACGCCGCGACGTACGTCGCGCCGCCGCCGAGGGCGCGGATGAGCCCGCTCGTGCTCACGCTCACCACGCGCGTGTCGCGCGAGAGGAACGCCGGGCGGGTGCTGACCGGGCGGCCGAAGACATCGGAGATCGCGTACCGGATGCGCACGGTGTCGCCGAGTGACAGCAGGATCGCCTTGTCCGGCCCGCTCCCCGAGCTGCCCGCCTGGATCGCGATCGCGTTGGGCGGCGGGGCGGCGCTCGACGTCGCCGAAGGGTTGCACGCGGCGGTCATCGCGGCACCGCACGCGACGACGACGACGAGCGCGGGGGGCGCGGTGAACGGCGCGCGCGAGGCACGAGCGACAGACGGGGCCGCTCGGCGAGGCGAACTCACGCTCGGCTCGCGCGATGCCGCGGGAACTCGCCGGCCCTGTGGCGCTTCTGGAGATTGACGTACGACACGTGCCCGTGCGCGAGGCGCGCGCGCTGCGCCTCGTCGAGCGGCCCGACGACCCTGGCGGGGACCCCGAGCGCGAGACTGCCGGGCGGGACCACCGTCCCCTCTGTGACCACCGCGCCCGAGCCGACGAGGCTGCCGCGCCCGATGACGGCGCCGTTCAGCACGATGGCGCCGATGCCGATGAGGCAGTCGTCCTCGACGCGCGCGCCGTGCACGACGGCGCGGTGCCCGATCGTCACCCGCGCGCCGATGACGCACGGGAGGCCCACGTCGCAGTGGATCACGGCCCCGTCCTGCACGTTCGAGTCGTCGCCGATCGTGATGGCGTCCACGTCGCCGCGCACGACCGCGCCGGGCCAGACGCTCGCGCGCGCGCCGAGCGCGACGGCGCCGAGGACGACCGCGGATTCGTGGATGAAGGCGGAGGGGCTGATGGACATTGGTCTACCGTCTACTCGCAGTTGCCTTCGTCAAAACGGCACCCCCACCGCGAAGTACACGGCCACGCTGTTCTTTCCAAAGTAGCTCCTCCCCGCCACGGGCGCCGCCGCGCCGAGCCGGAACCGATAGGGGAAGTCGTACAGGTACGACGCGTCGAGGTGCAGCTCGGCGCCGGCGCTCGCCATCCAGGTGCGCGGCGAGCCCTGCGTCGAGCAGATCACGGAGGCGGTGAGCCCGCTCGGGCACCACGCCGCTGCCGCGTCGCCGAAGAGCGTGAGGTTCACCTTCTGGAAGAAGAGCGGGAGTTTTCCGAGGCCCGACGCGGGGAGCGCGAGCGGGGCGCGATACTCGACGCTCGCGCCCAGCGCGCGGATGCCGAACTGCGCGCCCGCCGCGAAGCCGCGCACCGGGAAGGTGCGCCGGCCCTCACCGAGCGTGACGCCCGGCGCGATGGTGAGCACCGAGCCGCTCACGCCCCCCGCCTCGACCTCGCTCGTCGCGTTCGCGTCGGCCCACGCGGCGGCGGCGCGCAGCGCGAGCACGTGGTGCGCGAAGCCGGGGAAGTCGAGCGACTTGAACGCGGCGGCGATGCCCACGACGCTCGTGCTCCGCGTCTGACTCACGGCATCGGAGCGCCAGCGCTGGGCGACGCTCGCCGAGAGCTGGATGCCGTCCTCCGCGGAGATCGCGAGCCAGGGCGCGCGCACGTTGCTCCACCCCGCGCCCGCCCAGAGCGTCGGATACGTGTACGTCTTGCGGAAGCTCGGGTCGAGCTGGGCGAGCAGGGGAGCCGGATCGGTGCCGAAGTCACGCCACTCCATCTGCGCGCCGATCGTGAGCGACGCGTTGGTGCGGACGCGCGGGCGGAGCAGCGTGGCCGACGCGCTCGCGAAGCGCTTGCGGCGGGTGAGGATGCCGGTCCCGACGGGATTGCGCGCGCTGTCCACGAGCGTGAACGGAATGTGGTCCCACTCTTCCACGCCGCTCAGCCCGAGCAGCGGGTTCCCGAGCCCCGCGTACGTGTAGCTGAACGTGATGTCGGGCTCGCCGCGCCGCGGCTCGTAGAGCGCGGTGAGCTGGTAGCTGTGGCGGTCCACCACATCGCTTCCGCTCGTGATGAATCCCCACATCGAGCGGTTCTGGTCGCTCTGGCCGGCCGCGGGGAGCCAGTAGCGCGGAAGGAGCGAGCGCCAGGCGGAGTATCCGGTCGCGGGGGCGTCGCTCCGCACGACGGAGTCGCCGCGCGAGGGCGGCAGCACCGAAAGTGCAACCGACGGCAGGTCGGCGAAACGCACGCGCGCGGGCACCGGCACGAGCGCGACGCGATAGCCGTCGCCGCGGTAGTGGAGCGTCGCGATCTGCGACCCGTCGGGCGACTGCTCAGCCTCGTAGAGCCCCGTCGCCGCCTCGGCCACCCGCTCGAGGTCGCCGCCCGGGAGCCACGCGCGGTAGATCGCCGAGCGCCCCGAGCGATCGCTCGTGAACAGGATGGCGCTGTCGCCCCGCGCCCAGCTCGGGCTGCCGTTCACGGCGCGCGCACGGCCGACCGTGAGGAGCACGCGACCGGTGGTGTCGAGGATGGCGATCTCGCTCGTGCCGCCGTACGTCCAGCGCGTGGCGGCGATGCGGGTGCCGGCGTGCGACCAGCGCGGCTCGCTCCAGACGGTGTCGGGCCAGGCACCGGTGAGCGGCGCGATGCGCGCGGCGCCGCCCACGACGCGGACGCGGACGAGACGCGAGGCGCCCGGGGCGAGCTGGACCGCGACGACGTCGAGGGCGCCCGTCGCGGCTCCGGCGTCGCGGGGGGACGCGCCGGCGCGGGCGTCGGGCTGCATCAGGCGCTCGCCGCGCGTCAGGCGCGTCGTGCTGCCCGCGCGCTCCAGGTAGAGGTCGGTCCGGATCGTGTACGGATCGGTGAACTCCTGCTGCGCGAACACGCGCGACCCGTCAGGGAGCGGGGAGGTGACGTCGAGCGAGTTCCGCCGCTCGACGTACCTCGGCGCGCCGCCGGCGACGGCGACTTCGCGCAGCGCGCTCACGTCGCGCCCGTCGTTGTTGGAGTAGAGCAGATGCGCGGCATCGGTCCAGCGGAGGCGCTGCGTCTGCCAGCCGCGCGCCGTGACGTCGCGAAGGGCGGTCGAGCCTGTCGAGGCGGTCGCGACTGTCGCGGCGGGCGCGGCTCCCGCCACGCGCAGCGCCGAGCGCGAGATCGAGTCGCTCAGGCGGCGCCAGCCACTGTCGAAGCTGATTCCGAAGCCCGCGCGCGCATTCGTGTTGAGCAGGAACGGAATCGTCCGGCCGCTCGACGCCTCCACGAAGTCCCTGACCTTCGCGACGCCCTGCGTGCGCGCCATCTCTTCCATCAGGAGCGAGCCGTACGCGTAGGCAACGTTGCCGAGCGGAAAGACGGGCGTCGCGAGCGAGAGCGCGTTGAGTGCGGGCGACTCGCCATCCAGCGATTTCGCGCGCGCGATCGTCTCGTGGTCCGTGCCGGCGAGCCGCCCCGCCCCGGTGAGCTTCGTCTCGTAGTAGACGGCGATCCCCTCGATGAGCCAGGCCGGCGTGTACTGGTTCGGGAAGAGAAACGGATTGCGCCCGAAGACGTACTGGCCGAGCCGCCACCAGCCGCGCGTGCGGTCGAGGTGGAAGACGTGCGCCAGCTCGTGCGTCACGACGAGGTCAATCCAGTCGTCGAGGAACTTCAACGTCGTCGCGTCCACCGTGGGGCGCGCGTAGATCGTGATGCGATTCGTCGGGAAGGGCGTCGTGAAGCCGTTCGAGACGTCCACGTTGTCGCCGACGACGAGATCAATGGGGCCGCGGGGCTCGTGCAGCTCGGCGGCGAGGCGGCCGTACGCGCGCTCGGCGCTGCCGGCGGCGCGGCGGGCGACGGGCTCGAGGCCGGGCGAGAAGTGGACGTGGAAGTGCGGCGTGTGGAGCGATCGCCAGCGGAGGTTCGGTGCGACCTGGGCGTTGGCGCTGGCGGAAAGGAAGAAGAGAGAGGCGAGGACAGTGCAGAGTGCAGGGGTCTGGTGCGGGGTGCGGGGGAGGGTCAGGGTGCTGGGACGGAACAGCGTGCTGAGGCGATTGCGCAAACTCCGCCTCCCCTGCACCCCGCCCCTCCACGGCACCCTGCACCGGCGCCGGACCACGCACCCGACCCCTGCACCCCGCACCGAGCCCGCCGTCGTTCTCATCTCCTGACTCCTCCTGAAGAACCGCTCGAATCCCGGAGCATCCCGGGCGCGTACCGTCTCTCATCTACCTGTTCCGCGGACCCCTGCGTCACGCGGGGGCGACGCGGGCGCGACGCGGTGCACTGTTCGGATGGACGGACACTTCGATACCGTTAATAGTGGCTGTGCGGATACGGGAGATTGGAGAGCGCAAAGCATAGGGGCACAACCGCCTAGCCGCCACCCGAGTGGGGGTCTATATTCGCGCGTTTAGGGCAGATTGACGCCGGGGAGAATCGCCGTGAATCGCTGCGGCTTTTGCGGCCGTGAAAACGATGATCAGTCCCGGTTCTGCATAGACTGCGGAAAGCCGATCGTGGCCGGGGGCGCGCGGGTCATCTCGGTCGCGGCGCTCCGCAAGCCGTCGGCCGCGGTCGAGCGGGACGATCAGCCCCGTGCGTCGAAGAAGAAGGGGATTCCGCCCACGCGAATCTCGAGCTCCGCGCAGCCGAAGGGAGGCGCCTTGAAGCAGTGCCCCGGATGCGGTGCGATGATGGACCCCGGGCTGCCGTTCTGTCCGCAGTGCGGGGTGCGAGTGGGGCCGGCGCCCTCGCCCACGCCGACGTGCGGGAGCTGCGGCTCGCCGGTCAAGCTTGGCGTGGACAAGTTCTGCGCCAAGTGCGGCGCCCGCGTGCCGACCTCGGTGGAGTCGCCGCCCGCGCCCAAGGAGGGCACGGCCGTCTTCACCGCGAAAGGGACCGGCACGGGGCCCAAGCTCTCGGTGCTCAACGAGTCCGGCGAGGTGGTGCAGTCCATCACGATGGACCACGGCGAGGCGAGCTTCGGTCGCAACGACGCCGACTATCGCTTCCCCAACGACGTCTTTCTGAGCCCCGTGCACGCGCAGCTCTCGATGCGCGAGGGGCAGCTCTTCGTGCGCGACCTCGGCTCGCGCAACGGCACCTGGCTCTTCATTGACGCGCCCTACCGCCTGCAGGACGGCGACACGATTCTCGTCGGCTCGCAGCTCCTCCGCTTCCGGCGGCTCGGCTATCCGGGCCCCCACCCACCGGAAGCGGACCAGACGCGCCGGCTCGGCTCGTTCACGCCGAGCGCGGACGTGGCGATGCTCGCGCAGCTCCGGGCCGACGGGAGCGCGCGCGACACGATGCACCTCTCGCCCGGGCGGAGCGTCAAGATCGGACGCGACCACGGCGACTGGGTGTTCCCGTACGACAAGACGATGAGCGGCAAGCACGCCGAGGTCCGGAGCGAGGACCTCGAGTTCATCGTGCTCGACGACGGGAGCCGGAACGGGATCGCCGTCGCGGTGCGCGGCGAGAAGCCGGTGAAGGCGGGGCAACGCGTGCTCATCGGCGATCAGACGCTGCGCGTGGAGAGTCTGTGAGCGAACAGAAAGTCTGCCCGACGTGCGGCACCGAGTATCCGCTCTCCGAGCGGTTCTGTCCGCGTGACGGCACCGCACTCCGCAGCTCGAACCCTCAGGCCGACCTCGTCGGCTCGATCGTCGCCGAACGCTATCACATCCTGAAGAAACTGGGCGAGGGCGGGATGGGCTCGGTGTATCTCGCCGAGCACGTGAAGATGGGGCGGAAGGCGGCGCTGAAGGTGATGAATCCCGGTATGGCGCAGGATCCCGACGCGATCGCGCGGTTCAACCGCGAGGCCGCGAACGCGAGCCGGCTCAACCACCCGAACATCTGCGGCATCTACGACTTCGGCGAGACGCCCGACGGGATGATCTATCTCGCGATGGAGTTCATCGAGGGCGCGTCGCTCACGAGCCTGATCGAGAAGAGTGGTGCGCTCCCCGCGCCGCGCGCGGCCGGCATCATCCATCAGGCCGCCGACGCGCTGCAGGTGGCGCACGACTACGGCATCGTGCACCGCGACCTGAAGCCCGACAACATCATGGTCGCGAAGGGACGCGACGGCAGCGACAACGTGAAAGTGGTGGACTTCGGGATCGCCAAGGCGAGCAGCAGCGACGCGCAGAAGGTGACGAAGACCGGGCTCGTGGTGGGGACGCCCGAGTACATGTCGCCCGAGCAGTTGGCCGGGGACAAGCTGGATGGGCGGAGCGACATCTACTCGCTCGGGCTGGTGGCGTTCAACTGCCTGACGGGGACGCTGCCGTTCCCGAGCAACTCGGTGCAGGAGGCGATGATCATGCGCCTCACGGACCAGCCGAAGACGCTCGCGGAGATGAAGCCGGAGGTGGAGTGGCCGGCCGAGCTGCAGGCGGTGATGGACAAGGCGCTGGCGCGCGATGCCGCCGAGCGCTACCAGAGCGCGGCGCAGTTCGGGCGTGACATCGCGAAGGCGGTGGAGAACATGCCGCAGGCGGTGGCCGCGGGGGCGGCGACGCAGGTGATGGGGGCGACGCCGGCGGCGGGCGCGAAGACGGTGGCCGCGCCAGCAGCGGCGGGGGTGGTGCCCAGGACGCGCGTGGCGACGAGTCCGGCGGATGCCGGTGCGGCCGTCGCGCCGGCGGCCGCCAAGTCGAAGATGCCGATGCTGGTGGGGATCGCGGCCGTGGTGGTGGCCGGTGTGGGGTACGGTGTGATGAAGATGATGAGTGCGGGTGGCGCGGCCGCGCCGACGAGCACGGCGACGCAGCCGCCGGCGGCGGAGTCGGCGAAGGCGGCGCCTGCTCTCAAGACGCCGGCCGATCCGCAGTTGATGGCGAAGGGGCCGAAGCAGCCGCCTGACGCGGGGCGTGGTCGAGCGAGTGGGGCAGCCCCTGCCACGGACCCGACGCCCGGCGGCGCTCCGATGCCCGCAGATCCCACTGCGGCGCTGAGCCGTCTTGAAGTCATTCTCTCCGCCGATGGCGCCACCGAAGCCCAGGCCGACGCGGCGTTCAAAGAAGTGGCACCGATCATCAGCGGCGCCCGAGGGGAGGTGCTCGGACGTGCATACTTCGTTCAGATGCTGGGTCACATCGTGGCGAAGGACTCTCCCGCGAGAATCTGCGCGGCCGCGAAGAGCGCCGAGCAGTATCTCAAGGCCGATGATGGGCGACGAGATGTTGCGAAAGCCGCGAAGGACGAAGCTCAATGCAAGTGATCGGGCTCACGAATGGTGCATCGAGACTGTTTGAGCATCCCCGCCCCGAGAGTTACTGTCATACCCGTTGACTCTGTCCACGAACCATTTACCTGCCTGACCCGGTCCTCGTGAGCGGCAACTCCTCCTCCCGCGGCGACGTCCTCGTCCACGTCTTCGGCAAGACCGACGTGGGGCGGACGCGCGAGCACAACGAGGACTCGTTCGTCGTCGCGGATCTCACGACGATGAACGCCACGCTCCAGCCCGAAGTGCGCTCGCACCAGCCGGGTGAGCGCGGGACCCTTTTCATGGTCGCCGACGGGATGGGCGGCGCTGCCGCCGGCGAGATAGCGAGCCAGATGGCCACAGAGGTCGTGCTCGACGAGCTCGACGCCCGCTGGCGACAGGCGCACAGCACCGACCCCGAGATCTTCGCGCGCGCGCTCAAGGCCGCGTGCGAGACCGCGAACGCGCGCATCCACAAGTACGCAATGGAGCATCCGGAGAATCGCGGGATGGGCACCACCGCGACCATCGCCGGCTTCCTCGGCGACACGCTCTACCTCGCGCAGGTCGGCGACAGCCGCGGCTACATCCTCCGGAACGGCGTCGCGCAGCAGATCACGAAGGACCAGTCGCTGATGCAGAAGCTCGTCGAGGCGGGCGAGCTGACCGCGGAGGAAGCCGAGGTCAGCGAACGGCGCAACATCATCCTGCAGGCGCTGGGCCCCGAGGCGGTCGTGAAGGTGGATCTCACCACGCAGCAGGTGCGTCGCGGCGACATCCTCGTGCTCTGCAGCGACGGCCTCTCCGGCCAGGTGCGCGCGAACGAGATCGCGCGGATCATCAACGAGGAGCCGGACCTCGTGGCCGCGTGCCGGGCGCTCATTGACCTCGCGAACGAGAACGGCGGGCCCGACAACATCACCGTCGTCACCGCGAGATTCGAGGGGGAGGGGCTCGCGGCGCCGTCGGACGGCGAGGATCCCGCGCACCAGGTGTACACGAGCCAGTCGGAGCAGCGGACCACCCAGCCGGTGGTTGCGTCGTCCATCCCCGCGATGACGCCGGAGGAGGAGCTGGCCTTCTCGGACGCGCCGACGCTGGAGACGGAGCCGGTGAATCCGGGACGCGTGCTCGCGGCCTCGGGCGCGGCGTCGAACGCGGCGCTGGCCGGAGCGCCCGCCGACTCCGCGCCCCCATTCGCTCGGAACACGACGCCCGACTTCCTCGCGGCCACCGGGCGCGGCCGCGTCTCCGGCCGCGCGCTGCGGCTCATCTTCGGCACGATCGCCGTCGTGATCGCCGCGATCCTCCTCCTCAAGTTCCTGCGCAAGTAATGCGCGTCGAGTTGCGCATCACGAGCGGGTCGCGCGACGGCCAGCGCGAGCTGTTCGAGAAGTCGGTGGTCACCATCGGGCGCCATCCGATGAACGACTTCCGGTTCCACCCGGAACTCGATCCCGACGTCTCGTCGCGGCACGCGGAGCTGCGCGTCGTCGAGTCGAGGGTGACGATCCACGATCTCAACAGCACGAACGGCACGTTCGTGAATGGCCGGCGCGTCGCGGGCGAGCGTGCGCTCGCCGATGGCGACCTGATCGCGTTCGGCGCCGAAGGACCGAAGGTCGAGGTGCACCTGGTCTCGAGCCTGGCGGAGCCGGCGGCCACGCGGTTCGGAAAGGCGTCGCCGCCCGGCGGTCAGGCACCGGTGGGCGCGGGCGCGGCGGGTGGCGCGCCGCGGGGCGCGGCGGGCGCGGCCGTGCCGCCCCGGCGCGACACGACCGCGCGGATCGCGGAGGCCGTCGCGGCGCAGACCGGGAAGCTGCGCACGATGGTGATCGCCCTGGGCGTCGTCGTGGTCATCGGCGTGGGCGGCACATGGTGGTGGGGCGAGCGCGCCACGGCGCGCGCGCAGGCGCAGATTGACGCGCTCCTCCGGCGCAACGACTCGCTGAGCCTGACGCTCGCGCGAACGATGAGCTCGTTGAAGGGACAGGTCGCGGGGCTCGACGCGGCCCTCGCCATGTCCAAGTCGGAAGGCGACCGGCTCCGCGCGCAGATGCGCGCCGAACTCGAGAAGGGCGGCAACGCCGACGTGGAGACGATCTCCGCCCAGCTCTCGGCGGCGGAGGGACGCTCGCGGTCATTGCTCTCCGCCGCCAGCGTGAACTACCGGCAGATCTTCGCACAAAACAGCCCGGCGATGGTGTTCATCGCGGTGGATTTCGGCGATGGCGACTTCGTGAGCGGCTCCGGGTTCAACGTGTCGCCCTCCGGGCTCGTCGTGACGAACAGGCACGTGGTGCAGGACGCGCAGGGACGCGCGGCGCGCCGGGTGATGGTGGCGTTCGACAACACCACGGCCGCGTGGAAGCCGGCGCACGTGATCAAGGTCAGCCCCACCGACGAGCTCGCCTTCATCAAGATCGACGAACCGGGCCGATATGCCGTGGTGCTGGGAATCCAGCGGAACGCCGGCGTGGAGGTGGGCGCGCCGGCGGCGATCATCGGCTACCCCCTCGGGACCGGGACCGCGGGCATGGGCGGCGACATCAACAAGCTGCGCCCCACGGCGACGCTCGGCGTCGCCACCGTCAGCAAGGTGCTCGAGGGGACGCTACAGCTCGATGCGTACGCGGCGGAAGGGTCGAGCGGAAGCCCGATCTTCGACCAGAACGGACTCGTGATCGGCGTGCTGTACGGCGGGGCGAAGGAGAGCGGCGGGCGGATCGTCTACGCGGTGCCGAGCGCGCGGCTCGCGGCACAGATGCCGAGCGAGGGCGCGGGAGTGGTGCGCTAGGGAGGGACCGTCGTCAGGGCATGGTTCCTCTCCGGGTGCGTCGAAATGCCGGTGTCTCTCGCACGCAGGCCAAGAGATGTGGGCCGGGCTCGGATCTGTTGCACGCGGCTGTCCTCTGGCAGTGCCGGGGCGGTGTGCCCGGTGGACGCGTTGGAGGGCGTGGTGTCGGCGCCGGAAGACTCCCCGCCGGCTGCTCTCGACTCCACTGGCGCTAGGCTGACCAGCCCCGCCAGCCTATCCCGGGGCCGCGTCGTGGACGGGCGTCTCGTGAAGACCTCGTGGCGTCACGACTTGCGGCGGTGAACGCGCGGCGCGAACGTGGGGATAGGTGGGCGGCGGTACGCAGTGATTGCTCGGCCAGAGCATCATTCCCCGCTGTCCAATTCTTGTTACACAGCGACAATCGTTGCAGATGGCGCTATCCCCAATCACCTCCTATGAGCGCTCGCATCAGTCAAACGGTTGAAGTCCTCGAAGAGATGTGGCACTGGCAGGCTATCCTTGGAAAGTTCCGAGAGCGCGCCGTTCCTGTCGTCGCCAAGCGGCACGGCGTCAACGCCAACACGGTTCACGACAAGCTGGTCCGCCAACTCGCACCGCAGGTGAAAAACGCCCCGGATTTCGACAGGCTCGTAGCCCGCTGGCTCGGCGGCGATCCGAAGCCACTTCGCAGCGCACTACTCGCTCACGCAGTGGGTGTTGCCGATCGCCAGCGAATCGAGGCCTTCTTTCGGGATCACAGCCACGCTGCGTAACTAGCGGCTGAAGCTGTCGCCGCGTACTCTGTCGGAAGCCGCTCCTCGCTTCGCTCGCTGCGGCAATTGTTTTCAACGCGGCGCAGCTTTCCGCAATTCGTTACACGGCCAAGCTGGAGGCTATCTGGTGACGAGGAGGCCACAGAAGAGGCGACCCTATCCTCGTACCCTCTTGACCTTCGTCCTGACTCAGGGCGGGCTCCGCCGAGTGAAGAACCTGCTCGTCGTCTACGACCATGCAGTGAAGACCCATCCGGACGACCCTTCCGCGCCTGCCTCGGACGTGCTTCGGGCTGCCGTAGTCCTGCTGCATGCGACATTAGAGGAGTTCGTCCGCTACGTTGCCGGGAGCGCTCTGCCAATCGTTGGCCAAGACGCGCTCAACGATATCCCGCTTGTTGGAGCCGAGCGCAAGGCCACTCGAGTCGGTCTCGGAGCATGGGCGATCCATCGTGGAAAACAGGTCGACCAAGTTCTTGCTGAGTCCGTTCGCGCTCACCTCGTCGAGAAATCGTTCAGCTCCCTTGCGAGTGTCCTCTCGACTCTCCAGGCATCCGGTATCCCGACTCGTAGATTGAGAATCAGACGAGCTACGCTCGACCGTCTGATCAGGCGGCGTCACCAGATCGTTCACGAAGCCGACGTCCTCCGAGGAGGATCACTCGGAGCCCGGCCCCCACGGGCGTTGTCACGAAGCCAGCTCACGCGCTGGCTTCACGCCGTCGAACGGTTCATCAATGACGTCGACAGACTCTGGACGGTGGGCAGATGATCCCCCATGGCCGCTGTGTAACCACGAATTGCAGCTGCCGCGGTGCGTCAGGGCCTCAAAGCTTGCGCGCGCCGTCCACGTGAACGAGCGTCAACGGGCGTGGCCGCCGGGCCGCGCAGCTGAATTCGAACGCGTTATCCGCACGGTCAGGCAGAACTACAATCCCTGGGGGAACTGCGATGACGGTGCGCGGTTCACGTGCTGCGCGATTCAGAAGCGCTGAACGGCCGCGCGATGGCTCGTGCCGGTAGGCCCGTGCCGTTGACCGAAGAC
>DATEDF010000117.1:0-12339 GCA_035286465.1 Gemmatimonadaceae bacterium | reverse complement strand
CCCAGCCGGTTGGCGCCGTGGAGTCCCGCCGCGCACTCGCCCGCCGCGAAGAGGCCGGGCACCGTGCTCATCTGCGAGTCGCCGTCCACGCGGATGCCGCCCATCATGTAGTGCGTGGTGGGGCCGACCTCCATCGGCACTTTCGTGATGTCAATGTCGGCGAGCTGCTTGAACTGGTGGTACATGCTCGGGAGCTTCTTCCGGATGTGCTCGGCCGCGTGCGGCAACCGCCCGGCGATCCACGCGATGTCGAGCCAGACGCCGCCGTGGGGGCTTCCCCGCCCCGCGCGCACCTCGTGCATGATGCAGCGCGCGACGTGGTCGCGCGTGAGGAGCTCGGGCGGGCGTCGCGCGTTCCTGTCGCCCTGCGTGTAGCGCCACCCCTCTTCTTCGGTGTCCGCGGTCTGGCTCTGGTAGTTCTCCGGAATGTCGTCGAAGAGAAAGCGGCGCCCCTCGCTGTTCCTGAGCACGCCGCCCTCGCCGCGCACCGCTTCGGTCACGAGGATGCCGCGCACACTCGGCGGCCACACCATTCCCGTCGGATGGAACTGCACGAACTCCATGTCCTGCAGCGCGGCGCCGGCGTGGTACGCCAGCGAATGGCCGTCGGCCGTGTACTCCCAGCTGTTGCTCGTGACGCTGTACGCGCGCCCCACGCCGCCGGTGGCCAGCACCACCGCGCGACACTTGAAGAGCCGGAAGCGCCCGCGCTCGCGGTCGTAACCGAACGCGCCGATGACGCGGTCGCCGTCCTTCAGCAGGGTGACGAGTGTCACCTCCATGTGGACATCAATGCCGAGATGGACGGCGTGATCCTGCATCGTGCGGATCATCTCGAGCCCCGTGCGGTCACCCACGTGGGCGAGGCGCGGGTACCGGTGGCCGCCGAAGTTCCGCTGGAGGATGCGGCCGTCCGCCGTGCGGTCGAACACGGCGCCCCACGCCTCCAGCTCGCGCACCCGCTCGGGCGCTTCCTTCGCGTGCAGCTCGGCCATCCGCCAGTTGTTGACGTACTGGCCCCCGCGCATCGTGTCGGCGAAATGCACCATCCAGTTGTCTCGCTCGTCCACGTTCGCGAGCGCGGCGGCGACGCCACCCTCGGCCATCACCGTGTGCGCCTTGCCGAGGAGCGATTTGCAGACGAGCCCGACCGTGACGCCGCTCGCCGCCGCCTCGATCGCGGCGCGCAGCCCCGCGCCACCGGCACCCACCACGAGGACGTCGTGCTCGAACGTCTCGTACTCCGCCATCAGACGAGTCTCACGTCGTGCCAGACGCCCATCGAGCAGAGGCGGATGTACAGGTCGGCGAAGGCGACCGTGAGGAGGCTCGTCCAGGCGATTTGCTCGTGCACGCGGTTGAGGCAGCTCGCGCAGTCATACGTCTTCTTGCGCAGCGGCCGTTCAGAGAGGCGGTCGAGCACGCCACCGATCAGGTGGCGGAAGGAGTGGCAGCCGAACGTGTAGCCGCCGAGGAGGACGACGTTGACCGCGAGCACGAGCGTGCCGACGCCGATGCCGAAGCTCTCCCGGCCGCTCGCGTCGGTGAGCCACATCGCCTTCCACACGTCGTACGACAGGATCGCCAGGAACGGGAACGCGAGGTAGAGGAAGTAGCGGTGCACGTTCTGGAGCAGGAGCGGCAGCCGTCGCTCGCCCCAGTAGGTCCGTCGCATCTCACTCACGGCGCAGTTCGGTGGGTCGTGCCAGAACGACTTGTAGTAGGTCCCGCGATAGTAGTAGCAGGTGAAGCGAAAGCCGCCGGGTGCCCAGAGAATGAGGAACGCGGGTGAGAACGGAAGGAGGGACGGCCACCAGGCGGGCTTCGGGCCGAACCACGCGTGCGGCGAATCCCCGAAAAGTTCCGGCGAATAGAACGGCGACAGATACGATCCGAAGGCGTAGTGATTCCCCTGGAGTGCCGCCCAGGTCGAGTAGCCGACGAAGACGGCGAAGGAGAGGAAGATCCCCGTCGGCTGAATCCACCACGCGTCCGTGCGCGCGGTGTGCAGGAATCGGCGCGGCGCGAGGGGGAGCGGCGCGTGGGCCATCGGTGGATAACTCCTTGCCGGGTTTCGAGGGAGGCGCGAGGAAGTTGGCCCGCGGGACGAGCGGGAGCAAGAGCGCGGAGCGCGGTCCGCGGAGCGCGCGAGACGAAGTGGCGCCCCGGGCGCGACGCGACTTATTAACGAAGCCCTTCTCCGGAGCTTCGAACCCTGTCCTCGCCGCTCGACCACGACCGCTCACTGGCGCCCGCCGGCCCGGCGACCGAACTCCGCCGCTCCATCGGCTTTTTCCGAGCGACGGCGATGGTCGCGGGGATCATCATCGGGGCGTCCATCTTCGTGCAGCCGTCCGCCGTCACGGCGCAGGTGCCGTCGGTCGCCGGCGTCCTCGTCGTGTGGGGGGCCGCGGGGGCGCTGACGCTCATCGGCTCGCTCGTCATCGCGGAGCTCACGTCCGCGTTTCCACGGACGGGCGGCGTGTACGTGTTTCTCAAGGAGGCCTACTCACCGGCGCTGGGCTTCCTCTGGGGATGGGCGATGTTCTGGACGATGCACTCCGGAATCCTCGCCGTGATCGCGATGGTCTTCGCCCGCTATGTCGGCGCCTTCGTGCCGCTCGGGGACGCGGGCACCCGCGGCGTCGCGATCGGCGCGGTGCTCGCGCTCTCGGCGGTGAACTACCGCGGGGTGCGTGAGGGGAGCGCGGTCCAGGCCGTGCTCACGACCATCAAGGTGCTGGCGCTCGTGCTCATCATCGTCGTGGCGTTCACGATCGGTGCGCACGGCGGCGGCGCGCTCTCGTCCGCGGCGGGCGTGGGGCAGGACTCCGTGATCTTCCCTTCTCCGCGCGCGTTTGTCCTCGCGATGATCGCCGGGCTTTTCGCGTTCGGGGGCTGGCACATGGTGTCGTATGCGGCCGAGGAGACGGAAAACCCGACTCGGACCATTCCGCGCGCGCTGCTCGTCGGAACGCTCCTCGTGACCGCGCTCTACGTGGGTGTCAATGCCGCGTACCTGCACGTGCTGCCGCTCGAGCGGGTCGCCGCATCCACGCGGGTCGCGGCCGACTTCGCGGACGTCACCGTCGGCGGGTCGGGCGCACCGATCATGTCGGCGCTCGTCGTGCTCTCCACCCTCGGCGCGATGAACGGCGTCATCCTCGCGGGGCCGCGCGTCTACCTCGCGATGGCCAACGACGGCCTGCTCTTCCGGTGGATCGGCGGCGTGCATCCCGCATTCCGGACGCCGCACCGCGCGATCACGCTGCAGGCGCTCTGGTCCTCCGTGCTGGTGGCGACGGGCACGTATCGGGCGCTCTTCACGCGCGTCGTCTACACGGAGTGGATCTTCTTCGCCCTGCTCGCGGCCGGCCTGTTCGTACTCCGGCGCCGGGCCGGGTACGCGCCCGTCTACCGTGTCTGGGGCTACCCGGTGCTGCCCGCGATCTTCATCGTCTCGACGGCGGCGATCGTCGCGAACCAGCTCGTCTCCGAGCCGCGCGACGCCGCGATCGGGCTGGGCCTCGTCCTGGTCGGCCTCCCCATCTACTACCTTTGGGGCCGAACGCCTGGACGGAGGCCTGGTCCGTGAGAGTCGTAGACGTCCACAACCACTTCTATCCCCCCGAGTACCTCGACGCACTGCGCACGGGCGGGAGTGCCGTCACGGTGCGGATGGACGCGGACGGGACCCCCGAGCTGCACTACCCGGGTGATTACAACACCGCGGTGCCCGGGCATCGCGACATCGCCTTCCGCCAGGAGGTTCTCGAGCGGGAAGGCGTGGACACGCAGGTCATCACGCTCACGACACCGGGCACGCACGTCGAGGAGCCGGCGCGCGCCGCGCGCTTCGCCAGTCTCGTGAACGACGCGTTCGCGAAGATCGTCGCGGAGCGCGGGCCGCGCTTCGCGGCGCTGGCGACGCTCCCGCTCAACGACCCCAAGGCGTCCGTCGCGGAGTTCCGCCGCGCGGTGGAACAGCTCGGGCTTCCGGGCGCGATGCTCTTCAGCAACGTGAACGGCGTCGCACTCGCCGACGCCCGCTACTGGCCACTCTACGAATCGGCGAACGAGGTCGGCGCCGTGCTCCACATCCATCCGACGAATCCGGTGAACGTCGAGGCGATGAAGGAGTACTGGCTCATGCCGCTGGTCGGGTTCCTGTTCGACACGTCCGTCGCCGCGGCGCACCTCGTCTACAGCGGCGTCGGCGAGCGCTTTCCGCGCATCAACTGGGTCCTGAGTCACCTGGGCGGCGCGATCCCGTACATCGCGGAACGACTCGACCGCGGGTTTCACGCCTTCAAGGAGTGTCGCGCGAACATCCCTCGGCCGCCGAGCGAGTACCTCAAGCGGTGGTACTACGACACGGTGAATTTCGACGCGAACGCGATTGCGCTGGCCGTGAAGTTCACGGGTGCCCGGCACGTGCTGGCGGGGAGCGACTACCCGCACGCGATCGGCAGCATTCCCTCGATGGTGCGCGCGCTCACGTCGCTCGGAGTGTCCGACAGCGACCGCGAAGCGATCGCGGGCGGAAACGCCGCGCGCGTTTACCGCTTAGGGTAGGCGCGGCGCGCCTCGCACGATCTCCACGCGCAGCTCCGCCCAGCCCTCGACCTGGAAGTACTGCACGCGCAGCGCGTGCCGCCCGCCGGCCAGAGCGACGGTGTCGAGCGCGGTCTCGTGGAGTGTCCACCGGTCAATCACGAGTGCGCCATCCACCCACACGCGCACGCCGTCGTCGCTCAGCGCGCGCAACGAGTAGTCACCCGGCGCGAGTGAGACGGTCGTGGTCGCCTCGAGGGCGTAGCGTGCCTGGGGGAGCCCTCGGATCGCCGGCCGGTACCATTCGTAGTCGAGGCGCGACTCGGAGCGTGTGAGCAACGGCGCCGAGGAGAGGAGTGCAGCAAACGCGCCCGTGCGGTCGCGCGGGTCCGTGCTGTCGGCCCACGCGAAAAAGCGCACGCTCCACTCGGCGGGCGGTTCGAAGCGCCCGAACGCGAAGGACTGCCGCGCGCCGGCGCCGGCGCGCTCGCCGCGGGGCGTAACCGTTCCGGCGCCGGCGTATTCGAGCCGCAGCTCCCAGTCCCCCGTCGAGCCCGGTGCCGGGGTCACCGCGATCGTGTCGCCCGTGCGGCCCGACGTGCGGGAGAGCGCGGCGACGCCTCGCCGCGTGGCGACGCGCCACGAACCCGTCGGGCCGAGCACGCGGAGCCGGAGCGGCACGGCCCGCGCGCTGTCGAGCGGCCAGAGCTTCGGCGAGCGCCAGTCATAGGGACCCCATTCGTCCACGATCATCGCCGAGCGATCGAAGCGCGCTTCCGGCGTCGCGGGAATCGTCCGTCCCGCGATCAGAGCGCGCGAGCGAACGTCCGCGGGCACGCCGCGCAACGGAGGCGGCGATGCACAGGGGGCCGCGGCGGTCCCCGCCCCCGGCTTCGACGGCGCCGCCGCGTTCCCCGTCGCCTGGTATCCGGACGCGTCGCGGAGCACGGCGAACGAGTCCACGGCTTCGACGCGGTTGTCGGTGACCGCGACGCCGCTCGTATTCGCCACGCGCACTCCCACGCGATTCCCCGTGAACGTGTTGTCCCGGACCCGGTAGTCACGGCTCCTCGTGTCGCGATGTTTCGGATAGCCCCAGTCCGACGGCTCAATCGCGTTCGCCCACAGGCTGATCGCCGTCGTGTCGCGATCGAAGAGGTTCGACGCGATATGGTTGTTCTGGCCGTGCTCGATCGCGATCCCGATGCGGTTCCTCGCGAAGCAGTTGTCGCGGATGTCCGAGTCGTAGCTGTAGCCTCCCCACACGCCGTAGTCGTTCCCGACGACGCGATTGCCGACGAAACGGTTCCGGCTGAACGTCGTCTCGATGCCGTTGGCCGGCGCGTAGCTGAAGTCGTTTCCGATGAACCAGTTGTCGTTGGCGCCGCCCGCGCCCGTGTCCATCGTGCTCTGCCCGGCCCAGAGGAAGAGTCCGTCGCCGCCGTGTGTGACCGAGTTGAAGGCGACGACGTTGCCGGAGCTCTGCTCGTACATCAGCAGCCCTGCGGAGTCCTGGCCGCGCCGGTAGAAGCCATGGCTGTAGCCGCGGACGTTGTAGTCGAGCCGGTTGCGTACGATGGTGTTGGCGCTCGACCGGTAGAGCCCGATGCCGAGCCCCGAGTTGAACGCGAAGACGTTGTCGCGGATCCGCAGACTGTCGCTTCGCACGATCAAGAGGCCGTTCATCCCCTGTTCGGCGCGGTTCCCGCGCACGTCGCCTCCTCGTACGCCGTCGAGGTAGATCGCCGCGCCATGCCGGAGCCACTCGTCCTTTTCGTTCTGGTGGAACGAGAGCCAGTCGGCGAGACTCTCGTGTTCGACGACGCTGAGGAGGCGCGGTTTCCAGTTGTGGCTCACGTCGTTGTTCGCGAGCTCGACCCCGTGCGTCCCGCGGACGAGGATGCCGACCTTGTACCCCCGGATGCGCGCGTTCCGGAGACGGACGTTGCGCCCGCCCTCGACGCGGATGCCGACGCCGCTGAAGCGGTCGGGATCCGAAGACGGCGCGGCGCCTTCGAGCGTCGCGCCGGCGAAGTCCACGGTCAGGTCGTCGCCGCGCACGACGATCACGCCGGAGTCGGGCGACGCGCCCGGCGCCAGTCGGTAGGTGCGCGGCACCACGCGCACGGATGTCGTGATGACGAGCCCGGGCCTGAGCTCGATCCCCGAGGTGCGCGTGCTCCGCTGTGCCGCCGGCGCGCGCCACGGCATCGCCGCGAGCGCGCCCGCTACGGCAAGCCCGATCACCAGCGGACGGTGCGATCTCTTCATTGTGGGTTCCCTCTCCGCGTTCTATACTAACCGCCCAACGATTGCGCCATCAGCTGCGTTCGACACACATGACCAAGACCCCTGAAAGCTCCTCTGCGGCATCGGCGGCGTCGCCCCGCTTCCTCCCGCTCCTGTTACTCCTCTTCATCGGGAGCGGGTGCGCGGCGCTCATCTACGAGATCGTCTGGTTCCAGCTCCTGCAGCTCGTCATCGGCTCGTCGGCAATCTCGCTGGGGGTGTTGCTGGGAACCTTCATGGGGGGAATGTGCGTCGGCAGCCTCTTCCTCTCTCGGATCATTTCCTCCCGGCCGCATCCGCTGCGCGTCTACGCCTTCCTCGAGCTCGGGATCGGTGCCCTCGGCCTGCTGATCATCTGGGGCATGCCGCTATTCAGCCGAGCGTACATCGTGCTGGGCGGTCCGGGCCTGAGCGGGTTGTTGTTGCGCGGCCTCTTCGCCGGCATTTGCCTCCTCCCGCCGACGTTGCTGATGGGCGCCACGCTTCCGGCGATCGCGCGGTGGGTGGAGACGACGCCGCGCGGCGTCTCGTGGCTCGGCTTCTTCTACGGGGGCAACACCGCCGGCGCCGTACTTGGCTGCCTGCTTGCGGGCTTCTACCTCCTCCGCGTACACGACGTGTTCATCGCGACGTACGCCGCGGTGGCACTCAACGTGACGGTGGCGGCGGCCGGACTCGCGCTCGCTCGCTTCACGTCGCACGCCCCGCCCGCGGAGGTTGCGCGTGCGACGTCCGTCGCGGCGGCACCGGGCGCGGCGCTCGTCTACGTCACCATCGCGCTCTCCGGCATGAGCGCCCTCGGCGCCGAAGTCGTGTGGACCCGGCTGCTCACGCTGATGCTCGGCGCGACGACGTACACCTTCTCGATCATTCTCGCCGTATTCCTGATGGGCATCGGGCTCGGCAGCAGCATCGGCTCGTACGCGTCGCGGCATCTCGAGCGGCCGCGCGCGGCGCTTGGCCTCGCCCAGCTGTGCCTCGTCGCGGCGGTCGCGTGGACCGCCTGGAACGTCGCCAAGGCGCTGCCCTTCTGGCCCGTCAACCCCGAGCTGGCCTCGACTCCGTGGGTCCAGTTCCAGGTGGATCTCGCGCGGACGATGTGGGCGGTGCTCCCGGCGGCCGTGCTCTGGGGCGCGAGCTTCCCGCTTGCGCTCGCGTCGGTCGCACGCCCGGGACAGGACCCGGGCCGGCTGGTCGGACGCGTGTACGCGGCGAACACGGTGGGAGCGATCGTCGGGTCCCTCGGATTCGCGCTCCTCGTCGTCCCGGCGATCGGCACGCAGTACGCTCAGCGCGCGCTCGTCGCGCTCGCGGTGGTCGCCGCGCTGCTGATGCTGGGGCCCGTTCTCTCCGCGGAGTCGAACCGGTTGCGGCTCACGGCGCGGGGCGCGACGGTGGGCGTGGCGGTGCTCGTGCTCGGGGGACTCGGCGCCTGGAGCATCGCGCCGATCCCGGCGCTGCTGGTCGCCTATGGCCGCTTCTCGGCGCCGCGCTTCTACAACCACGGCGACTTCATCTACTGGGGCGAGGGGATGAGCTCCTCGCCCGCCGTCTCGCGTCTCTCCAACGGCGTCCTGAACTACCATAACGCCGGGAAAGTCCAGGCCTCCAGCGAGCCGCAGGACATGCGCCTGCAACGGATGCTCGGGCACCTCACCACCCTCGTGTCCCAGAATCCACGTTCGGTGCTCGTGATCGGATGCGGCGCCGGCGTGACCGCCGGCGCGGTGAGCATCAGCCCGCGCGTCGAGCGACTGACCGTCGCCGAGATCGAGCCGCTCGTGCCGCAGGTGGTCTCCGAGTACTTCGGCGAGCACAACTACAACGTCGTCCGCAACCCGAAGACGCGCGTGGTGATTGACGACGCGCGGCACTACCTGCTCACCACGGACGAGAAGTTCGACGCGATCACGTCCGACCCGTTCGATCCGTGGGTGAAGGGCGCCGCCACGCTGTATACGCGCGAGTTCTGGGACCTCGTCAAGCGCCATCTGAATCCCGGGGGCGTCGTCACCGTGTTCGTGCAGCTCTATGAAAGCGGCACGCCGGCCGTCAAGAGCGAGATCGCCACGTTCCTGGAGGCGTTCCCGAACGGCATCGTCTGGGGGAACACATATCAGGGCTCGGGCTACGACCTCGTCCTCTTGGGACAGGTGGAGCCGACGCGAATCAACGTAGATGAGATGGAGCAACGCCTGGCAGGCCCGGAGTTCGGCCTCGTGCGCCAGTCGCTGAGCGAGATCGGCTTCTACTCGGTGACGGACCTCCTCAGCACGTTCGCGTCACAGGGCGCGATGCTCCAGCCCTGGCTCGCGGACGCGGAGATCAACACCGACCGGAATCTCCGGCTGCAGTACCTCGCCGGCCTCGGCCTCAACAAGTACGAGCAGGCGACGATCTACTCCGACATCCTCCGGTTGCGCCGGTACCCGGAGGGGCTCTTCGTGGGCTCGCCGGAGCGGCTCCAGGCGTTGCGTTCCGCGCTCGCCTTCGGGCAATAGGCGTTGTCGTTGCGCCGCCGGCCGCCGCGGCAGCGTGCGCAGGGCCGTCCTGCCCGGCGAACCCTGAGCAGCCGGGGATCGAGACCGCTCTCTACGGCACGATCGGCCTCGGCTCGAGCCGCGCGGCCCAGAGCCCGCTGTTGAAGTCCGAGAACAGCACCCTGCCCTTCCACGGCATCGCGTTCATCACGAAGGGAGCATTCGCCGTGTAGCCGTCGGGATCGTACGACTTGAACACCGCGATCTCACGGCCCTGATCGTACAGGTTCCCCATCAGCTCGCCGGAGACGTCCACGAGCCGGACGCCGCCGTCGTAGTACGCCTGATACAGGATGTCGTCCTGCACGATGATGTCGTGCGAGCCGTAATCCTCGAGCTGGTACCGCCCCACCGGGATCGGATGCAGCGGGTCGGTGAAGTCAATGATGTGCGTGTAACCGCCCGAGGTCTGCGCGATGCTGTTCTTCGGCGGCCTGCCGTCGGGGCCGCTGAGCGAGTAGCCCGAGCCGCCCCACACGCGGTTCTGGCGGTTCATCTCCTCGTCGCCGATGAAGAGATAGACCTTCCCGGTGGCCTTCTGAAAGTACGGGAAGATCTCGTGGCCGCTGTTCACCGGGTACGTCGTGATGAGCTTCGGGTTCTGGATGGAGCCGCCGTACTTCCCGTTGCCGACGTCCACGACCACCGTGCCCACGCCGCCCTGCGCCGAGTAGGCGATGCCGTCGTGCACCCAGAGGTCGTGCAGCCGCGCGTTCGGATGACGGTACTCGCTCGTGAACCTGGGATTGTAGATGTCCCGGACGTCAATGATGACGTACTTCGACCCGCCCGAGACGGCGAACAGGTACTCGTTCGTCGCGAACATGTTGTGCACGCCGCCCGTCAGCTCTTGGCTGAACGTCGAGGCGACCTTCGGGTGCGCGGGGTTCGCGAGATCGAGGATGACGACGCCGTTCACGCGGTCCGAGGCGCCCTCGCGCGAGAGCACGCCGTAGCGGCCGTCCGGCGAGACCGTCACGTCGTTGATCGTTCGCGCGTTCACCTGCACGGAGTCGGTCTTGACGATGTTGTTCAGGTCGGTGATGTCGAACACGAGCGCGAACCCGTCACCGCCCCACGTCCCGACGAGGCAGTAGTCGCGTCCGTCCTTCCCGGTCCACGGCCAGAGGTCGGAGGTGTGCGTGTTGTGGACCGTGCCGCGACCCGTGACGACGATGCGCCGGCGCGCGTCGCGTGGCGCCACCGCGATCGTGGTACGGGCATTCGTGGCTCCCGACTGCGCGATCAGGTCGAAGCGGCCCGGGTAGTTCGCCGCGAATCGGCCGAACTGGATGATCCCGGGTCCGCCCTTGACGCCGCCCGGGACGAGCGAGTCATCCGGCACGTAGGTATAGCTCCAGGTGATCCGTGCGTCGGTCACCGGCGTGCCGTTCGCGCGCTTCGGGGTGGCCGTGAGGTGCACCACGTCGCCTGTCTTGATGCTCGACTCCCTGATCCCGATCTCGATCGTGGCGACGGGATTGGCGGCGACCGTGTACCGCTGCGTCGCCGTCACGCCTTCCGCCTCCGCCGTGATCGTCACCGGGCCCGGTCGCACGCCGGTGACGTCGCCGAAGCGATTCACCGTGGCGATCGAGGGGTTGGAGCTCTTCCACGTCGCGGTCACACCGGGACGCTCGTTGCTGTCGGCGTGGAAGCCCCGGAGCCGCTCGGGAAGCGTGACGCCCGCGTACAGGCGATTCGAGTCCGGGATGATCTGCAGCCGGCCGAGCGCCGGCCACGTCACGGTGACGGGGATCTCGAGCGTGACCGGCGGATTGCCCGCCCCGCCGAACGCCATCGCGATCGCGGTGAAGGAGCCCGCCTGGGTCGCGCTGAGCTGCCCGTCGGCCCACGTGAGCGAGGTTCGGAACCCGGCCTGCACGAAGAGCTGCGGGTTCGGGATGATCTGACCCTGCGCGTCATACGCGACGATCTTGAGCGCCGCCGGTTGCCCGGCCCTCATGAAGACGCGGTTGGGCTCCGCCGCGAGCTTGGCGACGGGCGGGCCGTCCGTCGGCGCGCCTCGGCCGCCCCGGCCGCGTGCGGGCGGCGGCTGAGCGGGCGGGTTCTGGGCCGTGAGGTCCGTGAGGACCGAATCCGTGAGGACCGAGCAAGCGAGAACGATCGCGGTCACGCCGGACCGCGTGACGAACCGCCGGGTTAGTGCTACGTTCAACATTCGTGGCTCCCCGCTGGTGAGTGCCTGGCGCGACCGGTGCGGGCGCGCCTCCAAGTCCTTGACCGCCGGGATCTTCCCGGAGAGATGATCCTTATGATGGCTCGCGTGTCCGTCACCGGCAAGACGGTGATTGCGCTACTCCCCGCCGCGCTCCTCGCGTTCGCCGCCGTCGGTGCCGTGGCCGCACAGCAGCCCGTCCCGGCAGCGCCCGCCGTCGCGCTCGAGAAGCCCACGACCGACTACTGGGTGTACGTCGGCGCCGAATCGGCCGACCGGATCCACCGCCTGCGGTTCGGGCCCGGCGGCTTCGTCGTCGAGAAGACGACGCTCATCGGTGAACTGCCCACGGAAATGGAGGGACCGCACGGCCTCGTCATCTCGCGGGACGGCAAGTACCTCTACATGACGACGGGACACGGATTCCCGGACGGCAAGCTCTGGAAGTACGCGCTTGGCCCGGACACGCTGGTCGCTCAGGGACTGCTCCTCGGCAACTTCCCCGCGTCTGTGGATGTCTCGCCCGACGGACTCCACACCTTCTCGGTGAACTTCAACCTGCACGGGGACATGGTGCCGTCGTCGGTGTCGGTCGTGTACGCGCCGAACAACACCGAGGTGTCGCGCATCGTCACGTGCACGATGCCGCACGGCAGCCGGCTCACGCCCGACGGCGCGTTCCAGTATTCGGGCTGCATGATGGACGACGAGCTGGTGGAGGTGGACGCCGCCGCCCACAAGGTGTCGCGCCGCTTCTCGCTGGCGAAGGGCAAGGAA
>DATEDF010000116.1:0-4560 GCA_035286465.1 Gemmatimonadaceae bacterium | reverse complement strand
GTTCGACCGCGGATTGATGTGGATTCCGGCGGGGAGGCCGGTGGATCGCCGCCTTCGGCTCACGCTCAAGTCGTTCGCCGCGTCGCCGCGCACTTTCTCGTTCCGCGTCGTCGCGCCCGAGGGGATTCGCGTGGACTCGGTGCCCCGCTCGGTGACGCTGCAGCCGAAGGAGCAGCGGGAGATCTTCCTGCGGCTGCGCGGCACGCTCAAGGCGGGGCGCTACGAGTTCGGCATCGCCGCGATCACCGACGCCGGCCCGTACTTCGAGGGCTTCACCTCGATCGAGTATCCGCACATCAAGCCGCTCCGCCTCTACAAGCAGTCGGCGATGTACCTGCAGGCCGTCGAGGTCAGTGTGCCGAGCGCGCTCACGGTGGCCTACATCCAGGGCGTGGGCGACGTGATCGCCCCGTTCCTGCGCGACCTCGGCATCCCGACGACGGTCCTCAATGCCGACGAGCTGGCGATCGCCGACCTCTCGCGCTTCAGTACGGTCGTCGTGGGCACGCGCGCGTTCCAGGCGCACCGCCAGCTCGTCGCGTACAACGCGCGCCTGCTCGACTTCGCGAAAGCCGGCGGCACGCTCGTCGTGCAGTACGGGCAGAACGAGATGACGACGCCGGGCCTCCTCCCGTATCCCATCCAGCGCGTCGGCGCGCGCGTGACGGTGGAGGAGGCGCCGGTCACGGTGACGGACCCGAAGGCGCGGGTGCTCAACTGGCCGAACCGGATCGGTGAGAAGGACTGGGCCGAGTGGGTGCAGGAGCGTGCGCTCTACATGCCGGCGACGATTGACCCGCGCTTCGCGACGCCGCTCGAGATGCACGATCCCGGGGAGCCGGAGAACAAGGGGGCGCTCCTCGTCGCGCCGCTCGGGAAGGGAACGTACGTCTACACGACGCTCGCGCTCTTCCGGCAGATCCCGGGCGGCGTCCCCGGCGGCCCGCGGCTCTTCGTGAACCTGCTGAGCGCGGGGCTCGAGCGGCCGCCGGCGCGACGCGTCCAGCCGTGAGTGTCGTAACAGCCGCGTTTCGCCGCGTGCTCGTGCGCGTGCTGAGCGCCGAGCTGGTCGTCCTGCTCCTGCTCGCGCTCCTGCAGTGGCGCTACGCCCGGTGACGCACGCGACGAGCGAATGCACCCGCTGAACTGGGCGATCGTCGGCGCGTACCTCGTCTACATCTCGGTGGACGGCATCCGCCGCGCCAAGGGGACGAAAAAGCTCGACGGCTACTTCCTCGGCAACCGCGCGCTCCCGTGGTGGGTGGTCGGGCTCTCGGTGATGGCGACGCAGCTCTCCGCCATCACGATGATCGGCACCACGGGGCAGGGCGCGAGCGACGGGATGCGCTTCATCCAGTTCTACTTCGGGCTCCCCATCGCGCTCGTGATCCTCGGCGTCACCATCGTGCCCTTCTTGCACGGTGCGAAGGTGTACACGGCGTACGAGTTCCTCGAACGGCGATTCGACGCCAAGACGCGCTCCCTCACGGCGCTGCTCTTCCTCTTCTCGCGCGGCCTCGCGTGCGGCACGATCATCGCCGCGCCCTCGGTGGTCTTCTCCGCCATCTTCGGGTGGCCGCTCACGTGGTGCGTGGCGCTTATCGGCGTGCCCACGGTGCTGTACACGATGATCGGCGGCGTGCAGGCCGTGGCGTGGACCGACGTCAAGCAGATGGTGCTCGTGGTGAGCGCGCTGGTGGCGGTGGTCGTCGTGCTCCTGATCCGCATTCCGGTGCCTCCCGATGAGGCGCTCCGGCTTGCGGGCGCCGCCGGCCGGATGCGCATCTTCGACTTCTCGTTCACGGCCAAGGAGCAGTACACCTTCTGGTCGGGCGTGATCGGCGGCACCTTCCTGATGCTCAGCTACTTCGGCACCGACCAGAGCCAGGTGCAGCGTTATCTCACCGCGAAGTCGGTGGACGAGGCGCGCAGCTCGCACCTGATCAGCGCGTACTGGAAGATCCCGCTGCAGGGGCTCGTGCTGATGGTGGGCGTGCTGGTGTTCGTCTACTACCTGTTCGTGGCGCCGCCGCTCTACTGGAACCCGGCGCACAAGGCCGCGGTGGAGCGCGCGCAGCCGGCGGCGGCGCTCCAGCTCGAGCGCGAGCACGCCGCCGCGTGGGCACAGCGCGAGCGCGCCGCGCTGGTGCTGGCACACTCGCCGAGTGGAGCGGACGCCCAGGAGCGCGCGCAGTTTCGCACAACCGAAGCGGAGCTCACCCGCGTACGCACCGAGGCGCTCGCGCTCGCGCAGCGCACCACGGGCGCGTCGTCGCGCGACGTGAACTACATCATCCCGCGCTTCGTGCTTGGCGAACTCCCGCTCGGCCTCACCGGCCTCTTCATCGCGGCGGTGATCGCGGCGGCGATGTCGGCGGTCGCGGGCGAGCTGGCCTCCCTCTCCAGTACGACGGTGATTGACCTCTACCGCCGCTGGGTCCGGCCCGAAGCGAGCGACGCGCACTACCTCGTGGTCTCGCGCGCGGCCACGGGCGCGTGGGGCCTCTTCGCGTGCGGCGTCGCCACGTTCGCCGCGACGCTGGGCTCTTTAATAGAAGTGGTGAACCGGTTCGGGTCGTTCTTCTACGGCTCGATTCTGGGCGTGTTCCTGCTGGCGATGATTCCGCGCGCGCGCGGCACCGGCGCGTTCGTGGGGCTGCTCGCGGGAATGGGGGTTGTGGCGGCCGTCAGCTTCGGCGCGCCCCAGGTGGCGTTCCTCTGGTACAACGTGATCGGGGCGGTGGTGGTGGTGGGGGTGGGGCTCCTGCTGAGCACAACGACCGCGCCTACCCCGCCACCGCCGCCAGCAGAATAGACTCCTCCCCGGTCTCCGCGTCCACGACGAGGCACGCGAAGCGGCTCCCCTGCACGACCGGCGCCGGCTCGTTCGCGCACGCGCGCGGCACCACCACCGTGCGGGCGTAGCGGCCGTTCGCGTTGAACACGTCGAAGACGCTCGTGCCCTTCGCGCGCGGCCAGCGCCGCACCCACACGTCTCCGCTCGCCGCGCTCACCACGCCGATGAACGCGGGAAGCACCGCGGGGAGCCGCTGCAGGCGGACGTCTTCCGACGTGCCCTGCACCTGCTCGATCGGCACCGGGAGCGTGTCTATTCGTCGCTTGAGCGCGAGCGCGCTCTCGGCCCGCTCGGCCGGCGGGATCCGCGCGCCGGCCTCCGCACGGGACAGTCGTCGGATCGCCGCGCCGGCCGCGTCGGTCTCGCCGAGGTCGTACCGGTCGCCGGCACCGCTCACGACCGTGCCGCGGGTGGTCGCGGCCCACGCCGGAACCGGCGCGAACGGCGCCACGTTGAGCCCGGCGACCATCCGGCCGCCGCTCCGGCTCGTCATCACGAACGCGGTCAAGGCCGGCGCCGTGGCGTACGGCGGCACCGGCAGCGTGTCCACGAATCGGCCATCGAGCGCAAAGCGCAGGTAGAAGTAGCGCGTCAGGCCGCCCTGCCGGGACAGACTCCACGGGAAGAGAAAGCGCCTCCGCGCGTCCACGAGACTCGATTCCTTCGACCGCCACGGCGACATCGCCGGCACCGCGAAGGCGCTGTCGAACTTCGTGGCGAGCCCGGTCTTCGGGTCCACCGCGAAGCGCGCGACGGACCTCATGTTCCGGACGAAGAGCGCGCCGTCGGGCCCGAACGCCGGCCCCGTGGGCGCCTGAAACTCACCGGGCCCTTCGCCCTTCCGCCCGATGACCGCGAGCTGCCGGCCCGATTGGTCGAGCACGACCACGCGCGGCTCCTTGAAGTCCGTCACGTAGAGCCGGCCGGCGCGGTCGAACGCGAAGCCGCTGATCTCTCCGAAGAATGCCGGGGCCGCGGCCGACGACTCGCCGACGATCACGACGACGCGCGCGCGGACGGTGTCGGCACGCTGCGGCGCGAAAATCGCGTACGCGGAGCAGATCACGAAGAGAGAGAGCATTCCTGGTGCGTTCCTGAGTCCGCGTGATGTGACGATGAAGGCCGGGTTTCCTACGCCGTGCGGCGGGCCCGTGCGCTGCCGGGCGGCCAGACGCGCACACCACTCTGGCGCTCAGTGTTGCACTTCAAACTTGAGTTCAAGGAGTGCGCCACCGGTCTGCGCCTCGCTCAGCACAAGCCTTCGTAGACTCCGAGGAACCTACCGCGTTGCACTCCAGGGGTGCCGCCTGAGACGCTCGATGCCGTCATCATCAACGACCACGACGTAGACCGATGCAGCGCCGAACCCGGCGATGCGTTCGTTCGGCGGGAGCGTGAGTTGGCCGTCGAGCTGGCCTCGGCGGTTCACGACGTCATAGATGGTTTCCTCGTGGTCGGCGGACGATTGGTGCGGCACCAGGAGGCGGCCGTCGCTCGCTTCGAGTAGTGAACCCGACGGACGGAATGGAGACAACGTGGCCGGCCAATCCGAAAAAGCATCGGGCGATGTCACCGGGAGGTTGTTCTCCTTGGCCATCCGTGCCATCGCCGCGCGCTTCTCACGATCGTTCATGTTGATGGACGGAATCGGAAGGGGAGCACCGCGCGTCCATTTGCCGTCTGGAGCACGCCAGTCCACTCGG
>DATEDF010000115.1:0-5644 GCA_035286465.1 Gemmatimonadaceae bacterium | reverse complement strand
CGGCCACCTGCAGGAGGCGGTGTGGGGAAGGAGCGGCGATCTCGCGACGCGCACCGTGGACACGCACGTGAGCCAGGTGCGCAAGAAGCTCGACCTGAGGCCGGAATCGGGCTACCGGGTGGTGCCGATCTACAACTACGGTTACCGGCTGGAGCGGACAGGCGACACGGTGCAGTAGGCCGGCGCCGCGCGGTCGTCAGTAGTTCTCGCGGAAGTAGATGAAGTTCTGCGGCTGGCTGCCGTAGAGGCCCCAGGTCGCGCGGGCGGAGGGGTTGTCGTCGTAGGGAGCGCCGGTCCACGCTCCCTGGAGATAGGTCTTTCCTTCGGCCGCGAGATCGACCGTCAATGTGGTGCCACCGGGGATGGTCGCCGCCGGCGATGGCTTCGTCAGTTTCAGGCTCCCGACTCCGGCAGCGAACGCTCCGCCGAGGGAGATGTGGCTGTCGCCCATGTTCGTCGCGTCGATTCCGCCAGGACCGTTGGTGTAGGAGCCCAGAGACAGATTGGCCGCAGACAACGAAGTACAGTTGTCGACGGTATTGGTGGCAAATACCGTTCCGTTCCAGAACTGGGTCTGGATCGGGATCGGCAGATCCAGGTTCTGGCCGCCTGAAGCGTTCTGCAATCTGAGCCGGCCGAAGCGCACTTCCGTGGTGACGCCGAGGCTCTTGTGGTCGTCCACGCTGTTGTTGTCCACGTCGAGATCTAGCGTGTCCATTGCGACGCTGTCCGAATCGGACGGCGCCACACCGAAGGCGAGCCCGGCGTACGGACCGTCCACGAACGGCGACGCGGTGAGACGCTGGATCGCGGTCTGCACCGCGATGCCGCTCGCGACGCCGTTGCTCCAGCTTCCCGAAGAGGACGACCCCGCTCCGGTATTGACGCGCGAAGTCAAGTTGGTCGCGCCGCTGCGTGCGCCGAGATTCAGGTTGCCGATGGCCGACAGATCGAGCTTGGCGTAGGCGCCGTCGTAGTTCAGGGTCGTGCCGCCCTGCGTGTTCTGCGCGGTGAGCGTGAACCCGAGGTCGAGCCGCTCGTCCAGGTAGGTGAAGGTCGAGTCGGGCGAGCAGCCCGCCGCCGCGCGCGTGGTCACGCTTCCAGCCGAGAGCGCGAACTGCTTGGGCCGGAAGCGGCCGACGTGCCCTGCGTTCAATGTTGAGCCGTCATAGCTGCTGACGCCGATGATCGTGATGCCCGCGGCGATGTAGTTGGACGTGAGCGAGAACAAGCCCACGTTTCCGGCCTCGTTGTAGCACCAGTCTGTGATGGTCGCCGTGCCTCCCGACCACTGGGCCGCCGTCACGGTCGCGCCGCCCGCGCAACCGACGCCGCGCGTCACCGTGCCTGCCGCGACACCGGGGAGATTCGCGTAGACGCCGACGCCGGTATCCCAGGCGAAATTCGGCGTGTCGCCGTTGCCGGTAATGTCGATCACGTCCGTCCCGCCGAAATCCGGGAAGCCGTCGACCGGGGCAACGTCCTGGCCTGCGGCCCACTGGTAGGCCGCGAGCGTCATGGTGAAATTGTCCCCGGCGGCGGCGAGCAGCGGGTCGGTCGCCGTGGTCCCATGCTGGATCGGCGTCGCCGCGTTCGCGCCGCGGAAGGCGATGCCGAAAGGCCTCACCACGAACGGGCCGCCGGTGCCGGCAATGGTCACCGCCGGCGCAGCCGTGACGTAGCGGAACTGGAGCGTAATCTGGCCGGCGTCGGCGTAGCTGAAGTTGAACGGCGCCTCGGCGTTCGCCGTGGTGAAGGCAAAGCGGATCGTCGCGGGATAGGTGCCGGCCGCCCCCGGCGCGAACGTGCCGCTCGGCGAGCCGCCGGTTGCCTGCGTAGCGAGCGTGACGTTGCGCGTGCAGGTCGCCGGGTTGTTGCAGATGGCCCCCACTTCGACGTCCACTTCCGAGCCGTTCGGGAACACCGAGGTGCACGCCCCGGTGGGAACGTCCGTGCGCACCGCCTGGAGGTAGAGATCCTGCGTGCCGAAGCCGGCGTTCGACGGCTTGCCCGAGATCTGGTTGCCGATGGCGAGCGACGCGTTCGAGCCGTTCGAGATGCGGAACGCCGAATCGACAAAGCTGAACGTCGGATCCTCGGTTCCGTCCTCCGCCGTGCCGAAGTTGTCCAGCAGATTCACCGAGAGCGAAACGACCGCGCTCTGGCGCAGCCGCACGGCGAAGCTTGTCTCGCCGCCCGACCACTGGTAGGTCGCGGTCGAGCCGCCGCTCGGCGTCCAGATGCCCGCGCCCGACACCAGCGTCGGCTGCCACACGGCCGTCGCCCCGCCCGCGGAAACCGACAGCGTCACGATGCGCGTCGCTCGCGGCGCCGCCGCGCTGTGGTTGACGGCGTGGCCGGTGATCGTGATCTCTGCGTAGTCGCAGTTGGCCACCGTCGTGGCGAGCGCGCTGATCGCGTAGTGGCTGAGCGCCGGTCGCAGCGCAAGCATGTGGGTCGCACCCGCGTCGTTCGCGGGAGGCGGGCCGTTCAGGACGGCGTCGCGCGTGCCGGTCGCTCCTCCCGCGGCGAACAGCTCGTGATTCACCTCGATCGACAGCCCGAGGTCGTCGTTGGGCGGAAGCGATGATGCGTCTGCTCGCTCGGTCATCGTCGCGGGGGGGCTCCAGGTTCCCGACGAGTTCGCCGTGTGCGTGCTCACCAGCATCGAGCCGTTCGGCGCGTTGATGCTCGGCGCCGAATGAGTGAAGGGAGCGCCTCCGGACGCGGTCGTCTGTCCCGCCTCGGCGATGATCGGATCGGAGGTGTCGACGGCGGAAAAACTGATGATCCCGCCCGCCGCTCCGGCGTGCACCGGCGCCCCGCCGAAGAACCACGAGTAGTAGTCGGGCTCGCCGGCTCCTGGCGGGCCAGCTGCCGTACGCCGGTAGATGAAGACGCGGTTTCCGTAGCCGCCCGTGCCCCCGCCGGTGGTCTGGTCAATCGAGTTGACGAGCGTCCACGCGGCGGGCGCGGTGATGGTGGTAGTGCAAGCGCCGCCGCTCGTGTTGCTGCAGGGGCGATAAGTGACGCTCGCGATCATTACGTCGTTCGCCTGGGTGGCGGCCGGAACGGCGATGCGCAACTCACCCGCCGGGCGCAGCGAGAAGACGATCCCGACCCGGTTGTCGGTTCCGGCGCCACTCAGGTCCCAGTTGAGCGTCGTGCTCCCCTTCACTCCCGATGCGGTCTGCAGTTGGTAATGAAGCGAGATCCCAAGGTCCCGCGTCAAGTTGAGCGCCGAATCGAATGACTGGCTCCACCCGGCACCTTGCGTCACGGTCCGGTCGTCCATGATGAACCCGGCGACCACCGTCATCGCTGCTTCGGAATAGGTGGTCTCCGTGCCGGTATCGAGGTCGCCCGCATTCGCGAACGCCACGCTGCTTGCCGGGATGGTCGCCGCGAATTCGAACGGGTTCGTGTTGTCCACGCCGCGGAAGGCCGACATCTGCGCGGCGAGCGAGCTGCACGTGCCGGCCTGCGAGAACGAGAAGTTGTCGGCCGCGGTGTTTGTGGCGATGCGGTAATAGACGTACATCTCGAAATCGGTGGCCGGCGTGTTGGTGTAAATCTGGGTCCACCCGGCGCCGGGACCGGTGATCGTGGCGCTCGATTCTCTCGAGAGCACCAATGTGATCAGGATGTCTCCCGCCGCGCGCCCGGCGGGCAGGAATCCCGCCCCGGTGAGCGGAGTGCCGACCGCGCCGCAGTTGTTCCGGCTGCTCGAGGCGCCCGGGTTCACGTGCGTGATGCCGGGACCGCCCGCACCCGAATTGCCCTGCTCGGAATCGCGGTACTGGACCTGCGCGTGCGCGCCCGTCGCGGCGAGAAGTGCCGCCGCCAGCAAGAGGATTGTGCGGACGAAAGTCATTACCGGTCGACCGGAGAGCCTAGCATCGGCGGCAGGCGGGAAAGCGTGAAAAGCTCCTCGATCCGAGAAGCGTCTGACGAGCGGTCCCGCCCGGGCACCCGGCGGCCTCCCGGCTCAGCGCAGCGCGCGGATGCGCTGCTCTGCGTAGACTTTCAGCTCCGCGCTCACCGGCCCGGCCGCCAGTGCGCGCTGGAATGCCTCTGCCGCCTCCGCGCGCTGCTTCAGTGCCTCGAGCGAGATCCCGAGCGCGATCCAGGCCTGCGGATTCGCAGCCTGCAACTGAAGCGCGCTTCGATAGGCGTCGGCCGCGTCGCCGTGCCGGCCGAGGCGCTGCAACACGGCGCCGCGAAGGACGTGGAAATCGGAATTGGTCGCTGCCGCGGCTTCGGAGCCTTTCAGCACATCGAGCGCCGCGGGCAACTGGCCCCGCTCGATGTAGATGCGAGCGAGCGTGACCGCGAACGCCGGCTGCGCGGGATCGACCGCAAGCCCTTCCTGCAGCAGCCGGCGCGCCGACTCAAGCTGGCCGCGCCCCAGGGCGAGCACGACGAGCGCCTGGCGCGCCGCCCGGTGCGAGCGGTCGTATTCGAGGGCCGCAGCGAAGTGCTCCTCCGCCTCCGGGCCGCGGCCCTGGTTGAGGAGCGCGACGCCGCGACGGAACTCTGTTTCCGCCTGCGCCGCGGGCGTGCGCGTGCGCTCGCGCCGCTCGACGCGCGGCTTGCCGGCGGGGGCGGAAAGAATACGCGCAGGCGGGACGTCGAGCGCCAGCGGAGCCGCAGGCTTGCCGCCGGCCTCGCGTGCCGCCGGCTTGGTTGGGGGTTTGGATACAGGTGCAGCGGGCTCGGCCCGCGGCGCCGGCGCCGGACGTGCCGCTCCCTCCCCGATCGGCGTTTCGATCGAAAGCGCGAGCTTGAAAGTTGCAGGTGCCTTCACGGCTGCGACGGGCGCCGCACGCTTCTGCGGCTCCGCCGCAGGCTTGGGCGTCTGCGCGAGCGGCGGGGCGTGCTTCGCAGTCGACTTGCCGGTGCTCTTGGCCGCCTTGAATGCCAATTCCGTCGCAACCTGTCGTGGCTGAATTTGCCAGGCCACCCAGCCCACCCAGCCGAGCGCGATGAGAATCAACACCGCGACGATGCGCCAGAACCACTCGTGCCCTGAACCCGGGCCTTCCACCGCGCGCACCTGGCGCGGCGGCACCGGGCCCTCGGGGCTCGCCAGCGCGCTCCGGTGATCGAGGTCGCGCAGCACCTTGTTGATCAGGCTCACCGCGCCGCCCCCTCAGTCTGCGGCGCGCGTGAAGGTAACGCTAGGCCACCACCAGCGGCGCGGGCGCTGCGCGGCGGGAGTGTCGAGCGCCGCGGCACGCACGTGCCGGCGCTCGATGCGCTCGCCCCCCTCGCCGTACAGCGCCAGCAAGGACTTGTGCGCAAGAATGTTGACGAGCCGCGGGACGCCCCGGCTCGACCTGTAGAGCATGCGCCGCGCGCCGGAGCCGAGCAGCGGTGCCCCCGAATATCCCGCGACGCCTAGCCGGTGCGCGAAATAGGTCCCAACCTCGTCCTCGTCGAGCGCGCCGAGCCGGTACTGGAAGGTGATCCTCTGGCGCAGCTGCCGGATCGCCTCCGAGTTGAGCTTGCGGTCGAGCTCGGGCTGGCCGAACAGCACCACGTGGAGGAGCTTGCGCTTTTCCGTCTCGAGGTTGGTGAGCAGGCGCAGCGCCTCGAGCGTGTCGAGCGGCATCGCCTGGCTCTCGTCCATGCACAGCACCAC
>DATEDF010000114.1:0-44884 GCA_035286465.1 Gemmatimonadaceae bacterium | reverse complement strand
CGCCGGCGCCGCCGGCGCCGCCTTGCGCGCGCGCACCCGGCGCGAGCGCGGCCACGAGCAGCAGCGCCGCGCCCACCAGCGCCGCGCGCACCGGCGCGAGGCGCCTCACGCCGCCCCGGCGGTGGCCGCGACGTCGCCCGAGCGCCCTTGCCGCTTCTCGCGCGCGCGGTAGACGACCCACGAGACGACGATGCTGAGCTCGTAGAGGCCGTACACCGGAACCCAGAGCATGAGCGTCGAGATCACGAGGTCGCCCGGCGTGATGATCTCGCACACCACGAGCGAGATGACGATCGCCCAGCGCCGCACGCGCGCGAGCGCCTGCGGTGTGACCAGTCCCAGCGCGGTGAGTACCAGCACGAGGATCGGAAGCTCGAACACCGCCCCGAACGCGAGCGAGATGAAGATGATGAACCCGAAGTAGTCGCCCGCCGTGATCAGGGGCTGCAGCGCGGTCGTCTGGATGCCCTGCATGAGCTTGAGCGTGACCGGCACGAACACGAACACGGCGAGCGCCACGCCGGCGAGAAAGAGGATCGCCGCGAACGCCAGGACGGGGACGATCACCCGGCGTTCTCGCTGCGTGAGCGCCGGGGAGAGGAACGCCCAGACCTGGTAGCCGACCACGGGACTCGCCAGCACGAGTCCCAGTACCCCGGAGATCTGCATCAGGATCGTGAACGGGTCCATCGGGTGCGTGTAGTTCAGCTTCCCGTTGGGCAGGACCGCGGCAATCGGTTTGGTGAGGAGCGCGATGACGTCGTGGTTCCAGCAGAGCCAGAACGCGATCGAGAAGCCGACGATCAGCGCGACGAGGCTCTTGAGAATGCGCCAGCGCAGTTCCTCGAGGTGATCGAGGAAGGGCATCTCACTGGAGTTGGAGGTCTTCGCCACGCGTCTTCTCGCCGCCCCGCGCCGCTCCGCGCCGGCGCTGGGGCCGCTAGGCCGGCGCCCGCAGGCGGTCCTTCGCGACCTCGGCCTCGGTCGAGCCCGGGTACTTGTCCACGATCTGCTGGAAGAGCGCGCGCGCCTTCGCGACCTGGCCGGCCTCGATCTGGATCATCGCCCGCTTGAAGAGCGCGCTCGGGGCGCGGTCGCTCTTGGGAAAGCGATCCACGACCACCTGGTACGCCGAGTCGGCCGCAGCCGCATTGTGCTCGAAGTCGTAGGTCCGCGCGATGCCGTACAACGCCTCGGGCACGAGGTCGCTCGCCGGATACTGCGCGAGGAGATCCTGGAACGCCGCGCGCGCCGCGGCGGGGCGGTTGCCTTCGAACTGCTCCTGCGCGAGCTGCAGCAACTGGTTGGGCCCCGGCGCCCCCGCGGCCGCCGCTCCGGCGGCGGCCGCGCCCGGCGCGCCGGGCGCGCCCCGCGGCACGGCCGCCGCCGAGAGCTCGCTGCTCCGCGCCTCCAAGTCGGCCCTCAGCTCCTGCAGTTTCTTCTGGCTCTGCCCAGCCAGTTCCTGCACCGCGATGAGCTGCTGGCCGAAGGAATGCATCGTGAGCGTGAGGTCGCCCTGGAAGCGCGAGACGTCCGTGGAGAAGCGCACGAGGAACGCGTTCACGCCGCGCAGCGAGTCCGCGACGGTGCCGACGTCGCGCGCCACCCGCTGCATCTCCGCGCGGTGCGCCGAGTCGGCGCGCGTCGCCTCCGCGCGCAGCCGGGCGAGGTCGCCCTGGAGCTGGGCCTGCAGGAGCCGCACGTCGTTGCGCGTGGCGAAGCACGCGCCGGCCACGAGGGCGACGGCCGGCGCGAGCGCCCAGCGCGGCAGGCGGCGCGTGCGACAACTCACCGCGGCGCCCGGAGGTTGTCTCCGCCGGCGATGATCTCGAACTCGTCGCGGCGATTCTGGGCCCACGCCTCCTCGTTCTCGCCCTGGACCGCGGGGCGCTCCTCGCCGAAGCTCACGACCTCGATGCGCGACTCGGTGATGCCCCGCGACACGAGATAACGCTTGGCGGACGCGGCGCGGCGCTGGCCGAGAGCCTCGTTGTACTGGTCGGAGCCGCGTTCGTCGCAGTGCCCGGCGATGCGGATGCGGACGTTGGGGTTGGAGGAGAGAATCGGGACCTTGGCGTCCAGGGTCGCACGCTGGTCGTCGCGGATCTCGTCCCGGTCGAAGTCGAAGTAGATCTCCTCGCCGAGGGTCGCACGGGCACGTGCGGCGGCCGCGGCGGTCGCGGTCGCGGCGAGCCGGGCGGCTTCGGCGGCGCGAGCGCGATCAATCGAGTCCTGGTTCACGCGCGGTGGCGCCGGTGCAGGGGCCGCGGGCGTGGGCGGCGGCGGGGCCGGCGCGGGCACCGGTGCCGGCTTGCTCCGGCACGCAGTCAGGACCATCAGCGCCAGCGCGAGCGTGGTCAGCGGGCGGCGAGAAGCGAGCATTGACGGCCTCCGATGAGAGGTGGGGGGTCGGGGAGATCGGGCGGGGCGGCGTCGCTACCGCGCGGCGTCGAGTCGGGGGGACCACGAGGGCATCCGGGCGCGTGCGCCCCGCGTGAGCTGCCGCGTGCGGCCCGACTCCGTGTCGAGCACCCAGAGCTGCTTGACGCCCGAGCGCGTGGAGGTGAAGACGAGATGGCGCCCGTCCGGCGCCCACGACGGCTCCTCGTTGCTCCCTTCGCTCGTGAGCGCCTGCACGCTCTGGTCGCGCACGTTGATGGTCATGATCTGGAACCCGCCGTTGGTCATCGACTGGTACGCCACCTTGCGCCCATCGGGCGACCAGTCGGGGTCCGAACGGTAGGACTGTTCACCCATCCCGCTCGAGGTCAGCAAGTCGGCGTTAGTGCCGTCGGCATCCGTAATATACACCTCAGGGTGCCCCGGGAGATTCGAGGTGTAGGCGATGCGCTGGCCGTCGGGCCGGAAGGTGGGCTGATAGCTCTGCGTGCCCCGGCCCACCGTGAGCCGGCGAGGCGCCTCGGTCCCGAAGGGGTCTGCGGCGTACAGGTCAATGCCGTCCTCTCCCGAGCCGAAGACGAGCGTCCTGCCATCGGGGGAGAAGGTGGGAGCACCGTTGAGAAAGCCGCGACCCGTGAAATGGCGCGCCGGCCCGCCGGCGAAATCGCGCACGGCGACCGTGTGGTGGCCGTTCTCGGCGAACTGCTGATAGGCGATGAATCGTCCCGTCGGATGCCACGCGGGCGAGCGCGCATTGCCGACTCCCAAGACCGGGACGGCGACGGCGCCATCGGAGTCCACGGTCCAGAGCGTTTCGTCACGGACGAACAGGATGCGCGTGCCCGCGATGCCGCGTTCACCCGTGATCGCGCGCTCCACCTCGTCGGAGACGCCGTGCACCGCCCGTCGCCACTCGGCGCCCAGGGCCGGCGACGGCAGCGGGACGTCCACGACGGTGATCACTTTCGCGCCCGCGACGTCGTGCACGGCGACGTGCAGCGACCCGGTGGGCGTCACGCTCGCTTGCACGACCGCCGCGGCACCGAGCTGCGCGTAGAGGAGATAGTTCAGCGCCCCCGCCGGCGCGTCGCCACCGTCGGGAGCAATGACGGTCAGGCGATCGCTGAAGTCGAGGTCGCGCGCGAGGATCGTGCGCGCGGAGTCGGCGTCGGCACCGGTCCCGGCGATCGGAGCGATGAACACGCCGGGGCGCGTACCCGGCGCGTAGGTGAGCCCGATGCGGACGCCCTGGACGCGCGTCGTATCCTGCGCGAACGCGGCCGAGAACGCGGCCGAGAACGCGGCCGAGAACGCGGCCGCGGGCAGCAGGCACGCCGCAGCGAGCAGCCGCTTCATCGGAGTTTGCTCGGATCGAAGGAGAAGATCACCGGGAGTACGTCGTCGGTGAACCCGGCAGGCAATGGACCGAAGATCCGCGCGGCCGCCTCGACCGCGCCTTGGCACTCGAGATCGAAGGGCATGCTCCCGCTCCGCGTGAGAAACCGGAAGCCGGATACGGAGCCGTCGCGCCGGATCATGAAGAAGACCTCCGCGCGAAGCGCGCCCACGTTGCCGCGCGGCGAGAAGTTGAGCGCGATCTGCCGGACGATGTTGGTGAGGTAGCCCGGATAGGGGAACTCGATTCCCTCGATGCGCACGGTCGCGACGTCCGCGCCGCGCGCGCCTTCGGTGCCGCCGGCGGCCTTTGGCGCCGCCGCCTTGGCGGCCTGCTCCCGCAGCGGCGTCACCTGCACCGGCGCCTTCGTGGCCTTGGCCCGGCTCGGCGCCTTCGTGGGTGGGGCCTTGGCCGCCGCGCTGGGGAGCGCCTTCGCGGGCGCCACGCGCGCCGGAGCGGCGCTCACGACGCCGGCCTCGCGCGGGCCCGGTGGCGCCGCGAGCAGATCCACCCGGTACATCGGAGGGAGCAGCGGCGGCGAGGCGGCGTGCAGCAGCACGAGCGGCGCGATCACCGCGACGTGGAGCAGCGCCGACACCGCAATCGGCATCGCGAGCGAGCGGGGCGGCCGGCGCGCGGCGATCACCTCACGACCTCTTCCGGCACCGCGACGAGGCCCACGTTGGTGACGCCCGCGCCGCGGATGATCGCCAGCACCTGCACGACCAGCCCCCAGTCCACGCCCTGGTCGGCACGGACGTATACGCCTTCTCTGGCCTGCTTCGAGGCGAGCGCCTTGAAGCTCGCGCGGAACTCCGCGAGCGACAGCCGCACCTCGTCCACGAAGATGCGCCGATCGCGCGTGATGGAGACCACCATCCCGCTCTTCGACTCGAGCGGCGTGGCCTGCGCCCTGGGGAGCGCAACGTCCACGCCGCCCTGCATGATCGGCGCGGTGATCATGAAGATCACCATCAGGAGCATCATCACGTCAATCAGGGAGACGACGTTGATCTCCGCGTAGAGCGGCGTGCGGTCGCCACGCGCGCGGCGCCTCATGGCCGGGCCGCAACCCCCGGGGCCCGGGCCGCGCGCCGGGCGCCGTCCGAAGTCCGCGGTCTCATACGATCCTGCCCTCTCGCGCCATCAATGCGATCACCTCGGAGCCGAATCCCTCCAGCTCGCCGTCGAACCGATTGAGTTTCGTCGCAAAGATGTTGTACCCGAAGACGGCGGGGATGGCCACGGCAAGCGCGACGGCGGTCGCGATGAGCGCCTCCGCGACGCCGGGCGCGACGGCCCCGAGGTTCCCCGAGCCCTTCGTCGCGACGCCGAGAAACGCCGAGATCACGCCCAGCACCGTGCCGAGGAGCCCGAGGAGCGGACTCGCTGAGCCGATGACGGCAAGACCCGGGATCGCGCGGCCGAGCTGATCGCGTTCGGCGTTCGTCTCGGCGTCGAGCACGAGACGCAGCGCCTCGACCTGCGCGGCCGTGAGCGGCGCGTGCGGCGCTCCGCCGCCTTCGACCGCGAGGGGCCGCGTCTCCTGCACGAACTGCACCGCGCGCGCGAAGACACGCGTGTACGGGCTGGGCTTCACGCGCTTCGCGAGCGCGGCGGCCTGCTCGAGCCGCGACGCCCTGCCGAAGTCGCGCAGGAACGCGTCGGCCGCGGCGTGCATCCGGCGGAACTCGAGCCATTTCGCGAGCATGATCCCCCAGCTCGTGAGCGAGAGCAGCACGAGCAGCACGAGAACGATCTGGGTCGGGACCGTGGCGCTCCGCACGAGCTCGATCGGCGTGCTCGGGATCGCGGAGCCTGCCTGCAGGAACGTGGAGTGCGGCATACGGAATGCGGAATGCGGAATGCGGAACGAGCGAAGGGGGGCGCTATCTGCGAGGTTGACGCTTGAACCATTGATACGTCTCGGCCAGTCCCTGGTCGAGGCGGACACGCGGCGTCCAGTCCAGCGCGCGCGCGGCCTTTGCGATTTGGAGGAACGAGCGCTGCTGTTCGCCCGCGCGCGCCGGCGCGAACTCGACGGGCTGCGCGGTGCCCGCGGCGCGCTGGAGCGTGGCGGCGAGGTCGAGCACGGAAGTGGCGATCCCGGTGCCGATGTTGAACGCCCGATCGTCGAGGCGCCCGGCCGGCGGGAGGGCCGCGCGCGCCGCCAGCACGTGCGCGGTGGCGACGTCGCCGACGTAGACGAAGTCCCGCGTCTGCTCCCCCGTGCCGAAGACGGTCAGAGGCCGGCCGTCGAGCAGGCGCCGGCAGAAGATCGCGACGACGCCCGCCTCGCCGTGCGGATCCTGCCGGGGCCCGTACACGTTCGCGAGGCGCAACGCGACGGTTTCGAGCCCGTGTACCCGCGCGTGGTACGCGAGGTAGTACTCCACGCCGAGCTTCGCGATGCCGTACGGTGATTCGGGATCCTTGGGCTCTTCTTCGGCGCTCGGCGGAACGGCGAAGTCCCCGTACACGGCGCCGCCGGTCGAGGTGAACACCACGCGCGGGCGGCGGGATGCGTGCCGCGCCGCCTCCAGGAGGTTCAGACTGCCAAGGATGTTGCGGGACGAATCCGCGACGGGATCCGAGACGCTCAACCGCACGTCAATCTGGGCCGCGAGATGGCAGAGCACGTCGAAGCCGCCCTCGCGCACGAGGGCCGCCGCCTCAGGGCTCCGAACGTCGAGACACTCGAACCGGGCCGCGCGTGGCACATTCTCGCGCCGGCCGGTGGAGAGGTCGTCCACGATGACGACGTCGTGCCCGGCGGCGAGAAGCGCTTCGGCGACGTGCGATCCGATGAAGCCGGCGCCGCCGGTGACCAGAGCGCGGGGAGAGGGCACGCGGGAAAGCTAATCCGCTCTCGCGGCCGTCGGCGCGCCGCATGCCGCAGTCCGCATCCCGCGTCGCCGCGCTAGGGCATCTTGGCCGTCACCCGCGCGCGCATCCCCTCGACGACCCCGACCTGCTGCTGGTTGATCACGATCGCGGTCGCGCCCCACGGCGTCACCCGCGTGACCTGTGCCACCGCGACCTCCTCGTCGGGGAGCGCCGCGCCACTCGCGTCCACTCCGCGATCGCGCCGGAGCGACAGCTGGTCGCCCGTCACGAGCCCTTCCTTGGCGCCGGCCGCGAGGATCAGGTACTGACCGTTGGTCGCGAGCACCGGCCGATTGTAGAGCCAGCTCACGGTCGTCGCCAGACCGAAGTCCACGCGCTGCGGGAACTTCCCTGCCGGCATGATGAGCGTGTCGAGCGCGGTCGCCCGCTGACCGGTGTAGACGTCCTCGAACTTCTGCATCAGTTCCGCCCGGGCGCGGCCATCGGTAGCGGGCGAAACCAGCCCCACGATGCCGGTCGGGACGATGACCTGCCCCTGTCCCGTGATCACGTCGCCGAGGCGATAGATCAGGAGCCGCTCTCCGACCTCACCGCGCACGCCCCTGGGAAGCGTGACGAACACCTGCTCGCGGAACTGAATCGGGCGCAGCTCGATGGTCATCTCGATGCCGTGCGGCTCGGCGGTCGTCCCGAGGAGGCCGCCGTCGGGCGGACCGCCCTCGACCCACATGAACGGCGATGCCAGGAATTCGCCGGGCCGAACGGCGGTCTGGCGCGCACGCAGGATGAGCGATTCGCGCGAAGATGCCGAGGCCTTGTTCAGCTCGGGGTTGAAGACGGTCATCCGCGGCGCGGGGCGCTGCCCGGTACCGGCGGGCGCCATCGGCGCCGGCTCGGCGGGCGCGGGAACGGCCGCCGAAGGCGCCGCGGCCACCGGGGCGCCGGAGAGCCTCAGGACCTGCCCGGGATAGATCCAGTGCGGATCCTCGATGACGCCGGGGTTCAGGCGGTAGATCTCGGGCCAGAGGAACGGGTCGCCGAGGTATTGCCTCGCGAGATCCCAGAGCGTGTCGCCTTTCTTCACCGTGACGGTGCGCGCCTCGCCTCCCTGCGCGCGCAACGAGAGCGGCCCGGCGGCAACGCCGACGAGACCGGCGAGGAGCATCGCGAGAACTCGGAGTGAGGAACGAGGCATGGGACGGCGGCGTGGTGGTGGCTGTGACCGGCGTGGCGCGCCCTCTGCAGGGAGTGCGCCGCTACGAATGAGGACGAGCGGAGGCCGGCCCGGGAAACAGGCCTGCTCCAAGGTACTGGGAGAGGCGACCGGACGCTCCGGGCGGGCGAGCCGGGATGCATATTCCCACGCACCGTCTGTCTCGTCGCGAGAGTCCTCCGATGCGCGTCCGGAATCCGTTCTCCGTCCTTGTCCTCTCCGCGGGCGTCGCCGCGGCGCCGGCCCCGACGCCGGGGCAAAGCGTCGCTCCGACGGGCTGGGAGCTGAAGGGGATCCCGGCGCTCAACTTCAATTCCGACGAGGGATTCGGTTACGGCGTCGTCCTGCAGGCGTACCACTACGGGGCCACCGGCGCCAGCCCGTACCGATTCACGCTGCAGCCGACGCTCTTCCTGACGACGCGGGGCCGGCGCGACGTCAGTCTCTTCTTCGACGCGCCCCATCTGCTGAGGGCCGGATGGCGGGTCGGCGCGTTCCTCGCCTCCGAGCAGCAGCTCGCGACACCGTACTACGGCATCGGGAACAGCACGCCCCACGAGGCGGCGAAGGAGCAGGCGCCGAATCCGTACTACTATCGCTTCGGGCGCCGCGGGATCCGGGTGACGGCGGACGTGCAGCGTTCGCTCGGACGCTCGGCCCGGGTGCTCGTCGGCGTCGGCGCGCGCACGTGGCGCATTGACCCGACGCCCTTCGATTCCGGGACCACGCTGCTCGCGCAGACTGTCGGCGCGGCCGGCGTGCCCGACGGGAGGATCACCTACGCCCGCGCCGGCCTGGTGTGGGACACACGCGACCGGGAGGTCGGCCCGCGCCACGGCACGTGGGTCGAGGCGCTCGCGCAGCGAGGCGTGATGGCGCTCGGCGCGACGCACGCGTTCACACGGCTCACGTTCACCGCGCGCGGGTATGTCTCGCCGGGTGCGCGGACGACGCTCGCCTCACGGCTCATCGTGCAGAACGTGGACGGCGACGTCCCCTTCTACCTACTCTTCGCGGTGCAGGGGTCGTTCAAGGACGACGAGGGGCTCGGCGGCGCGGGCACGCTGCGGGGGTTGCCCAAGAACCGGTTCGCCGGGAAGGGGCTCGCCGCGTGGAACAGCGAGGTGCGCGTGCGCACCGCGGATTTCACGCTGCGCGGCCAAGCGTCGAGCCTCGTGCTCAGCGCCTTCCTCGACGCCGGCCGCGTGTGGCCCGATCGCCTGCGGCTCGCGGAGCTCGGCCAGGGCCTTCACCTGGGCTACGGCGGCGGCGCGCGGCTCGTGCTCGGCACGAACTTCGTCATCGCACTCGACGTCGGGCGCTCGTCGGAGTCCGCGGCGCAGCTCTACCTCGGGCTGGGTTACTTGTTCTGACATGAGAACAGCAACGGCGAGTAGACAGTAGACAGTAGACAGTAGACAGTTCACGGTACTCGCTTGCGGCCACCCTTTGGCGGCCGCGAGCGGTCAACTGTCCACCGTCTACTGTCCACTGTCTACCGTGAGCTTGCAGTTGTCGTTTTCTCAGAACGGCAGATCGTCGTCTTCCTCCTGGAGCGCGTTCGGGAACTCCTCGAACTCGCCCGCCGCCCCGCTCTTGACCTTCTCGGCGCCCGCGCGCGCGCGGGAGGGGGCCGCGTCGAACGCGTCGCCGGCGCCGGCTTTCGGACTCAGGAGGATGATCTCGCGCACGTTGACCTCGGTGACGTAGCGCGTCTGCTTCTCCTTGTCCTCGTACTGCCGGTACTCGATCCGCCCCTCGACGTAGAGCTTGTCGCCCTTGCGCACGTAGCGCTCGACGATGTCCGCGAGGCCGGTGCCGCGCTGCGCCTGGTTCCAGGCGACGCACTTGTGCCACTCGGTCTTCTCCTGCTTCTCGCCCGCCGCCGAGTTCCACTGCCGGCTGGTGGCGAGCGAGAACTGCGCCACCTTGTTGCCGCCGGTCGTGGTCCGGATCTCGGGATCGTTCCCGAGGTTTCCGATCAGCGTCACTCTGTTCAAGCTACGGCTCACGACTCCTCCTGGATGTGGATCACGCGGACAATCTGAATGTAGCGCGCGCGAAAAGCGTCACCAAACCGTTGCGGGATGGAGCGATCCTCCGCATGCGGGATGCGGAGGGCCGTATCCCGCGCTCCGCCTCACAGCGCCCGCCTCATCACGATCGCGTCCTCCGCCGGCTTCCTGTAGTACTGTTTCCGGCTTCCGGCCACCGCGAAGCCGCGCGACTCGTAGAGCTTGCGCGCCGCGACGTTCGACTCGCGGACCTCGAGGAAGACCGACCGCGTGCCGAAGGATGCCGCGGCCTGGAGGATGCGATCGAGCAGCAGCAGCCCGATCCCCCTCCTTCGGTGCCCGGGCGCCACCGCGAGGTTCGCGATCTCCGACTCGTCCGACACGAACCACGCGACGGCGTAGCCGAGGACCTCGTCGTCGCCGCCGACGGCCACCTCGAGCTTCGCCCGGCCGTGCTCGAGCAGGTCGCGGAATCCCTCCAGCGCCCAGGGGTCGCCGAACGACGCGCGCTCGATCGCGTGGATGCGCTCGAGGTCGCGCTCCTCCGCCGGTCGCACGCCCACGCCGGCGGGCGCCGGGCCGGAAGGGGTCATCGCGGCGGCAGCGCGCGGCCGTGCGCCGCCTCCCACTTCACCTGCGCCTCGGCCAGGCGGCCGTAATCGGGCTCCCACGAGTCGAGCGGCACGGGCCCCCGCTCGAGGATGCCCGTGAGGAGCCGCGCCACGCCCCGCGCGTGCGGCGCCGCCTCGAGCATCTCGCGTGGCCCGATCGCGCGCGCGCCGAGCCGGAGCGAGGTCGCGGCGACCTCGCGCTCGGCGATGCGCCCGAGCCGCTCGACCTCGCGCACGTCGCCCCCGGGGCCGATCTCGAAGAGCGCCGCGTAGCGCTCGCCGCGCATCGCATCCAGGAGGGCGAGGTAGCGCCCCGCCTCGAGGAGCGTGCCGTGTCCGGCCACGAGGAGCGCGAGGGACGAGACGGCGAACAACTCGCCGCCATTCCCCGTCACGATGCCCTTGGCGACAGCGCCGGCGATGCGGAGCGAAGTGAAGCTCCCCGGGCCCGCGCCGCAGACGACGCGTGTAACGTTGCGCACCGAGCAGCCGGCCTCGCCGAGCGTGCGCGCGACGGCGGGCATCAGCCGCTCCTCGCGCTCGCCGCGCATCACGGCCTCGCCCTCGCCGACCAGCACGTCGCCGCGCAGCACGGCGACCGTCCCGACGGCCGTCGAGGCGTCGAGCGCCAGCGTGACGGGCGCGCGGGGGGCGCCGCCGGCTCCATCCGGCGGTTGCTCCGACCCGCCCCCGGCACGCCGCGCGCTCACCAGCTCACCCGGCGTCGGTCGGGCGCGCCCGGCACGTGGGCGAGCCGGAGCCGCATCGCGTCGCGCGGCGCTTCGCCGCCGGCGCGCTCCGGCCACTCGATGAGCACCAGGGCGTGCGCGGCGAGCGCGTCCTCCCAGCCGATGTTCGCCAACTCGTGCGGCCCCGCGAGACGGAAGAGGTCGAGGTGGAGCACCGGCGAGCGCGGCGACCGGTACTCGTGCACCAGCGCGAAGCTCGGGCTCGTGACGCCGTCCTTCACGCCGTACCCCCGGCAGATCGCCTGCGCCAGCGTCGTCTTCCCCGCCCCGAGGTCGCCCTCGAGCGTCACGACGGCTGGGGCGGCGAGCCGGGCGCCCAGCGCCTCGCCCCACGCCTGCATCTCGGTGAGCGTCAACTCAGCGTCGGGCATGGCTGCGGCGCGGTTCGTGGCGCGTTCCGTCCAGCTTCGCGCGGATGTCGAACAGCTCGTCCCGCAGCCGCGCGGCGGTCTCGAAGTCGAGCGCCTTCGCCGCCTCGCGCATCTCCTCCTCGAGGCGGGCGACGAGTCCGGGGAGGTCGCCCGTGCCGTAGTGTGCCGCGGCTTCGGCGACCCGCTTCTCGCGCCGCCGCGCGGCGCGATCACCCTCGCGCGCCTCGCGCTCGTCGCGCGCGTCCGCCACGCGCGTGATGAAGCGGACCTCCTCCACGCTCTTCACCACGCCGCGCGGTGTGATGCCGTGTGCCAGGTTGAAGTCGCGTTGCAGGGTGCGCCGCCGGTTCGTCTCGTCCAGCGCGCGCTGCATCGAGCCGGTCACGCGGTCGGCGTAGAAGATCGCCCGGCCGTTCACGTGTCGCGCCGCGCGGCCCACCGTCTGGATCAGCGAACGGTCGCTCCGCAGAAAGCCCTCCTGGTCGGCGTCGAGGATGGCCACGAGCGACACCTCGGGCATGTCGAGCCCCTCACGCAGCAGGTTGATCCCGATGAGCACGTCGAACTCGCCGAGGCGGAGCCCCCGCACGATCTCCATCCGCTCGATGGCGTCAATGTCGGAGTGCATGTACCGCACGCGCACGCCGACCTGCTGGAGGTAGTCGGCAAGATCCTCGGCCATCCGCTTGGTGAGCGTCGTGACGAGCACGCGCTCCCCCTTTCGTTCGCGCACGTGGATCTCGTGCAGGAGGTCGTCCACCTGGCCACGCACCGGCCGCACGTCAATCTCCGGGTCCACCAGTCCCGTGGGACGGATGATCTGCTCCACCACGACGCCCTGCGAGAGCTGCAGCTCCAGGTCGCCGGGCGTGGCCGAGATGTTGAGCGCGCGCGGCGTGAGCGCGAGGAACTCATCGAACATCAGCGGCCGGTTGTCGAGCGCGCTGGGGAGGCGGAATCCGTACTCCACGAGCGTGAGCTTGCGCGAGCGGTCGCCGTTGAACATCCCGCCCACCTGCGGGAGCGTGACGTGCGACTCGTCCACGACGAGGAGGAAGTCGTCGGGGAAGTAGTCGAGGAGCACCGCGGGCCGCTCACCCTGCGCGCGCCCCGAGAGGTGGCGCGAGTAGTTCTCGATGCCGGGACAGGTGCCGATCTCGAGCATCATCTCGAGATCGAAGTTGGTGCGCGACTCGAGCCGCTGCGCCTCGAGCAGCTTGTTCGCCGCGCGGAGCTCGGCGAGCCGCTCGGCCAGCTCGGCGCGGATCACGCCCATCGCCCGCTCGAGCGACGGCCGCGTGGTCACGAAGTGCTTCGCCGGGTAGATCGCCGCGCGCTGGAGCGGCGCGATGGTCTCGCCGGTGAGCGGGTTCACCTTCGAGACGCGCTCGATCTCGTCGCCCCACAACTCGAGCCGCACCGCCTGCTCCTCGTAGGCGGGGAAGATCTCGACGGTGTCGCCGCGCACGCGGAAGGTCCCGCGGTCGAACGCGACGTCGTTGCGCGCGTACTGGATCTTCACCAGCGCGCGCAGGATGTCGTCGCGCGCGATCTTCTGCCCCTTGTCGAGCGTGACCATCGTCTCGCGGTAGGTCACGGGGTCGCCGAGGCCGTAGATCGCGGAGACCGTCGCGACGATGATGACGTCATCGCGCTCCATCAGCGACGACGTCGCGCGGAGCCGCAGCCGGTCAATGTCGTCGTTGATGGAGGCGTCCTTCTCGATGTAGGTGTCGCTCGCGGGGACGTAGGCCTCGGGCTGGTAGTAGTCGTAGTAGGAGATGAAGTACTCGACCGCGTTGTTGGGGAAGAACGACTTCAGCTCGCCGTAGAGCTGCGCGGCCAGTGTCTTGTTGTGCGAGAGCACCAGCGTGGGCCGCCCCCAGTTCCGGATGACGTTGGCGACGGTCATCGTCTTGCCCGAGCCCGTGACGCCGAGGAGGGTCTGGAACCGATCGCCGCGTTCGAGGCCGGCGGTCAGCTCGGCGATGGCCTTGGGCTGGTCGCCGGCGGGTTCGAAAGGCGCTCGGAGGTCGAAGGCGGCGTTCGGCATCGAGCGAAAGGTAAGGTATCGGGGTTTATTCGGGGAGACTGACTGAAGCGGCGAGAGGGGAGAGCGAGAGGGGAGCGGCGAGATCGAGCGGAGAGAGGCGAGGGGAAGATGTGAGCGGCTGGGACTGCGCCCGGTGTGCGGAGTCTCGCCGCTTTCTCTCGCCTCTCGCCTCTCGATCTCGCTTCTCGCCGCCGTCCTGCTATGCCTCCGACGTGATCCGCTCCCGTCGCGCCACGTCCGATACGCCCTTCACGCGCCGCACCGCCTTCAGGATCTTGTCGAGGTGCGCGAGGTTCTCGACCTCGACGAGCGCGGCGCCGCTCACGCGGCCGTCGGTGGTCTTGAGCTCGAGCGAGCGGATGTCGGTGCCGGTCTCGCTCACCGCCTGCGCGAGGTCGGCGTAGAGCCCCCGCCGATCCGACGCCTCGATGGCGAGCCGGATCACGAAGCGCTCGCCCTCGCTTTCCTGCCAGTCAATCTCGAGCCGGCGCTCCGGCTCGTGCGCGAGGAAGAGGAGGTTGGGACAATCGCCCCGATGGATGCTCACGCCCCGACCGCGCGTGACGTAGCCCACGACCTTGTCGCCCGGCACCGGCTGGCAGCACTGCGCGTAGCGCACCATCAGCCCGTCCACGCCCTGGATGCGGATCCCCTTCGACGTGCCGGATCGCTTCATCCGGTCGAGGAGCCGCTCCAGCGGGCTGGGCTTGAGCGCCGAGTCGTCGCGCTCGTCGAAGTCCGGATAGAGCGCGCGGAGCACCTGCGTGACGTTCACGTCGCCCTGCCCGAGCGAGGCGAAGAGGTGGTGCTTGTCGCCCAGCTTCAGCACCTGCGCCGCCTCCTCGAGCTGGGCGGCGGTCAGCTTCGGGTGCCGGCGGCGCTTGAGCTCGCGCTCGAGGATCTCCCCGCCGATGCGGACCGACGTCGCGTGCTCCTCGTTGCGCAGCCACTGCCGGATCTTGTGCCGCGCGCGTCCCGTGCGGACGTGCGAGAGCCAGTCGCGGCTCGGGCGCGCGTTGGGTGAACGGAGGATCTCGACGGTCTCCGAGTTCTTGAGCTCCCGCGAGAGCGGCACGATGCGCCCGTTGACCTTCGCGCCCTGCGTGTGGAGGCCGACCTCGGTGTGCACCGCGAAGGCGAAGTCGAGCGGCGTCGCGCCGCGCGGGAGCTGGATCACGTCGCCGTTCGGGGTGAAGACGAAGATCTCGTCCTGGTAGAGGTCGAGCTTCAGGAACTCGAGGAACTGGTCCGGCGTCTCGGCGTCGAGCTGCAGCTCGAGCACCTGGCGGAACCACTGCAGCGCGCGGTCGAGGTCGTCCTTCTCCTTGACGCCGCTCTTGTAGCGCCAATGCGCCGCGATGCCGTACTCCGCCGTGCGGTGCATGTCGCGCGTGCGGATCTGGATCTCGAAGAGCGTCTGGCTCGGCCCGAAGATCGTCGTGTGGAGCGACTGGTACGCGTTCGATTTCGGGCTCGCGATGTAGTCCTTGATGCGCTCCTGCAGCGGCGTCCACTCGCCGTGGATGACGCCGAGCGCGTGGTAGCAGTCCTGGACGCTCTCGACGAGGACGCGGATCGCGAGCAGGTCGTAGATCTCGTCGTACGGCTTGTCGCGCTTCTGCATCTTCTTCCAGATGGACCAGAGGTTCTTCGGCCGCCCGCTCACCTCGTGCACGGTGATGCCCGCCTCGACGAGGCGTTGGCGGAGCGGTTCCGCCATTTCGGAGATGAGCGCCTCGCGCACCTGCTTGTTCTGGACGATGAGCTTCGCGAGGCTCCGGTACTCGTCGGGCTCGAGGAACTTGAAGGCGAGGTCCTCGAGCTCGGCCTTCATCTTCGCGAGGCCGAAGCGATGCGCGAGTGGGGCGTAGAGGTCGCGCGTCTCCTGCGCGATGCGGACGCGCTTGTCCTCCGGCATGAACTCGAGCGTCCGCATGTTGTGCAGGCGGTCGGCGAGCTTGATGAGGATGACGCGCGCGTCCTTGGCGATCGAGAGGAGGAGCTTGCGGTAGTTCTCGACCTGCCGCTCCTGCATGCTCGTGAGCGGGAGGTGCCCGATCTTCGTCAGGCCGTCCACGATCTGCGCGATCTCGCGGCCGAACTCGCGCTCGACCTCCTCGACGGTGACGGCCGTGTCCTCGACCACGTCGTGGATCAGCCCGCTCGCGACCGTGACGGAGTCGAGCTGGAGGTCGGCGAGCACCTTCGCGACCTCGACGCAGTGCGTGACGAAGGGGTCGCCGCTCTGCCGGGTCTGGCCCGCGTGCGCGCGCTCGCTGAACCGGTAGGCGCGCGTCAGCAGGTCGGCGTCGAGGCGCTCGACGAGCGCCTCGCTGCCGAGATCCCAGCCGGGGATGATGTCGGCGAGCGCGGTGGCGGCCATGCGGGACGGGTCGTGGGGCTGCTACCCGCTATATCGCCCGGACCGGGGGGTGAAGTCAAGGTGAAATCAGAGCATCCCCCCTTCCGCGAAGCTCAGGTACCGTCCCCGCCCGATCACCACGTGGTCGGCCACCGGGATGTCCAGCAGGCGGCCGGCCGCCACGAGCTGTGCGGTGATGGCGCGGTCGTCCGCACTCGGCGTCGGGTCGCCGGAGGGGTGGTTGTGGACGAGCACGATGGCCGCCGCACGCTCGGCGATCGCCTCGCGGAAGACCTCGCGCGGGTGCACGAGCGACGAGTTCAGGATGCCTCGACTGATCGTGAGGTCGCGGTCGAGGCGGTGCTGCGCGTCGAGGACGGCGACGTGGAACTCCTCGACGGGGAGGTCCTCGAGGCGGGGCGCATAGGCGGCCCAGACGTCGCGCGGTGAGCGCAGCGGGGCGCCCTCCTCCCGCGTCTCGGCCGCAAGGCGGCGCCCCAGCTCCAGCGCGGCGTGAATGGCGACGGCGCGCGCCGCGCCCAGGCCGTGCACCACGGTGAGCGCGGCGACCGGCTGCGTGGCCAGCCGCCGGAGCGAGCCGCCCGAGCGCGCGAGCACCTCCTGCGCGAGCGCGAGCGCCGAGCGGCGCGGCGTGCCGGAGCCGATGAGGATGGCCAGCAGCTCGCTCGCGGCGAGCGCGTGCGCACCGAGGTCTTTCAGGCGCTCGCGCGGTCGCTCGGCGCGGGGGAGCTCGCGCAGGCGAAGCGCGCCGCTCGGTGCGGGCTGCCGGGAACCGTCGGGTGCCGGACGCCTGGACTCGAATGAGGAGGGCATGCGCCGAGTCTACGCCCGGCGCACTCCCGCTGCGTCACCGAAATCACGCGCCGAGGCGCGCTCTGTCCCGGTGGGCGCTCTCCCCGCCAGCCGCCCGGCCGCACCCACCCCGGGATGAGGCGCCCGCCTCACACGTTCTTGCCATGGCACTTCTTGAACTTGCGCCCGCTCCCGCAGGGGCAGGGGTCGTTACGTCCCACCTTCGACCAGTCCACGTCGGCGCTCCTGCCGCCGCCGGCGTGGAGCGAGCGGACGCCCCGCCCCGCGCCGACGATCGTCGGCTCCGGCCGCACGGCGGCGGCCCGCTCTCCCGGCTCCCCGGGCCCCACGTCGAGCACGGCGCCATCGCCCGACGTCTCGGTCTCCTCAGCCACCCCGAGCGCGTTGAAACGTCGCGCGGGCGCGCGCGACGGACCGGCCCCGCGGCCCGGCGCCCCCCCACCGTCGCCCCCCTCGAACACGACCTGCACCCGGAGAAAGCGCTCGGCGAAGGTGTGGTGCACGTCGTTCATCAGGTCCACGAACATCGTGTACGCTTCGCTCTTGTATTCGAGCAGCGGGTCCTTCTGCCCCCACGAGCGATAGTGGATCGCGTTGCGCAGCTGGTCGAGGTCGTAGAGGTGGTCCTTCCACTTCTCGTCCAGCACGTTGAGCATCACGAGCGAGAGGAGCTGCGGCGCGAAGTCGCCCAGTGACTTGAACTTGGCGTGAAAGGCGGCGCGGCCGGCCACGATCCCCTCGTCCTGCGCGTCCGCCATGACGGGCGGCCGCTTGCCGTCCTCTTCGAAGCAGGGCACGCTGAGCAGGTAGTGCATCAGCAGGTCCTGCCGGAGCAGCTCGACATCCCAGTCGAGCGGGTCCTCGATGCCGGTGAGCGCGGTCTCGATGCGCCGGCTCACGGCCTGCTCCACCATCTTCACCGCCTCGCCCTTCAGCTCCTCACCACCCTCGAGCGCGAACGAGCGGAGCGAGTAGATGACCTCGCGCTGCTGGTTCATCACGTCGTCGTAGTCGAGGAGGCGCTTGCGGCTCTGGAAGTTCTGTAGCTCGACGCGCTTCTGCGCCTGCTCGATGGAGCGCGTGATGAGCGGGTGCGTGAGCACCTCGCCCTCCTGCGCGCCCATCCGGTCCATCAACCGGGCGATGCGATCCGACCCGAAGAGGCGCATCAGGTCGTCCTCGAGCGAGAGGAAGAACTGGGACGCGCCCGGGTCGCCCTGGCGCCCGGCGCGGCCGCGGAGCTGGCGGTCAATGCGCCGTGATTCGTGCCGCTCGGAGCCGACGATGTGGAGTCCGCCGCACTCCGTGATGTCCACCGGGTTTCCGTCGGGGTCCTTGACCGTGGACGGCTTCGACTCCGTCACGCCCGGCCCGAGTTTGATGTCGGTGCCGCGGCCGGCCATGTTGGTCGCGATCGTCACCGTGCCCGGCTGGCCGGCGAGCGCCACGATCTCGGCCTCGCGCTGGTGGAACTTCGCGTTCAGCACGTTGTGCGTGAGACCGCCACGCTGGAAGAGCCGCGAGAGCGTCTCGCTCGCCTCGACACTCGTCGTGCCGACGAGCACCGGCATTCCCAGTTCGTGGAGGCGCCGCGTCTCCTCGACGATGGCGTTGTATTTCTCGCGCCGGGTCTTGTACACGAGGTCGTGCCGGTCGTCGCGGATCATCGGCACGTTCGTCGGGATGACGGAGACCTCGAGCTTGTAGATCTGGAAGAACTCCGTCTCCTCCGTCTCGGCCGTGCCCGTCATCCCGGCGAGCTTCTCGTACATCCGGAAGTAGTTCTGGATGGTGATGGTCGCGAGCGTCTGCGTCTCGCCCTTGACCTGCACGCCCTCCTTGGCCTCGACGGCCTGGTGGAGCCCCTCGCTCCAGCGGCGCCCGTGCATCGTGCGGCCCGTGAACTCGTCCACGATGAGGACCTGGCCGTCCTGCACGACGTAGTTCACGTCCTTCTCGTAGAGCCCGTGCGCCTTGAGGAGCTGGTGCACGATGTTCAGCTTCTCGCTCTTCATCGCGTACTCGAGCTCGATCTCGCGGCGCGCCTTGAGCTTTTCCTCCGCGCTCATCTCGTGGTCCTTCTCGATGCGCCCGATCTCTCCGGCGATGTCGGGAAGAACGAAGGCGGCGTGTTCCCCGGGCGACATGAAGTCCACGCCGCGGTCCGTGAGGTGCACGGTGTGCCCCTTCTCGTCGAGCACGAAGAGCAGGTCTTCCTCGATCTCGCGGTAGGCCTGCCTGTGGCTCGGCAACTTGCGGTCGGCGAGGTGCTCGAGCTCCATCTTCTGCACGAGCATCTTCACGCCCTGTTCCTGCAGCGCCTTCATCAGGCGCTTGTTCGTCGGCGCCCCGAGCCGGGCCTTGTAGAGAGCGAGCCCGGCGTTCTGCTCCTCGCCCGCCTCGAGCGCCTTCTCACCCTGCGCCACGAGGTCGTTGGCCAGCTCGGTCTGCTTGCGGACGAGCCGGGCGACCGCGGCGTTGTGCAGCGCATACTCGGCGTCACTCTCGTTCCCCACCGGACCCGAGATGATGAGCGGCGTGCGGGCCTCGTCAATCAGCACGGAGTCCACCTCGTCCACGATGGCGAACACGTGGCCGCGCTGCACCCGCTGCTCGAGCGAGACCACCATGTTGTCGCGGAGGTAGTCGAAGCCGAACTCGTTGTTCGTGCCGTAGGTGATGTCGCACTCGTAGGCCGCGCGCCGCTCCGCGGTCCCCGGTTCGGTGTCGTCAATGCAGCCGACGGCGAGGCCGAGCCAGGTGAGGACGTGCCCCATCCACTGCGAGTCGCGGCGGGCGAGGTAGGAGTTCACGGTCACGAGGTGCGCGCCGCGGCCCGGAAGCGCGTTCAGGTAGAGCGGAAGCGTCGCGACCAGCGTCTTCCCTTCGCCCGTGGCCATCTCGGCGATGCGCCCGAGGTGCAGCTCGATGCCGCCGATGAGCTGCACGTCGTAGGGCACCATGTCCCAGCGGATTGCCTGCCCCGTCACCTGCAGTTCTGAACCGAGGAGACGCCGGTCCGCCTCCCGCACGGTGGCGAATGCCTCGGGGAGGAGCTCGTCGAGGACGTCGCGGATCGCGACGCGGTAGTCGCGCTCGAGCCCGCCCTGCCCGTCGGCGCCGGTGAGCTCGTTGTCAATCTTCTCGCGGTCGGCGGGGTCCTCGGCGACCTTCTTCCGTTCCTTGAGCGCCTCGATCTGGGCGCGCAGCTGGACGGTGCGTTCGGCGATCGTCGCGCGGAACTTCGCGGTCTGCGCCTTGACCTCATCGTCGCTCAGCTCGCGGAGCCGCACGCCGTGCGCGTTGATCTCATCCACGATCGGCTGCACGCGCCGGCGCTCGCGCTCGTGCCGCGTCCCGAAGACGGATCCCAGCAGGCCCTTCAGCATTCGCGCGTTGACTCCCTCAGCGATACAGTCCGTGGCGAGCGATGTACTCGGCCACCACCTCCGGCACGAAGCCCCGGATGGGCCGGCCCGCGCGCACGCGCTCGCGGATCTCCGTGGAAGACACCTCCACGCGGCGCGTCGCCAGTACGCGCCCCGCGGGCGGCGGCGCGTCCGGCCCGGGCGCGCGCGTCAGCCAAACGATCTCGGCCAGCGCGCGGACGGCGTTCGGCTCACGCCACATCGACAGCGTCGCGACGACGTCCTCTCCGAGCAGCAGGAACAGTGCCAGGGCCTGATCATCACGCCAGCGCTCGCGAAGCACACGCAGCGTCTCCACGGTGAAAGATAGGCCGCCGCGTTCGATTTCGATCGGATCCGCGACGAAGCGCGGGTCGCTGCCGATGAGGAGGCCGACCATCGCGAACCGGTGCGCGGCGCTCGCGACCATCGCGCCCGTCTTGAGCGGCTGCTCGGCCACGGGAACGAAAAGCAGACGATCCAGCGCGAGCGCCTCGGCGGCGTCGCTCGCGGCGAGGAGATGCCCGACGTGTGGGGGATCGAAGGTCCCGCCGAGTATGCCGATCCGCATCGGAGGCCGGGCGCGCGGGGTAGCTGGCCGGGAGCCGGAACGGCGCCGTCACGGCGCCGGCTTGGCCGGCTTGACGGATTTGGCCGCCGAATCGGCGGCGACGGTCGCGGCGGGGCAGAGCTTGGCGACCGCCACGTCGGTGGGGTATGCCGCCCGGAGCGTCGTACAGGTCTCCCTGGCCTCCTCCTGGTAGTTCATTTCACGTCGGCGGTAGACCTCGACCATCCGCATCAGCGCGTCCCTCACGCGCGCCGTGTTCGGATAGAGGCGCACGACGTCCTTGAAGTAGATGAGCGCGGAGTCGAACGCGCGGCGGCGCATGTACGTGAGTCCGTTTTCATAGTCCTTCGTCGCGTGCATCTCGTCAATGCGCAGCACCCCCTTCTCCGCCTGCTCGCGCAGCGGCGAGTCGGGGAAGATGTTGACCAGGAGGCGGTACTGCACCTGCCCCAGGTCGCCGTACGTCGGGTCGAGCGCGGGATTGCGCCAGAGCTTCGTGTAGGCGTCGCCCGCGGCCAGGAGCGCGTCGTCGGCGAGGGAGTCGTCCTGGAAGGTGTCGGCCAGGCGCAGGAAGCTCGTGGCCGCGAGCAGGTGGTCGCCTCGTCGTTCGTGCGCCATCGCGAGGTACCAGTGCGCTCGCGGGAGGAGCGTGTCGCGCGCGGGCAGGTCGAGCGTCAGCCGCTCGAAGCCGGCGATGGCGTTGTCCCACTTCTTCCGGTCGTACTCCCTGAGCGATGCGTTGTAGAGGTCGGCCTGCGTGTGGTAATCCCTCGGCTGGAAGCCGTGGAAGCAGGCGGTGAGCAGCACGGCGGCCGGAAGGAGACGCACGTGCCTCGTACCCCGGCGCAACGGGACCGTTCGCATCACCGCCTCGGCGCCATCCGGGGGGAGCCGACGAGCGTCCGGAAATAGGCGATCGTGCGGCGAATGCCGTCGCGGAGCCCGATCGCGGGCTCCCAGCCAAGGAGCGCCCTGGCGCGCGCGATGTCGGGCTGCCGCACCCGCGGATCGTCCTCGGGCAGCGGCTGGCGCACGATCGCCGAGGCCGTCCCGGTGAGCTCCACGACCAGCTCGGCCAGCTGCTGCACCGTGTGCTCGGTGGGATTTCCGATGTTCACCGGGTCGGCATCACCCCGGTGAAAGAGGCGGTAGATCCCCTCGATCTCATCGTCCACATAGCAGAACGAGCGGGTCTGCGCCCCGTCCCCGTAGATCGTGATGGGCTCACCGTTGAGGGCCTGCACGATGAAGTTCGACACCACGCGCCCATCGCGCGGGCGCATGCGCGGCCCGTACGTGTTGAAGATGCGCACGATGCGCGTATCCACGCCGTGGGTGCGGTGGTACGCCATCGTCATCGCCTCCGCGAAGCGCTTCGCCTCGTCATAGACCCCGCGCGGGCCGATGGGGTTGACGTTCCCCCAGTAGCGCTCCGGCTGCGGGTGCACGAGGGGGTCGCCGTAGATCTCGCTGGTGGACGCGAGGAAGAAGCGCGCCTTCTTGGCGAGCGCGATGCCGAGCGCGTTGTGCGTGCCGAGCGACCCCACCTTGAGCGTCTGGATCGGCAGCTCGAGGTAATCCACGGGACTCGCGGGCGACGCGAAGTGCAGCACGCCGTCGAGCGCGCCGTCCACGTAGGTGAAGGTCGAGATGTTGTGGCGCACGAGCGAGAAGCGCTCGTGCCCGGCCAGGTGCGCGATGTTGTCCTCGTGGCCCGTGATGAAGTTGTCCAGCCCGACGACCGTGTGGCCGTCGGCGAGGAAGCGGTCGCAGAGGTGGGAGCCGAGAAACCCGGCGGCTCCGGTAATCAGCACCCTCACTCGCGGCCTCGGCCGATGGAGCGATAGGTGAAGCCGAGCAACCGCATCTTCGCCGGGTCGTAGAGGTTGCGGCCGTCAATCACGATGGGACGCGCGAGCGCGCGCTTGATGCGCGCGAAGTCGGGGAACCGGTATTCATTCCAGTCGGTGACGACGACGAGCGCGTCGGCGCCGGGCAGGGCGTCGTAGTTCGACGGCGCGCAGGCGATGCGCGGGCCGAGCCGGCGCCCGGCCTCGCGCATCGCGGCCGGATCGTGCGCGATGACCTTCGCGCCCGCCGCCAGCAGCTCCTCGATGAGCGTGAGCGCGGGCGACTCGCGCATGTCATCCGTCTGCGCCTTGAAGGCGAGCCCCCAGAGCGCCACCGTGGCGCCGCGCAACCCCTCGCCCAGCACGTCGCGCAGCAGCGCGAAGAGCCGGCGCTTCTGCCGCTCGTTCGCCTCCTCGACGGCGTCGAGCACGCGCAGCGGCGAACCGACCTCCTCCGACGTGCGGAGCAGCGCCTTGACGTCCTTCGGGAAGCACGATCCGCCGTACCCCGGGCCCGGGAAGAGGAACGACGGGCCGATGCGCGAGTCGCTCCCGATCCCCTTGCGGACGAGGTCCACGTTCGCCCCGAGCTGCTCGCACAGGTTCGCGATTTCGTTCATGAACGAGATGCGCGTGGCGAGCATCGCGTTCGCCGCGTACTTCGTCATCTCCGCCGACGGCAGGTCCATGAAGATGATCGGCTTGCCGGTGCGTACGAAGGGCGCGTAGAGCTCGGCCATCACGCTGCGCGCGTAGTCGGTCTCCACGCCGAGCACGACGCGGTCGGGCTTCAGGAAGTCGTCCACCGCCGCGCCTTCCTTCAGAAACTCCGGATTGGAGACCACGTGGAACGGCAACTTCGCGTGCGTCGCGATGGCGGCGTGGACGCGCGCCGCGGTCCCGACCGGCACCGTGGACTTCGTGACGACGACCAGCTCACGGCTCTGGTGTCTGCCGATCACCGCCGCCACCTCGAGCACGTGCGTGAGATCGGCGGAGCCGTCCTCGTCGGGCGGCGTGCCGACGGCGATGAACACCACTTCGGCCGAGGCGACAGCGGCCCCCACGTCGGTGGTGAACGTGAGGCGTCCCTGCGCCTGGTTGCGCGCCACCAGCGCCTCGAGCCCCGGCTCGAAGATCGGCAGCTCGTTCCGCTTGAGCCCGTCGATCTTTCGGCGGTCCACGTCCGCGCACACGACCTGGCCGCCGGTCTCTGCGAGACAGGCGCCCGCGACGAGGCCGACGTACCCGGTGCCGATGACGGTGATATTCATCGAACGGCGCTGCGGAATGCGGGGATGCGGAATACGGAATGAACGGAGCGCATCTATTTCGGAGCGGCGGAGGGGCGGGCGGCGGAGGGCGTCAGCGAGACCACCCGCGCGCGCGACGGCTTCGTCGCCGCCAGCGCGTTGCGCGTGTCCACGACAAGGCGCGCGTGGTCCACGAGCCGCTGGTAGTCCACCGCCGCGTGGTCCGTGATGATCACCACGGCGTCGGCGCGGGCCAGCTCTGCGTCGGTGAGCGCGATGCTCGCGCGCTCGAGCCCGTCCTCGCGGAAGCACGGTACGTGCGGGTCGTGGTAGGCGACGTCGGCGCCGCGCTCCTGGATGAGCCGGATCACGTCGAGCGCCGGGCTCTCGCGCATGTCGTCCACGTTACGCTTGTACGCGACTCCGAGCACGAGCACGCGGCTCCCCCGCACGGACTTGCGCTCGTCGTTCAGCGCGCGCGCGACCTTCTCCACGACGACGTCGGGCATCGCGCTGTTGATCTCGCTGGCGAGGTCAATGAAGCGCGTCTTGTAGTTGAGCGTGCGCATCTTCCACGCGAGGTAGTGCGGATCGAGCGGGATGCAGTGCCCGCCGATGCCCGGCCCGGGCGAGAACTTCATGAAGCCGAAGGGCTTCGTCGCCGCCGCCTCGATCACCTCCCACACATCCACGCCAAGCCGGTCGCAGATGATCGCCATCTCGTTCACGAGCCCGATGTTCACCGAACGAAAGGTGTTCTCGAGCAGCTTGGTCAGCTCCGCGGCCTCGGGCGACGAGACGGGCACGAGGCGATCAATGCACGTGGAGTAGAGCGCGGTGGCCACCTCGGTGCACGCGGGCGTGATGCCGCCGAGCACCTTGGGCGTGTTCTTCGTGTGCCAGGTGGGATTGCCGGGATCCACGCGCTCGGGCGAGAAGGCGAGGAAGACGTCCGTCCCGATCGTGAGCCCCTTCGCCTCGAGCGGCGGCTGCATCACGTCGCGCGTCGTGCCGGGGTAGGTCGTGCTCTCGAGCACGATCAGCATCCCGGGGTGCGCGTGCCGCGCGACCGCCTCCGCCGCCGCGATGACGTAGGACATGTCGGGGTCGCGCGTCTTGGCGAGCGGCGTCGGCACGGCGATCGAGACGGCGTCGCACTGCGCGAGCGTCGCCTCGTCCGTGGTCGGGAGGAGGCGGCCGCCCGTCACGTGGCGGGCGACCTGCGCCGCCGGCACGTCCTGGACGTGTGACTCCCCGCGCGCGAGCCGCCCGACGACGGTGGCGCTGGTGTCGAAGCCGATGACGCGGAAGCCCGCCTCGCAGAATTCCATCGCCAGCGGAAGCCCGACGTAGCCCAGCCCGAGGACGCCGCTCGTGGCGGACCGGTCGGCGATCTTCGCGAGGAGCTGGGCCTTCACGGCCGACGCGGCGACGTTGCCCACGATCCCTTCCTCACCGGCCGAAGAAGCCGCGCACGGCGGCGATGACTTCGTCGGCCTGCGCGCGCGTGAGCTCGGGGTAGACCGGGAGCGAGATCACCTCGTTCGCGGCCTTCTCCGACTCCGGACACGCCCCTTTCCGGTAGCCGAGATACGCGAAGCACGGCTGGAGGTGCAGCGGCAGCGGATAGTACACCGAGTGCCCGATCTGTTTCGCCGTGAGGTGTTCCTTGAGCGCGTCGCGGCGCGGCACGCGGATCGTGTACTGGTTGAAGATGGACTCGTTCGCCGGATCCACGAACGGCGTCACGAGTTCCGGCACGTCGGTGAACGCGGCCGAATAGTACGCGGCGTTCTCGCGGCGTTTCGCGCTCCATGCGGCGAGGAACGGGAGCTTCGCGCGAAGCACCGCCGCCTGCAGCGCGTCGAGGCGCGAGTTGTAGCCCACTTCCTCGTGGAAGTAGGTGCGGACGCTGCCGTGCGTGCGGAGCCGCAGGAGGCGCTGGGCGAGCGCCTCGTCCTGCGTCACCATCATCCCGCCGTCGCCCCAGGCGCCGAGGTTCTTCGAGGGGAAGAACGAGAAGGCGCCGATCGTCGCGATCTCGCCCGCCATCCGCCATTCCCCGTCAATGCTCCGGCGGGCGCCGATGGACTGCGCCGCGTCCTCGATCACGGGAATCCGCGGCGCGCGGCGCTGGATCTCCTCGATCGGGGCGAGCTGGCCGAAGAGGTCCACGGGGATGATGGCCTTCGTCTTCGCGTTCACGGCGCCGGCCGCGAGATCGGGGCGGATGTTGTACGTCTTCGGGTCAATGTCCACGAAGACCGCGGTGGCGCCCACGTTGTGGATGGTGCCGGCTGTGGCGAAGAAGGTGAAGGGCGTGGTGATGACCTCGTCGCCGCGGCCGATGTCGAGCGCGCGCAACGCGAGGAGCAGCGCGTCCGTGCCGCTCGCGCACCCGACCGCGAACTTCGCGCGCGAGAGCGCGGCGACCTCCCGCTCGAGCTGAGCGACGGGCGCGCCGAGAATGAACGCCTGATCGCGGACGACCTCAAGCATCGCGCCGTCCACGGCGGGCTTGATCGCCGCGTATTGCGCACGCAAGTCGAGGAGCGGTACGGACATGCTGAGGGTTCGGGGTGGTGGCGCCGCAGGGCCGCCGGGGCCCTTCCGCAGAACCTTTAAGAGTCGCCGGGCGCTCAGGCGAAGTCAACGAATCGAGGGAGTTCGCGACGGAAACAGCGCTTTCACCACGGAGGCGCGGAGATCCACGGAGGGCCACGGAGACTTCTTCGGGGAACAAAAGCCCGCCCTCGGGCTGTCGTTCCCCCAAGTCCTCCTCCGTGGCCCTCCGCAAACCTCCGTGCCTCCGTGGTGAAAGCGGTGCTTCCGTGGTGAGAGCCGTGCCTCGGTCGTGGCGCGGCCGCCTCACGCTTTGAGCGGCAGCGATACCTCCCGGCCGGTGCGCGCCGATTCGTAGATCCCGAGGATCAACTCGAGCGACTTGCGCCCGCCCCGTCCGTCCGTTTCCGGCTTCGACTCCCCTCGCAACACCGCGAGCACGTTCCGGTAGTACCCCTGGTGCCCGTAGCCGTACACGGTGGGCGGGTTCGCGCCGGTCGCCGCGACGAGTGCGTCGTCGGCATCGGGCTCGGCGAAGTCCCAGTGCTCCACGGCGTTCACCGCCATGCCGCCGATCTTCGCCGTGCCCTTCTCGCCGAGGATCGTGAGGGAGCCCTCGAGGTTCTTCGGGTAGGTGAGCATGGTCACCTCGATGCACCCGATCGCGCCGTTGCGGAATCTGAGGACGGCGATCCCCGTGTCTTCCGCCTCGATCTTGCGCGCGAGCGTCGCCGTCTTCGCCATCACGCTCTCGACCGGACCCACAAGCCACTGCAGGAGGTCCACGTAGTGCGACGCCTGGTTCATGATGGCGCCGCCGTCGAACTCCCACGTGCCGCGCCACGGCGCCTGGTCGTAGTACGACTGCGGGCGCGTCCACCGCACGGTCGTGTTGGCGAGGTAGATCCGCCCGAACCGGCCCTTCTCGATCGCGCGGCGGAGGAGTTGCACCGGCGCGTTCAGGCGGTTCTGCTTGACGACGAACAGGTACACCCCGGCCTCGTCGCAGGCGCGTACCAGCTCGTCCGCCGACGCGAGCGTGATCGCCATCGGCTTTTCGCTGATCACGTGCTTCCCCGCGCGCGCCGCGAGCACGCCCTGCCGCGCGTGCAGCCCACTCGGCGTGGCGATCGTCACCGCGTCCGCGGGCGCGTCGCGGAGCATCGTCTCGTACGCCGTGAACCAGGGCACGCCCAGCCGCTCGCCCGCCTCACGGGCGCGGGCCTCGACCACGTCACAGACTCCGGTGACCGCAAGCCCCTCGACGGCGGCAATCGCGTCGAAGTGGGTCCGGCTGATGCGCCCGCAGCCGACGAGCGCGACGCGGAACTCGCGCACAGGACTCGCGCCGGTCACTCGGCCTCGAAGGTCTCGCGCGTGACCTTGTCCCCGCGCCGCGTGTAGCGGTTGCCGCACGCGGGGCACGTCAGCTCCATCAGCCCCTCCTCGAGCTTCACGCCGCACTCGCACATCCAGCCGGCGAGCGTCGCCGGCACGCCGGTGACCAGCGCGTGCGCGGGAACGTCCTTCGTGACGACGGCCCCGGCTCCGACGAACGCGTACGGCCCGAGCGTCACGCCGCAGAGAATCGTCGCGTTGGCGCCGATCGTCGCGCCCTTCCGCACCAGCGTCTTCTGGTACTCCGTCTTGCGGGAGACGTGGCTGCGCGGGTTGACGACGTTGGTGAACACCATCGAGGGGCCGCAGAAGACGTCATCCTCGAGCGTGACGCCCTCGTACACCGACACGTTGTTCTGGATCTTCACGTTGTCGCCGATGGTCGTGCCGTTCATCACGACGACGTTCTGGCCGAGCGTGCACCGCCTGCCGATGACAGCGCCAGGCATCACGTGGCAGAAGTGCCAGACCTTGGTGCCGGCACCGATCTTCGCGCCCTTGTCAACGACGGCGGTTTCGTGGATGTAGGGTTTCGTCATCGGATGGTATCCTGCCACTCCTGGATGGACCGCACGGTCGGCGCGTCCGACTTGAGGGAGGCGATGGCGTCGCACGCGGCCGACGCCGCGCTGAGCGTGGTAGTATACGCCACGCGCTGGCCGATCGCCGCCTGCCGGAGCGTGTAGTCGTCCTTCTGCGCCCGTTTCCCGAGCGGGGTGTTGATCAGGAGCTGCACCTGGCCGTCGCGGATCAGGTCCATGCCGTTGGGGCGCGCCACGCTCACCTTGTGCACCATCGCGCACGGCACGCCGCGCTCGCGCAGGTAGTGCGCGGTGCCGTTCGTGGCGACCAGGGCGAAGCCCATCTCGAGGAAGCGCCGCGCGATCGCCACCACGTTCGGCTTGTCGCGATCGTTCACAGTCACGAACACCGTGCCCGCAAGCGGAAGCCCGTTGCCCGCGGCGAGCTGCGCCTTCGCGAACGCCGTGCCGAACGCGTCCGCCACGCCCATCACCTCGCCCGTCGAGCGCATTTCCGGCCCGAGGATCGGGTCGAACTCGCGGAATTTCGTGAAGGGGAAGACCGCCTCCTTCACCGCCACGTAGGGCGCGATGATCTCCTCCGTGAAGCCCGTCGCCTCGAGCGATTCGCCGAGCATCACGCGCGCGGCGTACGAGGCGAGCGGGACGCCGATCGTCTTCGAGACGAACGGTACCGTGCGGCTCGCGCGCGGGTTCACCTCGAGCACGTACACCGTGCCGTCCTTGATCGCGAACTGCACGTTGATGAGCCCCACGACGCCCAGCGCCCGCGCGAACGCGACGGTGTGCGCGCGCATGATGGCGCCGTCCTGTGGCGTGATACGCGAGGGCGGGAGGACGCACGCCGAGTCGCCGGAGTGGATGCCGGCATCCTCGATGTGCTGCATGACGCCGCCGATCACGACGCGCGTGCCGTCGCTGATCGCGTCCACGTCGGCCTCGTAGGCGTCCTCGAGGAAGGAGTCAATGAGCACCGGCCGGTCCTCGGAGACGCGTGCCGCGCGCGCGAAATACTCGCGGAGCGCGGGCTCGTCGTAGACGATCTCCATCGCGCGGCCGCCGAGGACGTAGCTCGGGCGGACGAGCACGGGATACCCGATGCGCGCGGCCGCCTCCACCGCCTCGGCCACGCTCGTCGCCGTCCCGTTGGGCGGCTGGGCGACGCCGAGCCGCCGCGCGATCGCCTCGAAGCGGCGCCGGTCCTCCGCGATGTCAATCGCGTCGGGACTGGTGCCGAGGATCTTCACGCCGGCCGCCTCGAGCGGCCGCGTGAGCTTGAGCGGCGTCTGCCCGCCGAGCTGCACGATCACACCCACCGGCTGCTCGCGCTCGACGATCTCGAGCACGTGCTCGAGCGTCAGCGGCTCGAAGTAGAGTTTGTCGCTCGTGTCGTAATCGGTCGAGACGGTCTCGGGGTTCGAGTTCACCATGATCGTCTCGTACCCGCGCTCGCGCAGCGCGATGGCCGCGCGCACGCAGCAGTAGTCGAACTCGACGCCCTGGCCGATCCGGTTCGGCCCGCTCCCGAGGATCACCACGGACTTGCGCCCCGAGCGCGGCGCTTCCGACTCGTCGTCGTAGGTGGAGTAGAGGTACGGCGTGTTCGACGGGAACTCCCCCGCGCAGGTATCCACCATCTTGTAGACGGGGCGAATCCCCATCGCCCACCGGCGCGCACGGACGTCGTCCTCGTGTTCGCCCCGGAGCTGTGCGAGCTGCGCGTCGGCGAAGCCGAGGCGCTTCATCGCGCGGAGGGCCGGCGCGTCCACCTCGGCGAGCGCGGCGAACTCGCGCTCCGCCTCCACCAACTCGCGGAGCTGCGCGAGGAACCAGGGATCAATGGCGGTGATCTCGTGCAGCTCCGCCAAGCTCATCCCCGCGAGCAGCGCGCGCTTGACCTGGAAGATCCGCTCCGGCGTCGGCGTGGCGAGCGCCACCCGGAGCGTCTCGGGCGAGTCGTCGGCGACCCGGTCGTCCAGCAGCCGCTCCCCCACCTCCCAGCCGCTCCGCCCGCTCTCCAGCGCGCGGAGCCCCTTCTGGAACGCCTCCTTGAAGGTGCGGCCGATCGCCATGGACTCGCCCACGGACTTCATCTGGGTCGTCAGCGTGGGGTTCGCGCCGCGGAACTTCTCGAAGGCGAAGCGCGGGCATTTCACCACCACGTAGTCGAGCACCGGCTCGAAGCACGACGGCGTCTGCTTCGTGATGTCGTTCGGGATCTCGTCGAGCCGGTAGCCGACCGCGAGCTTGGCGCCGATGCGCGCGATCGGGAACCCCGTCGCCTTCGACGCCAGCGCCGAAGAGCGCGAGACGCGCGGGTTCATCTCGATCACCACCATCTCGCCGTTCCCCGGGTTGATGGCGAACTGGATGTTGCAGCCGCCGGCGTCCACCCCGATCTCGCGGATCACGGCGATGGCCGCGTCGCGCATCGCCTGGTACTCGCGGTCGGTGAGCGTCATCGCGGGCGCGACGGTGATCGAGTCGCCGGTGTGGATCCCCATCGCGTCGAGGTTCTCGATGGAGCAGACGACCACCACGTTGTCGTCCCGGTCGCGCATCACCTCCAGCTCGAACTCCTTCCACCCGAGCAGGGACCGCTCGATGAGCACCTGCGAGATCGGCGACTCGGCGAGTCCGCGCGTGACGATCGTCTCGTACTCCTCGCGGTCGCGCGCGACGCCGCCCCCCGAGCCGCCGAGCGTGAAGGCCGGGCGGATGACGGCCGGGAAGCCGGTGTACGCACTGATCGCGACCGCTTCGGGCCACGAGGTGGCGATGCGCCCTTCCGGGACCTTGAGGCCGATCTGTCGCATCGCCTCGCCGAAGAGCCGGCGATCCTCCGCGAGCGCGATGGCGCGGGCGTTCGCGCCGATCAGCTCGACGCCGTGCCGCGCCAGCGCGCCCGACTGGTGCAGCGCCATCGCGATGTTGAGCGCCGTCTGCCCACCCATCGTCGGCAGCAGCGCGTCGGGCTTCTCACGGGCGATGATCAACTCGACGAACTCGGGTGTCACCGGCTCGATGTAGGTGCGGTCGGCGATCTCCGGGTCGGTCATGATGGTCGCCGGGTTCGAGTTCACGAGGATGACCTCGTAGCCCTCTTCCTTCAGCGCCTTGACCGCCTGCGTCCCCGAATAGTCGAACTCGGCGCCCTGCCCGATGACGATGGGCCCCGAGCCGATGAGGAGGATGCGGTGGAGATCAGGGCGCCGCGGCATGGAGCAGATCGGCGATGATGGTCGCGCGGGTGCGGCGCGGCGCCCACCCGGTATCCGCGCGCACTTTGTCGTTGCGGCCCACGAGGACGGGGATGTCCACGGGGCGGCGGAGCGCGTCGTCGCCCACGAGCGGCGCGTCCACGCCTGCGGCCGTCAGCACCTCGCGCGCGATCTCACCGACGGGGACCCCCTCGCCGCTGCAGACGTTGTAGACCTCGCCCGCGAGCCCCCGCTCGGCGAGGAGGACGTACGCGCGCACCACGTCTTCGACGTGAAGGAAGTCGCGCACCGTGTCCGTGTTCCCGATGGCGACGTCCTTCGCGCGCCGTCCCGCGCGAGCGCCGGCGCGCGCGGCGCGCGCCCGTTCCACGAGCGCCGGCAGGAGGAAGCTCGCGTGCTGGCCGCGCCCGCTGTGGTTGAACGAGCGCGTGCAGACGACGCGGACGCCGTCGGCGCGAAAGGCTTCGAGCGCGAAGACCTCCTGCGCCAGCTTGGTCGCGGCGTAGAGCGAGCACGGCCGGCACTCGGCCTCCTCGCCGAGCGGCATCGCGACGACGTCGTGACGCCCGTATTGTTCGCCGCTCCCCACGATCAGCACGGCGGGATCGAGCGTGCCGGCGGCGCGGCGCTCCCGGATCTCGCGGAGGAGTCGCACGGCGCATCCCACGTTGACGTCGAACGCGAGCATCGGGTCGTCCCCCGCGGCCGGCACGAAGGCGACGCCGGCGAGATGGAAGACGGCATCGGGCCGAGCCGCGTCGAGCGCGTCGTGGACGGCGCCGGCGTCACGCAGGTCCTCGCGCCGCCAGACGACGGGCGCGTGGTCCTCCGGCGAGAGGATCCCGGGCCCCGGATCGCCCGTGAGCGACGAGCCCGTGACCGACCAGCCGTGCCGCACGAGATCGCGACAGAGCCACTGGCCCGCGAAGCCCGCGGCTCCCGTGACCAGCGCGGTCCGCGCCGAGCCGCGCCCCACGTCAGCCGCTACGGGGCCCCGCGCGGTGCCGCGCGAGGTCGGCGTCCACCATCATCCGCACCAGCTCGCGGAACCGCACCGTCGGCGCCCACCCGAGCGCGCGGCGCGCCTTCGACGCGTCGGCGACGAGGAGATCCACCTCGGCGGGACGCACGAAGCGCGCATCGCTCCGGACGTGCGCGCGCCAGTCGAGCCCGGCGTACGAGAACGCCTCCTCGCAGAGCTGCGCCACCGACCAGCTCTCGCCCGTGCCCACCACGTAGTCGTCGGCCTTCGGCTGCTGGAGCATCCGCCACATCGCGTCCACGTAGTCGCCGGCGTATCCCCAGTCGCGGCGCGCCTCCAGGTTGCCGAGACGGACCTCCGTCGAGAGGCCGAGCTTGATGCGTGCGACCGCGTCCGTGACCTTGCGCGTCACGAACTCCAGCCCGCGCCGCGGGCTCTCATGATTGAAGAGGATGCCGCTCGCGGCGAAGAGCCCGAAGGACTCGCGGTAGTTCACGGTGATCCAGTGCGCGTAGACCTTGGCCACGCCGTAGGGCGAGCGGGGATAAAAGGGCGTCATCTCGTTCTGGGGCGTCTCCACGACGTTGCCGAACTGCTCGCTCGAGCTCGCCTGGTAGAAGCGGGCCTCGGGCGCGGCGCGCTTCATCGCCTCGAGCATCCGCGTGACCCCGAGCGCCGTGAACTCCCCGGTGAGCACGGGCTGCGTCCACGAGGTGGCGACGAAGCTCTGCGAGGCGAGGTTGTAGATCTCCGCGGGCCGCGTATCGCCGATGGCATCCACGAGCGAGGTCTGGTCGAGAAGGTCGGCGGAGACGAGCTCGATCCGGTCCACGAGGTGCGCGATGCGGTCGTAGGGCGTCGTCGAGCTCCGGCGGACGATGCCGACGACGCGGTAGCCCTTGGCGAGGAGGAACTCCGCGAGGTAGGAGCCGTCCTGGCCGGTGATGCCGGTGATGAGCGCGGTGGGCATGGCTATATCCTAACGCTGGACGGACGCAAAAAAGGGAGCCCGCGGCTCCCTTCCCGGCCTGCAGATCGAGGGTCGCTCACGCGACGCCCACCACCGGCCCGCGCGGCGCGCGGCGGATCTTCCCCGCGCTCAGGCACCGGGTGCAGACGCGCACCTTGGTGATCTTTCCCTCGTGCACGACGCGCGCGACCTGCAGGTTCGGCTTCCACGTGCGGCGCGTGCGGTTGTTCGCGTGCGAGACGTTGTTGCCGAAGGCGATCGCCTTGCCGCATGCGTAACACTTGTTCCGCTCGATTCTCGTCCGGGTCATCGTGCGCTCTCGATCAGTTCGATGCGCGCCATCTCGGCGCCGTCGCCCTTGCGGTGGCCGGTCTTCAGGATGCGCGTGTACCCGCCCGGGCGCTTCGCGAACCTGGGGCCGATCTCCTGGAACAGCTTGTCGGCGGCCGCGCGCTTGTGGACGTGCCGTCCCGCAAGCCGGCGCGCGTGCAGCGTCCCGGTGCGGGCTTTCGTGATGAGCTTCTCGACGAACGGCCGCAGCTCCTTGGCCTTCGCCTCGGTCGTCTCGAGCGCGCCCTGCTCGATGAGCGACGTGGCGAGACTCCGGAGGAGCGCGAGCCGCTGCTCGCTGGTGCGCCGGAGGCTCCGGCCGGCCTTGCGGTGACGCATGGCGCTATTCCTCGGGAAGGTCGTCGGGCGCGTTCGCCGCGGCGCGGCTGGCCGGCGTGCCCCAGTCAATGACGTGCACGCCGTCGCCGTTTTCCTCGAACCGCATCCCGAAGTTCAACCCCTCGCGCTCGAGCAGGTCCGCGATTTCCTGCAGCGACTTCTTGCCGAAGTTCTTGACCTCGAGAATCTCCGTCTCGGTCTGCCGCACCAGGTCGCCGAGCGACCGGATGTTGAAGTTCTTGAGCGAGTTCACCGACCGCACCGAGAGCTCGAGATCGTCAATGGGCGTCTTGAGCAGCTGGGCGAGGCGCGCCGCGTCGGAGCCGGCGAACTCCGCGCCGGTCGCGGCGGCGGCATGCGAGCCGAACCCGGCGAAGTACTGGAAGTGCGTCTGCGCGAGCGCGGCCGCGTAACTCACCGCCTCCTCGGGCGAGATCGTGCCGTTCGTCTCCACCGTGAGCACCAGGCGGTCGTAGTCGGTGCGCTGGCCCACGCGCGTCTCCGACACGGAGAAGTTGACGCGACGCACCGGCGAATAGATCGAGTCGATCCGCACGAGATCCACCGGGAGCGACCGGTCGGCCGGGTGCTGCTCGGCCTCGACGTAGCCACGCCCCTTGTTCACGTACAGCTCGACGGAGAGATCCCGCTCGTCCTGCATCGTGAAGAGGTGGTGCGACGGCTCGATGACGCGCACGCCGCCCTGCGCCTCGATGTGCCCGGCGGTCACGGCGCCCGCCTTCGAGACGCCGATGCGCAGGATCACGTCCTCGACGTCGTCGGCGAGCAAGAGCGTGAGCGTCTTGAGGTTGCCGATGATCTGGTGCACGTCCTCCACGACGCCGGGGATCGTCTGGTGCTCGTGCAGCACGCCGTCAATCCGGAAGCCCCAGACCGCCGAGCCGCGGAGCGACGAGAGCAGCATCCGCCGCATGGCGTTGCCGAGCGTGTGGCCGAAGCCGCGCTCGAGCGGCTGGAGGCGGAACTCGGCGACGTTCGGGTGGTCCTCGCGCTTCGTGGATTCGACGAGCTGCGGCCGGACGAGCCCGCGAAGGTCAATCGCGTGTGTCATGATCTACAGATCCTGAATGAGGTCAGGCGATGTGGGTGCGCGCATCGCCTACGCCCTGCCCCGCCCCTGACGCGCGGCAGGCCCGCTCGGATGTCAGGGATCCGACCCGTTACTTCGAATACAACTCCACCACCAGCTGCTCCTGCGCCGCGATCGGAATCGCCGCGCGCTGCGGCCGCTCGAGCATCCGCCCGGTGAACGTCCCCTTGTCCACCGCGAGCCAGTTCGGGGTCGCGCCGCGCGACGACTGCTCGAGCGCGGCCGCCACCACCACCAGCTCGCGCGACTTCTGCCGCACGCGGATCTCCTCCCCCGGCTGCACGAGGAAGCTCGGCACGTCCACCGCCTTCCCGTTCACCTCCACGTGCCGGTGCCGGATGAGCTGGCGCGCCGCCTTCCGGCTCGCCGCGAATCCGAGGCGGTAGACCATGTTGTCGAGCCGGCTCTCGAGCGCGGCCAGCAGGTTGTGCCCGGTGACGCCCGGCAGCGTCGCGACGCGCTCGAACGTGTTCCGGAACTGCCGCTCGCTCACGCCGTAGATGCGCTTGATCTTCTGCTTCTCCCGGAGCTGCTTCGCGTACTCCGAGAGCTTGCGGCGGCGCGCCGTGCTCTGTCCGTGCTGCCCCGGCGCGTACGGCCGGCGTTCCACCGGGCACTTCTCCGTGAAACACTTCGTGCCCTTGAGGAAGAGCTTCGTGCCTTCGCGCCGGCAGAGCCGGCAGCTCGGTCCCGTGTAGCGCACCGGTCAGACCCTCCGGCGCTTCGGGGGACGACAGCCGTTGTGCGGGATGGGCGTCACGTCCCGGATGGACTTGACCTGCAGCCCCGCGGCGGCCAGCGCCTGGATCGCGCTCTCGCGCCCCGAGCCCGGCCCCTGCACGCGCACGTGCACGCGGCGGACGCCCAGCGCCATCGCCTCGCGCGCGCACTGCTCGGCGGCCACCGTGGCCGCGAAGGGGGTGGACTTCTTCGATCCCTTGAAGCCCGCCTTGCCGGAGGAGCCCCACGCGACGGTGTTCCCGTGCGCATCGGTGATCGTGATCGTCGTGTTGTTGAACGTCGCGGCGACGTGGGCCACGCCTTCGGCCTCGACGACGCGCTTGGTCTTCTTCCCGATGGCCATTACTTCGTCACCTTCTTCTTGCCGGCGATCGCGCGGCGCGGGCCCTTCTTGGTGCGGGCGTTGGTGTGCGTCCGCTGACCGCGGACGGGAAGTCCCTTGCGATGGCGCTGGCCGCGATAGGAGCCGATGTCCATCAACCGCTTGATGTTCATCGCGACCTCGGTGCGCAGCGCGCCCTCGACGCGGTACGCCTTCTCGATCTCCTGGCGGAGTCGGTTGACGTCGGCGTCGGTGAGGTCCTTGACGCGCTGGTCGGGGTTGACGCCGGAGACGTCGAGGATCTGCCGCGCCGACTGCCGGCCGATGCCGAAGATGTACGTCAGGCCGATCTCGACCCGTTTCTCGCGTGGAAGGTCCACGCCGGAAATGCGCGCCATGGGCTAGCCCTGCCGCTGCTTGTGCTTGGGGTTGCGCTTGCAGATGATGCGCGTCACGCCGCGGCGCGTGACCACCTTGCAGTGCTCGCAAATCGGCTTCACGCTGCTGCGAACTTTCACCGGGACTCCAAAGAGACGGAACTCGTTGCTGCGCCCCCATTTCGGGGCAGTCTTGAAGGATAGTCGGGATGCGGCCCCGACACAAGCCTCACTCTACTTGAGCCCCAGTCTCTCCCGGACCATCCTCGCGATCCGCCGTTCCAGCTCCCCGGTGGAAGAGCACCGCATCTGCCGGTCCTTCCCGAACATCGGATCGTTTCCCACCGCCGCGAGCATCGTGGTGATCGTGGCGGTCCCCGCGGCGGTCGCACTCACATAGCTCACGATGCTGAGCTCCATGTCGAAGGTCTCCGCGTTCGGCTGCCCGGGATTCCCTCCACAGTCCACGGCGCTCTGCATCGGGGCGCCGCCAAGCCGCCGGCGCGCGCGGAAGAGGTCGTTGCCGACTACGCGTTGCTCCGGCACCAGGCGCGTCGTGGCGATGTTCAGCTCCTTGTAGACGGCGACCAGCACCGCGAAGACGGTGTCGGGCCTGGCGTTGACCGCGAGCGGGACTCCGACGGTCTCGGCCGAGCGGGAGAGATCCACCACACCGCCGCCCGTGCTGGTCACCACGCGAGCGCTCACCGGTGTGACGGCGACGTCGGGACCGGGCGTCGCACCACTCTTCGCGCACGCGGCGAGCAGCGCGCAACAGATCAGTGGTCGGACCATCGCACTCGCTCCAGTCGGGATTGTACTCATTCTATACTGCGCGGGGCGGACTGTTCCTCGCAAGCCGCCGCCGACGCCGCCGGTTACGGCGTTCGCAGCTCGGCGAGCACGCGGTCGAACGCGGCGGCCGGGTCCGCCGCGCCGGTGATCGCTCGCCCGACGACCACGAACGCCGCGCCGGCTCGAGCCGCCTCGGCGGCGGTCGCCACGCGTGCCTGGTCACCGACGTCGGCTCCGGCCGGGCGAATGCCGGGCACGAGCGGCCGCAGGTGGTCGCCGTGCGCGTTCCGCACCGCCGCGCACTCGGCCGCGGCGCAGACCACCCCGTGCGCCCCTTCCGCACGCGCAGTCGCGGCGAGCCGGAGCACTTCCTCACGCACGCTCTCGAGCGGCCGGCCCACGGCCGCGCTCGCCGCGGCGATGTCGAGCGACGTGAGGACGGTGACGACGAGGACACCCGTCTCGTCGCCCGCGGCGTCCACCGCGGCGCGGACCATCATCCGGCCCCCGAGGCCGTGCACGGTGAGGAGCGAGGCGCCCAGCCGCCGCGCGCCCTCGGCCGCGCGCGCCACCGTGCTCGGGATGTCGTGCAGCTTGAGGTCGAGAAAGACGCGCTTCCCCTCGTCGCGCAGCCACCCGACCGCGCGCGGACCCTCGGCGGTGAAGAGCTGGAGCCCGACCTTGTACGCGGCCGCGCGCGGCCCGAGCGCGTTCACGAGCGCCCGGGCATCGTCGAGCGAGGCGACGTCGAGCGCGACGATCGGGATCGGCGCCGCGAATCCGGAGAGGCTCGCGCCGGTCACGCCGGCCACTCCAGGGTACCGACCAGGTCGGCGAGGTGCGCGATCCGGTGTTTCGCGCACCAGCGCGCCAGGTCGCGCACGAGGCGTTCCGGTGCGCGCGGATTCGCGAGCGCGGCGGTCCCGATGGCGACGAGTGTCGCGCCGGCCAGCAGGTACTGCAGCGCGTCCTCCGCGGTCGCGACACCACCGGCGCCGATGATGGGCGCGCGCACCGCCTGCCGCACTCTCCACGTGGCGAGGACGCCCACGGGCCGGAGCCCGGGACCGCTCACGCCGCCGGTGCCGTAGCCCAGCACGGGGCGCCGCGTCGCGACGTCAATCACGAGGCCGGGCATCGTGTTGACGACGGTGATCCCGTCCGCGCCGGCGTCCACGGCGCGTCGGGCGGCGTCCCCCACGTCGGGGAGCGTGGGCGAGAGCTTCACGAAGAGGGCGCGGCGCGTGGCGGCGCGCGCGCGGCGCACCACCGCGTCGAGCGACGCGGGGTCGGCGCCGAACTCGAGTCCTCCCGCGCGCGTGTTCGGGCAGCTCACGTTCAGCTCGAAGGCGTGCACGCCCGGCGCGTCCTCGAGCGCGGCGACGACGTCGCCGAACTCCTCGACCACGCGCCCGACGACGTTCACGAGCACCCGCGCGCGCGTGAGCGTGGCCGCGAGCCACGGGAGGTGGTGCGCCTTGACCTCGGCGACACCGGGATTGGCGAGCCCCACGGCGTTGATCATCCCGTCGCCGAAGTCGGCGACGCGTGGGGCGCTCGCCCCCGCGCGCGGCTCGAGGCTCACCGCCTTGGTGACCAGGCCGCCGAGCGCGTCGAGCGCGACGACGTCGGCGAGCTCGCGGCCGTAGGCCGCGGTGCCCGCGGCGAGGAGGACGGGGTTCTGGAAGGTGAGCCCGGCCGCGGTGGCGGCGAGCGGGCCGGCGAAGGGCGTGGGTGCGGCCGCGCTCACTCGCGCGGACCCGCCGGCGCCCCGCCGGAGCCACCCGCGCGGCGCTGGTAGTGGGCGAAGTACTCGATGGCCGCGTCGGCGACGGCGAGGGCGATCGTTCGCTGGCCGCCCACACTGGCAATCCAGGCGGCCTCTACCGGATTCGTGCCGAACCCGATCTCGAGGAGGACGGCCGGCATGAAGGCCGTCACGAGCACGCGGAACGGCGCCTGCATCACGCCCCGGCTGGGCCCCGGATGGACGTCCTTGAGGTGCTCCTGCACCTTGGCGGCCAGGTCGTTCGATTCGCGCAGGTGCTCGTTCTGCTTCATGTCGCTGAGGATGAAGCCGAGGGCGTCGTCGCGCGGGAGCGCGGGCCCCGTCTCGAAGCGCACGGCGTCGTTCTCCATCTCGGCGACGCGGCGCTCGTCTTCGGTCTTCGCCTCGTCGAGGAAGTAGGTCTCGAAGCCGCGCGCGGTACCCGGGTTCTTCCAGCTCCGCGGCGCCGCGTTCACGTGCACGGAGATGAAGAGGTCGCCCCGGCGCTCGTTGGCGATCCGGCCGCGGTCGGAGAGCGCGATGAGGGTGTCGGTCGTGCGGGTCATCACGACGTCCACGCCGCGCGTCTCGAGGGCGCGGGCGAGCTGCTTCGCGACGGCGAGCGTGACGTCCTTCTCGTAGATCGTGAAGCTGCCGCCGATGGGGCCACGCATCCCCGGGTCCGGGCCGCCGTGTCCCGCGTCCACCACGACCGTGTATCGCTTCGCCGCCCGCGGCGGGGCGACCGGAGCCGTGCCCGCGCCGGCCGGGGGAGATGTGGTGCTCGCGGCGCGCGCCGCCGCGGACGCCGTCACCACGCCGGGGTTTCCGCGTCCCAGGCGCAGCTCACGCCGCCCGGCGTCCCACGTGAGGTTTCCGCCGGCGCGCGGCGCGAGGTCGGCAACCAACTGCAGCGGGATCAGCAGGGCGCCGTCCCGCACGAGCGGCGGCCCCGCGAGCGGATACACGGCGCCCCGACTCCCGGCAAAGGGAACGCCCTCCTCGAGGTCGAACAGGACGCCGGCAAGCTCGATGGTCCACTGCCCGAGGCGCGCGACGCGGAGCACGCCCCCGAGTGCCGCCGCGACGGCGTCGGCGCGGAGCGCGGAGCCCGCACTCGTCGCGACGATCGCCAGCGTCGTGTCACGCACGCCGCCACGGACAAGAACGGAGTCAGCCGGCGTCCGGCGCCCGGCAGCGTCCGTCGAGCGCACCACGCCGCCGGCCTGTGCGGCGGCAATCGCGAGGGCGAGCAGCGCGCCGGTCATCGCCTCACCCTGATCGCGCGTGCGATGTCCCGCTGGTCGGCCCGCTCGCGCAGCGCAGCGCGCTTGTCGTGCAGCTTCTTTCCGCGCGCGAGCGCCAGGCGCACCTTCGCGCGGCCTCGTCTGAAGTAGAGCTCGAGCGGAACGAGCGTGAGCCCCTGCCGTTCCACCGCGCCGATGAGGCGGCGGATCTCGCGGCCGTGGAGCAGCAACTTGCGCGTGCGCGTGGCGTCGTGGTTGAAGCGGTTCCCCTGCTCGTACGGCGCGATGTGGAGGTTGAGCAACCAGAGCTCGCCGTCCTTCACGACGCCGAAGGCGTCGGAGAGGCTCGCCTTCCGCGCGCGAAGCGACTTCACCTCGGTGCCGGTGAGGACCAGGCCGGCCTCCCACTGGTCCAGGATCTCATAGTCGAACCGCGCGCGCTTGTTGCGCGCGATCGAGATGACCTCCTCGCGGTCGGGCTTGGCAGCAGGCTGTGGGGTCACGGGCAACGGAGCGCGGCAAGGCAAGTTAAGGTGAAACCACCCCTCGACAACAGACGAGCGCGCGCGGTCTTGGGTATCGGGAACGGAGACGTTAGCTTCCCGATCCACGCCGAAGTGGTGGAACTGGTAGACGCGCTGGCTTCAGGAGCCAGTGGGCGCAAGCCCGTGGGGGTTCGAGTCCCCCCTTCGGCACTCGTGAGGGGTGAGGAGTGAAGGGTGAGGGGTCGGGTGAAGGGTGAAGAGCGAATGGTGAAGGGTGAAGAGCGAATGGTGAAGGGCGAAGAGGCGGCCGCGTGCGTGCCGTTCTTCGCCCTTCACGTCTCACAGGCCCTTCACTGTTCACGATCCCTTCACTGTTCACGACCCCTTCACTCTTCACTATTCGCCTTTCGCTCTTCACGATCCCTTCACTGTTCACGACCCCTTCGCTCTTCACTATTCGCCTTTCGCTCTTCACGAGCCCTTCACCCTTCACGTCCCCTTCGCTCTTCACCATTCGCCCTTCACCCTTCACCCGATCCCTCACTCTCTCACCCCTTACCCCTCACCACTGCTTCGGACGGCGGCAAATGCTCCGGCAGCGACGCCGTCCCGTAGGCGGCCCGCAGCGCCTCGTTGGCCTCGGCGATCCACGCGCCGAGAAACTCCACGGCTCGCGGGAGCGGGGCGCCGGCGCTGCGAGCGCCGTCGGAGGCGAAGGCGAGGAGCACGCGGCCAAGCCGCTCCCCGCTTCCCACGGGCCCGCCGCGCGCGGACAGCGCCTCGCGATACGCGGCGAGCCGCTCGTTCAACTGGCGTTCGGCGAGCGCGTGCATCCCGGGCGCCACGCGCGGGTCCTCGCGCAACGCGTCGGCGAGCGCGGCGACGACGTCGGAGCCCGTGCGGTCGTCGAGCGCATCGCGTTGCGCCGTCAGCACCGCGAGCGCGAGTCGCGCGAAGCGGAGTTCCCAGCGCGCGTGGTCCTCGTCGCCGTTAGCGGCCGCGTCGGCGAGCCAACGCACGTCCGTGTCTTCGGGCTCCCGCCGTGCGGCCGCGAGATAGGCCGCAGCCTTGCGGCGCCGCTCGCGGGCCGCCCGCCATTCGGGTGTGAAGGGGAGCAGCACGCCCATCGCGGGCCCGCTCAGGAGTGCAGGACCGGAAGCCCCACCCGCTGGCGCACCTTCGCCTCGGCGTCAAGCAGGTCGGCGAGGCACACGCCGTCGAGAACCTCGTCTATGCGGCGCCGCAGCAACACCCAGACCGGGCGAATGCTGCAGTCGTGCGACGCCGAGCAGCGCACGTCGTCCACGGGATGGCTCTCGCAGTGCAGATCGAAGGTCATCAACTCGGCGGCGGTGATGATCTCGCGAACCGTGATGCGGGCGGCGGGCCGCGAGAGCGTGTAGCCCCCCTTGGCGCCACGCGTGCTCGATACGATTCCGGCGCGGCGGAGGCGGAGCAGGATCTGCTCGACGTAGTCGGCCGGCAGCTTCTCGCGCGCGGCGATGTCCCGCCCCGTGACGGGCCCCGCAGGCGCGCGCTTCGCGAGATGCAGCGCGCAGATCACTCCGTACTCGGCCCACGTCGTGATGCGCATGTCAGCACAATACGGACGAAACGGGAGGTTGTAAACCGGGACGGCAGGGACCAGGAACAAGTGACGGGAACAAGGGGCAAGTCACCTCGATCAGGGTGCGGTGTTCAGCGAGCAGGGCTCAGGACGCGACGCCTGTGCACCGCGCCCTTCGCGCTGTCCACCAGCGTTTCGTGGTTACTTGTCCCTTGTCCCTCTCACTCGCCCCTTGTTCCTGCCTTTCCCTCTGCCTTTCCCTCTGCCCTTTGCTTCCTGTCCTCGCCCTCCCGGCACTCCAATGTCCGTCATCTTCCGCAGATCGAGCGCCCTCGCCAACTCCGCCCGCGGCAGGATCTTCTTCCGCTCCGCCAGGTCCCGGATCAACTCCCCCGTCTTCACCGATTCCTTCGCCAGCTCCGCCGCTCGCGCGTAACCGATCCGCGGCGCGAGCGCGGTGGCCAGCGCCGCGGAGCGCTCGAGCCAGTACGCGCACTGCGCCTCGTTGGCCGCGATGCCGCGCACGCATCGCTCGTCGAGCGCGCGCACGGCGTTCGCGAGGATCTGCATCGAAAAGAGCACGTTGTGCGCGACGAGCGGCATCATCACGTTCAGTTCGAGCTGCCCGTGCTCGGTGGCCACCGCCACGGCGAGATCGTTGCCGAGCACCTGGAAGCACACCTGGTTCACCATCTCCGCGACCGACGGGTTCACCTTCCCGGGCATGATGGACGAGCCGGGCTGCACCGCCGGGAGCACCAACTCGTCGAGCCCGGTGCGCGGGCCGCTCGCGAGCAGGCGGAGGTCGCTCGCGATCTTCGAGAGGTCGAGCGCGAGCGTGCGGAGCGCCGCGCTGAAGGCGGCGACGTCGCCCAGCGACTGCATCAGCTGCACGCGGTCGTCGCCGACGCGGAGCTTCTCGCCCGTGCTCCTGCTCAGTTCGGCGACCATCCGCGCCGGATACTCCGGCTCGACGTTGACGCCGGTGCCGACGGCGCTCCCGCCGATGCCCAGGTCGCGCAGGTCATCGGCCGCGTCGCGCAGACGGCGAGCGCCGCGCGCGATGCTCCCGGCCCAGGCGGAGAACTCCTGGCCGAGCCGGATCGGCATCGCGTCCTGCAGGTGCGTGCGGCCCGCTTTGACGATCTTGTCAAAGGCCTTGCCCTTGCGCACAAGCGCACCGCGGAGCCCGTCGAGCGCGTGCGTCAGCGGTCCGAGCTCCGTGAGGACGGCGAGCCGGATCGCCGTGGGAATCACGTCGTTCGTGGACTGCGCCATGTTGACGTGATCGTTCGGGTGCACCGGCGCGTACATGCCGCGCCGCGAGCCCAGCAGTTCGTTCGCGCGGTTCGCGAGGACCTCGTTCACGTTCATGTGGTGCGACGTGCCCGCGCCGGCCTGGTAGACGTCCACGACGAACTGCGCGCGATGGCGGCCCTCGAGCACCTCGTCGGCGGCGCGCACGATGGCGCGGGCGAGCCGCGCCTCGAGGCGGCCGGTGGCCCGGTGCGTCAGCGCCGCCGCGCGCTTGATCTGCACGACCGCGTCCACGAAGGCGGGGAGGGGCGCGAGCCCGCTGATCGGGAAGTTCCGCACCGCGCGCAGCGTCTGGACGCCGTAGAGCGCGTCGGCCGGGACCTCGAGCGCGCCGAGGGGGTCGCGTTCCGTCCGAGTCCTGCGCCGGTCCGTCTTCGCCCGTTTCTTCGTCACGGTCCCCGTCCGGCTGCTCGTCGTCCGCCGCCCGCCGTGCGCCGTTCGTCGCCCGTCAGGGCGAGACCGGCGTCGGAAGGTCGAAGGTCGAAACCAGGTTGATGAACGCGTCGGTCGCGCTTGGCACGCGTACGATCGCGGTGCGCAGCCGCTCCGCGAAGACGTCGCGATCGCCTGAGGCCACCCATCTGGCAATCAGCGCGGCCTGCACGCTGCCCGTGCCATCGTCGCGGAAGTCGCAGAGCAGCTGCTGGTTGAGTCCGGTGCCGGAGCCCTCGTGGAAGCGGAACGAGAGGAGCATCGCCGCGTTCGCGTCGGTCGCCGCGCTCCAACTCACCGTCATGTTCTGGTTCGTGGGCGGCACGACGAGCGGCGCGAGGGTGAAGGGTTCGGCCGTCTTGCCGGCGAAGGAGGCGGCCGGGAAGCCCGCGGCGTCACCAGGGATGGTGACGAAGACGGAGTCGCCCGGCGTGAAGGTGAGGCCC
>DATEDF010000113.1:0-2403 GCA_035286465.1 Gemmatimonadaceae bacterium | reverse complement strand
GGCGACGGCCTCCCCGACGCCTTCCTCGCCTCGGTCGAGCGGCCCGCCGCGCTCTACCATAACGAGGGCCGGTTTCGCTTCACCGACGTCACGGCCGCAAGCGGGATCGAGACGCGCGACCTCGCGACAACCGGCGCGGCGATGGCCGACGTGGACGGCGACGCCGACCGCGACCTCGTCGTGGGGACGCTCGGCGGGCCGCTCAAGCTCTGGCTGAACGACGGCAAGGGGCATTTCACGGACGCGACCGCGTCGAGCGGACTTGCCGGCGGACTCGCCGCCACCACGCTCACGCTCGCGGATGTGGACGGAAACGCCACACTCGACCTCTACGTGGCGACGTACAAGACGCGGAACGCGCTCGACGCATTCACCCCGCAGGCGCGCGCATTCGACCAGGTCGTGAAGAAGGTCGGGGGCCGACTCGTCGTGGTGGATCAATGGAAGGGCGAGTACCGCATCGAGGACCGTCCCGATCTCGGCGCCATCGTGCGGTCGCAGCGCGCCGAGCCGGACCTCTTCTACCTGAACGACGGGCGCGGCCGTTTCACGCGCGTGCCGATCGGCAGGAACCCGCGCTTCACCGACGAAGCCGGAAAGCCGCTCGCGGAAGAACCCGACCACTTCACGCTCGCGGCCCGCTTCTACGACGTGAACGGCGACGGCGCACCCGATCTCTACGTCTGCAACGACTTCGAGGATCCCGACCAGTTCTGGCTGAATGACGGACGGGGGAACTTCCGTCTCATCCCGCGGCTCGCGATCCGCGAGACGAGCAATACCTGCATGTCGGTGGACTTCGCGGACGTCAACCGCGACGGCCACGTGGACCTGTTCACCGCCGACATGCTGGCGCCGACGCTCGCGGCGCGGCAGCGGCAGATTCCGACGCACACGCCGCTCCCCAAGCCGGTGGGGCTCACGAGCGACCGGCCACAGTGGATGCGCAACACGCTGCAGCTCGCGCGCGGCGACGGAACGTGGGCCGAGGTCGCCGACTTCGCGGGCGTGGCCGCCACGGACTGGACGTGGGGCTCCGCGTTCCTCGACGTGGACCTCGACGGCTACGAGGATCTCCTCGCCGTGAACGGCCATCGCTGGGACATCCGCGACGCCGACACCATCGACCGGATCCGCAACAGCTTTCCGCGTGTGCCGTGGAATCGCGAGCAGGGCGAGTTTCCCCGCCTCGCTGTGCGCAGCGTCGCGCTCCGAAACAGCGGCGACGTCACGTTCCGCGACGTGAGCCGCGAATGGCGCTTCGGCGCTGACGAGGCGATCTCGCAGGGCATCGCGCTCGCCGACCTCGACGGCGACGGCGACCTCGACGTGGTGGTGACGCGTCTCGACGCACCGAGCGTCGTCTACCGCAACGAGTCTCCGGCGCCGCGCGTCGCCGTGCGGCTCCAGGGCCGCGCGCCGAACACGGCCGGCATCGGCGCCGTGGTGACGGTGCGCGCACCGTCGCTCCCGGTCCAGTCGCGCGAGGTGACCGCCGGCGGCTACTACCTCTCGGGCAGCGACGCCGCGCTGGCGTTCGCGGCGGGGCGCGACTCAGCGCTCGCGATCGAAGTGCGCTGGCGCGACGGGCGCGTGAGCCGGATCACCGCGGCGCCGAACCGGCTCTATGAGATCGAGGAGGAGGCAGCGGCCAGCGCGGCCGGCGCGGCCGGCGCGGCCGGCACGACGGTCGCGGGCGCGAATGTCGCCGGGACGAAGGGCGCACCCGGCGCGGGCGCCGCGCGCCTCGACTCCGCACCCCCGCTCTTCGGGAACGCCACCCCGCTGCTCGGCGGCCACGCGCACATGGACTCGCTCTTCGATGACTATCGCCGGCAGCCCCTCCTTCCGAATCGCCTGAGCCAGCTCGGGCCCGGCGTGAGCTGGATAGACGTGGACGCCGACGGTCGCGAGGACCTCGTCGTCGGCACGGGACGCGGCGGCACGCTCGCGGTGCTCCGGAACACCGGCGGCCGATTCGTGCGCGCGAGCCCGCCCGGCGGCGCCGCACGATGGGACCTCACGACCATTCTCCCCGTTCCGGACGGGCAAGGGCACCCCTTCCTGGTCGCCGGACAGTCGAGCTACGAAGCGGCCTCGGCCGCGGAGGCGCTCACCGTGCCATCGGTTGTCGCGTTCGCCGTCGCGCGAGGGCAGCTCGGGCCGGGCACTTCACTGGCGCCCCCCGACACGGCGAGCGTCGGGTCGCTCGCGCTGGCCGACGTGAACGGCGACGGCTCGCTCGACCTGTTCGTCGGCGCTCGCGCGATACCGGGCGCGTGGCCGCTCCCCAAGGCGTCACGGCTCTTCCTGCGCACGGCCGACGGCCGCTTCGTGCCCGACAGCGCAAATGCGAAGGCGCTCGCCGCGCTCGCCCTCGTCTCCGCCGCGCTCTTCGCCGAC
>DATEDF010000112.1:0-31710 GCA_035286465.1 Gemmatimonadaceae bacterium | reverse complement strand
TGCGCGATGCCGAAGCCCAGGTCCTCGCGGTCCTTGGCCGTGAGGCAGGACAGGGGCGCCGGGAACCGCGGCAGCGCGATCCCCTTGTGGTCCGAGACCCAGCCGCCGGCGATCACGCGGCAGCGGGCCTCGCTCTCGCTGGCCTCCTCAACGGTGAGCTGGATCATCCCGTCGTCCATCCACACCGGGTCCCCGGGCCGGAGCAGGGAGAGGAGCTCCGGATGGGAGAAGCTCGCGCGCGCGGCGGTGCCGGAGACGGGCGCGGCGGCGAGCGTGAAGCGCTCCCCGGCCTCGAGCCACGCGCGGCCGCCGGCGAACTGGCCCAGGCGCACCTTGGGGCCCTGGAGATCCTGGACGATGGTGACGGGCCGGCCCCACTGCCCCTCCCCGTCCCGGATCGCCCGGATGACCTCGGCGTGCTCGGCGTGAGTGCCGTGCGAGAAGTTCAGGCGGACCACGTCCATCCCCGCGGCCAGAAGCCGGTGGAGCACGTCGCGGCCCGCGCTGGCGGGTCCGATGGTGCAGACGATCTTGGTGCGTCTCACGGGCGGCAGAGGATGCGCTGGAGGAACTGGCCGGTGTAGGAGCGGTCGGTCTGGGCAGCCACCTCCTCCGGCGTGCCGGTGGCGATGACCCGTCCTCCCTCGTCGCCCCCCTCGGGCCCCAGGTCGATGATCCAGTCGGCGGTCTTGATGACGTCCAGGTTGTGCTCGATGATCACCACGGTGTTGCCCTGGTCCACCAGCGCGTTGAGCACGTCCAGCAGCCGCCGGATGTCGGCGAAGTGGAGCCCCGTCGTGGGCTCGTCGAGGATGTAGAGCGTGCGGCCGGTGGCCCGCCGGGAGAGCTCCGTGGCGAGCTTCACGCGCTGGGCCTCGCCCCCCGACAGCGTCGTGGCGGACTGGCCGAGCCGGATGTAGTCCAGCCCCACGTCGTGCAGTGTCCGGAGCTTCTGCTTGATGGGCGGCACGGGCTCGAAGAATTCGAGCGCCTCGGCCACGGTCATGTCGAGCACCTCGGCGATGTTCTTGCCCTTGTAGCGGACCTCCAGCGTCTCCCGGTTGTAGCGCTTCGCCTTGCAGACCTCGCACGTCACATAGACGTCGGGGAGGAAGTGCATCTCGATCTTCACGAGGCCGTCCCCCTGACACGCCTCGCACCGCCCGCCCTTGACGTTGAACGAGAAGCGACCGGGCCCGTAGCCGCGCAGCCTGGCCTCCGGCATTTCCGCGAACAGCTCGCGAATGGGCGTGAAGAGGCCCGTGTACGTCGCCGGATTGGAGCGTGGCGTCCGGCCGATGGGGCTCTGATCAATGTCAATCACCTTGTCGAGGTGCTCGAGTCCCGTGAGCCGCCGGTACGCGCCCGGCACGACGCGCGCGCGGGAGAAGTGCCGCGCGAGCGCGCGGTGGAGGATGTCTTCGATGAGTGTGGACTTGCCGGAGCCGCTTACACCCGTGACCGCCACGAAGAGGCCGAGCGGGAGCTCGAAGGTGATGTCGCGCAGGTTGTGCTCGCGCGCGCCCTCGACCACGAGCACGCGGCGGTCGTCACGCGCGCGGCGCGCGGCCGGCATCGCGATCCGTCGCGTGCCGTTCAGGTACTGCGCGGTGATGGAACCGGGGTTCCGCAGCACCTCGTCCACCGTCCCGGAGGCGATCACCTCGCCCCCGTGCTTGCCGGCACCCGGCCCCAGGTCAATCAGGTGGTCCGCGGCGCGGATGGTCTCCTCGTCGTGCTCGACGACAAGCACGGTGTTGCCGAGGTCGCGGAGTCGCTTGAGCGTCGCGAGGAGCCGCGCGTTGTCCCGCTGGTGGAGCCCGATGCTGGGCTCGTCGAGGATGTAGAGCACGCCGACGAGCCGCGAGCCGATCTGCGTGGCGAGGCGGATGCGTTGCGCTTCGCCCCCCGAGAGCGACTCCGCGCTCCGGTTCAGGGTCAGATAGTCGAGCCCGACGTCCACGAGGAAGCGGAGCCGCTCGCGCACTTCCTTGAGGATCGGCCCCGCGATGTCGGCGTCGAGCCCGGGCTTGCCCGGCGCGCGCAGCGGCATGGACTCGACGAACGCGTGCGCCTCGCTCACCGCCAGCGCGCCGAACTCGCCGATGTTCTTCCCGAGGACGGTGACGGCGAGCGACTCGGGCTTGAGGCGCATCCCACGGCACGACGGGCAGACCGCGACGACCATGTACTCCTGGAACTCCGCGCGGATCGCGTCGCTCGTCGTCTCGTTGTACCGGCGCTGGACGTTCGCGAGGATCCCTTCCCACTTCCCCACCGTCTCGGCCTCGCCCCGCTTCTTCGGCACCCCGGTGAGGAGGATCTCCTGCACGCGCGCCGGGAGCGCGCCCCACGGCGTGTTCAGGTCAAAGCGAAGCTGCCTCGCGAGCCCCGGGAGGATCACACGGCGGAGATAGCCGTCGGGCTCGCCCCAGGGGAGCACCACGCCCTCGAGGAGCGAGATGCTGGGATCGCCGAGGACCAGCTCGGCACTCGCGGTGCGCCGCGTGCCGAGCCCGCTGCAGGTGGGGCACGCCCCGAACGGCGAGTTGAAGGAGAAGTGTCGCGGCTCGAGCTCGGGCAACGAGAGGCCGCAGGCGGGGCAACCGTACTTCTCGCTGAAGAGACTTGTCCCTTGTCCCTCGCCGGACCGCACGATCTCCACGAGCCCGTCGGCGAGCCGCAGGGCCGTCTCCACGGAATCGGCGAGCCGGCCCCGGTCGCTCACGCGCACGCTGAGCCGGTCCACGACCACCGACACGTCGTGATTCACGCGGCGGTTGAGTTTCGGCGGATCGGCAAGCTCGACGACCGCGCCGTCCACCACGGCGCGCACGAACCCCTGCCTGCGCGCCGACTCGAACAGCTCGCGGAACTCCCCCTTCCGCCCGCGCACGAGGGGCGCGAGCACGTCGATGCGCGTGCCTTCCCGCCACCCGAGCACGGTGTCGGCGATCTGGCCGGGGCTCTGTCGTTCCACGGGCCGGCCGCAGTTGGGGCAGTGCGGCGTACCGGCGCGCGCGTAGAGCAGCCGGAGGTAGTCGTAGACCTCGGTGACCGTGCCGACGGTGGAGCGCGGGTTGTGGCCCGCGGACTTCTGCTCGATCGAGATCGCGGGCGAAAGCCCCTCGATCGCATCCACGTCGGGCTTCTCCATCAACCCGAGGAACTGCCGCGCATACGCCGAGAGCGACTCGACGTAGCGCCGTTGCCCCTCGGCGAAGATGGTGTCGAACGCGAGCGAGCTCTTTCCCGAGCCGGAGAGTCCCGTGATGACCGTCAGAAGGTCGCGCGGGATCGTGACGTCAATGTTCTTGAGGTTGTGCTCGCGGGCGCCGCGGACGATGAGCGCGTCTTCGGGCATAGCCTGCGTAAGCTGACGGCGCCCGCAGCGGGAAACAAGCGTCACCTATAGATTTCCCCGCTGGAATGCCCCACACCGATGCGCTCGTCGTGCTCACCACGGTGTCCTCGGCGGCCGAGGCGGAGACGCTCGTGCGCGTGCTGCTCGAGCGGCGGCTCATCGCGTGCGGCACGCTCCTCCCGGGGGCGCGCTCGCTCTACCGCTGGGACGGCCGGCTCGCGGACGAGCAAGAGACCGTCGTGCTGCTCAAGACGCGCTCGGCGTGCCTCGCCGCGCTCGAATCCGCCTTCGGCGAGCTGCATCCGTATCAGGTGCCCGAGCTGCTCGCGCTCCCGGTGGCGGCGGGAAACGCGAAGTACCTCGACTGGCTCGCCGGCGAGACTTCCCTCGCCATCGCGTGACGCCGGGGATGCCGGACCGCGTGCCGCCCGCGGAGATTCCGTCGAACGACCCTGAGCAGCTTCCGCTCGGCGCGTTCGAAGGCACGCCGCTCCTGCCGTTCGGGGAGTCGGCGGCGGCCGAAGGCGTCGAGGGGGAGGCCCCGCTCCTCGTGCGCGAGCCGCCGGTGTGCGGCGAGTGGTGGTACGACGCGGCCGACGAGGCCGAGGCTCGCCCGGGCGCCACGCTCGTGGCGAGCACGCCGGTCGCGCCCGTGACGCCGCCGCCCGCGCCGCCGCTCCGGGCGCTCCGGACGCCGTCCATCGCGCAGCGCCCGGTCACGCCGCCCACGCCGCTGCCCGCGCTCGAGGAGCTGAAGAGCATCCACGAGGCGCATCCGGGCGACGCGAGGACCGCGATCGCGCTCGCGACCGCGCTCGACAAGCGCGGCAACATCGAGGGCGCGCTGCACGCGCTCAAGCGCACCATTGACGCCGGTGCGGACGGCGTGGCGCTGCGCTGTGCACGGGCGAAGATCCTGAGCGGACGGCTGCGCTACGATGACGCCGAAGCGGAGCTCCGGCGCGCGGCGAAGCTGCGCGCCGAGGACCCCGACGTGCTGTTGCAGCAGGGGATCCTCGCCTGCCGCCGCGCCAAGTGGCGCGACGCCGTGGAGCCCCTCGAGAAGGTCGCGACGCTCGATCCCGCCTCGGCGCCGGCGCATTTCTACCTCGGTGAGGCGCTCAACAAGCTCGACCGCCTCGACGATGCGCTGCGGGCCTACCAGCGCGCCGCCGAGCTCGAGCCGGCCAACTTCCGCGCCCTCAAGAGCGTCGGGATCGTCCTCGACCGGATGGGGCGGCCCGGCGACGCCGCCGCCTTCTACCGGCGCGCGCGCGACGCGCAGAGCGGGTAGCGTCCGTGGTTCCGGGCGCCGTCAGTGGCCGGGTCGCGCGGCGCGCCGCGCGGCGAGGGCTCACGCGCACCGCCGCCGCCGTCGCGATTCTCGTCGCGTGGGGCGCCGGACTCGCGCTCCTCGTCCGGCGCGAGTTCTTCGTGCCGCGCACCCAGCGGCTCGCCGAGGCGGCGCTCCGCATCAGCCCGGGCGCGACGTTCTTCACGGTCGAGCAGGGCGGCCGGCAGATCGGCTTCGCGTCGAGTACCATCGACACGCTGACGACGGGGATTGACGTCGTGGACTACTTCGTCGCCGACCTCCCGATCGCCGGCACGATGCGGCGCGCGTCGGCGCGCTCGGTCGTCCGGCTCTCGCGCGGCCTCGCGCTCCGGACCTTCGACGTGCAGGTGCAGTCCGAGGGCGCGCCGATCCGCGTGAGTGGGCGCGCGGAGGGCGACACGGCGGTGGTCGTCGCGCTCGCCTCGGGCGGCGCGACGCCCGACAGCCAACGCATCGCGGTGCGCGGGCCGATCCTCCTGCCGACGCTGGTGCCGCTCGCCGTCGCGCTGGGCGAGACGCCAAAGGTCGGAAAGCAGTACGTGCTCCCGACGTTCGATCCGACGACGATGGCCGCGGGAAGCGTGCGGCTCCGGATCCGGGCCGAGTCGCTGTTCACGCTCGTTGACAGCGCCGCCTTCGATACGACCCGGCGCGAGTGGGTGAGCGCGCTCACGGACACGGTGCGGGCGTGGCGGGTGGCTCCGGAGGAAGCCAGCGGCGGGTTCTCGGGCTGGGTGGATGCGCAGGGTCGCGTGGTCGAGAGCACGCAACCGGGCGGCATCACGCTCAGGCGGATGGCCTACGAGATCGCCTTCGAGAACTGGCGCATCGCGCGCGACCGGGCGACGGCGGCCAGCGCCGGCGCGGGCGCGAACGACATCCTCGAGCGCACGGCGATCTCGGCCGGGGCCGCGCTCGGGCGCTCGCGCCTCTCCTCGCTGGCGGTGCGCCTCTCCGCGGTGGACCTCAGGGGCTACGATCTGAACGGCGGGCGCCAGACGCTCACGGGAGACACCTTGCGCGTGCGGCGGGAGGCGAGCGACGCCCTGGCCGCCGACTGGTCGTTGCTCACGAACGTCGAGCGCATCAGGGCGCGCTTCCGCGCCGAGCTCTCGGACGAGCCCCTCCTCCAGGCGCACGACAGCGCGATCGTCCGGCTCGCCACGGGGATCGCCGGACTCGACCGCGACCCGCGCGTGATCGCCGAGAAGATCACCCGCTGGGTCCATGACTCGCTCCGGAAGGAAGTGACGTTCAGCGTGCCGAACGCCCTCCAGGTGCTGCGCACGCGCCGGGGAGACTGCAACGAGCACACGCAGCTCTACGTCGCGCTGGCGCGCGCGGCCGGCATTCCCGCGCGCATCACGACCGGGCTCGCCTACGTGCGCGGCAAGTTCTACTACCACGCGTGGCCCGAAGTCTACCTGCGCGACTGGGTGGCGGTGGACCCGACCTTCGGCCAGTTCCCCGCGGATGCCGCGCACCTCCGCTTCATCGTCGGCGGGCTGGCGCGGCAGACCGAGCTGGTGCGGCTCATCGGCACCCTGAAGATCCAGGTGGTGGAGGCCAGATGACCCATCGGCTGTCCGGGCGCGCCGGGCGATGATCGAGCTCGCGAGGCTCACGAAGCAGTTCGGCACGTTCACCGCGGTGGACGCGATTGACCTCGTCGTCCCCCGCGGGGAGCTCTTCGGCTTTCTCGGGCCCAACGGCGCCGGCAAGACGACGACGCTCCGGATGATCGCGGGCATCCTGAAACCCACGGCGGGCACGGTGAAGATCGGCGGCGTGGACATCGCGGTGGACCCGATCGCCGCGAAGGCGAAGCTCGGGTTCATCCCCGACCGTCCGTTCATCTATGAGAAGCTGACGGGCGCCGAGTTCCTGCGGTTCGTCGCCGGGCTCTACGGGCAGGAGGGGGAGAAGGTGGAACACCGCGCGCGGGAGCTGATGGCGCTCTTCGACCTCGAGGAGTGGCGCGACGAGCTGGTGGAGAGCTACTCGCACGGCATGCGCCAGAAGCTCATCGTCTCCTCCGCGTTCGTGCACCGTCCCGAGGTGATCGTGGTGGACGAGCCGCACGTGGGACTCGACCCGAAGTCCATCAAGATCCTGCGCGACCTGTTCACGGAGTACGTGCGGCGCGGGCACACGATCATGATGAGCACGCACACGCTCGAAGCCGCGGAGACGCTCTGCGACCGGATCGCGATCATCAACGTCGGCCGGATCGCGGCCTGCGGCACGATGGACGAGCTGCGCGCGGGCGCCCGGGACGGGGGCGGACTGGAGGAGATCTTCCTGCGGATGACCGGCCAGAACGCCGCGAGGAACCTGGTGGATGTCCTCGACGCCTGAGGCGCTCCCGCGGTTCACGCCCGTGACGGGCATCGCCGTGCCCGCCGAGCTGCCCGACCCGGCGCTCCGGCACCTGCTCGCGCCCAAGTGGCTCACCGCGCGCGCGCGCGCGATGGCGGGCGAGAAGGGGCGCGGCGCGCGCTTCGCGATCCTCGCGACCGTCGGGCTGCTCTTCTGGACGTTCATCTTCGGCGTGCTCTACAAGCTCCTCACGTACTTCCGCGGCGTCGAAGAGATCGGCCCGCTGCTCGCGGGCAAGCTGCTGGGGCTCCTCCTCGTGAGCTTCTTCGCGATTCTCCTGCTCTCGAACGTGATCACGGCGCTCTCGAGCTTCTTCCTGTCGAAGGACCTCGACCTCCTCGTCGCCGGGCCGGTGGACTGGCTGCGGCTCTACGTCGCGAAGCTCCTCGAGACGGTGCTCACCTCGAGCTGGATGGTGGCGCTGATGGCGGTTCCGATGCTCGCCGCGTACGGGGTCGTGTACGGCGGCGGCTGGGGGTTTGGCCCCTTCGCAATCGCGGTGATGGTGCCGTTCCTCATCATCCCGTCGGTGCTCGGGAGCGCGCTCACGCTCATCCTGGTGAACGTCTTTCCCGCCCGCCGCACCCGCGACATCCTGAGCGTGATCGCCGTGATGACCGCGGGCGGCATCGTGCTCCTCTTCCGGCTCGTGCGCCCCGAGAAGCTCGCGCGCCCCGAGGGATTCCGCTCGCTCGTGGACTTCGTGTCGGTCCTGCGCACGCCGACGTCGCCGCTCCTCCCCTCGGAGTGGGTGCAGAGGAGCGTGATGGGGGTGCTCACGGCGCAACCGGACTGGCTGGCGGTGTACCTCCTCTGGGCGACGGCGGCGGCGTTCGTGGTGCTGGGCGCGCTGGTGCACCGGTCGCTGTATCTCAACGGCTTCAGCAAGGCGCAGGAGGGCGCGGGGCGCTGGGCGCGGGGCACGCGCCTCTCGCGCGTCACGATGCGCCTCCTGGCGCCGCTCGGCGTGCTCCGGCGAGAGCTGGTCATGAAGGAGCTCCGGCTCTTCTTCCGCGACACGACGCAGTGGTCGCAGCTCATCCTCCTCGCGGTCCTCGTGATCGCCTACGTCTTCAACGTGAAGTTCCTCCCCCTCACGACCGAGGGGGTGACGTTCTTCCTGCGGAACGTCATCCCGTTCCTGAATCTCGTGCTCGCGGGCTTCGTGCTGGCGTCCATCGCGGCGCGCTTCATCTTCCCCGGCGTCTCGCTCGAGGGACGCACGCTCTGGCTGCTGCGCTCGAGCCCGATGGCGATGCGCGATCTGCTCTGGGCCAAGTTCTGGGTGGGGACCGCACCGCTCCTCGTGCTCGCGGTGGGCATCGTCGGCGTGACGGACTACATGCTGCAGGTCAGCGACTTCATGTTTCTCGTTTCGATCTTCACGATCACGATGATGACATTCGCGGTGAGCGGGCTGGCGATCGGCTTCGGCACGCACTATCCGCAGTTCGAGACGGAGAACGCGGCGCAGATCCCGACGTCGTTCGGGGGGCTGCTCTTCATGATGGCCTCCGTGGCCGTGATCGGCGGCGTGGTGATCCTGGAAGCGCGTCCGGTGTACGGCTTCGTCGCGGCGCGCGCGTTCGGCACGCGCGCGAATCCCATCGAGATGGTGCTGGGCTTCGGGGCCGCCGCGCTGCTCTGCCTCGCCGCAACGATCCTCCCGATCCGCTCGGCGCTCACGCGCCTCGACGCCGTGGAGCGCTGATGAAGGTGGAGCGCGCGCACGAGACCGACCTGCAGGCGCTGGTCGCGCTGAACAACCGCTTCGCGCCCGAGGGGCTTACGCTGACGCGCTCGGAAGACTTCGCCTACGCGCACCTCGCCGACTACCGCGTGATCCGCGACGCGGACGGCGGCGTGGTCGGCTGCGTCGCGCTGGACGAGTACTCGCCCTCGGTCGCGGAACTGATCTCGCTCGCCGTCTCACCGGACGCGCAGGGACTGGGCCACGGCAAGGCGCTGATCGCGGCGGCCGAGCGGCTGGCCCGAAGGCGCGGCTACGCGGAGCTCTTCGCCGTCTCGTTCTCGGACGAGCTTTTCCTGTCATGCGGGTTCGCGCGCACGCCGCTCGCCGCATACCCGGAGAAGGTCTCGCGCTACGCCAAGGACAGGAGCGAGATCGAGGTGGGGGAGAAGCACTGCTTCACGAAGACGCTGGGCTGACGCCCGGCGGCGACACGATCGGCCGTCCGCAGGTCGAGCAGAAGCGCGCGTCGGCCTCCGGCGGAGCGCCGCAGGCCGGACAGCGCGCGGGCCCGTCGCGATCGCCCCCGGGCGCAAGGACGTCGCCGTCGGCCTCGCCGTCGGCCTCGCCGGCGGCCTCGCCGTCGGATTCGGCCGACTCGGCGCGGACGAGGGGCGCGATCACCCACGCCGCGGCACCGAGCGAGAGCACCGCGCCGACGGCGAGCCCGATCATCCGTCCGCCCGCTCTCGCGACCGTACGGGCGCGAGGATCAGTGCGCCGCCCGCGAGAGCGAGCGTGCCGCCGAACCACACCCAGCCGGCGAGCGGAACGAAGCTGATGCGGACGACCGCCCTCCCCGGACCCAGGGAAACAAGCATCACCGACACGTCCTCGATCCACGAGCCGCGCAGGCCGGAGGTAATGAAGGGCGGGAACCGCTCGCGGCCGTCACGACCGTAGAACTCCCGCCACTCCGTGGTCAGGAACGGCTGTCGAACGCCGGAGCGCTCGGGCCGCAGAGCGAGCGACGTGAGGAAGTAGCTCGGGCGCTCGATGCGGCTCGCGCCCTGGCTGGTGAACGACCACGCGCGTCCGAACGGATCCGCCGTGCGCCAGCTCTCGCCGTCGGCGAGCGACACAACGTGCTCCGAACGGAACGCCGTGCCCGCGAAGCCCAGCGTCAGCAACGTGAGGCCCGCGACGAGGGCGGCCCAGCGTCGGCGACGCGCTCGCCCGGCTTCTTCCGCCCGACCCACCCGCGCGCCGGCGACCAGCACCGCGAGCGCGACGGAGAGCGCGACCACCACGTCGAAGCCGCTCGAGCGGTGCGGCGCGCCCGGCGCACGCCAGGGCCAGTAACCACCCGACCCGGGCTCCGCATAGCCGACACGGAGCGCGAGCAGCACGCTCGCGCCGAGCGCACACCACGCGGCGATCAGCCACGGGCGGACGCCGGACGGCGACGGCCCCTCAAGGCGCCGACTGGCGAAGGCGGCGAGCGCGTGCGCGAGCGCGACGAGAGTGGCCGCGTAGCCGAGATACGCGAGCGGTCGCAGGATCGCCATGCCGGGATGCTGGAGCGCGGGATCGAGTCCGCGGCCATCCACGGGGGCAACGTCGAAACGCCCGAACGGCGCCGCGCCTGCCGCCAGGGCGCTCAGCAGGAGCGCGAGCGCCGCGCCGAGCGCGGTCGTGACCCACGGTGCGACGGCGCCGTCGCGCCGGCGCGCGGCCGCGACCGCGACCGGCACGCACGCGGAGAGCAGCAGCGCGGCAAGGAGTGTCGAGCCCGCGCGTCCCGCCCAGAACGCGGAGAGCCGGTACCCGAGCGGAAGCACTTCGTTGGTGAACGCCGCGACGTAGCGCAGCGAGAAGTCGCCCGTGAGGAGCGCCCACCCGAGCCCGGCCGACGCGAGCGTGACGAAGAGCGCCGCCGCGTGGACCCCGCGCGAGCCGCTCGCGACGAACGCGCCGCGCTTCGTGAGCGCGCCGACGCAGGAGAGCGCGGCGCCCCAGACCGCCATCAGGAGCGCGACCCAGCACGAGAGCTGCCCCAGCTCGGTCATGGCGCGCGCGTCTCAGCGCCGGTCCACTTGGCGCACGACGACCGCGCCCGCGGTGCCGCCTAGGCCATCCCACGCGAGGTCCTTCAGGCTGAAGTCGCGCCTGCGGTGGCGGTCCCAGAGTTCCTTGCCGATGGCGGCCGACACCGTGACCGCCGCCGCGCCCCAGCTCGCCTGCCCGTAGGGTGCGCCGCGCGAGCGCAGTGCCGCGTGCGCCCCGCCCTGGATGAGCGCGGATGCCGTCACGTGCAACAGCTTGTCGCGCCCGAACCACGGGTCACCGCCCCCCGGCGCGGGCGGCCCGCCGGTCCAGAGCGTGAACACCAGCATCAGTCTCATCGCTTGCGCCTCACTCGGGGTCCGCCGCTTCGGCGGTGCCGTCCCGCGCCCACCCCACCGCGGCGCGCACCGCCCGGCTCCATCCCGCGCGCGCCGCCTGTGCCGCCCTCCTCCCATCGCCCGGCGCAAACCGCGCGTACTGTCGCGCCGCGAGGAACGCCTCCGCACTCGGCCAGACGCCTGCCGCGATCCCGGCGAGCGCGCCGGCGCCCATCGCCGTGGTCTCGATCACGTCGGGACGCTCCACCGGGACGCCGAGGACGTCAGCCTGGAACTGCATCAGCCACGCGTTCTCCGTCGCGCCACCGTCCACGCGGAGGATGTCGAGCGGGGCGCCGCTCGCGACGCGCATGGCGGAGAGCACGTCGGCGGTGCCGAAACACATCGCCTCCAGCGCCGCGCGCACGAGGTGCTTCCGCGTGGTGCCGCGCGTGAGCCCGACGATCATCCCCCGCGCGGCAGGCTCCCACTGGGGCGCTCCAAGCCCGGTGAGCGCCGGCACGAAGTAGACACCGTCGTTCGACGCCAATGCGCGCGCCATGGACTCGCTTTCCGCCGCGTGCGCGAGGAGACCGAGCCCGTCACGCAACCACTGCACCGCCGCGCCCGCGATGAAGATGCTCGCCTCGAGCGCGAACGCGGGGGCGCCCGCGGCGTCGCAGGCGATCGTCGTGAGCATGCCGCCGCCTCCCTCCGGCCGCGCCGCTCCGGTGTTCAGGAGCAGAAAGGCGCCGGTGCCGTAGGTGTTCTTGCTCGTCCCCGCCGCCCAGCATCCCTGTCCGAAGAGCGCGGCCTGCTGGTCGCCCGCGACGCCGAGGATCGGGATCTCACGCCCGAAGTGTTCGGCGGCCGCGAACCCGAACGAGCCGCTCGACGGCCGTACCTCGGGCAGCATGGACTCGGTCACGCCGAAGCGCGCGCAGAGCGCCGGGCTCCAGCGCATCGCGTCGAGGTCGAAGAGCATCGTGCGCGACGCGTTCGTCGGGTCGGTCGCGTGCACGCGGCCGTTGGTCAGTTTCCACACCAGCCAGCTGTCAACGGTCCCCGCGGCGAGCCGGTCGCGCGGCAGCGCGGACGCCGCGCGCCGGTGCGCCAGCAGCCACTCGAGCTTGGTGGCCGAGAAGTACGGATCGGTGACGAGGCCGGTGGCGCGGTAGATCGCGTCGCGCTCGCTCGCGAGCTCCGCGCAGCGCGCCGCCGTGCGCCGGTCCTGCCAGACGATCGCGCGACCGAGCGGCGCGCCGGTCGCACGGTCCCACAGCACCACCGTCTCGCGCTGGTTGGTGATCCCGATGGCGTCGGGCCGCTCGCCGCTCTGCGCAATCGCCTCACGCGCCGCTTCGAGCGTCCGCGCGAAGATCTCGTCGGCGTCGTGCTCGACCCAGCCCGGCTCGGGAAAGTGCTGCGTGATCTCGCGGTAGCCGCGGCCGAGGATGCGGCCGTCCGCACCGATGACGACACAGGTGCTGCCGGTCGTACCCTGATCAATGGCGAGGACGGACTTCATGCGGGATGCCGGATGCGGGATGCCGGATGCGGGATGCCGGATGCGGGATGCGGAACAGGGGCCGCGCGGAAGCGAAGTGTCCGGTCTGATGGTGTGAGGGTGCGAATCAGAGCGTGAACGAGTATGGCGGCGTGAACACGCCCCGGTCGGTGACGATCGTCGAGATCAACGCGGCGGGGGTCACGTCGAACGCGGGATTGCGCACATCGGCGTCCGCCGGCGCGACCGGAACACCCGCGATGGTGCGCACCTCGTCCGGTCCGCGCTCCTCGATCACGATGGCGGCGCCGTCCGGCGTGGCGCGGTCGATCGTGGACCACGGGACGCACACGTGGAACGGCACGTTGTGGGCCCGCGCGGCGAGCGCGAGCGGGTACGTGCCGATCTTGTTCGCCGCATCGCCGTTCGCCGCCACGCGGTCCGCTCCGACCAGCACGACGTCAATCTCGCCGGCGCGCATGACGCTCGCCGCCGCGCCGTCGGTGATGACCGTGACGGGAATGCCGGCGCGCGCGAGCTCCCACGCCGTGAGGCGGCTCCCCTGCAGGAGGGGCCGCGTCTCGCACGCGAACACGCGCGGACGCCGGCCCGCCGCGTGCGCCGCGTACACGGGTGCGAGCGCCGTGCCGATGCCGGCCGTCGCCAGCGCGCCGGCGTTGCAGTGGGTGAGCACCCGCGCGGCGTCGGGCACGAGGGCGAGACCGTGCGTGCCGATCGCCGCGCACATCGCGCGGTCCTCCGCGAGGATCGCCGTCGCCTCGCGGCGCAGCGCGTCGAGCAGGGCGCCGGGCGCCGCGTCGGCGTGGGCGCGCGCGCACCGCAGCATCCGCTCGATCGCCCAGGAGAGGTTGACGGCGGTCGGTCGCACAGCCGCGAGCACCGCCGCGTGCGCGTCGAGCCGCGCGCGCAACGCGCGGCCGCCCTCGTGCACAAAGGGGAGCAGCGACGTCACCAGCCCCATCGCCGCCGTCACGCCGATCGCCGGCGCTCCACGCACCGCAAGCGTCGCGATCGCCTCGCGCGTCTCCTCGAGCGTGCGCAGGTCACGCTCGACGCACTCGGCCGGCAGACGCCGCTGGTCGAGAATGCGCACGGCCTCACCGGCGGGCGACCATCGCACGGCGTGGATCGGTTCCACGCGGGGAACGTACCGCGGGGCGCGGGCGCCGAAAAGCGCGCCGCCGTAGATTCCGGACACCTCCCTGCGCCGCGCGAAGGACCCATGCCCTACGAGATGCTGCTCCTCGACGTCGCCGACCGGGTCGCGACCGTCACCGTCAACCGCCCCGACAAGCTGAATGCGCTGAACGCGCAGGTGCTGCGGGAGCTGGGCGCGATGCTCGACGAGTTGCTGTCGCGCCCCGACGTCGGCGCGATCGTCCTCACCGGCGCGGGCCGCGCCTTCGTCGCGGGCGCCGACGTCAGCACGCTCGCCGACGCCGGCCCCGGCGCGCTGGAGGCGTTCGCGCGGGCGGGCCAGACGCTCTTCCGCCGGCTCGAGCAGTCGGCGAAGCCCGTGATCGCGGCGGTAAACGGCTTTGCGCTGGGCGGCGGGTGCGAGCTCGCCCTCGCCTGCCACGTGCGTGTGGCCTCGACGCAGGCCAGGTTCGGGCTCCCCGAGGTGAAACTCGGGCTGATGCCGGGCTACGGCGGGACGCAGCGCCTTCCGCGGCTCGTCGGCCGGGGGCGGGCGCTGCAGCTCATCCTCACCGGGGAGGCGATCGACGCGGCGGAAGCCCACCGCATCGGCGTCGCCAACGTGGTGGTCGAGCCCACGGGGCTGGTCGAGGCCGCCCGCGCGATGGCACGCGTGATGCTCGCCAACGCGCCCGTCGCGCTCGCGCGTGTTCTCGAGGCGGTGGACGCCGGCCTCGACACGACCCTCGACGACGGCCTGCGGCTGGAGGCGCGGCTCTTCGGTTCGCTCGAGGGCACCGCCGACATGCGGGAAGGGACGCGCGCGTTCCTCGAGAAGCGGCCGCCCAGCTTCCGCGGCGCCTGACGTGACCGCGGCGGCCCGGGAGGCGCGCGACGCGCCGCCCTCAGCGCTTCCCGACTCGCGCGTCACCCTCTCGGCGATCGCCGTGCGCGACTTCCGGAACATCGCGCGCGCCGACGTCCCCCTCCCGCCCGCGGGGATCGCGCTGGTCGGCGACAACGGCGAGGGAAAGACGAACTTCCTCGAGGCGATCGCCTACCTGGCGCTCCTCCGCTCGATGCGCGGCGTGCGGGATCGCGACCTCGTGCGGTTCGGCGCGCCGGCGTTCCACCTCGACGCCGAGGCGCTCGGATCGCGCGCCACGCGCGTGGCCGTGGGCGCGGACCGCGCCGGCCGCAAGCGCGCGGCGCTCGACGGCGTCGCAGCCGCCCGCCTCACCGACGCGCTCGGCGCGGTGCCGTCCGTGTGTTTCTCTCCGGCGGACGTCGCGCTCGTGGGCGGCGCGCCGGCGGAGCGAAGACGCTTCCTCGACATCACCCTCGCGCTCTCGTCTCCGCGCTATCTGGCCGCGCTCCGGCAGTATCGCGCCGCGCTCGTGCGGCGCAACGCGGCGCTTCGCGACGCCGCGCGCCCGGGCGAGCGCCATTCGACCGTCGCCGCGTGGGAGCCGGCGCTCGCCGAGCACGGCGCGGTCCTCCTGGAGGAGCGCCGCGCGTGGGTCGCCGGCGCCGCGCCCGGGTTCAGCCGGCTGTGCGCGGTGATGGGCGAGCGTGGCGTGATGGCGATCGCGTACGCCTCGCCGCTCGCCGACAGTTCCCCGGCGCCCGCCGGGCTCGCGGAGGCGCTGGCGGAGGCGCTCGCACGCGGGCGCGACCACGACAGGAGACGCGGGATGACGCACGCCGGGCCGCACCGCGACGATCTGGCCGTCACGCTGGACAGCCGCGCGCTGCGCGTCGTCGGCTCCGCCGGGCAGCAGCGCACGGCGGCGATCGCGCTGCGCCTGCTCGAGGCGGCGACGTTTCGCGATCGCGGCGGTGCGCAACCGCTCCTCCTGCTCGATGACCCCTTCGCCGAGCTCGACCGCACGCGCGCGGCGCGGGTACTCGCGCTCCTGGAGGAGGCGGCGGACCACGGGCGCGCCCAGACCGTGCTCTGCGTGCCGCGCGCGAACGAGATTCCACCCTCGTACACGAGGCTCGAGCGGTGGATCGTCACGGACGGCGTGCTCAGGCGCGAACCGTGAGCGCTCCACGGTGTGCCGGCCACGGTCCGCTGTGAACGGCGAGGCGTAGTTCCATGTCTGCCGACCGCGGCGCTCCCGTACGCATCGGTGACGCCCTCAGGAGCTTCTTGCGCGCGAAAGGCCTCGAGCGCCGCGTGGATCGCGCCCAAGTGCTCGTCGAGTGGGCCGCGCTCGTCGGCCCGCAGATCGCGAGCGTGACGGAGCCGCGGACCGTGACCGAGGACGGGACGCTCTTCGTCGGCGTCACGACACACGGCTGGATGACGGAGCTCTCGCTGATGGAGCGTACGCTCCTCGCGCGCATAAACGCGCGCGAGGGGCGCGAACCGATCCGCCGGATCCGGTGGGAGCTGCTCCGGTAAGTCCTTGCCTCAGGGCGTTTTGCGCTTCGCGCGGGTCGTTGCGTAACCGGTTCGCAATCGCTAAATTCACGAGTCCGCACGGCGACTCCGAATTCGGCGTTTCTTCGCGCGGTCCGGTCCTGGTTTCCCCGAGCGATCGTCCCGCGAATCGTCGGTGGTCGCGCCCCTCGCCCACCTCCGCCCGACACAATGTCCAAGACCAACGACGCCGCCGCCTCGAGCTACGACGCATCTGACATCCAGGTGCTCAAGGGCCTCGAGGCGGTGCGCAAGCGCCCGAGCATGTACATCGGCTCGACGAGCCTGCGCGGCCTGCACCATCTCGTCTTCGAGGTCGTGGACAACTCGATTGACGAAGCACTGGTGGGCTACTGTGATTCCATCGCGGTGAGCATCCATCCCGACGAGTCCATTCTCGTCGAGGACAATGGGCGCGGGATCCCGGTGGACATCCACCCGCAGGAGAAGATCCCCGGCGTCGAGCTCGCGATGACCGTGCTGCACGCGGGCGGCAAGTTCGACAAGTCGAGCTACAAGGTGTCGGGTGGGCTGCACGGCGTCGGCGTGAGCGTGGTGAACGCGCTCTCGGAACGGCTCAAGGTCTGGATCAAGCGCGACGGCAAGGAGCACTACATGGAGTTCGCGCGCGGCGAGACCGTGCAGAAGCTCCAGGTGCTCGGCAAGGCGGGTCCCAAGGAGACGGGGACGAGCGTGTGGTTCAAGCCCGACCCGACGATCTTCACCGAGCGGCAGTTCGATTTCGCGACCCTCGCGTCACGCCTGCGCGAGCTATCCTACCTGAACAAGGGCGTGACCATCACGCTCGCGGACGAGCGGCCGGGATCCGAGCGCGAGGAGACGTTCCAGGCGAAGGGCGGGCTCAAGGAGTTCGTCGCCTTCCTGAACGGGAACCGGAAGACGCTGCACCCCGAGATCCTCTACCTCGACGCCGAGAAGGACGACATCGGCATCGAGCTGGCGCTGCAGTACAACGACGGGTACAACGACACGGTCTTCTCGTTCGTGAACAACATCAACACGCACGAGGGCGGGACGCACCTCACCGGATTCAAGGCCGCGCTTACGCGGACGATCAACTACCACGCGCAGAAGGGGAGCGCGCTCAAGAAGGCCGACTTCACGCTCTCCGGCGAGGACGTACGCGAAGGGCTGACCGCGGTGCTCCACGTCAAGGTGCGCGAGCCGCAGTTCGAGGGGCAGACGAAGACCAAGCTCGGGAACTCCGAGGTCGAGACGGCGGTGAAGACCGTCGTGAACGAGTGGCTGGGCAGCTTCCTGGAGGAGCATCCGCGGGTCGCGAACATCGTCATCGAGAAGGCGGTGAGCGCGGCGCGCGCGCGCGAGGCCGCGCGCAAGGCGCGCGACCTGACGCGCAAGAAGTCGGCGCTCGACGTCGGCAACCTCCCCGGCAAGCTCGCCGACTGCTCGCTGTCGGACCCGGCGATGTGCGAGCTCTACCTCGTGGAGGGCGACTCGGCCGGCGGCACGGCGAAGCAGGGCCGCGACCGGATGTTCCAGGCCATCCTGCCGCTGCGCGGCAAGATCCTGAACGTGGAACGGGCGCGCATTGACAAGGTGCTGTCGAACGAGGAGATCCGGACGATCATCACCGCCATCGGCGCCGGGCTCAAGGAGGACTTTTCACTCGAGAACGCGCGCTACCACAAGATCATCATCATGACCGACGCGGATGTGGACGGCGCGCACATCCGCACGCTTCTCCTCACGTTCTTCTACCGGCAGATGCCCGAGCTGATCGAGGCCGGGATGATGTACATCGCGCAACCGCCGCTGTTCCGCGTCGCGAGGGGGAAGGAGGAGTACTACGCGTTCGACGACGGCGAGCGAGAAGAGATCGCGAAGCGGCTCGCGAACGGCGACGGCAAGAGCACCGTGGTGATCCAGCGGTACAAGGGCCTTGGCGAGATGAACAAGGACCAGCTCTGGAAGACGACGATGGATCCCTCGGCACGCACGATCCTCCGGGTGAACATGGAGGATGCGGTGATGGCCGACCAGCTCTTCCAGACGCTGATGGGCGACGACGTGGAGCCCCGGCGAATGTTCATCGAGGCGAACGCGCGGTTCGCGAGCAACCTGGACATCTGAGAGCGGCAGGCGCCGCCGGCTGCGCGACGTGGGGGAGCGCGAAGGGCGGTCACCCGAGCGCCTCGACGCCCGCGGCCGTGACCCGGTGCGAGACGAGTGGGGGAAGGCGGACCGGCGCGTCGCCGATGGCGATCGCCGCGTCGAGGGTGGCGCGCCCGGCCGCGACGCCCGCGTCGTCGCGGGCGAGGATCGTCGCGAGCAGGTCGCCCCCGCGGACGGTGTCGCCGGGGGTCGCCGCCAGCTCGAAGCCGACGGCCGGGTCGATGGCGTCCTCCATCGTGCGGCGCCCGCCGCCCAGCGCGGTGATCCCCTCGCCGATCAGGCGGGCGTTCACGCGCTGGACGATGCCGTGGCGCGGCGCGACGTACGGCACCCGGAGTCCCGGCTGCGCGAGAACGCGCCGGGGCGCGTCGCACACGCCCGGATCGCCGCCCTGGGCCTCCACCATCGCGCGGAACTTCTCGAGCGCGACGCCGGAGTCGAGCGCGTGCTCGAGCATCGTCCGCGCGCCACCCGGGTCGCGGGCCACGCGCGCGAGCACGAGCATTTCCGCGCCAAGCCGCAGCGTGAGCGCGCGCAGGTCCGGCGGCCCGCCGCCCGTCAGCGCCGCCACGGCTTCCGTGACCTCGTTGCCGTTGCCGCACGAGCGGCCGAGCGGGAAGTCCATGTTCGAGAGGAGCGCGACCACCGGGCACGCGTGATACGTGCCCAGCTCCACCATCTGCGTGGCCACCGCGATCTCCTCCTCGAGCGTGGGCAGGAAGGCGCCGATGCCGGTCTTGACGTCCAGCACCAGGCCCGTGAGCCCCTCGGCGAGCTTCTTGCTCATGATGCTCGCCGCGATGAGCGGCACCGAGGCGACGGTCCCGGTCGCGTCGCGCAGCGCGTACAGCTTGCGATCGGCGGGCGCGATCTCGCTCGTCTGGCCGATGATGACGCAACCGATGCGCTCGACCTGTGCGGTGGCGGCGGCGAGGGAGAGGCGCGTGTTGAAGCCCGGGATGGACTCGAGCTTGTCGAGCGTGCCGCCGGTGTGGCCCAGGCCCCGGCCCGAGATCATCGGCACCGCGGCACCGCACGCGGCGACGAGCGGCGCGAGCACGATGGAGACCTTGTCGCCGACCCCACCGGTGGAGTGCTTGCCGACGCGGCCGACGGCGAGATGGGAGAAGTCGAACGCCTTCCCGCTCCGGAGCATCGCCTCGGTCAGCGCGGCGGTCTCCTCCGGGGAGAGGCCGCGCTCGCAGATCGCCATCAGCAGCGCGGCGACCTGGTAGTCCGGGACGCTGCCGGCGGCCACCTCCCGGGCGAACGCGTGCCATTCGTCAGGGCCGATCCGGCCCCCGTCCCGCTTGCGCTCGATCAGCCCGCGCAGCGTCATTGACCCCGCCCGTTCGCGCCCTCTACGTTTGCAGTTCGGCCGAACGCGGCCGAGGGATTCCCGGAGCTCTCGCGCATGTGGATTCGTTGGAGAAGAGTCGCCCTGATGTCGCTCACGCTGGCCTCGACCGAGCGGCTCCTGGCGCAGACCGCCGCGGAGCACGTGGCGCTCGGCGACCGCGACTACGCGGAGCGCAAGGCGCCGGACGCGCGCCAACACTTCCTGCAGGCCCTCGCGATCGAAGCTAAGAACTACGAGGCACTCTGGAAAGCGTCACGCGTCGAGACGGACCTCGCCGAGTCCCTGCCGAACGGCCCCGCGCACGACTCGGCCATGGCGCACGCGAGGCGCCACGCCGAGGACGCGATCGCCGTGAACCCGAACGACGCCGAGGGGCATTTCTCGCTCGCACGGGCGCTGGGACGCAAGGCGCTCGCGGTGGGCACGATGGACCGCATTCGCTACTCGAAGGTCGTGCGCGCGGAGGCGTTCGAGGCGCTGAAGTACGATTCGACGCACGCCGGCGCGCTCCACGTGCTCGGGATGTGGCACGCCGAGGTGATGCGCGTGAGCGGACTCGCCCGGGCGTTCGCGCGGACCTTTCTCGGCGCACGGGTGTTCGCGCTTGCGAGCTGGGACTCGGCGCAAGCGCTGCTCGAGCGCGCGGTCCGGTACGATGACGTCCGGATCGTGCATCGCCTCGACCTCGGCGCGATCTACGCCGATCGCGGCGACAAGGCGCGCGCGCGGGCGCAGTTTCTGCTCATCGAACGCGCCCCCATCCGGGAATACAACGACGCGCTCTACAAGCGCCAGGCCGCCGAACGGCTGAGGAAGCTATGACCGACGTCACCGCATCGCCGCACCCGTCCGGGGCCGTTGCCGCAGCGGACGAGATCGCGCGGCTCGAGACCCGGGTCGCCGAACTCTCGAAGGAACGCGACCATCTCGTCGCGGTCGTCGAGATCCTGCAGGAGATCAGCGCCTCGCTGCACTTCGTGGACATCCTCCAGGCGATCTCGAAGAAGCTCGGCGAGACGTTCGGCCTCGATCGCTGCTCGATCTTTCTCGCGGGCGAACGGAGTGAGGTGCGCCTCGTGGCGAGCTACGAGGACCCGTCCATCCGCAACCTCCTGGTGGACCTCGACCGGTATCCGGAGCTCAAGAAGGCGTTCGAGTCGGGCGAGACGGTGTTCGTGGCGGACGCGTTGAACGACCCGATGTTCCACGCGGTTCGCGGTGAACTGGACCAGCGCAACGTGCGGTCCATCATCGTGGTGCCGATCCGTTGGCGGCAGGACGTCATCGGGGCGATCTTCCTGCGCACCGAGCGCGACGCGACGCCGTTCAGCGACGCGGATGTGCGTTTCTGCCAGGTCATCGCCGACCTGACGGCCAAGGCGCTGCGCAACGCGCACCGGTTCGAGTCGGTGGCGCGCGCCTCCGCCGAACAGCCCGCGGAGCAACGCCGCGCAGAGCTGCACCGCATCGCGCTACTCGCCTTCCTGCGGCGCCTCATGGACCGCTATGCCGCCGCCGAGGACCACATGTGGTCGGAGACGCTCCTGCCGAAGGCGTCGGACGAGGAACTCGAGCGCCTCGTGGAGGTGACGCTCCAGGTGATTGACGAGGAAGCGAAAGGCTGACGCCCGGGCCGATCGGACGCCCCCGCCCGTGACCTCCCGCGGAACCGACGAGCCCGCCGCGCGCGCCGAGCGCCTGCGACGCATGCTCACGAAGGCGTCGTACGAGTACTACGTGCTCGACCGGCCGACGATGTCGGACCGGGAGTACGACGAGCGATTCCGCGAGCTGCAGGAGATCGAGCGCGCGCATCCCGAGGTGCGCACCGCGGACTCGCCGACGATGCGGATCGGCGCCGAGCCGGCGACCACCTTCGCGAAGCACACGCACCTCGTGCCGATGCTTTCGCTCGCGAACGCCTTCACCGACGAGGACGTCGAGGAGTGGGACCGGCGCGCCGCGAAGATCGCCGGCGACGGCGCGCGCGCGAGCGGCTACGCGACCGAACTCAAGATTGACGGCGCCGCCGTGAGCCTCACCTACCGGGACGGCGTCCTCGTGACCGGAGCCACGCGCGGCAGCGGCATCGTGGGCGAGGACGTGACCGCCAACCTGCGGACCATCCGCCAGATTCCGCTCCGGCTGCACGGCAAGGGCCATCCGGGCGTGATCGAGATTCGCGGCGAGGTGTACTTCCCCTTCGACGCGTTCGAGCAGCTCAATGCCGAGCGCGCCAGCTCGGGAGAGTCCGTGTTCGCCAACCCGCGCAATTCGGCGGCCGGGTCGCTGCGCCAGCAGGATCCCGCGGTCACCGCGGCCCGTCCGCTGCGCTTTTTCGGCTACGCGTTCGCCGTGCCAGGCGCGCCGGATCTGCCCTTCGCGACGCAATCGGCGCTGCTCGAGACGCTGGAGGAGTGGGGCATTCCCGTCGCCCCGCACCGCCGGCACTGCCGGTCGCTCGCCGAGGTGCACGCGCGCGTCCACGAGATCGAGACGACCGTCCGGGCGGCGCTCAACTTCGGCATTGACGGGCTCGTCGTGAAGGTGGACTCCCTCGCGCTGCAGGCGGAGCTCGGCGATGCCGGGCGCGAGCCGCGGTGGGCGATCGCGCGGAAGTTCGCGCCCGACATCGCGGAGACGAAGTTGCTCGCCATCGAGATCAACGTCGGACGCACGGGGAAGATCAACCCGTACGCGGTTCTCGAACCCGTGGAGGTCGGCGGCACCACGGTGCGCTTCGCGACGCTGCACAACTTCGAGCTCATCAGGCAGAAGGACCTGCGCGTGGGCGACGTGGTGATGCTCAAGCGCGCCGGCGAGGTCATCCCGCAGGTGATCGGTCCGGTGCCGGACAAGCGCGACCGCCGGCACCCGCCCGCGCCCCCGCTCATTCCCACGAGATGCCCGTCGTGCGGGCGGCCGGTGCGGGCGGAGGAGAAGGATCTCTTCTGCGAGAACGACCGCTGCCCGGGGCGCCGGCTCGAGGCCATCGTGCACTTCGCCTCCCGCGGCGCGATGGACATTGATGGGCTCTCGTACGCGCGCATCGAGCAGCTCATCGAGGCCCAGCTGGTGCACGACCCGGCCGACCTCTACGCGCTCCGCGCTTCGGACGTGGCGGAGCTGGAGCGATTCGGGGAGAAGAGCGCACAGGCGCTCGTGGACGCGATCGGCCGCTCGCGGGCGCAGCCGCTCTCGCGCCTCCTCTTCGCGCTCGGCATCCGGCACGTGGGCCTCGAGGCGGCGCAGCTCCTCGCCCGGCAGTTCGCCACGCTCGACGCGCTCCGCGCGGCGTCGCTCGAGGAGATCGAGGCCGTGCACGGGATCGGCCCGGTGATCGCGCGGTCGGCCCACGAGTTCTTCCACGATCCGCACGCGCTCGCGCTCGTGGAGCGGCTGCGTGCACACGGGCTGCGTTTCGTCGAGCCGAGGCGCGCGGCGGCATCGAACGCGCTCAAGGGGCTCAAGGTCGTAATCACGGGGACGTTGCCGACGCTCTCGCGCCCCGAGGCGAAGGAGCTGATCGAGGCCGCGGGCGGCAAGGTGACCGATTCCGTGTCGAAGGCGACGAGCCTGCTCGTGGTCGGCGCCGAGGCCGGAAGCAAGCTCGACAAGGCGAAGGCGCTGGGCACGGAGACCATTGACGAGGCCGAACTCTTGCGCCGGCTCGGCCACTGAGCGTTTCTTTCACTTCGATGCCCGCCACCGTCGCCATGGACCTCGCGCAGTCCCAGCTTGTCGCGCTCCCGCGACCGTCGCTCGCCGCGCTCCGCGCCGCCCTCGTCCGTGACACCGGCAGCGCCTTCGCCACCTTCCTCCAGGAAGCGGGTTACGCGGGCGGTGAGTCCACGTTCGCGGCGTTTCGTGCGTGGCTCGCCCGGCGCGGGATGCCGGATGCCGAGATCCTCGACGTGAGCGCCTTCCAGGCCCACGCCACGGAGTTCTTCCGCGAGATGGGGTGGGGCTCCCTCGCGATCACGCCCCTGCACGACGTCGTCGCGGTCGTGGACTCGGAGAACTGGGCGGAGGCCGATCCGGCGAGCGGGATGCAGTATCCCGCGTGCCACTACACCACCGGGCTCTTCGCCGACTTCTTCGGCCGAACGGCGGCCGCGCCGCTCGCCGTGCTCGAGGTCGAGTGCCGCTCGAGCGGCGGTCACCGCTGCCGGTTTCTCGTGGGATCGGCGGAGGTGATGGGGCATCTGTACGAGCGCATGGGCGCGGGGACGCCCTACGCCGAGGCGGCGGCGGAGCTGGCCTAGGCGTACTTGGGGTTCGGCACCAGCTCGCCCTCGACCAGAATCTCCTTGTCCCACGGCAGCACGATCGTACTCGCGGTCTCGAGCGCGTAGTAGTCGGGCTCGAAGTCTCCCGTCTTGAAACTCACCGCCGTGCGAACGTCCGCGGCGCCCGCCTTCACGATCGCCGCGATGGCGAGGCGGAGCGTTTCGCCGGAGTCGCAGGTCTCGTCCACGATGAGCACGCGCTTCCCCCGCGTTTCCGCGGGCGCGGCGCCCAGCACGGCGGGCGTCGCGCGGAGGCGCTCGGCGCGATACCGGCGGCTCACGAGCATCGAGTGGAACGGGCGATCGAGGATGGCCGCGACGGCGGCCGCCGGCACGACCCCGGCCGTCGCGATTCCCACGACGATCTCCGGATCGAACGCACGCGCGACCCTGAGGGCCAGTGCGCGCGAGAGCTCGCCGAAGAGCGGCCAGTCAACGTGGAACACGTCCTTCGGCGGGCGGGCGGGTGTCTTCTTCTTCCGAGGGGGCATCGCGCACAGGGCTGGAGGACCGCGAGGCAGGCGGCACGCGGCTCGCCGCCCGCTCGATTCGGAAGCTACCTCTGCGACCGGCCCGACGGTACCTCGGTTGCTGCCCTCCCCCCTCGGGAATAGCTTGTGCCTTCGAGCGGTGACAGAGCGTCCTGTTGAGGGGTGCCGCGCATGTCCTGGTTGAGCCGCCTCTTCGGCGGCAGGTCCAAGAGTGAAGTCCGGCCGCAGCGCCTCGACTACCTGAGCGAAGCGCTGGTGCTGGAGCGTCAGGGCGACTACGACGCCGCGCTCACCTCCTATCGGCTCGCGCTCCGCGACACGCCCAACGACCTGCGCGTGCTGCAGAACATGGCCATTGCCTTCTCGCGCATCGGCCGTCTCGACGAGGCGGTGCGCGCCTACCGGCGGGCACTCGAAATAGACCCCGGGCTCTCCGGCGCGCACTACGGGCTGGCGTTCCTGCTGATCAAGCGCGGCGACAGCGCCGGCGCGGAGAAACACCTCCAGGCGTTTCTCGCGCATCCACCCACGGGCGAGGAGGCCGAGCGCTGGATCCGGCACGCGCAGGCCACGCTCGAGCAGCTCCGGCATCCCACGGGTGGTCCACTCCCCGAGCGTGAGGGGTAGACACGCCACGTGGGGAAGACACTCGCGATCGTCAGTCAGAAGGGCGGCGTCGGGAAGACGGCAACGGTCGTGAACCTGGGCGCGGCATTCGCGCGGCGCGGGCTCAAGACGCTCATCGTGGACGTGGACCCGCAGGGCTCGGTGCGCTACGGGGCCGGCCTCAAGCGGGGGCACGCCACGGTGGGCTTCGCCGACTACCTGCGGGGGCGCCGCGCCCTCCGCGACGTGATTCTCCCCACCGCGCTGCCGTGGCTCCGCGTGATGCTCGTCGGCAGCATCACCGAAGCCGCGGACCACTCGGACTACGCGCGCGCGATTGCGGAGGGCGACCTCCTCCCGCGCATGCTCGCCGCGGCCGCCGAGCGCTGCGACGTCGTCGTCGTGGACACGCCGCCCGGCCTCGGGCCGATCTCGCGGCGCGCGCTGGCCTCGAGCGACCGCGTGCTCGTGCCGCTCCAGTGCGAGCCGCTCGTGCTGCGGACGACGCCGCAGATCCTGCGCGCCATCCAGGACGTGGTGGCGCACCACCCGCGGCTCACGTTCGACGGCCTGCTCCTCACGATGTTCGAGCCCGGGAACGCGACGTGCGAGCGCACGGCGGAGTATGTCCGGGCGCACGTGCCGCGCGATCTCGTGTTCGACCTGGTCATTCCGCGCAGCACGGCGGTGAGCGAGGCGTTCGCCGCGGGGCAGCCGGTCGTCATTCGCACACCCGACGACCCTGCGTCGTGCGCGTACGTTGATCTCGCCACCCTGCTCGCGGAGCGCTTCGCGCGATGAGCGCGGGGGTGCGCGGCGGCGCATTGGCGCCGTTGCTCGTCGCGCTGGCGGCGCTCGCCGGGAGCTGCACGGACGTCGCCACCGGCCCCGCGACGGCCGTCGCGCTCGAATTCGACACGCTTCCCTTCCCCGCCATCGTGTCGGGCGACACGCTGCGCGACTCGCTGGGGCGCGCCGCGCCGCTCCACGCCGTGGCATACAACGCCTCGGGCGCCGTCATCGCGGACGCCGGGATCCGCTACATCGCGCTCGACACCGGGCTCACGATTGACGGCGCCGGGTTCGTGACCGCCCAGGCCCGCAACGGCGCGGTGCGCATCGTGGCCAGCGTGGGAGCGCTGCAATCCGTCAGCCGGACGCTCGAAGTGGCGCGCCGCCCCGACACCGTGCTCGTCACGGGCAAGGTCGTGGACACCCTCCGCTTCACGATCCCCGACAGCGCCGCGCGGAACGTGACGGCGTCGCTGGGCGTCCGGGTTGCGACAAGGGACACGGCGGGCGGCATCACGGGCAGCAAGGGATGGCTGGTGTCGTACCAGGGCTTCTTTCACGGCGCGGCGCTCGCGAGCACGGACACGACGCTCGCCTCGCTCTGGGCCGAGGGGTCGAGGGCCTCGCCGCTCGACACGACCACCGCGGACGGCGGCGCCGGGCGGACGCTCCGGATTCGCTCGCTCCTCCTGCCGACCACACCCGATTCGTTCGTGGTCATCGCGACGGTGCGCTACCGCGGAGCGCCCGTTCGCGGAAGTCCGGTCCGTTTCGTAGTTCATACGCAGCCCAGGTAGCCCACGCGACTGCGAGGACCGATGATGAACGCCCGCGGCGGGCCGCGGCCGCCGAGCGGCACCCTGACCCAGCTCTTCTTCGAGACGCTCGAGCGCTACCAGCGTCCCGACGCCTATCAGGTGCGGCGTGAAGGGCGCTACGAGCCGCTCTCCCACGCCGCGGTGCTCGAGCGCGTGCGCCGGCTTGCGCTCGGACTGTCGGAGCTCGGATTCGCGCGCGGTGACCGGATCGCGATCCTCTCGGAGAACCGGCCCGAGTGGGCGCTCGCCGACTGGGCGTGTCTCTCGCTCGGCGTCGCCGACGTGCCGATCTACCCGACGCTGCCGGCGGAGCAGATCCCGCACATCCTGGGCAATGCCGGCGCCGTGGCGATCTTCGTGTCCACGCACGCCCAGGCGGCCAAGATCGCCGCCGTCCGCACCGAGGCGCCCGCGCTTCGACACGTCATCACGTTCGCGTCCGAGAAGGCGGCCGGCGTGGACCTCACGCTCGCGGAGGTCGAGGCCCGGGGCGCGGCCGTGGATTCCCCGGCGCGTGCCGCCGCGTGGCGGCGCGACGCGCTCACCGTGCAGCCGGGAGCGCTCGCGACGCTCATCTACACGTCCGGCACGACGGGGCTCCCGAAGGGTGTGATGCTCACCCACGACAACCTCTACTCGAACGTCGCGGCCTGCCGCGTCAAGATCCCGTTTCGCGGCGACGACGTGGCGCTCTCTTTTCTCCCGCTCTCGCACGTCTTCGAGCGGACAGGCGACTACCTGTTCTGGGCGACGGGCACTTCGATCGCCTATGCCGAGTCGCTCGACACCGTGCCGATCAACATGCAGGAGGTGCGGCCGACGATCTGCATGTCGGTCCCGCGGCTGTACGAGAAGATGTACGCGCGCGTGCTGGAGAACGCGCTCGCCGGCGGCTGGGTGAAGAAGCAGATCTTCTTCTGGGCGCGCGCGGTCGCCGACCGGTGGGCCGACGCGACGCTCGCCGGGCGCGCGCCCGGCCGGATGCTGGCCGCGCGGTACGCGCTCGCGCAGCGGCTCGTGTTCAGCAAGCTCAAGGCCCGGACGGGCGGCCGCCTCCGCTACTTCGTGTCGGGCGGGGCCCCGCTCGCCCCCGAGATCAACAAGTTCTTCTTCGCCGCGGGCCTCGTCATCCTCGAGGGGTACGGGCTCACCGAGACGTCGCCGGTGATCTCGGTGAACACGCCGGACGCGTTCCGCATCGGCTTCGTGGGCAAGCCCGTGGACGGCGTCGAGGTGATGATCGCGCCGGACGGCGAGATCCGCACGCGCGGGCCGCACGTCATGGCGGGATACTATCACAACCCCGAGGCGACGAAGGAGGCGATCGACGCCGAGGGGTGGTTTCACACGGGCGACATCGGCGTCATCGAGGACGGCTTCCTCCGCATCACCGACCGCAAGAAGGACATCATCGTGACCGCGGGGGGCAAGAACATCGCGCCGCAGCCGATCGAGAACAAGGTGAAGACGAACAAGTACGTGAGTCAGGCGGTGATGATCGGCGACCGGCGGAAGTTCCCGGTGCTGCTGGTGGTGCCGAACTGGGACCAGCTCGAGCGGTGGGCGGCGCGCCGGAACATCATCTGGACGCAGCGCTCGCAGCTGCTCGAGATGCCCACGATTCGCGCCAAGGTGGAGCAGGAAGTGCGCGCGGAGCTGACGGGGCTCGCGAGTTTCGAGACGCCGAAGAAGATCGCGCTGCTCGAGCACGATTTCTCGGTCGAGCGCGGCGAGCTGACGCCGACGCTCAAGGTGAAGCGCCGGGTCATCGAGGCGGACTATCGGGCGCTGATTGACTCGCTTTACGCGGAGCCGTCCGCGGCGGAGTAGCGGCGCCGCGCGGGGAGTTCTCCGCGGCGCGACCCGCCACTAGTACAGCGGAACAGAAGTTCGGTGACGTATTCTCACGCGGCGATCTTCGTCGAGGTTGCCGAATCGGGGCACCGCGCCAGGAGGCGGGCCAAGTCGCGGCGAGTGAAGCGCCATTCGAAGGGCCGGGCGACCGTTTGGTAGTGGTGTTGGAATCCCAGGATGCGCTCGGCAGCCGCTGCTTCAGTCGCGAAATCACCCGGCGTGAGGGCCTTGCGCTGGAGGATCGAGAAATAGATCTCGACTTGATTCAGCCAACTGGCGTGCACCGGCAGATGCACGAGCATGAGGTTGGGCCATCGTGCGCGCAGCCGACCGACCGCCCGTTGCCCCCGATGGATCGTGCCGTTGTCCACGATCCAGAAGACGCGGCGCGCGGTGCGATAGGGCGCGCGCCGCATCACGGCCGCGACCAAGGCGTCAAAGGCCGCGATCGAGAGCGTCGACACCACGCGCCCGAACACCGCGGCGCGGTGCACATCCCACGCGGCCAGATAGGCGCAGGTGCCGTGCCGGCGGTAGTCCGAGGACACCCGTATCGGGTGGCCGGCGGTGGGCGGCGTAATCGGATGGCGGGGACTGAGGAGCTGAATCTGCGTCTTCTCATCCGCCGAGAGCACGAAGTCGCGCGGGCCGAGCGGCGTGCCCTGCCAGCGGCGGTGATACAGGTCGAGCACGGGGCCCGCCTTGGCGGCGAAGTCCGGATCCCGGGGGAAAATCCAACTGCGGTGACTCCACGGCCGAATCGCATCCTCGCGCAACCAGCGCCAGATCGTCACGCCCGAAATCTCCGCCACGATGCCAGCGGCGAGGACGTGCCGCCGCAACTCCGCCCGGCTGAAGCGCGAGAGCGGCAAGCCGAGGGTGGCGGGGAGCTCACACGCGAGGGCCTTCACGAGCGCGACGACCCGAGGGGGAAAAACCAGAGGGGCGACCTCTGCGCGGACGCTCCTCGAGGCCCGCGAGGCGTTCTCGACAGAAGCGCTGGCGCCACTTACTCACCACCGGTCGCGGCAGATCCAGCCGATCGCCGATCACCGTGTTCTCGAGTCCCTCGGCTGCGAGCAGCACGATCCTGGCGCGCACGACGTCTCGATACGGTAACGTATACTGCCGACTCCGCTCCTCGAGTACCTCGCGCTCGAAGCGCGACAACCGAATCACGAACGGGCTCGCTCGCGGCATGGCTCCCTCCGGGTGGAGGAAGTATGTCACCCCGCGGTCGCGAAGTCCAGAGAATACGTTACCATACTTATGTCACTGAGGACTAGCTCCGGGACAGCCGCAGCTCCTCGACATCCACGTGCGGCGGCGTGGAGACCGCGAACACCACCGCCCGCGCGACATCTTCGGCCCGCAGCATCGCCTCGCGCGACGGCAGCGACCGGCCGAGCGAGCGCTCGTGCGGGTTCCAGAGGTCGGTGTCCACCGGTCCCGGGGCGACGAGCGTGGCGCGGACGCCGGTGCCGCGCGTCTCGGCGCGGAGCACTTCGTGGAGCGCCCGGGCGCCGAACTTGCCGGCGCTGTACGCCGCGTTCTCCTGGTAGATGTGCCGGTCGGCGACCGTGCCGAGCGTCACGATGTCGCCGCGGCGACGCGCGAGCATCGCGGGGAGGAACGCGCGGAGCACACGGAACGGGGCCGCCAGATTGATGTCGAGCGCGTGGGCGAAGGCGTCGGCATCCTGCTCGTGCACGCGCGCGCGGGGGAAGATCCCCGCGTTGTTGACAAGGATGTCCGGCGCGCCCGCCGCCCACGCCGTCACGCGCGCCTCGAGCGCGGCGACGTCGTCCGCGCGAGTGACATCGCCCGCGACGGCCAGATGCCCCGCCCCGAGCTCGTGCGCGAGCGCCTCCAGCGCGGCGGCCGATCGCGCGGCCAGCGCGACGCGCGCCCCCTGTTCGGCGAGGGCACGCGCGACGGCCGCGCCGATCCCGCGCGAGGCGCCGGTGACGAGCGCGTGGCGCCCCTCGAGCGCGCCCACGTTCAGCGCAACGCGGTGGACGGACCGTACGCGAGGCGGAGGAACTCCTCGCGCGTGCGCGCGTCGTCGCGGAAGGCGCCTCGCAGCGCGGACGTGATCGTCGTCGAGTGCTGCTTCTCGACGCCACGCATCATCATGCACAGATGATACGCCTCGATCACGACGCCGACGCCGGCCGGCCGCAGGACATCCTCGATCGCCAGCGCGACCTGCTCCGTGAGGCGCTCCTGGACCTGGAGTCGCCGCGCGAAGACGTCCACGATGCGCGGCAGCTTGGAGAGTCCGACGATGCGGCCGTTCGGGATGTAGGCCACGTGCGCCTTGCCGAAGAACGGCAGGATGTGATGCTCGCACAGTGAGAAGAAGTCCAGGTCCTTGAGCACGATCATTTCCTGGTAGTCTTCGGTGAACAGCGCACCGTTGATCACCGCCTTCGGATCTTCTGCGTAGCCCTTGGTCAGGAAGCGCAGCGCACGCGCCACGCGCACGGGGGTCTTGAGCAACCCTTCTCGCGCTGGGTCCTCACCGGTGAGCGCGAGGATCTGCCGAATGTGCGCCTCGAGTGAGTCGTCCTGCATGGTGGGCATAGTAGCCCACCGAGCCCGCCCGACAAGAGGGGGGCCACGGGTGCGGTTCAGCGACTGCGTCGCTCGACCGCCTTGACCTTCTGATACTTGCGGTAGTCGTAACCTGTCGCCATTGCCATCAGCATGGCTTCCATGCCGCCTTCGCGCTCCCGCCGCAAAATCAGGAGGCGGTCGTAGAAATCTTGGAAATCCTTGTTGATCCGCTGGCGCTTGTCCACGGGATTCAGGAAGAAATCCCGCAACCGCGTGACCGTGAACCGGAAGGCCGAGAAGCGCAACTCGTTGGGGAAGGCGTCCCACTCGGCCAACGACAGGGTGCGCAGGGCCTCATATCCGGAAATCAGCGCCTCGAACTTCTTCAAGGCGTAGCGCCCTCCCGAGTAACAGAGCGCGTTCACCGCCGTGGCGAGATCGAAGATGAACTTCCCCCGCCCTGCGGCTTCGAAGTCGAGGAGCGCCACCACCTTGTCGCCCTTGAAGAGGATATTGTCGGCGAACAGATCGCCGTGGATGA
>DATEDF010000111.1:0-58612 GCA_035286465.1 Gemmatimonadaceae bacterium | reverse complement strand
GAGCACCGATCCCGTCGTCTGCGTCTTCGAGGATCGCAATCGCATGTCGGTATTTCGATACCTGCGCTTCTGCCTCATCGAGTGCGGCTTGCGCCTGCGCCAACGCCCGCCGGAGCACGGCGACAGGATTCTCGATCCGCTGGTTGTTCGCTTTCACATTGGCTCCGCCTGTGGATACCTGAAGATAGCGACCACGGACTGGCTGCGCTACTGGCAGTGCCAGCAATGCTAGAGCGATCCGCACCATTTGGGTGGTTCGTGGCGGTCGGTGCCAGCGACCTTAAGGCTCTCCGGTGTCCTCCTTACCCCACCGGGTGTTAGCCGCCTTGCGCGCGATGGCCTTCCGTTTGGCCTTGGAGAGCTTCGCTGCCCTAGCCTTCCCTCCGGCCTTCCCGCCCCTGCTGCCGAGCTGCACGGCGGCGGGGTTCGGTCCTTCTGGGGCATCCTCCACGGGCTCGCCGGTAGCCGCACGGACGAGCCTGAAGGCCGTTTGGTTGAAGTCGAGGGGTCGGGGCAGCAAGGGCATTTTCCTTGGCATGGAGGAAAGCTAATCACCAAGCCAGACAGCGACAGTCTGAACACCCCTACCCTTCAAACTGTACCATTACCGCTGCGCGATCACCGAGGGCAGGCACGGGGGAATGGCGGCGACGCAGGCGGGCCTCGCGTGTGCGCTTGTCGGCAGGACGGGCTACTATCCCCGGATGCGCCGCACCCTCTCACTTGCCGCCGGCCTCGCGCTCCTCGTTGCCGCGCCACGCGCGCTGCCGCAGGCGCCGGCCGCGCTCTCGGACTCCGCCTACGCCGCGCTCGTCGCCCGGCTCTCGGAGCCCGGCGGCTTCTTCCCCTCCGACAACCTCATCACGAACGAGGACTCGTACCTCCACCCGATCAGCACGCTGCGGCGGCTCGGCGTCACGGGCGGCGCCTACCTCGGCGTCGCACCCGATCAGAACTTCTCCTATATCGCCGCGGTGCGGCCCAGGATCGCCATCATTCTCGACATCCGGCGCGACAATCTCGACGAGCTGCAGATGTACAAGGCGATCTTCGCGCTCGCGCGCAACCGCCTCGAGTATCTCTGCCTGCTGTTCGGCCGCCCGGCGCCGGCCGACACGACCGGTTGGGGCGCGCGGAGTCTCGCTCAGCTTATCGAGTACCTCGACCGCACCCCGGGCGACTCGGCGAGCCGCGCCCGCGCGCGCGGCCGGGTGCTCGCGCGGGTGCGCACCGCGGGCCTCGCGCTCACGGCGGAGGATCTCGAGGTCGTCGCGCGCACCCACCGCGCGTTCGTCCTCGACGGGCTCGACCTCCGATGGACGAACGCCAACTACTATGGCGGCCGGGGCACCGGGGGCCGGAGGCCCGACCTGCGGAGTCTCCTGCTCGAGACCGACCACACGGGCACCCAAGCCAACTACCTCGCGCGCGAGAGCGATTTCCAGTTCCTCAAGTCGCTCGAGGCGAGGAATCTCGTCATTCCCGTCACCGGGGACTTCGGCAGCCCCCACCCGCTCCCGGAGATCGCGAAGTACCTCGCGGAGATCGGCGAGAAGGTCTCGATGTTCTACACGTCGAACGTCGAGCAGTATCTCTGGCGGGACGGGGGCTTCTTCCAGTTCGCGCGAAGCGTGTCGGCGCTGCCGCGAAGCGAGAAGAGCGTGATCGTGCGGAGCTTCTTCTCGATGGGGCGCTACGGCGGGACGCATCCGCAGTGGGTGCAGGGCTACGTCAGCGTGCAGTTGGTGCAGCGGATGGAGCGGTTCGCGGCGGTGACGGCGGCGGGGGGATTCCAGGGCTACTACGACTTGGTGACGCGAGAGCTCGTGGACCCCTAGCGGCGGAGGGCCGCGCGAAGGCCCGGCCAGATGTTCCGGGCGGCAAGGCGGGCGCCTTCGGCGGTGGGGTGGATGCCGTCGGGCTGGTTGAGCTTCGGGATGCCGGCGACGCCGTCCAGCAGGAAGGGCAAAAGCGTCACCTTCTCCTCGGTTGCCACCCGTGCGAAGAGCGCGTGGAAGGCGTTCGTGTAGCGCGCGCCGAGGTTGGTCGGCGCCTCCATCTGCACGAGGAGGATGCTCGCAGCGGGGTGGGCGGCGCGGACCTTCGCGATGAGCGCGCGGAGATTCGCGGCGGTGGAGTCGGGGTCGAGGCCCCGCAGGCCGTCGTTCGCGCCGGTCTCGATGACGACGACGTCGGGGCGTTCCTGGAGGAGCCAGTCGGCGCGGCGGAGCGCGCCCGCCGAACTCTCGCCGGAGAGTCCCGCGTTCACGATGTAGGCCGGAATGCCGGCCGAGTCGGCCATCGTCTGCAGCACGGCCGGATAGGCGTCGGCGGCAGGGTCGTCGAGCCCCTGGCCCGCGGTGAGGCTGGTCCCGAGAAACAGCACGCGCGGCGCACCCGTACGGTTGCGGACCGGAGCCCCGGTCGCGCCCCGGCTCGCGCTCCCGGCGCCCGCCGCGGCCATTCCCGTTGCCCGCGCCGTGGTCCGGGATGTTGATTCCACGGGCATACGTCCGTCGGCGCCCGCGCGAGCGGGCGTCTTCGCGGCGTCGCCCGAGCGGTTGCAGCCCACGGAGCACGCCCCAACCAGCGCCAGCGCCGGTCCCATCAGCCGTCTACTCGTCGTTCGCATCGAACGCTCGCCTCTCGTTTCCGGTTCTCGCCTCTCGCCTCTCACGCTCGCCTCTCTTCGTTGATGCTCGTCGCCACCGACCTCACCAAAGAATACCAGAGCGGCCCCACGCGCCTGGCCGTCCTCAAGCACGTCAGCTTCAGCATTCCGCAGGGCTCGTTCGTCGCCATCGTCGGCCCGTCGGGCAGCGGCAAGACGACGCTCCTCGGTCTGCTCGCGGGGCTCGACACGCCCTCCGCCGGCACCGTCTCGCTCGACGGGGTGGATCTCACCCGGCTCACCGAGGACGAACGCGCGAAGCTCCGCGGAGAGAAAGTTGGGTTCGTGTTCCAGACCTTTCAATTGATCCCCACGCTGACGGCGATCGAGAACGTGCAGGTGCCCCTCGAGCTGCGCGGCGAGCCCGGGGCCGCCGAACGGGCGCGCGAGCTGATGGATCGGGTCGGGCTCGCCGACCGTGTCCTCCACTTTCCGGCCCAGTTGTCGGGCGGCGAACAACAGCGCGTGGCGATCGCGCGGGCGTTCTCGAACGCGCCGCGCATCCTCTTCGCCGATGAGCCCACGGGGAATCTCGACGGGACGACGGGCGCGCGGATCGTCGAGCTGCTGGAGCGGCTGAACCGCGAATCGAACTCCACCATCGTGCTCGTGACGCACGAGGCGTTTCTGGCGGAGCGGGCAGGGCGGATCATCCGGCTCGCGGACGGCGAGGTCGTCGAGGACCGCGAGATCCGGCCGGGCACGGGATCGGGCAGCCGGGAGCTGCCGCTGGGCGCCCCGGCAGGCGCGCCGTTGCACGCGCCGCTGGGCGTGCCGCTGGGCGCACCGGTGCGCGCACCGGCCCGAGGGGCCCCGTGAGCCGTTGGCGCTTCCTTCCGCGGCTCACGTGGCGCGAGAGCCGCACCGCGCGCCGCCGGCTCCTGCTCTACATGTCGAGCATCTCGCTCGGCGTCGCCGCGCTCGTCGCGATTGATTCGCTCGCGAGCAACGTGCAGACGTCGGTGCGCGAGCAGACGCGGAACCTGATGGGCGGCGACGTCGCCTTCTCGGCCAACCGGAAGTTCCCGGACAAGATCGAGAAGATCCTGGATTCCCTGGCCGCGGGCGGAACGCCGGTGGGACGCGTGGTGACGTTCGTCTCGATGGCGTACGCGCCGCGGCCGGGGACGACGCGGCTCACGCAGGTGCGCGCGGTGGACCCCGGCTACCCGCCGTTCGGCGACGTGGAGACGGAGCCCGCGGGAGCGTGGCGGCGGTTGCAGGACGGCCAGCACGCGCTGGCGAGTCCCGCGACGCTGATTGCGCTCGACGCCGTCGTGGGCGACACGCTGGCGATCGGCTACACGAAGTTCGTGATCGTCGGCGCGGCCACGTCGGTGCCCGGCGACCCCGGGCTCGCGTCGGCGATCGGCCCGCGGGTGTTCATCGCGGAGAAGTTCGTCCCGGAGACGCAGCTATTGGGGTTCGGGAGCCGCGCGAGCTACGAGGCGCTGGTGAAGCTCCCGCCGAATGTGCCGAGCGCGAAGTGGGTGGCGCCGCTCCGGCCGAAGTTCCAGGCGGAGAACGTGCGGGTGGTGACGGTGGCCCAGCGCGAGCAGAACCTCACCGAGGCGATCGGGCGGCTCGCGGACTTCCTGGGCATCGTCGGGCTGATCGCGCTGCTCCTGGGCGGGATCGGCGTCGCGAGCGGCGTCAACGCGTTCGTCACGCGGAAGATCGAGACGGTCGCGGTGCTCCGGTGCGTGGGCGCGACGAGCGGCCAGGTGCTCACCGTGTACGTGGCGCAGGCGGCCGTGATGGGATTCGTCGGCGCGGCGCTCGGCGCGGTGCTCGGGGTGGCGACGCAGTTCGCGCTCCCCGTCGCACTCAAGGAGCTCCTGCCGCTCGACGTGCGCGTCACGCTCGTGCCGGGGGCGATCGGCCTGGGGCTCGCGATCGGCGTGTGGGTGGCGCTGGTCTTCGCCCTCCGTCCGCTCCTCGCGCTCCGGCGCGTCTCGCCGCTCCAGGCGCTGCGGCGCGACGCGGAGGCGCTCGAGCTCCAGCGGCGACGGGACGTGCCTTCGCACCTCGTGAACCTCGCCCTGATCGCGAGCGTGATCGCGCTGGCGCTCACGCGCGCGGACGGCTGGCGCCGCGGCGCGCTCTTCGCGGCCGGGATCGGCGCGAGCCTGCTCCTGCTCTGGGCGAGCGCGTCGCTGCTCTCCGCCCTCGCGCGCCGCGCCGTCACGCCACGCTGGCCGTACGTCGTGCGGCAGGGGGTGGCGAATCTCCATCGCCCGGCGAATCAGACGCGCTCGGTGGTGCTCGCGCTGGGTTTCGGCGCGTTCCTCGTGAGCACGCTCTATCTCGTGCAGGCCAACCTGCTCAAGCAATTCGAGGTCACGGCGGCCGCCTCACGCGGGAACGTCATCTTCTTCGACATCCAGGAGGACCAGCGCGCGGGGCTCGACTCGATCGTGCGGTCCCAGGGGCAGCGCGCGCTGAGCACGACGGCGATCGTGACGATGCGGATCGCGTCGCTGAACGGGCTTTCGGCGGAGCGGTGGGCCGCGGCGAACGCGATTCCCGTACGGCACTGGGCGCTCCGGCGCGAGTACCGTTCGACCTACCGCGACACCATCGTGCCGACCGAGAAGATCGTCGCCGGAGCGTGGTTCGGCGCCGCCCGGCTCCCGGACTCGCTCACGGAGCTGTCGCTCGAGCGCGAGGTGGCGGGCGAGCTGCACGTGAAGGTCGGCGACGAGATCACGTGGGACGTGCAGGGGATCAAGGTGCCGACGCGCGTCACGAGCCTGCGCGAGGTGAACTGGGGGCGCTTCGAGCCGAACTTCTTCGCGGTGTTCCAGCCGAGGGCGCTCGCGCCGGCGCCGAAGCAGTTCGTGCTGGTCGCCGCGGTCGCGACCGACACGACGATCGCGCGGCTGCAGCGCCTCACCGTCTCGCGCTACCCGAACATCTCGAGCGTGGACCTCTCGATGGTGCGGCGCACCGTGGGGCAGATCGTCGAACGGGTGAGCATCGCGGTGCGCTTCCTCGCGCTCTTCAGCCTCGCGATGGCGATCCCCGTGCTCTTCAGCGCGGTGGCCGCGACGCGGCGCGACCGGCTGCGCGAAGGCGTGCTCCTCAAGACGCTCGGCGCGACGCGTGCGCAGATCGGCCGCATCCTCTTGGCCGAGTACGCGCTGCTGGGCGCGCTGGGCGCGCTTACGGGGATGCTCCTCTCCTTCGGCGGCGCGTGGGGGCTCGTCCGGTTCGTCTTCGACGGGAAGTTCTCCCCGGCCCTCCTGCCGGCGGCGATGATCGCGCTGGCGATGATGGCGCTCGCGGTGACCATCGGGCTCGCGACGGGGAGGGATGTGTTCAAAGAGACGCCGATGGCGGCACTCCGCGAAACGTGAGGGGTGAGAGGTGAGGGGTGAGGAGTCTGGTGAAGGGTGAAGGGCGAATGGTGAAGGGCGAAGAGTCGGTGAGGGGCTACGCGAAGGTGCGTTGGGACGCTCACCTCAGAGGACCTTCACTTCTCACAAACCTTGCACGCTTCACAAACCCTTCGCCCTTCACAAACCCTTCGCCCTTCACAAACCCTTCGCCCTTCACAAACCCTTCGCCCTTCACCATTCGCTCTTCACCCTTCACCCAACCCCTCACCCTTCACCCAACCCCTCACCCCTCACCCCCAACCCCTCACCCCTCACCCCTCACTGCACGCGGACGATCGCGAGCCTTACCGTCCCCGCCGGGTCGCCGCCGCCCGGCCCGCGCAGCTCGATGACCTGCCGCCCGGTCTGCGTGCCGGTCAACTCGAAGAGCGAAAACGACCCGCCGACGATCGTCCGGGTCGTGGAGAACGCACCGAACTGGAGCGGGTGCGCCGAGAAGGGTGACGCGCGCGGGTAGAGCTGCGAGGGAGTGTTCGGGTTCGCGCAGGGCCCGAGATCGTTGCAGAGCCCCTGGAACACGTCGCGCATGTTCCACGACGGCATCCCGAGCCGGGGGTTCTCCGGCGTGAAGGCGGGCACGTCGTCGAGGAACATCGCGAGTGTCCATTCGCCGAGCAGCTCCTCCCACGTCCGGCCGGTGCGCGCCTCGAGGTTCTGAACGCCGGTCGTCGCGCTCACCGTCCAGTCCCGCAGGAACTGCGACTCGCTGGTGGCGGAGTGGTCGGTGGCCCAGCGCTGGATCGCCCACGCGCTCGCGTAGAACGAGGCGTCGCTCGCGAACGTGCGGCCCAGCGGCGAGAGCGACTCCGGGTTCGGGAAGTACTGCTCGAGGCCGTCGAAGTGCCGCAGCATCAGGAGCGGGCGGTCCGTGCACTCGGGCGGCGTCGTGAAGGGGAAGCGGAGGTCGCAGCCCACGCTCGCCGCATACGACGTGTTCTGCCGCGCCTGCGTGCCGTAGAAGGTGCGCGCGTAGAGCTCCTCGACGTTGCGCGCCATCCCTTCTTCCCACGACAGGTCCTCGACGGGGAAGGAGCGTGCGAGGCGCTCGCCGAAGGCCGTGACGTGCTTCACCTCGTGAATGACCGTGGCGCGCATCAGGCGGAGCCACGACTCGCGCGACTCGGGATCTCCGTAGCCGGCGACGGCGCTGGTCGGCACCGTCGCGTAGAAGTACTCGCCGACGTTGCTCGAGGGCGACTGCGACACGGGCGTGAAGTCGCAGGTGACGGTGAACCCGAGCACGCGCCCTTCCTGGAAGGTGTTCACCCGCGGCGAGAACACCATCACTACCTTGCCCGTGCGGGAGAGCAGAGAGTCGAGGACGAGCGGGTTGCCGAAGTTGTTGACGAGGATGGGCCACATCACGTTCTCGAACTCCAGGCCGAGCTGCGTGAAGGTGGCGTTCATCTGCCCCTGCAGCGTGGTCCGGCCGTTGAAGACCGAGACCGTGTCCTCGACGATGATGGAGTGCTGGCCCACGAACACCGTGCGCACACCGATCTGGAAGTTGGACGAGCAGTAGGTCGTCACATCCACGTTGGGAATCTTGAGCGGCGTGATCGCGCCGACGGTGGCGATCTGGGCGGCGACCGCGACGGCGGCCGCGGCGGCCGTCGGTGCGGGCGCCGGACGGCCGGCGAGCGGGGCACGCGAGAAGCGGGGCGCGAGCGACGCGGCGCGGGCGCGCAGGAACTCGAGGTTCCGTTCGAGCAGCCCGAGGTGCGCCGTCTCGCGCGCGCGCGCGCGCCGGAGCGCCGCCGCGGCCTCGAGGTCGAGCCCGCCGGCCCGGAGCGCCGCGCCGCGCCACGCATCGCGCGCCGGCGCCCGCGCGAGCGTGCCGGACGTGCCGGAAGTGCCGGGCGCCGCGACGAGTGCGCCGGTGGTCGGGGCGCCGACGGCCCCGCGCACCGTCACCGCGGCACTGCCCGCGTTCCCCGGCACCACCGCGGTGCGATACGCGTTATAGACGCCGAGCACGTAGCGGCCCCCGGTCACCGGCAGCTCGTTGCATCGCACGTCGCTCTGGCTGGAGATCACCACCGACTGCCCAGGCGAGAGCGTACGGAGGTTGGGCACCTGCAGCGTCGCGCTGCCGCCGCCGATCTGCCCGTTCGCCGTGATCTGCACGAACACGGTACGCGACGGATCGCACGTGAACCCCGCCGTGGGGAGCGTGATGGAGAGCCCGTTGGCCGTGGCCAGGTTCACGGTGACCGCGACCCCGTCCACCACCACCGCGTTCGACGCCGCCGTGGCGCCGAAGTTGTTCCCGACGACGGAATACGTGCCGCCGGGCCGGAGCGGGAGCGGATTGATCGCGAGGATGAGCGGCGCGCCGGGGTTCGGCGCGGCCAGCACGGTGATCGTCGTTGACGCGGTGCGGCCGTCAATCGAGGCACGGACGGTCGTCGTCCCGACCGCCACGCCCGTGACGAGCCCGGTCGCGTTCACGGTCGCGATCAGCGGCGCGGTGGACTGCCAGAAGATCGTCGGATTCGTGATGATGTTGCCCTGCAGGTCCTTCACCGTCGGGATGAGCTGCACGGCGCCGTCGGGGATGAAGATCGTCGCCGAGTCGCGCGAGAGGGTGATGGAACCGGCCTGCGGATTGCGCACGACGATCTGCGCTTCGCCCGCCACCGCGCCCGCGCTGGCGCGCACGATGCCGACGCCAGCCTGGAGCCCGGTCACGACGCCCGACGAGTTCACGCCGAGCACGGCCGGGGTCGGAGACGTCCACGTCGGGGGACGATCGAGCACGGGCAGCCCCTGCGCGTCGAAGAGCACGGCGTTCGCCTGGGTCGTGCCGCCCACGACAATCTGGGTGGCGTTGACGGTCACGGCGATGCTCTTGACGGGCGAGCTCTCGGTCGGCCCATCCGCGCGGCACGCCGCCGCGAGCACCGCCAGGACGACGAACCGCTTCACGTTACCGAAGTCGCCAGATGAGCCCCGCGCGCACCGTGGTCGCGTCGTCCGGCACCGAGTAGAGCTGCGCGGTGAGCTCGAGGGCCGGCGTCGCGGCGAAGCCCACGCCGCCGAACGCCGCGACGCGCGTGAGGTCCACGTGGACCTTCGTGTTGTCCACGACGCCGTTGGCGAAGGTGAAGCCGACCTGGAAGCGCGGCATCAGCGACAGGACGCCGAGCCCGCCGTACCACCGGAGCGCGCCGGCGGACGACGCGACGCCCAGTTCGGCGCCGAAGGAGTTCGGACGGTACGTGTCCTCCGAGGCCCGGCCGCTCCAGCAGACGCCCGACGGGTTGGTCTGCTGGATCGCGCTCTTCGGGCAGGTGATGGGGCCTTGCACCTGACCGACGGTGGCGTGCGCGCGCAGCGTGAGATCGAGGTGGCGCGAGGCACCGCCCAGCGGCGTCACCCAACCGAGCGCGACGCTCCCCAAGTTGGGCGTCGCCTCGGCGATGGTGACCGGCGGCAGGTACATCGCCTCGAGCGAGAGCCCGCCGCCCAACCCGAGAATGACGCGCGCGCGCGGAAAGACCGGCGCGAGTCCCGTATGCTCCGACTTGGGCGTGTAGCAGACGTCCGTCCGCGTGATGGAGGACGGCGGCGTCGGCACCCAGGTGAGGTCACCGCCCACGCGCACGGTGCCGCGTTCGAGGCGGCGCGCCGGCCCCGCAGGCGCGAACGCGAGCGGTCCCTCGAACCAGGCGAGCATCCTGGCGACATTGCTGCCCTTCGGCGCCTCGCAGTCCCCTTGGGCGATCAGGGAAACAGGGGAGAACGCCGCGGCCAGCGCGGCGGCGAACAGCGTGCGGCGAATTGGAAACCTCGTGCGGGTGAGCAGCGTGCGCCACGACCTGGGGTGTCCGGCGCTCGTCGGACCTCTGTCTCAACCGTGAAGTTATCGTGAACCCCGACGGGGTGCCACAGTCGCGCGGGGCCTCCTCAGGACGCCAGCACGTCGCGGAGCGCGCCTTCGAGGGTGTCGAGCTCGCCGGTCGTGTTGAAGTAGTGCGGCGAGACCCGGAGCGATGTTTTCGCCCCCTTCCGGTCGAGGTCAATGAGCGCGTCGTGGCGTGACTGCGCCGTCGTGTTGATGCCGCGCGCCCGCAGCGCGAGCATGACGTCCCCGGCCGCGCGCGCGGCGCACTCGAACGCGGCGATCGCGGAGAGCGCGGCCCCGCGGTCGAGCGCGCGCACGCCCGGGATGGCCGGGAGGCGTCGCCGCGCTTCGGCGGCGAGCCCGTGCGCGCGCGCCCCCGTGCGCTCGACCCCCGCGTCGAACGCGTAGCGCGCCGCGGCTCCGAGGCCGAGGACGAGCGCGTACGCGAACTCCCACTGCTCGAATCGGCGCGCGTCGTCCGCGAGCACGAAGGCGTCGGCCGCCGTCCACGCCGCGCCGCGCATGTCCACGAGGAGGGGGTGCACGCCACGGGCGAGCGCCCGGTCCGAGACGACGAGAAACCCGATCCCGCGCGGGCCGCGCAGGAACTTGCGCGCGGTCGCCGAGAGGAAATCGCAGCGCAGCGCCCGCAGGTCCACGGGGAGCTGTCCCACGGCCTGGCAGGCGTCGAGCAGGTACGGCACGCCCTCGGCCTCACACACCGCGCCGACGTCCGCGGCGCGCTGCACGAGACCGGTGTTCGTGGGCACCCAGCTCACGGCCACGAGGCGTGGCCGCTCCGAGCGGAGGAGCGCCCGCACGGCGTCCGGGTCCACGCCCCCCTCTCCCAGGTCGGCGGCGCGCGCGACGCGCACGCCGAGCCGTCGCGCGAGCGAGAGGAACATGAGCTGGTTCGAGATGTAGTCCGCCTGCGTGGTGACGATGACGTCTCCCGGCGCGAAGTCGAACGCGGCGAGCGCGCCGGCGAACGCCGCGGTGGCGCTCGCGGTGACGGCGACGTTGCGCGGCTCGGCCCCGACGAGCGCGGCGATGTCGGCGTACGCGCGCTCCACCGCGCCGGCCGCCGACGCCGCCGCCTCGTACCCGCCCAGCTCGCTCTCGAGGCGGAGGTGCGTCTCGATCGCCGCGACCACGGGCCGCGGCACCAGCGACGCGCCGGCGTTGTTGAGGTGGACGCGTGACGCGGCGCCCGGGGTGTCCGCCCGCCAGCGCGTGACCTCGTCGTCAGTGATGGGGCGCATGCCGGGTCGCAGGGTCGAGCGCGCCGCGCCCGGAGCGAACGCCCGCGCCGGCACTCAGCTCTGCGTGTTGAGCCACTCGTCGGCCGCGAGCGTGAAGCGCGGGATGGCGGCGTCGAAGCGCGTGGAGTCGGCGCGCACGAAGCGGTACTCGCCCTCCATGTAGCCGCTCGGCGACTTCAGCACGCAGAAGCTCTGGTACTCGTGCACCCCGCCGGGGACGAGCAGCGGCTGCTCCCCCACGACGCCGTCGCCCGCGACCTCCGTGTCCTCGCCGATCGAGTCGTGAATCCGCCAGCGCCGCGACAGCAGCTGCGCCGACTGCGTGCCGACGTTCTCGAGGCGCACGAAGTACGCGAACACGAACTGCTGCTGCTCCGGAATGGACTGCTCGGGCAGGTAGACGGGGCGTACGGTGACGCGGATGCCGTCGGTGATCCGGTAGAAGAGCGTCGCGGACATCGCTCGGAGAAGCGAACGCGGCTTGAAGGGGCGCCGCGATCGGGTTAGCGTGCAGGAAGCATCGCGCCCCGCAAGATACGCTTGTCGGGTCCCGGGCAACAACCTGCCGGGCACCGTCCGATCCACGACCGTCCACCAAGCGACCGCTGTGCGTACCCTCCGCCCGCAACTTCTCTTCGCGACCGCCCTTGCCTGCGCCCTGGCGCCGACGCGCGCCGTCGGGCAGGCGCCTCCCAAGCCGCCCGCCGATTCCGCGCCGCGCGCCATCGCGCCGGTGGTCGTCAGGGAACGGCAGGCGGCGCGCACCGTCGGCGGCGCCGCGGTGGTCGAGGTCTCGACCGACTCGATGCGCACCCCGCCCGCGGCGAACCTCGACCAGGCGCTGCGCGCGGTGCCCTTCGTGTCCGTCCGCACGAACTCGCGCGGCGAGAGCGAGCTGTCCGTCCGGGCGTCGGACTCCCGGCAGCCGGCCATTCTCCTCGACGGCGTGCCGATGTCGCTTGGCTGGGATGCGCGCACCGACCCGTCCATCATCCCGCTGACGGGCGCCTCCGGGATCCGCGTGAGCCGCACGCTCTCGTCGCTGATGCACGGGCCGAACGTGGTCGGCGGCACGGTGGAGGTCGGCCTGACCGATGGGCTCGACCAGCGCCGCGGCGTGCTTGCGACCGGCACCGACCAGACCGGGGCGTACAGCGCGAGCGCGTCCTTCGGCGGGCCGATCGCGCTCACGCGGGGGACGATCGCCGCGGTCGCCGGCGTGGGACGCCGCGACCGCTCGCATCTCGTCGCGCCGGCGGGGCTGAACGACGGCGGGGCGGACGGCCGCCGCGTCAACACCGACTTCGAGCAGACCGACCTGTTCGGCGCGGCCCGATTCACGGCGAGCAATGGCGCGTTTGTCGGGCTCACCGTCAGCACCTCCGACGGCGAGCGCGGCGTCGCCCCCGAAACGCACATCGCCTCGCCGCGGCTCTGGCGCATTCCGGAGGTGGCGCGGCAGGTGGCGATTCTCTCGCTCGCGTCGGGGCGGATCCGGACACCCTGGGGCGTGGGAAGCGCGGATCTGCGCGCCTCGCGCAATCAGGGCCAGATCCTGATCAACAACTACGGGACGGATCGCAGCTACACGACGATCGCGGGCAGCGAACGCGGCGACGAGCGGACGAACATCGCGCGGCTCATTCTCGAGCATTCGCTCGGCCCCCGCGGCGACCTCGGCGTCTCGGCGAGCACCGCGACCATTGACTACGACGAGACGCTCGACGCCGCGCCGGCCGTCGGGTACCGCCAGCGGCTCTCGAGTCTGGCGATCGAGACGGACTGGCAGCTGCCGCGCCTGGCGGGGCTCGCCTTTGCGGTCGCGCTCGACCGCGCCGAGAACCCACGGACGGGCGGGCGGGCCCCGCTGGCGCCGCGCAGCGCGTGGGCGGCACGTCTCGGCGCGACGAAGACCTTTCTCGATGCCGGCATGCGCGTCCACGGGTCGGTGACGCGGCGGGCCCGCTTTCCCGCCCTGCGCGAACTCTACTCGGGAGCGCTCAACCGGTTCGAGCCGAATCCCGCGCTGAAGCCCGAACGCGTGGTCTCGGCGGAGATCGGGACGACGATGACGCGCGGCCGACTCGACCTGCAGTCGGCACTCTTCTATAACGCGCTCGACGACGCGGTCGTCCGCATCACCCTGCCGAACCGGAAATACCAGCGCGTGAACAAGAACCGGGCGCGTACGCCCGGCGTGGAGTTCCTCGCGACGCTCCGGCTCGACGGCGTGACGGTGCTTGCCGACCTCACGCTGCAGGACCCGCAGCTCATTGACATCGCCACCGACGGCCGCACGCGGCCGGAGTACCAGCCTCAGCTGCGCGGGTCGGTCACGACGATTGTCCCGCTCGCGGCGTCCACGCGCGCGACCGCGGCATTCCAGCACGTCGGCGCGCAATACTGCGAGAACCCCGACCTCGGCGGCCAGCAGCGCCTGGGCGACAGCGGCCGGCTCGACGCGCTCGTGGACCACACGTTCTCGGTGCGCGGCTTCTGGAGCCAGCTCCGCGTGACGCTGGGCCTCGACAACGTCTTCAATCGGACCGTGTACGACCAGTGCGGGCTGCCGCAGGCCGGGCGCACCCTGCGCATCGGGATGGAAGTGCGCTGAGCCGGCGGAGCCGCCGGCGCTCTAGCTCTTCCCGTCGGCGGGCTTGATCCGCATGCTCCCGGGGAGCGCGTCGAGCAGCGCCTTCAGGTCGCTCGCTTTCTCGAGCGAGGTGACGAAGGTCAGGCCCGCGAGGTTCACGACGAGCAGATCGTTCACGCCATACAGCACGACCGGGCCCGCCTCGGTGTGCACCACGTTGCTCGCGGCGTCCACGAAGTGCACGGGCCCGAGCGCGCCGTTGCCGTCGTCATCCAGATCGCGCGCGCGGCGAAGGCTCGCCCAGGTGCCGACATCGTCCCAGCCGAAATCGGCCAGGACGACGAGGAAGCGCCGGACGCGCTCGAGCAGCCCGCGCTCGATGCTCACCGAGCGAATCTGACTGGCGAAGCCGGCAACATTCCCCCGGCTGAGCGCGTAGAGCCCGGGCTCGATCTCCGGCGTATAGCGGGCGAGTTTTTCGATGATCGTCCTGGCGGTGCCGACGATCATCCCCGAGTGCCAGAGTGCGCCGTCGCCGGCCAGAATCGCGGCCTCCTTCTCGCTCGGCTTCTCGACGAACCCCGTGACGTGATACGCACCGCCCGCGGCGAGCGGCGTGTCCGCATCGAGCGCGTCGCCGAGCTGGAGATAGCCGAACGAGGGCTCGGGCCGCGTCGGCCGCACACCCAGCGCCACGAGCGCCTCTTCGCGAACGGCGAAGATCGCCGAGCGTCGGAGCGAGTCGCGAAAGGCGCCGGGAAAGCCGACCGCGAGATCGGCGTGCATCGCGCACACCGGCGAGGTGGGGCCCGCACGCCGTGCCACCTCCTGGGCGCCCCAGGCCAGTGCGGCCGCCGTGCCGAGCGGGCGTGCCTCGATCAGGATGTTCGCCTCGGGGACGTCCCGGATCGCCGTCCGGATGGCCGACGCGATGTCGCGGCTCGTCACCACGAGCACGCGATCGGGCTGGATGAGGGGCTGCAGCCGGCCGACGGTGTCCTCGAGCAGCGAATGCTCGCTCACGAGCGCGAGCAGCGGCTTGGGGCGCTCGGGCGTGCTCAGCGGCCAGAAGCGCGAGCCGATCCCGCCCGCGAAGACGACCGCCCACATCGCCTGCGCGGTGGATGGCTCGTCAACGCGCGTGAACTCGGGCGCCGGCAGGACGCCGGAGCCGGACGCGCGGCCGCTGGAAGGCGTGAAGCCGCCGGGAGCGGGAGGGGGCATTGGGCGATAAGATACTGCCGTGAGCCGACTTCGCGATCTCGACCTGCCGCGCCATCTCGCCGATCCCTCGCTCAAGCAGCGGTTCGTGACCCCGATGTTCGACCTCGTGGCGCCCCGCTACGACGAGTTCACCCGGCGGTTCTCGTACGGGATGGACGCAGGCTGGAAGCGCGCGGTCGTGACCGAGGTCGCGTCGCGGGTTCCGCGTGGGGCGCGTGTGTTCGACGTCGCGTGCGGGACGGGAGACCTCGCCTTCGGCGTGGCCGCCGCCGTGCGCGGCGCGCGCGTGACCGGCGTGGACGCGTCGCCGCGGATGATCGCGCTTGCGCGCGCACGCCGCGCGGGCGTCACGGGCGCCACGGGTGGCACGGGTGGCACGGGTGGCACGGGCGGCACGGCGACACCCGAGTTCGTGGTCGGCGACATGTCGCGCCTCGATGCGGCGGACGGTTCCGCGGACGCGATCACCGCGGGCTACGCCTTCCGCAACGCGCCCGATCACCGCGCGGCGCTGGCCGAAGCCGCACGCGTGCTCCGACCCGCGGGCGTGCTGGTGACGCTCGACTTCCATCGCCCCGAGCATCCCCTCTGGCGCGCGCTGTTCCTCGGCTACCTCCGCGTGGCCGGCAACGCCGTCGGCTGGTGGTGGCACCGCGAGCCGGTCGCGTACGGATACATCGCGCCGTCCGTCGCGGCGTTCGTGAGCGCGCCGCGCTTTGGCGACGACCTCGCCGCGTCGGGTTTCGACGTCTCGCACGTCCGGACGTGGGTGTGGGGGGGTGTGGCGATGCACGTGGCCATCCGACGGCGGTAGCTTTCGGCGATGCCCCGCCGGTTTGCCCTGTTGGCCGGTCTGTGCGCGTTCGCGGCCGGCGACGCCCGCGCGCAGTCGTGCGCTCCGGCGAGGACGGCGCTCGTGCTCGCGGGCGGCGGCGCGAAGGGGTTCGCGCACATCGGCGTGCTCGCGGTGCTCGACAGCCTCGGTGTCAAGCCCGACCTCATCGTCGGCACGAGCAGCGGCGCGATTATCGGCGCGCTCTATGCGAGCGGCTATTCCGGCGCCCAGATCGACTCGCTCACGCGCGCCCTCCCGATCGAGAGCGTCATCGGGCGTTATGAGCCGAGGGTGTCCGCGGCGCTGGGGTTGCTCCGCCCCGCGGCCGTCTGGGAGCGCGGACAGGCGGGGTACGTGCTGCAGAGCGGCGCGGCCCGCGAAGGCGAGGTGAACGCGCTCATCTCCGCGCTGATGCTCCGCGGCAACCTGCTCGCGCGCGGCGACTTCGACTCGCTGCCCATCCCGTTTCGCGCCATCGCGACCAACGTCAGGACGCGCGCGCCGGTGGTGCTCGGGCGCGGGGACCTCGCCCGCGCCGTGCGCGCGAGCGCGGCGCTGCCCGTGGTCTTCAAGCCGGTCCGTCTCGGCAACGACTGGCTCACCGACGGCGGCATCGGCGACAACGTGCCCGTGCGCTTCGCGCACGACCTCGGCGCGGAGCGGGTCTGGGTGTCGCTGCTCCCCTTCGGCGGACCCGACCCGAACACCTTCGACGACCCGATCGCGCTCAGCATCTCGCTCATCAGCTCGATCTTTCACCAGGACACGATCGCGCCGCGCGCGGGCGACGTCGTGCTGCCGAATCCGACGCAGGGCTACGTGAACCTCGACTTCAGCCGGAGCACGCTCGATTCGCTGATCGCGATGGGGCGGCGCACCGCGCGCGCCGCGTTCGGCAGCGCCGCGTGCGTGCGACCGCTCGCGCTCGCCCTCCCGCGCGCGCTGCCGACGACGGTGCGCGATGTCCGGTTGCACGGCGCCCCCGTCGCGGACGCCGACGCCGTGATCGGCGACCTGGGTCTCTCGTCGGGCGCGGCGCTCGACACGCGCCGCCTGGAAACAGGGCTGAGGACCCTCGGCCATTCCGAGCACCTTCGCGCGCTCTGGCTGACGCCGTCGGGCTCGGGGCCCGAGGTGTCGTTCCAGCCCGAGATCGAGCGCGCGCCGCGGCGTGCGTTCGGCGTGGGGGTGGCATTCGACCAGTTCATGTCGGGGCGCCTCTGGATCGGGGGCGTGGACCGGTCGCTCTTTCGCGGGGACGCCGAGGGCGTCGCGCTCGCGCGGCTCGGCTCCTACGCGCAGGACATCTCCGCGTTCGTGCGGCGCCGGGCGCGCGTGGGCGGCGCGTACGTGCCGCTCACGGTGGGTGCGCGCGCGGAGCACGAGAGCGTGCGACTGTTCGAGGGACGCGGCGAGCTGCCGAACGCCGAGACGCGGGAGCTGTCGGGCTTCGTCGGCCTGCACCAGGATCCGGCCGTCGCGCGATGGGAGGGTGACGTGGGGCTCGACGCGCGCCTCTGGCGCGAGCCCGGACGCAACACGCGCGGCGCCGTCGGCCTCCGCGCCGCGCTCTTCCGCGCGCGAAGCGAGCATGAGATGGGGACGATCGTCGAGGGACTGGCCCTCAACGACTTCCAGCGCGTGCGGCTCGACGCGAGCCACGCCCGGCGGATCGGCGGCGTCGAGGCGCGAGCGCGCGTGCGTGCGGGCTGGGGGAACCGGCTTCCGCTCGCGCACACGTTCACCCTGGGCGGCGAGGACGGCTTCGCCGGGCTCCGCATCGGCGAGATTCGCGGCACGCAGGAGGCCTTCGCCAGTCTGCTGCTCAGGCGGCGCGTCACCTCGATCATCAGCGTGCGGGTGGAGGGGATGGCGGGCGCGATCGGGCGCGGCCACGGCGTGCTCCGCCGCGAGACCGGAACCGACTTCGGCAAGCGGTACGGCGGTGCGCGCGTCGGGTTCGAGGCCGACACGCCGCTGGGCCCGATCCGCGTGGAGGAGGGGATCAACAACGACGGGACGAGAGCCTCGCTGATCCGCGTCGGCTACTGGTTCTGACCCCGCACCCCTCACCGCACGTCCCGCCCTCCCCGCCGATTGTCCGGCACGAAGTGCGTCGCGTACGGCATCTTCACCGTCTTGAGCGACGCCGAGTCGAGCGTCGCGTCCCCCGGAATCACCTGGTTGGCGGCGAGCAGGAACGCGGTGAGGGCGTAGACCTCGTCGTTCGAGAGCGAACCGGGCGTCGCGTGCGGCATCGCACGGCGCACGTAGTCGAAGACGGTCGTCGCGTACGGCCAGTAGTTGCCGATTGTCCGGACGAGCGCGGGGTCCTTGCCGAAGGGGAAGTGCTCCGCTCCGGGATCGCGGCCGACGATGGCGGGATACGCCGGCGGCGCCCCCCTTCCCTTCGGGCCGTGACACGACGCGCACCTGGCGGCGAAGAGCGCGTCGCCGTGCGCGACCGTGCCGCGGCCGGCCGGCAGCCCCTCGCCGTCCGGGCCCACGTCCACGTCGGCCGCGGCGATCTCCTGAGCGGTCGCCGGACGCCCGAGTCCGTACGTGCGCGCGGGCCCGCCGTCGCGCGGTCCGCCGCACGCCGACAGCGCGAGCACCGCCGCCGCGGCCGCCGCGAGCGCGCGGGGCGCGCGGGGCGCGGGCGCCCACGATGCCGCCCCCGGCGGGGATCGCGCGGCGCGCATCGGCGCCCGGAGCCTCACGTCCAGTCTCCCTCGAAGAACACCCGTCCGTCGGCGCGCACGCGCCACCCGTAGACCGGATTGAGGTGGTAGTCGGTGCCGATGCCGCGCGCGCGCGTCAGTTCCGCGCGCGTCGGCTGCACGTAGCCCGTGTCGTCCGTCGCGCGGCTGAGCAGGAGCGTCTCCCGGCCGTCCCACGCCCACTCGTGCGTGAACCGCACGTGCGCCTTGTCGAGCACGGGCTCGTGCAGCACCGCGTCGCGCCAGGTGCGGCCGGCGTCCGTGCTCACCTCGACCCGCGCGACCTTCCCGCGCCCGCTCCACGCGAGCCCGCTGACTTGCTGCGCGCCTCGCGCGATCGTCATCGGGTGCGACGGCGACGTGACGATGGACTTGGCGTCCATCTCGAAGCTGAACTGCCGCGCGGTGCCGTCCGCGAGGGGGTCGGTGTACTTGGATGTTTCCCACCGGGTCATCGAGGGCCGCGATCCCAGCTCGAGGCGGCGCAACCACTTCACGTTGGCGCTGCCCTCCCACCCGGGCAGGAGAAGGCGGATCGGGAATCCCTGCCCGGGGCGCAGCGGCTCGCCGTTCTGCGCCCACGCGACCAGGGCGTCATCCATCATCTTCGCGATGGGAATGCTGCGCGCGAGGAGGCACGCGTCGGCTCCTTCGGCGAGGCACCACGTGGCGGCGCGCTTCGCGCCGGCCTCCTCGAGCAGCGTGCGCACGCGCACGCCGGTCCACTCGGAGTTGCTCGTGAGGCCCGCGATGCGCTGGGGCGTGAGTTCCGGTCTCGGGTCGCGGAACGCTCCGCGGCCGTTGCCGGAGCACTCGATGAAGCAGACCCGCGTGACCTGCGGGAAGCGCTTCAGGTCGTCAACCGAGAAGGTCAGCGGCCGTTCGACGAGCCCGTGCACGAGGAGCGAGTGCCGGGCGGGGTCGAGCAGGGGCACGCCCGCGTGGTGTCGCTCGAAGTGCAGGTCGGCCGGGGTGATGGTGCCGCACAGGTCCTGCAGCGGTGTGAGGGAACTGCCCGTGACGTCACCGGTCGGGGTGCGCGCGGGGGCGTAGAATCGGGAGCGCGCGCCGACGGCGGAGGTGGGCGCGCCCTGAAGCCGGGTGGGGTCCTCGGGGCCCGGCGGCGGCGGCGCGGCCAGCCTCCTGCCCTGCTGCGCGTCCGCGAGGCCGGGCATCCCCACGAGCACCGCGCCTCCGAGTGCGCCGGCCGCGCCCGCGAGCAGCTCCCGCCGCGTGATGGCGTCGCCGTCCTCCTTCAGTTCCATCTGAGCCCCCGGAGCTGCTCGAGATTCACGTTCCCGCCGCTCAGCACGCAGACGACCTTCGCGCCGGCGGGTGCCTTCACGAGTCCCTTGAGGAGCGCGGCCACCGGCGCGGCCGCGGCGCCCTCGACGACCAGCTTCGCGTGGTGCATCACCCAGAGCATCGCGTCGAAGATCTCCGCGTCGGGGAGCGTGACGATGTCGTCCACGGCCTGGCGCACGATCTCGCAGGTGTGCGTCCCGACGCGCTTCACCCGCAGGCCGTCAATGATGCAGTCCACGTGCTCGAGCGTCACGACGTGACCGGCGCGCACGCTCTCGAGCATGCCGGGCGAGCCGGACGACTCGACGCCGATGACCTTCACCCGACGGTTCAGTGACTTGGCGGCGAGCGCGATGCCCGAGATGAGGCCGCCGCCGCCGATCGGCACGACGAGCACCTCGGCCTCGGGCCAGTCCTCGAGAATCTCGAGGCCGACGGTGCCCTGCCCCGCGATGAGCTGCAGATCGTCGAACGGGTGGATGTAGGTGTAGCCCTTCTCCTCGACGAGCTGCCGGGCGAAGGCGTCGGCCTCGTCCCAGATGGAACCGTGGAGGACGACTTCCGCGCCGTAGCCGCGCGTGGCCGCGACCTTGGATGGCGTGGCATTGCTCGCCATCGCCACCACGGCCTTCACGCCGTGGACCGCCGCCGCGAGCGCGACGCCCTGCGCGTGGTTTCCCGCCGAGGAGCAGATCACGCCGCGGCGGCGCTCGTCCTCGGTGAGGAGCGGCAGCTTGTTGAGCGGCCCGCGGATCTTGTACGAGCCACCCTTCTGGAGCATCTCGGCCTTGAGGCGCACGTCGAAGCCGGTGGCCGCGCTCAGGGTGCGCGACGTGAAGAGCGGCGTGTGCCGCGCGTGCGCGCTGACGCGCCGGCGCGCTTCGGCGAACTCGGCCTTGCCGGGGAGCCGCCCGGCCGCGGTGGCCGTCATCGGGTCGCTCGCATCACTGGACCTCCGGGTACGCGAGGGGAGAATGGCGAGGCGCGCGCGATTCCGCTATGTCTCCCGCGGAACGCCAAGGAGAGAGCGAGATGAAGCTGCGATTGCCCGGACTGGCGGCGTTCGCCCTTGCCGCCTCCACCGTCTCGTGCGCCGGCAGAGGGGCGCCGGCCGCGCCGAACGGTTCGGGCCCGGCGAGCTGCGCCGGAGGCACCGACACGACGAAAGTCCCGCTCAACGACCTCGGCTCGGGCTGCTACAAGAGCTACGCCGGCGGTCTCTACCCCGGCGGCTCGAACACGATTCCCTCCACGCATCTCGTCGCCGGCTTCGCGGCGGCAGCGCTGATTCAGCCCCTCGACACAAACGGCAATCCCTCCGCGAGCGGCAAGTACGTCCTCCTCTCGATCGGGATGTCGAACACGACGCAGGAGTTCTGCTCCGACGGGGGACTCCCCGGCTCGTGCCAGTCCACGAGCTTCATGGGGCAGGCGGCGGCCGACGCGACCGTGAATCACACAACGCTCGTGATCGTCAACGGCGCCGCCGGCGGCAAGACCGCGAACCAGTGGACCAGCGCGACGAGCGTGGAATACGACCGCATCCGCACGTCGTGGCTCACGCCGCTGGGCTTGAGCGAGAAGCAGGTGCAGATCGCGTGGGTCAAGGTGGCCGACGCGGGCCCGACGCGGTCGCTCCCCGACCCCGCCTCCGATGCGTACGTGCTCGAGGGGTACCTCGGGAGCATCGCGCGCGCGCTCAAGACACGCTATCCGAACCTGCGGCAGGTGTTCTTCTCGAGCCGGATCTACGCGGGGTATGCGACCACCACGCTCAACCCGGAGCCGTACGCGTACGAGAACGGCTTCTCGGTGAAATGGGCGATCCAGTCGCAGATGGACCAGATGGCCGGCTTGCCGGGCGACTCGCGCACCGGCAACCTGCGTTACGACACGGGCGTGGCGCCGTGGATGGCGTGGGGATCCTACCTGTGGGCGGCCGGCACGCGCGCGCGCTCCGACGGGCTCACCTGGGTCGTGAGCGACTTCGCGGGCGACGGGACGCACCCGGCGAGCGCGGCACGCCAGAAGGTGGGCGCGTTGCTCCTCCAGCTCTTCAAGACGTCGGACGTGACGCGCTGCTGGTTCCTGGCGGGGCAACGCTGCGGCTGAGCGCGCACGTTAATTCAACGGAACTCATCTGGCCGCGCGAATCGCGCGAGGGCAACTTCAGAGAACTGCTGCGCCTGCCAAGCCGCATCGTACCCACACCGCTCCGAGGCACCGATGTCCACCCGCGCCCGCTCCACATTCCGCTCGCTTGCGCACGTCGCGAAGGTCGCGACCCTTCTCGCGCTCCCTTGCACCCTGCTCGCGCAGGTTCCTCCCCCGACCGCGGGCCGCGGCGGTCGCGGCGGCGCGGACACGACGGCCGGTGGTCGTGGCGGACGTGGCGGCGTCCGTCAGTTCAGGGGGGTGATGGACAGCACGCGCGCACGCCAGCTCTACGTGAGCAGCCGGCCCGCCGACCTGCCCAAGGCGAACTTCGAGCAGCAGATCGCGGCCAAACGACGCACCGACAGCATCTACGCCGCCCGCAGCAAGGGCGTGATGGAGTTCCGCAAGGTCACCTATCCGAGCACCGTGGACGGGATGGTGATCCCGGCATACGTCTTCGCGCCGCTCACCAAGCGCGGCCCCAAGGGCCACGCCGCGATGGTCTGGGTGCACGGCGGCGTGCACGGCGACTGGGGCACGAACATGCTCCCGTTCGTCAAGGAGGCCGTCGAGCGCGGCTACGTGATAATCACGCCCGACTATCGCGGCAGCACCGGGCACGGCGAGACGCATTACATGGCCATTGACTACGGTGGCAAGGAAGTGGACGACGCCATCTCCGCCGTCGAGTTCCTCAAGACGCTGCCGTACGTGGACCAGGACCGGCTCGGGATGATGGGGTGGAGCCACGGCGGCTTCATCACGGCGCACGCGCTCTTCCGCGACCAGCATCCGTTCAAGGCGGGCGCGGCGATCGTCCCGGTGTCGAACCTCGTGTTCCGCCTGTCGTACAAGGGCCCGGGCTATCAGGAGAGCTTCGCGGCCGAGGAGGGGATCCAGGGACTCCCGTTCGAGAAGCGCGCGGAGTACATCAAGCGTTCGCCCGTGTACCACGTCGAGAAGCTGAAGGTGCCGATCCTCGTGCACGTCGCGACCAACGACACGGACGTGGACTTCGTCGAGGACCAGCAGATGGTCTACGCGCTGCGCGCGCTCAAGCCGGACCTCGCCGAGACCAAGATCTACGTGGATCCCGCGCCGTGGGGCGGGTCGGTGGGCCACGCCTTCAGCCGCCGCGTGGACAGCACGCTCACACGCGTGGACTCGCCGGATCAGATTGACTCGTGGAGCCGCACCTGGACCTTCTTCGACTGGAACCTGCGACCCTACGAAGACCGGTCGAAGCCGCTCCCGCCGGTGCGAGTGCGGCCGTGACCGGGGTCGCTGGCGCCGGGCCGGGGGCGGACAACGCTCCCGGCCCGGCGTGCGTTTCGCTTCACACGGTGGCGCGCTGAGCGTCACTCTGCCCTGTTTCGGTCGTTCCCCTCCGACCATCCTCCACCCATGACGCGTCATTTCGTGATTTCCGCCGCGGCCGCGCTCTTCCTCGCAGCCGCCTCGTGCTCGACGCCGGCGCCCGCGCCGGCCCCCGCGCCGACGCCAGCGCCGCAGGCCGGCGGCGCTCGCGGGGCGGGCCCAGGAGCACCCGCGCCACGCCCCGACACGACGGCCCCGGAGACGCCGGGCGGCCCGGGCGGCGGACGCGCTGGCGGGCGCGGCGGGCAGGGCGGCGCCCAGAGCGGCGCGGCAGGCGGGGCCGGCGGAGCACTCGCCGAGCCGAATCCACAGCCCTATGGCCGCGTGGTGACGGCCGATGCGAAGTCGCGGCCGGGTCTCTTCACCGTGCACCGCATCGGGGCGCGCGTGCTCTTCGAGATTCCGCGCGACCAGCTCGGCAAGGACCAGCTCCTCGTGACCGAAATCGCGCGCACCGTGCTCGGCACGGGCTACGGCGGCCAGGCGGTGAGCAATCGCGTGTACCGGTGGGAGCGGCGCGAGAACCGCATCTACGTACGCAGCGTCTCGTACGAGGCGATCGCCGATCCGACGACGCCGGAGTACCGCGCGGTGCAGGATGCGAATGTCAATCCCATCATCGCGGTGTTCAACGTCGAGTCATACGGTCGCGACAGCTCGGCGGTGATTGACGTGACGCGGATGTTCACGCAGCCGCCGGCGGAGATCGGGCCGGCCGGCCGCGTGCCCGGCACCATTGACCTGCAGCGCTCGTGGATCGAGAGCGCGACCCCGTTCCCCGACAACGTGAACGTCTACGCCACGCTCACCTTCGCGCAGCAGGTGGCGGGAGGCCGCGGCGCTGCCGCGCCGGCCCCGGCGCCCGGCGGGCGGGGCGCAACGACGAACACCAACCCGTCCAACACGATCGTGATGAGCTGGAGCTTCCACCGGCTGCCGGACCGGCCGATGATGGCCCGCTACTGCGACGACCGGGTCGGCTACTTCGCCCAGCGCACCACCGATTACACCGACGCCAACAACAAGGTGAGCGAGAAGTGTTTCATCTCGCGCTATCGCCTCGAGAAGAAGGACCCGACCGCGGCCATCTCGGAGCCGGTGAAGCCCATCGTCTACTACGTGGATCCGGCGACCCCGAAGAAGTGGATTCCGTGGATCAAGAAGGGGATCGAGGACTGGCAGCCGGCGTTCGAGGCGGCGGGCTTCCGGAACGGCATCATCGCGAAGGACCCGCCGGACGACCCCGACTGGTCGCCCGAGGACGCGCGCTACTCCGTGGTGCGCTGGTTGCCGTCCACCACCGAGAACGCGTCGGGGCCCCACGTCCACGACCCGCGCTCGGGTGAGATCATCAACGCGCACATCCAGTTCTACCAGAACGTCCAGCGACTCGGGCTCAGCTGGTACTTCATTCAGGTCTCGGCGGTGGATCCGCGGGCGCGGAAGTTCCCCTACCCGGACGACCTGATGGGGCGGCTGCTCGAGTACGTCGTCGCGCACGAGGTCGGGCACACGCTCGGCTTCCAGCACAACATGAAGGCGAGCGGCACCTACCCGGTGGACTCGCTGCGCAGCGCGTCGTTCCTGCGGCAGTGGGGCCACACGCCCACGCTGATGGACTACTCGCGCTTCAACTACCTCGTGCAGCCCGAGGACAACGTGCCCGTGGACCTCCTCGTGCCGGTGATCGGGCCGTACGACAAGTGGGCGACGATGTGGGGCTACAAGCCGATTCCGGGCGCGAAGACGCCTGAGGAGGAGCGAGCGACGCTCGACCAGTGGGCGCGCGAACAGGACGCGAAGCCGTATCTGCGCTTCTCGACGTCGGGCGCGTCGGGCAGCGACCCGCAGGAGGAGACGGAAGCGGTGGGCGACCAGGACGCGATCAAGGCCACGGGCTGGGGGCTCAAGAACATCAAGCGCTCGATGGCATATCTGATTCCCGCGACGGTGAAGCCGACGGAGGACTACGAGGACCTCGCCGATATCTACACGCGGCTCATCGGCCAGTGGCGAACGGAGCTGACGCACGTGACGAACATCGTCGGCGGCGCACTCTCGCAGGAGAAGTACGGCAGCCAGCAGGGCGCGCGCTTCACGCCCGTGCCCAGGGCGCGGATGCAGGCCGCGGTGCGCTTCGTGAACGAGAACGCGTTCCAGACGCCGACGTTCTTCCTCGATGAGAACATCCTCCGCCGGCTCGAGCCGGCTGGCGAGGTCGCGCGCATCCACGCCGCGCAGTCGGCGATCCTGAACGCGCTGCTCCTGAACGCGAAGCTCCTGCGCGTGAGCGAGTACGAGGCGTCGGCGAAGGCGGGCGACGGCTACTCGCTCGTCGAGCTCCTCGCCGATGTGCGGGCGGGCCTCTTCGGCGAGCTCGCCGCCGGCGCCAGGATTGACGTGTACCGCCGGGCGCTGCAGCGCGCGTACGTCGAGAATCTGAACCTCAAGATCAATCCGCCGCCGGCGGCGCCCGCGGCGGCCGGCGGGCGTGGGGGAGGCGGAGGTGGCCGTGGCGCCGCGCCCGCGCTCGACCCGAAGCTCTCTGACATCTATCCGGCGGTGCGCGCGGAGCTCCGCGCCCTCGATGCGGAGATCAAGTCCGCCGAGGGGAAGGCGACGGACCGGATGACCAAGGCGCACCTCGCGGACCTCAGGCACCGGATCGCGGACGCGCTCAAGGGGAAGGCGGGCGCGGCGGGGGACGAGCCGTAACGACGGCGAAGGGCGAAGAGCGAAGAGGCGGCCGGTCGGGGATGCGACCGGCCGCTTTGCGTTCCGGCGACCCCCTGGCACCGCCTCCGCCAACGTCGGGTCGAGCGGACCTACGTCGTCACCGGCGGCCGACTACGTCGGTTGCTGTATGTCTCCGTCCCTCTCCGGCCCCGACCTTGGACGCGTACGAGCCGAACCGCATGCCGGTGACCACCGGCTCGCGCCGGCTCCGTCGCCTTCCAAGGAGTGAGCACCATGAAACGCCTCGCCTGCCTGCTCGGGAGCACGCTCCTCGCTGCGTGCGCCCACGGCCCCACGCCGCCACCGCCACCGGGCGCGATCGCCGTGGCAGTGGTCACACGATCCGCCGTGGACAATCCACTCTTCACCTTTGGCGTCGTGGTGGACAACGGCACGCCGATCAGCGTGTCGTCGGCGGAGCACCTGAACTTCGTGGCCGCCGGACTGACCGCCGGCAAGCACGTCGTGGCGCTCCGGCAGCTCCCAGCCGGGTGCGGTGCCGGCACGGATTCACGCGAGTTGTCGCTCCGCGGCGGCGACACCGTGACGGTCTTCTTCGCGGTGCGGTGTGAGCGCACCACGGGTGACCTCGTGCTCAACACCGTCACGACCGGCGTCGAGCTCGATCCCGACGGCTACGCCGTCACGATCAACGGAGCCGCGCGCGGCACGGTGAGTGCGAACGGCACGATGACCGTCAGGAACCTCGCGCCCGGCAGTCACCTTGTGGAACTCGCCGGCCTCGCGGCCAACTGCGCAGCCGTCGGGGCGGCGGCGCAGGCTGTTGACCTCGTGGCCGGCGCGGCAGTGAGCATCGAGAAGAACGTGACGTGCAGGCCGACCACCGGAACGCTCAGGCTCGTCACGGCGACCGCGGGCACGGACCTCGATCCGGATGGCTACGTGATCACGCTCGATGAGTTCACGCTCCGGCTCCATCCGAATCGCACCGCCGTCTTCGGGCGCTACACACCGGGCGATCACCAGATTGCCATCGCGGACGTCGAGGAGAACTGCGTACTCGCCGGAAGTGTGAGTCGCTCGTTCTCCCTCGCTGCCGGCGACACCGTGACCGTGGCGATGCAGGTGACGTGCGCGGCGGTCGGGCCCGGCGTCGCGGGGTTCTCCGCCGCCGATCCAGCTGCCGACACGATGCCAGCCACTGCAGGAAGCTCGGCGCGCGCGCACGACCTTGTCGCGATCACCGGCCGGTACACGCCCGACTTCCTCCTGCTCACTCTGCGTTTTTCGGCGAACATCTCCGCACCCGCGCGCCATGCGGCGAACTCCGTGTACGGCTTCATTGATCTGGACGTTGACGAGAGCGCGGCGACCGGCGTTGAGCCCGGCATCAACATCTTCGGGGGCAACGCCGAGCAGGGCATCGAATACGAGATCAGTCTGTTCGGTGGCGACGAGACGTCGGTTGAGCTCTATGGCCTGGACGGATCGCTGGGCCGGGTGGCCGTCCGCTTCGACGGAGACTCGGTGACCATCCGCGTCCCGTTGAGCAAGCTCGGGCGTGATGACGGCAACCTGAGTCTCACCGCGGTCTTCGGCACATACGGTCGCGCCACGGACGTTGCGCCGAACACCGGAGTGGTTCTCGCGCGCCGGCCGGCGGCGGTGGCCGCAGCGGTCGCGCCCCCCGCGGCAACGCTTCAGGTGCACCCGGGCCAGCGCATCTCCGAGACCCGGCCGGCGGTGAAGTGGCCGCGGTGGCCGTAGCGCGCCCGATCACTCTCTCAGCGGCGAGCCGGGTACGGTCACCGGCGTCGCGACCACGAGTCCCAACAGGAGGATCCGAAATGCGTCTCAACACACGATGGACATCGCGCGCAGCCGGCTACGCGCTGGTCGTCACGCTCGCTCCGGCGGCAACGGCCTGTTACGACTTTCCTTCGTACGTCCCTCCGCGCTGCACCGGCAACGTCGCGGACGTCTGCGTCAAGGGACGGGATCTGGCGGCGTTCATCGCCACCGAACTTTCGGACGCGGTCGCGTCCGGCAGCGGCCTCGGCGGCTCGAGCGGCACCCTGGGTGGATTCGGCAAGACGACGCTCGAGGTGCGCACACGCGCGATTTCCGGTGCGTTCCCCTCTGCGGAGCAACCGGCGGCGCAGAGCACCGCTCCTCGGCGTTCGGAATTGAACATCGTCTCGCAGCGACTCACGCCCGTGACTGCGACGTTCGGCCTCGGTCTCTGGCGGGGGTATTCCGAGGGAGATGTTCACGTGCTCGGAGCCGACCTGCTCCTCAGCGCGACCCACATGCCGAGCCTCTCGTCCGGGTCGTTGTCGCTGAATGACAGCTGGGCAGTCGGAGCGGGGGTGCGCCTCGGCGTTCTGGGGGAAACCTCCCGACTGCCGGGAATCGCGCTGACCTGGATGAACCATGGGTTGCCGGCGGTCTCACTGGGCCGAATCACGTTCGGCCCACCGGGCGGCGCAGCCGGCAGCGCTGAGCTGAGGGACCTCAGGCTCAAGTCTCAGAACTGGCGCGGCACAGTCTCGAAGCGGTTCGGTCGCTTTGGCGCTTCCGTGGGGTTCGGGCAGAACGCGATTGATGGGAGCGTAGACGTGCTCGGCGTGTGGAGTGGAGCTGCGAGCATCTCCGGAACGGAACGCTACTCCCTGCGCGGAAACCGCGACCAGCTTTTCGTGGGCGGGTCATACGACCTGCGCTGGGCGAGAATCGTCACGGAGGCCGGTCGAGTTTCCGGGCAAGGCGTGACGCCCCTGCTGAACAGTTTCACAGGCCCTGCGTCCAACGACGCGCGTCACTACTTCTCCGTCGGCCTCCGCGTGGGACGCTGAGGTCGCGTTTGCCGGTCCCTTCGCCCTTCCGTAGCTTGATCGGCGTCCCGCTCCCCGAGGCCGCCGATGCGTCGCACTCTTTCCCTCTTCCTGCTCTGCGCGTCGGCCGCGTCACTCGGCGCGCAGGGCAGCGCCCGCCTCAAGGCCCTCGTCGGCGGCACGCTCATTGACGGCAACGGCGGCGCGCCGGTCCGGAACAGCGTCATCCTCGTTGACGGCGAGCGGATCACCGCCGTCGGAACGGTCGGCTCGCTCGCGGTTCCCCGCGGCGCCGAGGTGATCTCGACCGAGGGAATGAGCGTGTTGCCCGGCCTCTGGGACATGCACGTGCACCTGATGATCAACGGGCACGGCGACTACGCCCACTGGGACAAGACCTACCCGTCGCTGTTCGAGAAGGTGATCATGCCGGCCTCCGCGAAGCAGCTCCTCCTGGCCGGCGTGACCAGCGCGCGCGACCTGGGCGGTCCGCTCGCGGCGAGCCTCGCAGTGCGAGACGCGGTGAACGCCGGGAAGATCCCGGGCCCCACACTCTACGTCTCGGGCCCCTTCATCCAGCACGCGCCGTACCCCGGCACCGAGGCGTTCCGCTGGGGCGTCACCGGCGAGAGTGACGCGCGCGAGAAGGTCCGGCAGCTCGCGAGAGCCGGTGTCAACGTCATCAAGCTGATTGACCAGGACCAGATGACGATGGAAGAAGTCCGCGCGGTCGTGGACGAAGCCCACAAAGCGGGGCTGATGGTGGTCGCGCACTCGCACCGTCCGGACGAAATCCGTCGCGGGCTCGCGGCCGGCGTGGACAACTTCGAGCATACCGGCCTCGCCGCGGCGCCCGAGTATCCCGCCGACATCATCGCGATGCTGCGCGAGCGCACCGCGCGGGGCGCCGCCGGCCCGCTCTTCTGGACGCCCACGATCGAAGGGCTCTTCAACTACGAATACAAGCGCGACAACCCCGAGGCGAACGACGATCCCTCGTGGCAGGTCGGACTGCCGGATTCAGTCGTGCTCGACATCAGGCGCTCGATCGCGCAGCCCGACCAGCTCGCCTATTTCCAGATGACGCCGAGCCGCCGCCCGACGCTTGCCCGGAAGTTCGGGCAGCTCCGGGAGTCGGGCGTCGTGATGCTCATCGGCACGGACTCCGGCATTCCGATGAAGTTCCACAGCATGTCCACGTGGAACGAGCTCGACACGTGGGTGCGCGAGCTGGGCGTGGACCCGATGTTCGCGATCCGCGCGGCCACGTACTGGCCCGCCGTGGCGATGAAGGTGGACAGGGAGGTCGGTACGGTGACGCCCGACAAGTTCGCCGACATCATCGCGGTGCGCGGAGACGTGCTGCGGTACATTGCTCTGTTGCAACGGGTGGACATCGTCATCAAGCACGGAGTGCGGTACAAATGAGCCCGAGTCCTCGCGAGATCGCGTGCGCCGCAGTGCTTCTCTGCGTCGCCACCGCACAGCCGGCGCTGGCGCAACCCGACACCGCACGCACGGGCCGGGCGGCCACCTCGGGCCAGCCCCTCGTCGTCTCCGGCCGTTCGATGATCGCCTCGACGCTCGGCATCGTCGCCACGAGCCAGCCGCTGGCGTCCGCGGCCGGCGTGCGGATGCTCGAGCAGGGCGGCAACGCCATTGACGCGGCGATCGCGGCCAACGCGGTGCTCGGCCTCACCGAGCCGATGATGAACGGCATCGGTGGCGACCTCTTCGCGATCGTCTACGAGGCGAAGACGGGCAAGGTGCACGGACTCAACGCGAGCGGCTGGGCGGCGACGGGCATGACTGCCGAGTTCGTCGCGTCGAAAGTGAACGCCGCACGCGCGCCGCGCGGCATCCACACGGTGACGGTGCCCGGGATGGTGGCCGGATGGGAGGCGCTGCGCTCGCGCTTCGGCACGATGAGCTTTGAGACGCTCCTCGCACCAGCGATCTACCACTCCGAGAACGGATTCCCGGTGGCGGAGATCACAGCCGGGATGTGGTCGGGCGCGGCGCGCCGGGAGTCGGCAAGCGCGGAGTTCAAGGCGACCTATCTCATTGACGGCCGCGCACCGCGCGCGGGCGAGGTCTTCAGGAACCCCACGCTCGCCGCGTCGCTCCGCCGCATCGCGCAGCGGGGAACGGCGGGGTTCTATTCCGGGCCTACGGCGGACGCGATCCTCGCGACGATCCAGGAGGCGGGCGGCACGATGACCGCCACCGACCTCAGGGAGTTCAAACCGGAGTGGGTGACACCCATCTCGACGACGTATCGAGGCTGGACCGTCTACGAGATGCCGCCGAACAGCCAGGGCATGGCGGCCCTGATGATGCTCAACATCATGGAGCGCTTCCCGATCGCGCAGTACGGCTTTCACAGCGCGAAGGCGATGCACGTGGAGATCGAGGCGAAGAAGCTCGCGTACGCCGACCTGCTCCGGTACATCGGCGATCCGAAGTTCTCAGCGCTGCCCGTCGAGCGGTTGATGAGCGCCGCGAACGCGGACGCGCGCGCGAAGCTCATTGACGAGTCGAAGGCGAACTGTCGGGTCGAGCCGGTGCAGCTCTCGGGCCTCGAGGATGCGGCCGGCGAGACGATCTACCTGAGCGCGATTGACCGGGACGGCAACGTCGTCTCGCTCATCCAGAGCAACTACTCCGAGTTCGGCTCCGGATTCGTCGCCAGGGGCACGGGCTTCGTGCTGCACAATCGCGGCGCGCTCTTCACGCTCGAGCCCGGCCGGCCCAACACGATCGCGCCGCGCAAGCGGCCGCTCCACACGATCATTCCCGCCTTCATGCAACGGGGCGATGTGAAGATCGGCTTCGGCATCATGGGCGGCTGGAATCAGTCGCAGGCGCACGCACAGTTCGTATCGAACGTCGCCGACTTCGGGATGACCATCCAGCAGGCGCTCGAGGCGGGGCGCTTCACGAAGGGCTCGTTCGATCGGTGCGACGTGAACGTGGAGTCCCGTGTCCCGGCGGCGACCATCGAGCAGCTGCGCGCGCTCGGGCACGAGGTGCAGGTGCGCGGGCCGCGCACCGGCACGTTCGGCTACGGACAGGCCGTGATGCTGAACGGGGCCGGCGTGAAGTTCGGCGCGAGCGATCCGCGGCACGACGGCGCGGCCATCCCGCAGGGAGCGCCCGCGCCGACGCCGCGGAAGCCGTAGGGGCGCGGGCCGCGGCGGCGGCGTGGCGTCGTCGTGACGTCGCGCCTCGCGCACGCGCGACGCCCGCCGGGCGCCCTGCGTCGCTGGCGCCCTTGCCTCGGCGCGCCATCGGGCGCAACGTGAAGTGATGAGCCAGCTCTCCCGCCGCGACCTGTTGCGCGCCTGCGCCTGCGCCGGCGTCGCGCTCCCGGCGCTGCCACGCGCGCTTCTCGCCGAGTGGCGTCGCGCGGTGGCGCGCGGCCTGGCCGAGCGCCCGTACCTCGATGCGGCGCTGCGCGCCGAGCGATGGATTCGCTCCACCGCCATCACCACCACCAATGGACGCACGTGGCCGTGCACGCCCGGCGACGCGAGGCGGGGGGCTCCGGAGCGCTCGCTCTACAGCGGCGTGCCCGGCGTCATCCTGTTTTACCTCGAGCTGTACGCCGCGACCGGCGAGCACCGGTTTCTGGACGAGGGCGTACGCGGCGCGCTGGACCTCGCGGCGACGATCCCGGAGCCCGGCGGCGCGGTGCGGCAGGCGGGGCTGTACGAAGGGCTTGCCGGGCACGTCTTCGTGCTTCGCGCGGCGCACCGCGCGGCCGGGCGCGAGGAGCTGCGTGCCGCCGCGCGTCGCGGCGCGAACGCGCTCGCCGCTGCCGCGCGCGCCGCGGAAACGGGCGGAGTGGCGTGGAACGACAGCACCGACATCATCGCGGGCAGCGCGGGGATCGGCCTCGTGCTCCTCACGAGCCGCGATCTGCTGGGCGACCAGGCGACGGCGTTGGCGCGCCGCGCGGCCGACAGGCTGCTCGCGCTCGCGAAGCCGGTCGCCGACGGTCAGCGCCGGTGGATGCCGAGTGTCACGCTGGAGCGTGAGTATCCCAACTTCTCACACGGCACGGCGGGCGTCGCGTATTTCCTTGCCACGCTCGCGCAGCAGGGCGGCGAGAGCGCGCACCTCGAGGCCGCAACGGACGGCGCGCGCTACCTGCGCGCGATCGCCGTGCCCTCGGGCGACGGCATCGCGATCCGCCATCATCGCAACCCGCGGGACGACGACGGCGCGGACCTCTTCTATCTGAGCTGGTGCCACGGCGCCGCGGGTACCGCCCGGCTCTTCGAGCGCCTCGGCGTGATTGATGGGGATGTCGCGTGGCGCACCACCGCGGATGCGCTCGCACGCGGGACGGTCGCGCAGGGCGTGCCCGAGCAGCGCACCGCCGGCTTCTGGAACAACATCTCGCAGTGCTGCGGCAACGCCGGCGTGGCGGAGTACTTCCTCGTACGCCACGAGCGCTCGAACGACGCGCGTGACCTCGCGCAAGCGCGCCGCCACGCCGACGACCTGCTCCTCCGAGGCACCACGGACGGGCATGCCGAGCGGTGGGTGCAGGCGGAGAATCGCGTGTCCCCGACCGACGTCGCAGCGCAGACCGGATGGATGCAGGGCGCGGCGGGCGTGGGAGCGATGCTGCTCCACCTCGACACGGCGATGCGCGGCGAGCGTCCGACGCGCGCCGTGACGTTTCCCGACTCACTCGCCGCGCTCTGACCTGCGGGCGCGATCCGCCTCGCTCGCGCTGATCGTCTCCCCGACGGCGCAGGCGATGCGAGAATGCGCTCTTGACAGCCGAACAGTCGCGCGCATCGTTAGCGGCTTGCCGCGAACCACGATTCTCGGACCGGGCACGTTTCCCAGAGCGCTGCCCCCACACGGAGAAGCTTGCATGTCTCGGGCCATTCGACTGACCCTCCCTCTCGTTCTCGTCGCGGGAATCTCGTGCTCGTCGTCCGGAGGGCCCGCGCCCGCGGCGGCGCCCGCGCCCGCTCCGGCGCCCGCTCCGGCGCCCACGCCGGCGCCCGTCGCGGCAGCCGGGGGCGGCGCGGCACCGGCGGCGGGCCGCGGTCAGGCCGCGGGCGCTGCACAACCGGGGCGGCCAGGGCAGCCGGGCGCTGCGCCGGGCGGCGGACGCGGCGGGCCACCGCTCACGCCCGAGCAGCGCGCCGCGCGGCGTGATTCCCTCACGCAACTGCGCGCCGCCACCGTCAAGGAGCTGATGGCGCAGATCGCGGGCCGCGAGAACGAGCCGGCCGGTACCGTCTACAAGAACGTGCAGCTGCTCAAGGACGTGCCGGCCGGCCAGTTCCTGACCGCGATGGACCAGAACTTCGGCCGGGCGCTCTCCCTGAACTGCACCGGCTGCCACCTGCAGTCGAGCTGGGACTCGGACTCCCTGCCCCGCAAGCGGACCTCGCGCATCATGATCCAGATGGTCGCCGCCATCAACGCCGACCACCTCTCCAAGATGGGCGCCGGTCGTGGCGGGCAGCCGCGAAGAATCGGCTGCGTGACCTGCCACCGAGGGAACACCGGCCCCGGCACTGCCCTGCTCCCGTAGCGCTCCGCCTCCGCGGGCGTTCAGGAACGCCCCGTTCGGCGCGAGCGCCGGACGGGGCGTTCCCCTTTGACGCTCACCGGGCGAGCCAGGATCGCCAACCGTCGCCCGTGGGCCGAGTCCTCGAGCAGGAGCGCGAGCCGCCGCTCGCGCGTCTCCGCCTTCTTCGCGCTCATCACCCACCCGCTCACCGTGCGCTGATAGCCGGGTGGCTGCGACCGGAAGAAGGTCCACGCGCGCGGGTTCGCCTTGAACCGCCGCTTACCGGACGCATCGAGCGAGCGGCTCAGGTCTTGCCGCGAATAGCCGGCCGGCTTCCCGCGATCGCGCCGCTCGAACGCCGCGATCCCCGACGGACGCATGCGCCCGAGCTTCATCAGCTCGGCGACGCGCCGCACGTTCACCGCGCTCCAGGCGCTCGTCGGCCTGCGGGGCGTGAAGCGGTTGGTGTAGCTCAGCGCGTCAACGCTCCGCCGGACGCCGTCAATCCAGCCGAAGCAGAGCGCCTCGTCGAGCGCCTCCTGATACGTGATCCCGGTCCGGCCGGAGTCCTTCCTGTAGAAGCCGACGTACACCTCGGCCGCGACCGCGTGGTGTGCCTCGAGCCACGATCGGAAACGCGCCGGTGACTTGAAGAACGAGACGATCGCCATACGCTAACGGGGATGGAGAGGAGGCGCGCCCCCGACAGAGCGCCGCGTCACGCCACCGCCGGCGCCGCGCCCGGTCGCTCGCCGGCCAGCTCCGCCTGGCGGCGCCCGAGCCAGAGCCCGAGGACGAGCGCGACCGCCGCCATCGGCACCGCGGAAAACGCGATCTGCGCGAAACCGAGGCCGAGCGCCACGAGCCCCGCGTAACCCCAGGCGCCGATCTGGTCGCCGCCACGATAGACGAAAGTATCAATCAGGCTCTTCGCCTTGTACTTGTCCTCCCGGGTCGAGACCGTGAAGAGCACATCCATCGCGGGGTTCATCAGCGCGAAGTTCCCCGCCCGGCGCAGCACCGTGAACACCGCGAGCGTCGCGAAGATCGGGAGCGCCCCGAGGCCGGCGAACCCGACCACGCCGAGGAGGGGAACGAACGCGAGCGCGGCCCCGAGCCCGAACCAGCGGATGATTCTCCCGGTGAGGAAGATCTGCGTGACGACCGTGAGCACCTGCACCGCGAGCTCGAGTTGCGCGAGGACCGTCGTCCGCGCCGCGCGGTCGGCGTAGAACCGGCCGACGAGATCCGACTGTTGAAAGTAGAGAAAGGTCGAGCCGATGGTGTAGAGCGCGAGGAAGGCCGCGATCCCGAGGAGATACGGCGAGCGCACGATGCGCGTGACACCGGCCCAGACGCTGCCGCCGATCGGCGTCTGGTCGAGCGCTACGATCGCGCTCGCGCCCGCGACGCCCGCGACGCCCGCGACGCCCGCGACGCCCGCGACGCCCGCGACGCCCGCGACGCCCGCGACGCCCGCGACGCCGGCTACGGCCGGGGCGCCCGCGCGAGGGCCGGACGGAAAGAGCAACACGGCGGCGACCGCGCATTCGAGCAGCACCGCCGAGACGAGCAACAGGTTCACCGTCCCGATCGTGGAGGCCAGGAACGCGGTGGCAGCCGATCCCGCGATCGAACCGAGCGTCCCGCCGACGCCGATGAAACCGAAGAGCCGTTTCCCCTGCTCGCTCCCGAAGACGTCCGCCAGGAACGACCAGAACACCGACACGACGAAGAGGTTGAAGACACTGGTCCAGACGAAGAAGACGCGACCGACCCACTCGTCCACCGAGGAGCCTTCCGACGGCGAAACGACGCGCATCAACACGTAGAACGCGAGCAGGTTGACGACGAAGAAGTGGTACGTGATCGGGATGAACCGTCGCACCGGAAAGCGCACGACGAGGGCCGAGTAGAGCGGATTGCAGATGAGCATCGCCGTGAGCGTGCCGGCGAAGAGCCACGGGAGCTGCGAGACACCCGATGCCGCGGCCATCGCGTCGCGAATCGGACGCAGCACGAACCATCCGCTCAGGACGAAGAAGAAGTACGCGAACGCCGTGAGCATCGCGCGCACCTCGTGCGGCCGCACCTCCACGGCGCGCGCCAGCAGGCGGTCGAGCGCCGAGCGGCCGGGCCCGCCGCGCGCCGTCAGGGCGTCTCCGCCCGCTTCGCCTTCCACGCCGCGAGCACTTCGGCCTCGCGCGTCATCGCCAGCCCGTTGATCGTCCCGGCGAGCGTGGCGTCCTGCTCCTGCTGTGGGCGCGTCCTGTGCCAGTCGAGCGTGTCCCGGGCCGTGACCGCGAGCGGCCGGAAGGTCAGTCCCTTCGCGAGCGCCTTCGCGGCGCTGCGCCGCTGGTAGCCCGCGGTCCGGCCGTACGGCGGCTGCCACACGGTCATGTGCCGCCACGGCCGCACATTCTGCGCTTGCAGGAACTCCCACGGCACCCAGGTGAACTGCGCCCCCGCCGTCGTGACCGCCTTCACGCCGTACAGCATTCCCGCGATGGTGAGCGGATGCGCCGGCCCGATCGCATTGTAGAGTCCGAACTCGCGCGCCTCCGCCATCCGGATCGTCCACTCGGCCAGGTCGCGCGAGTCAATGAACTGGCACGGATCGTCGGGCTTGTCCGGCGCGAGCACCTCGCCCCCCTGGTCAATCCGCGCCGGCCAATAGGTGAAGCGATCCGTGCGGTCGAGCGGCCCGACGATGAGGCAGGGGCGAATGACGGTCCAGATGCCGGCGTAGTGCTTCTGCGTCTCCTTCTCCGCGAGCACCTTGAGTGCGCCGTAGTTGCGGCCATGCACCTGTGGATCGAGCGAGTACGGATCAACGCCCTCCGGAAGCACCGCCGTCGGGCTCTCTTCGTTGAGCCCGATGATGCTCTGGTCGCTGTACGTGGACGTCGTGGAGATGAAGATGTAGTGCTTCACGTGGCCGGCGAGGTACTTCGCGGCGTTGCGGACCCAGGCCGGAGCGGTCGTCGGATTGTCAATCACGACGTCGAACGTCTTCCCCGCGAGCGCGCTCGTGTCGCCGCCGAGGTCGCCGATCAGTTCTTCCGCGACCCTTCCCTTGAAGAGCCCCGGCCGCGTCCGGCCGCGGTTGAAAAGCGTGACGCGGTGGCCGCGGGCGATCGCGTACTCCACCTGCTCGGGGCCGGTGAAGCCGGTGCCGCCGAGAATGAGGATGTTGAGCGGGGCCGGAGCGCGGCCGACGCGGCGCCGCGAGGCCGCCGGCCGCGGGGCCGACGATTCGGCCGCTCCGGGCGAGGGGAGCACGCCGGCCGCGATCGCGCTGCCGGTGATCGCGACCGAGGTCTTCACGAAACCGCGACGAGTGGTGGTCATCATGGTGTCTCCTGAACGCCGTTGGTCGGCCTGCGGCCGCTTCCCGTGGGGCTACGATCCCGACGCTTGCTTCGCCTTCCACGCCGCGAGCACTTCGGCCTCCTTCGCGGCGGAGATGCCCGCAAGTCCGCCGTCCGCCATCCGCTGCTGCTCCGCCGGCGGCCTCGTCGTGTGCCACTCGAGCGTGTCCTTCGCCGTCACGGCGAGCGGCCGGAAGGTGAGGCCCTTCGCGACGGCCTTCTTCACACTGTAGCGCGAGAAGCCCGCGGTGCGGCCGGTCGGCGGCATCCAGACCGGCATGTGCCGCCACCCGCGCACCTGCTGCTCGGCGAGAAACTCGGCCGGCACCCACGTGAACTGCGCTCCGGCCGTCGTGATCGCCTTGATGCCGTAGAGCATCTCGGCCATCGAGAGCGGCGCCTGGGGGCCCGTCGCGTGGTAGACGCCGGTCTCCTGCGCCTCGATCATCCGGATGGTCCACTCGGCGAGGTCGCGCGAGTCAATGATCTGCACCGGATCCGTCGGATTCCCGGGCGCGAGCACTTCCCCGCCCTTGTCAATGCGCACCGGCCAGTACGTGAACCGGTCGGAGCGGTCGAGTGGCCCGACGATCAGCCCCGGGCGGATGATCAGCGTGCGCTCGCCGTGGTGCTTGCGGACTTCGTTCTCGGAAAACGTCTTGAGCGCGCCGTAGTTCCGCCCCCACAGCGCCGAGTCATTCGTATACGGATCGAGGCCCGCAGGAAGCGGGGTCGTCGGTTCATTCTCGTCCTTGTCAACTTCCGAGTTGTCCGGATAGACCGAGATCGTCGAGATGAACGTGTAGTGCTTCACGTTGCCCGCGAGGTACTGCGCGGCGTTGCGGACCCAGTAGGGGGCGGTGGTCGGAATGTCGAGTACGGCGTCGAACTTCCGGCCCTTGAGCGCGCTCAGGTCGCCGCTCAGGTCGCCGATCAGCTGCTCGACCCCCTGCTTGCCCTTGAAGAAGTCGGGCCGCGTGCGGTTGCGGTTGATGACCGTCACGCGGTGACCGCGCGCGAGGGCGTGTTCCACCTGCTCGGGGCCGGTGAAGCCCGTGCCGCCGAGGACGAGGATGTGGAGGGAGGCGCTCGCGCGCGCGCCCGGTCGCGGCGATTCGCGCGCCGCCGGCGGAGCGGCGGCGTGCGCGAGCGTGCGGGCGGCGCCGAGCGCGAGGGCGCCGCCCACGGCGGCGGCTGAGCGCTCGAGGAAGGTGCGGCGGTCGGTGGGCACGGGCGGAACTCCCGAAAGAAAGGTCGGTCCTGCGTCTCGCTACGCGGCGGCCTGCGGCGCCTCCACGAAACGTAGCGCGACCGAGCCAAAGCAGTAACGGAGCCCCGCCGGCCGCGGGCCGGCGTCGAACACGTCGCTCGGGCGGGCGTCGGACGAACCGCTCGTCACCTTCGGATCCCCGCGGCCGAGGCGAGCAACGCGCGCCGCGAAGCGGTGCCGGGGTGCAATTTGCCTGCCGCGGCTGCACCTTCATGTGCCGTCATCTGCAAGGAGCCCCTGTGAAACGCTGGTCCGTCGCCCTGTTCGGCATCGTGATCACGTCCGCCGCGACCGCGCAGCAGCCCGTCCCCGAGATCCGGTTTGACGCACGCACCGACGTCCTGAAACTACCGCCGGGCGTTCACTTCGGCGAAGTCGCGGGCGTGGCCGTGAACGCCGCGAAGCACGTGTTTGTCTTCAGCCGCACCGGCGTGCGCAGCACGGTGCACGGTGCGAGCGCCTCACAGCTTTTCGAGTTCGGTCCCGACGGCGCGTTTCTTCGCGAGATCGGAAAGGACCTCTACGGCTTCGCCTTCGCGCACACCGTGCGCGTGGACCGGGACGGCAACATCTGGACGGCCGACGAAGGGACGAACGTGATCGTGAAGTTCAGTCCCGCGGGTCGCGTGCTGATGGTGCTCGGCCGGCGCGACGAAGCCGTCGAGGCCGCGCCCGCCGCGCCGGCGCCGGGGACGCCGCCCCGACCCCGCTGGGGCACGTTCAACCGGCCGACCGACGTCGCCTGGGACCTCGCGGGCAACACTTTCATCGCCGACGGCTACGGCAACTCGCGCGTCGTGAAGGTGGACCGGAACGGCCGCTGGCTGAAGACGTGGGGCGAGCGCGGCACGGAGCCCGGGAAGTTCAATCTCCTGCACACCATCGCGAACGACGCCCAGGGGAACATCTACGTCGGCGACCGCTCGAACCGGCGCATTCAGGTGTTCGACCCCGACGGCATCTTCCTCCGGCAGTTCACGATTGACGTGCCGTTCACGAAGGAACCCAACGTGATGGCCGGCGCGATGCCGTCGGCAGGCGCGAATCCGCTCGCCGTGTCCGGCGCACCGTGGGCGATCTGCATCACGCCCGGGCCGAATCAGGTGCTCTACAGCGTCGACGCGGTGCCGGGCCGGATCTACAAGCTCACGCTCGAGGGCAAGGTGCTCGGCGTGCTGGGAGAAGCCGGGAAGGAGCCGAAGCAGTTCGGATGGGCGCACGAAATCGCGTGCCCATCGGAGAACGAGCTCTGGGTGGCGGAGCTGTTGAACTGGCGCGTGCAGAAGCTCACGTTGCATCCGTGACGACTCTCGCGCAGCGCCTCGAACTCGGCCTCCGCGGCCGATATACCATCGGTCGCGAGCTGGGCGAGGGTGGGATGGCGATCGTCTTTCTCGCCCAGGACCTCCGGCACGACCGTGACGTGGCGCTGAAGGTGCTGCGTCCGGAGATCTCCGCCGAGATCGGCGCCGAACGGTTCCTGCGCGAGATCAAGATGGCCGCACGCCTCAATCACCCGCACATCCTCCCGGTCTACGATTCCGGCGAGGCCGACGGACTCCTCTTCTACGTGATGCCCAACATGGCGGGGCGGTCGCTGCGCGAGCTGCTCGACCGCGAGAAGCAGCTTTCGGTGCCCGAAGCCCTCCGGATCACGCTCGAGGTCGCCTCGGCGCTGGACTACGCACACCGGAATCAGGTGATGCACCGCGACGTCAAGCCGGAGAACATCCTGCTCCACGAGGGCTCCGCGATGGTCGCCGACTTCGGCATCGGCAAGGCGCTCTCCGGCGGAAAGTCCATCACGCAGACCGGCATGGCGGTCGGCACTCCCGCGTACATGAGCCCGGAGCAGTCCGGCGGCGAGGGCGACGTGGACGGCCGGAGCGATCTCTACAGCCTGGGCTGCGTGCTGTACGAGATGTTGAGCGGCGAGCCGCCCTTCACCGGTCCCACGGCACAGGCGATCATCGCGAAGCGCTACGTGTCGCCCGTGCCCAGGGTGCGCACCACCCGCGACGTGCCCGAGGCGGTGGACGACGCCGTGAGCCGCGCGCTGGCCCGCACGCCGGTGGACCGCTACCGCACCGGCGCGGAGTTCGCCGACGCGCTCCGCGCCATCCTCCGCGACGGCGAGAGCGGCACGAAGCGGACGCCGCCCGAGGTCAAGAGCGCGCCCGCCCCCAAGGCGATCGCCGTGCTGCCGCTGACCAACATGAGCGCCGACCCGGAGAACGAGTATTTCTCGGACGGGATGACCGAGGAGATCATCAACGCGCTCGCGAAGGTGCCCGGGTTGCAGGTCGCGTCGCGCAGCTCCTGCTTCGCGTTCAAGGGCAAGGAAGTGGACGTCCATCAGGTGGGCGAGAAGCTCGGCGTCGGCTCGGTGCTCGAGGGGAGCGTGCGCAAGGTCGGAAACCGCATCCGCATCACGGCGCAACTGGTAAACGTCGAGAACGGGTACCATCTCTGGTCGGAGACGTACGACCGGCAGCTCGAGGACGTCTTCGCGATCCAGGACGAGATCTCCCGCGCGATCGTGGAGGCGCTCCGCCTCCGGCTCGCGAGCGACACGGGACAGCTCGTCGTGCCGACGAAGAACCTCGAGGCGTACAATCTCTACCTGAAGGGGCGCTTCTTCTTCGCGCGATTCACCGAGAGCGGGTTGCGGAAGAGCATCGAGTTCTTCCAGCACGTGCTCCTGCAGGATCCCGGCTACGCGCGCGCGTACGCCGGCATGGCGGACTGCTGGTGCAGCCTGGCCGACGACTGGGTGGCGCCCGACGACGCCTACCCGAGGGCGAAGGCCGCGGCCACGCGGGCCCTCCAGCACGATCCCGAGCTTGCGGAGGCGATGACCTCGCTCGGCAAGGTGCTCTGCTGGTACGAGTGGGATTTCGCCGGCGCGGAGAAGCAGCTGCGCCAGGCCGTGACGCTGAATCCCAACTATGCCGAGGCGCACTGGGCGTTCGGGAGCGCGCTTCCCGCGGTCGGTCTCCTGGGCGAGGCGATCGGCGAGATGCGCAAGGCGCTCACGCTCGATCCGCTCTACCCGCAATACAGCCGCTGGCTCGGCCGCTTCCTGCTCTACGCGAAGGAGTATGAAGCCGCGATCGCGCAGAGCCACCAGACGATGGAACTGAACGCGGAGTACTTCCAGGCCTACCTCGACATCGGCTCGGCGTGTCTCGCGCAAGGCAGGCCGGAACAGGCGCTCGAGTGGTATCGCCGCGGGCAGGGCCTCGAGTCCAGCGTGCGCTCCTACGACGCCTTCATCGTCCGGGCGCTTGCGCCGCTCGGGCGGCGCGACGAAGCGGAGGAGATCCTCGCGCGGCTGGCCGATGAGTCCCGGCAGCGGTACGTGCGCGCCGAGGCCCTGGCGATGGGGTATGCCGCCGTGGGCGACCTCGAACGCGCCTTCGCGTCACTCGAGCGCGCGTTCCAGGCGCGATCGGGCGGGCTGATCTACCTGCATCTCGATCCGGGGTACGAGCCGCTTCGCGGAGATCCGCGCTACGCCGAGCTGGTGAGGCGGATCGGGGTGCGGTGACGGCGCGCCGGTCAGGACTTGGCTTGTGCCGGCGGCCGGCCCGGCCGGGAAAAACGGAAACGGGGTTCCGGCGGCCGTGCGCGCACGACCAGGAGGTTCTCGTAGTAGGCCGTGATGCGCGCCCGGACCGAGCCCTGCGTGTCACCGGCGGCCACCTCGAAGGGCGCGTAGCGCTGCTGGTCCCTGGAGACGGCGAACCACCACCACCACCCCGCCGGCGGCGCGGTACGCCGCTCCACCGTGCAGTCGTAGGTGCGGCCGTCGTGCTCGAACGTGAAGCCCTGCATCATCAGCTCGTCTCCGCGGGAGAGTGAGGCCAATCGGGGGTCGGCGCCGGATGTCGCGGGCGTCAGACCTCCGTACGACGCTCCTTTCGGCTTCGCCGGCGCGCGCTCGCCGACTTGAGAGCGCGCGCTTCGCTCGGCTTGACGTAGTGTCGCCGCCGACGGAGTTCCTTCAGCAGCCCCGACTTCATCACCTTTTTCTTGAACGTCTTGAGCGCCCAGTCAATGCGGTCGCCGTCGTCGAGCCGGACTTCAGTCATTGGGGGATGCCGGTGAAGGACCCGTAGCGAACCGCGGGGGAAACACGACGGGCCGGCCCTTCGCCTGACCGAGCCGGCCCGTCGCGGGAAGGCCAGCGGCTACTGTGCGAGCTTCGTCACGTTCTCGGCGGCAGGACCCTTCTGGCCCTGAACCACGTCGAACTCGACCTTTTCACCCTCGGCGAGCGACTTGAAGCCGGTGCCTTGGATGGCTGAGTGATGCACAAAGCAATCCTTGGTACCGTCCGCGGGCGTGATGAAACCGAACCCCTTCGCATCGTTGAACCACTTGACCGTGCCGGTCGTACGCATTGCGAACTCCTGATGGTGTTAAGTCTTCGGAGTCCGGGCAAGCCGTACGTCCGCAGACGCCTGACCAACGAAAAGGGGCACCGCAAGAGCGAGGCCCCAGAGGTCAGTCGGGCAGATGCGCCCTGTGCGCAAATGCCCTGGCCTCAATACTAACGGGTCCGGGGCGGAAAAGCGAGCCACGACCCCACGCGTGTCGCGCCCCCCCTGCCCCCCCCTGCGCCAGCATCCGCAGGTTCGCGAGTGGAGCGGCGTCTGACCGCGCCGCGGAGGACTTGCCTCGGAGCCAGGTCACGCCCATACTCGCGTGTCGTCATCATCTGCATGGGAGAACACGCGTGACCGAGTCCGCGATCCAGCACGCCGAGGAGCAGGCGCCGCTCGAGGGCGTCATCAAGGGCGAAGTGCTCCGGATGTACCAGGAGGTCGCCGACCATCCGGAAGAGGAGTTCCACTTCTTCCACGGCCGGCAGGCCGCCGAAATGTTCGGCTACGAGCGCGACTGGCTCGACCGTGCGCCGAGCGGCGCCGTGGCGTCATTCGCGGGCGTCGGGAACCCGCACGTCCGGAGCGGGCTCAGCGCCGGAGAGACGGTACTCGACCTGGGGAGCGGCGCCGGCCTCGACAGCATCATCGCGGGCTGGCAGGTCGGGCCGAGCGGCCGGGTCGTCGGCGTGGATCTCAACCCCAACATGTGCGCCAAGGCCGAGGCGCACGCCGCGCTGTCGGGAACGAAGACGGAGTGCCACCAGGGCACGATGGAAGACATCCCGCTCGCGGACGCGAGCGTGGACGTCGTGCTCTCGAACGGCGTCATCAACCTCTCGTTCCGCAAGCGGCGCGTGATTCGCGAGCTCTATCGGGTGTTGAGGGCGGGCGGCCGGTTCTCGATCACCGACATCGTGAGCGCGAAGCAGCTCTCGCAGTCCATCGTCAACGACGCGAAGCTCTGGGCGAGCTGAATCGGCGGCGCTCTCCCGGAGGGAGAGCTCTTTACGCTGTTCGAGGACGCCGGCTTCAAGAAGGTGAAATCGGTGATCGTTCCCGGCTTCCGATTCCGCAGGCCGTCCACGCAGCACGAGGCCGAGCTGTTCGGCGTCAAGGCGGTGCTCTTCACGGGCGTGAAGCCGGAGGCGAAGCCCTCGGCCTGACGGTGCGCGGAGGCTGATCGTCGCTCGCGCGTTCCGGTGATCGCCGAGCGAGCAGGTGGGAAAGTGGGCCTGGGTAGAGTTGAACTACCGACCTCACGCTTATCAGGCGTGCGCTCTAACCACCTGAGCTACAGGCCCCGCTTCGAAGAGGGAAATAAAGCTGGCGGCGCCCGAAGGGTCAATCAGCGAGCGTCGCCGCGCACATCACGGCCGGGCGTGCGCATGCGGAGCCCGAGCGAGACCTCCGGCTACTCGTCAAACCGCGGATGCCCCGGATGCGGCCGGTCACCCTCATCCAGGTCGTCGTACTCGTCGTCGAGGTCAATCAGCTCCTCGTCCAGCTCCGGATAGTCCTCGTCCTCGTCGTCGAGATCGTCGTCATCCAGGTCGTCATCCTCCGCTTCGTCCTCGTCGAGCTCGTCGTCGAGCTCGGGGTCGCGCTCGGGGTCGTCGCGGTCCTTCTTCCCGCCCGCCATGTGCCGTGCCTCTCCGTGGCGCAAAAGGGGGATCCCTGACGTTGACGTGCCGTTCCCGTCTTCCACGCGGTCCGCTCAGCCCGCCGCGCGCTCCTTCTTCGCTACCCGCGATACGCGCCTTCGTTCGCCCGCGCTGAGCGTCCGCTTGCGCAGGCGGATGGCGTGCGGAGTGACCTCGATCAGCTCGTCGTCCTCGATATACTCCAGCGCGCTTTCCAGCGTCAATAGCCGGGGGGGCTCGAGCACGATGTGTTCGTCGGCCGACTTCGTGCGGATGTTCGTGAGCTTCTTCTCCCTGGTCGGGTTCACGTCCATGTCGCCGGGCCGCGAGTTCTCGCCGATGACCATGCCCTCGTACACCGGCTCGCCCGGCGCGACGAAGAGCACCGAGCGCTCCTGCAGGGTGTTGAGCGCGAAGGCCACGATCGTCCCGCCCTCCATGGACACGAGCACGCCGCGGTTGCGTCCGGCGAGCGGACCCGCCCAGGGGCCGTACTCGAGAAAGCGGTGGTGCAGGATCCCCGTGCCGCGCGTGTCGGTGAGGAACTCCGAGCGGTAGCCGAAGAGCCCGCGTGCCGGAATCCTGTACAGGAGGCGCACGAGCCCCTGCCCGGGGTTCTTCATCTCGATCATCGTCGCCTTGCGCGGCCCCAGCTCCTCGATCACGACTCCCATGAACTCCTCGGGGACGTCGATCGCGAGTTCTTCGTAGGGCTCGAGCTTCTCGCCCCCGGGCCCGGTGCGCGTGATCACCCGCGGCCGTGAGACCTGGAACTCGTACCCCTCGCGCCGCATGGTCTCCATCAGGATCGAGAGGTGCAACTCCCCGCGGCCGCTCACCGTCCACGTGTCGGTGCTGCCGGTCTCCTCGACGCGCAGCGCGACGTTCTTCTCCAGCTCGCGCTGGAGGCGCTCGAAGAGCTGCCGCGACGTGACGAACTTCCCGTCGCGCCCCGCGAAGGGCGAGTTGTTCACGAGGAAGTCCACGGAGATCGTGGGTTCCTCGACCGCGATCCCCGCCATTCGCTCGGGATGCCCGGGGTCGGTGAGGGTGAGGCCGATCTCGATGCCCTCGAGTCCCGCGAGCGCCACGATCTCGCCGGCGTTCGCGTGCTCGACCTCCGTGCGTTCGAGCGCCTCGAAGGTGTAGACCTTCGTCACCCGCGCGGTGCTCGGCTTCGCGGCCGCGCCGAGCGGCAGCAGCGCCACGGTGTCGCCCACGCGCACCGCGCCGCGCTCGATCCGCCCGATCGCGAGGCGGCCCAGGTACGGCGAGTAGTCAATCGTGGAGACGAGCATCTGGAACGGCCCGCGTTCGTCCGACGACGGCGGCGGCACGTACGCGACGATCGTCTCGAAGAGCGGCTCGAGCGTCGTCGGCTCGTCGGCGAGGTCGAGCGTGGAGATGCCCAGGCGGCCGGAGGCGTAGACGTACGGCGCGTCGAGCTGCTCGTTCGTCGCCTCGAGCTCGATCAGGAGATCCATCACTTCCTCGTGCGCGCGCATCGGGTCGGCGCCCACGCGGTCAATCTTGTTGATGACGATGATCGGCCGGCGCCCCAGCGCGAGCGCCTTCCGGAGCACGAAACGGGTCTGCGGCATCGGGCCGTCGAAGGCGTCCACGACGAGCAGCACGCCGTCCACCATCCGGAGGATGCGCTCCACCTCGCCGCCGAAGTCGGCGTGCCCCGGCGTGTCCACGATGTTGATCTTCGTGCCGCGCCACCGGACGCTCGTGTTCTTCGCGAGAATGGTAATCCCGCGCTCGCGCTCGAGCGGATTCGAGTCCATCACGCGCTCGGCGACGACCTGGTTCTCGCGGAAGGCGCCGGACTGGCGGAGCATCTGGTCCACGAGCGTGGTCTTCCCGTGGTCCACGTGCGCGATGATGGCGATGTTGCGAATCTGCATGGCGACTGAAGTATAACCGCACTCCGGCGGGTCACGGCCGCCGGCGGCCGCGTCCGCGCTAGCGTTTCACGCTGCCGGGGCCGGGCTTTCCCGCACCCGCCGGACCGACGCCGGGTTTCGCCCCGGGCCCGCCCGCGGGTTGCGCGCCGCCGGAGCCCGCCGGCGCCGCCAGCGGATCCGCCTCGATGAAACTCACGTCGTGCCCCTTCACCTTGAGGTTGGCCAGAAACGAGGCCTTGTCCACCGACTTCATGTAGGCCTCCTTCGGCTCCACGATCTTCTGCTCCACGAGGTCGAGCAGCGTGTCGTTCATCGGCATCATCCCGATCCGCTTCGACGTCTGCATCATGCTCGGAATCTGAAAGGTCTTCCCCTCGCGGATCAGGTTCGAGATGGCCGGCGTGACGAGCAGGATCTCGCGCGCGGCGACGCGCCCGCCGCCGATCTTCTTGCAGAGCACCTGGGACACGACACCCTTGAGCGACTCCGAGAGCATCGTGCGCACCTGCTCCTGCCGGTCGGCGGAGAACTGGTCAATGAGACGGTCAATCGTGCTCGCGGCCGTGGTCGTGTGCAGCGTGCCGAACACCAGGTGGCCCGTCTCCGCCGTCTCGATCGCGATCGCCACCGTCTCCAGGTCGCGGAGTTCACCCACGAGGATGATGTCGGGATCCTCCCGGAGCGCAGCGCGCAGCGCGCTCTTGAAGGAGTCGGTGTGCACGCCCACCTGCCGCTGCGTGATGATGCAGCTCTTGTTCTCGTGCACGAACTCGATCGGGTCCTCGATCGTGATCACGTGATCGGAGCGCGAGCGGTTCACGAGGTCAATGAGCGCGCACAGCGTGGTGGACTTCCCGGAGCCCGTGGGTCCGGTGACGAGCACCAGTCCCTTGGTGAGGTAGCAGAGGTTCTGCACTTCCTGCGAGACGCCGAGCTGGTCGGCGGTGACAATGGTGCTCGGGATCACGCGGAAGACCGCCGCCATTCCCTTGCGGTCCTTGAGCGCGTTCGCGCGAAAGCGCGCGATGCCCTCGATCTCGTACGCGAAGTCGGTGTCGGCGTGCTCCTTGAACTCCTTCCTGTTCCGGTCCGGCATGATCGAGAAGAGCAGCGACTCCATCTCCTCGTTCGCGAGCTTGTCCTGTCCCTCGATGCGCATCATCTCGCCGTGCTTGCGCAGGATCGGCGGCTCCGTGACGCGCAGGTGCAGGTCGGACGCGCCTTCGCTCACGAGGGTCCGGAGGAGCGTCTCCATCGCCTGCTTCGCCCGGTCGGCGCTCTGCGCGGAGATCTTCACGCTCTTGCGGGGCGCGCTCGGAGCGGCGGTTTCCTCAGGCGGGAGGGTCACCTTCGTGAACATCCCCGTGCGCCGCGCAAAGTCGCCCTTCTCGTCCACCACGATCGAGATGTTCCATTTGCCGCCCTGGAGCATCGCGCGGATCGCGAAGACGCCGTCGGGGCCCGCGTACTGGAACTTGGTGGGCGCGCGCGCGTCGAGGTTCTGCGCGGCCTGCGGCGACGCGACTTCCTTGAGGAGCGCGATCATCTGCGGGCCCGTGAGCGCCTTGGTGACGGGCTTCTCGGCGCCGTCCACCCTGAGGGACGCGCCCTCGTCCTCCTTGAGCAGGAGTTCCTCGGCGCGGTTGGAGATCATCGCGTTCAACAGGCGATCAAGCTGGGACATGTGCGCACTCGTCCAGGGTTCGGCCTTCGAGCTGAATCGTGACGTGGTGGATCCCCTGCTCCGCGAGCGTCCGGGTCATCGCCTCGAGCACGCCCTGGTGGCGCGCGGGGTCGTGGACGACCGCGTGCGCGCTCATCGCGACGACGCCGGAGGTGAGCGTCCAGACGTGGAGGTCGTGCACCGACTCGACGTCGCCGACGGCCTCGAGCGCGCGGCGCACGACCGGGACGTCAATGTGCGCCGGCGTGGCCTCGAGGAGCACGTCCACGCTCTCCTTCACGAGCCGCCAGCTGCCGCGCACGATGAGCACCGTCATCACGACGGACGCGATCGGATCGGCGATCGTCCATCCCTGGAAGCGCGCGAGCAGGGCGGCCACGACCGCGGCCACCGAGCCGAGCAGGTCGCCCACGACGTGCAGGTAGGCCCCGCGCACGTTGAGCGAATGCTCGGCGCCCTGGTGCAGCAGGCGCGCCGCGACGGCATTCACCACGAGGCCGGTCGCCGCCACCGCGAGCATGATCCCCGTCTGCACGGGCTCCGGCGCGCGCAGGCGCAGCACCGCCTCCCAGACGATGGCGACGGAGATGGCGAGGAGCGTCGCGCCGTTCAGCAGCGCCGCGAGGATCTCCCACCGAAGGTAGCCGTAGGTCTTCTGCGGGGTGGAGGGCTGGCGTGCGAGCCAGGCGACGAAGAGCGAGAAGGCGAGCGCGCCCACGTCGGTGAGCATGTGCCCCGCGTCGGCGAGGAGGGTCAGCGAGTTGGAGACGAACCCGCCCACCACCTCGGCCACGAGGAAGAGCGCCGTGAGCACGAGCGCGCCGCGCAGGCCGCGCGAGCCCCCGCGCTGGCGGGGCGCCGGACAGTCGTCGTAACTTGGCTGCGTGTTGGCGCGGCTCGGGCTCATCGTCGTCCTGCTCGTCCTCAACGGCTACTTCGTGGCGGTGGAGTTCGCCCTCGTGCGCTCCCGCCGCACGCGGCTGCAGGCGATGGTGCGCGCGGGCGACCGCATCGCCCGCTACGCGCTCAGCGCCTCCGGCAATCTCGCCCGCGTCCTTTCCGCGAGCCAGCTCGGGATCACCGCGGCATCCCTCGGCCTGGGCTGGGCGGCGGAAAGCACGCTGGGAAACGCGTTCGAGGCGTTCTTCGCGGGCCTCCCCTGGGCCCTTGAACAATCGCTCCGCGTGACGATCGGCGCCATAGTCGCGCTCTCCGTCATCACCTACCTGCACGTGGTCTTCGGCGAGCTGGCCCCGCGCGCGGTCGCGCTGAACCACCCGGAGCGCTTCGCCAAGTGGCTCGCGCCGCCCCTGCTCGCGTTCGCCTGGCTGATGACCCCGTTCATCGCCGTGCTCAATGCCTCGGCCTCCACGGTCCTGCGGGTCTTCGGCCAGCGCGTGGACATCGGCCACGAGGCGGTGCACTCGCCCGACGAGCTGCGCATGCTCGTGGACCAGAGCGAGGAGCAGGGCGCGCTCGAGGCCACGGACGCCGAGATGCTCCACGCCGTGTTCGAGTTCTCGGAGAAGAACGCGCGCGAGGTGATGACCCCGCGCACCGCGATGGTGGCGATGAGCGCGGAGGCGTCGCTCGATGACGCGCTCGAGGTGGTGGAGGAGGCCCGTTTCTCGCGCTACCCCGTGTACGACGGCTCGCTCGACCAGATCGTCGGCATGGTCCACGCCAAGGACCTCCTCGGGGTGCTGCACGAGAAGCTGGACGAATGGGTCGTGCGCGACGTGATGCGCCCGATCCACGTGGTGCCCGGCTCGCGCGAGGTCGAGGAGGTCCTGAGCGACTTCAAGCGGCTGAAGGAGCACATGGCGATCGTGCTGGACGAGTACGGCGGCACCGCCGGGCTCGTCACGATGGAGGACCTGCTCGAGGAGCTGGTGGGCGAGATTCTCGACGAGTACGACGAGACCGCGGAGCTGCGCGCCGTGCGCGCACCGGGCGGCGAGACGCTCGTGAGCGGCTCCCTGAATATCCGCGACGTGAACGCGCAGTACGACCTGACCGTGCCGGAGGAGGACTACACGACGATCGCCGGGTTCGTGTTCGGGGCGCTCGGACGGCTGCCGGTGGTGGGCGACCGGGCGACGGGCGGCGGGGCGCGGTTCACCGTGCGCGCGATGGACGGGAGGAGGATCGAGACGCTCGCGTTGGAAAAGGACAAGAGCGAGTAGACGCTAGACCGCAGACCGTTCACGAACAGCCCGCACGTGACCGGCGAGCCGCCAGCGGTCAGCTTTCAGCTGTCGGCTGTCCACTGACGGCTGACAGCTGACGGCTGTCAGCTCTCAGCTGTCAGTTCTCAGCCGTCAGCGCTGCGCACCGTCAAGGCCAACGCCGCGCACATCAGCATCGCCTCGATCATCGAGGTCGGATCCGCACGCCCCTCACCCGCGATGTCCATCGCCGTCCCGTGGTCCGGCGACGTGCGCGGGAAGGGCAGGCCCAGTGTGACGTTCACCGCGTGGCCGAAGCTCGCGACCTTGATCGCCGTCATCCCGACGTCGTGGTAGGGCGCGATCACGGCGTCGAACTCGCCCCGGAGCGCGCGCACGAAGACCGTGTCGGCCGGGAACGGGCCGGCGAGTCCCTCCGCGCGCGCGGCGGGCGCCAGGACGCGGTCGTCCTCGTCGCCGAACCGGCCGCCGTCGCCCGCGTGCGGATTGAGCGCGCAGAGCGCCAGCCGGGGCTCCGCGACGCCAAACCACGCGCGAAGCCCGCTCCGCGTGAGTCGCGCCGCGTGGGCGATCGCGTCGCCCGTGACCGCCTGCGGCACGTCGCGAAGCGCGAGATGCGTGGTGGCGAGCACCACGCGGAGCCGCTCCGACGCGAGCATCATCGCCGTGCGAGTGCCGCAGAGCGCGGCGAGCATCTCGGTGTGCCCGGGGTAGGGGTACCCCCCCGCGAGCAGGGCGTGCTTGTCCACCGGCGCCGTGACGATCCCGCTGACCGTGCCCGTGCGCGCGAGCGCCACCGCACGCTCGATCGCACGCCCGCCGAGCCGGCCGGCCTCCGCTTCATCGCCGCCCGCCCGCCAGTCGCCCACCATCTCGTCTGCTCGCACCTCGAGCCCCGCGGGCCCCACCACCACGAGGTCGGCGGCGGCACGCACGCGGTCATCCGCGAGCGCCTTGCGCACGATCTCCGCGCCGATGCCGCGGGGGTCCCCGAGCGTGACGGCGAGGCGCGCGCGCCGCATCGTCACATCTTGATGACGACGAACTGTTCCTTGCGCAGCTGGTCGAGCATCCGCCGGGCCTGGCGCTCCTGCGTGAGCTGCTGCCGGATCTGGTCGCGCAGGTCGGCGACCGTGTACTCCCCGCCCTCGACGCGCTCCGTGATCTGGAGGAGGCCGACCTTCGGGAATCCGGTGCGCGGATTGGGAATCTCGAACGGCGCGGTGAACTCGCCGGGCTTCACGCCCTCGATCGCCTTCTTGTACTCCTCCGGCAGGTCGTCCACCTTGTAGCCGTCCGGGAAGCCCTTCAGCTCGGAGCTGTCGTGGTAGCGGGCAACGAGCGAATCGAAGGGCGTTCCCGCCTTCCACACCCGGAGTACGGTATCGGCCGTCGCGCGCGCGCGCGCGACGTCGGCCGAATCGAGATGCGGCGCGATCAGGATGTGCCGCGCCTTCACCTCCGCCGGCTGTACGCGGTCCACCTTGATGAGGTGGAAGCCGAAGGGCGTCTCGACCACCGGGCTCACCTGTCCCGGCGGGAGCGAGAACATCATCCGGTCGAACTCCGGCACCATCTGCCCGCGGCGATTCCAGCCGAGGTCGCCGCCCGTCTCCTTCGAGCCCGGGTCCATGGACTCGCGCCTGGCGATCTTCTCGAAGTCGCCACCCTTCGAGATCTCGACGAGGAGCGACTCGGCCTTCGCGAGCGCCGCCTTGCGGGCCGCGGGGTTCGCCCGCGGCGGCACGACGATCTGGCGGAACGAGATCGTCGCCGGGCGCTTGCCGAACTGGTCCTTCTTGCTCTCGAACGCCTTCGTGACCTCGGCCTCCGTGATCTGCACGGGCGCCGACATCCGGCCGTGCGCGCGCAGCGAGTCCAGGGCGCGCTGCATCAGGAGGTCGCGCTTCTCCTGTTCGAGCCGGAACTTGCGGAACTCGCTCTCGTTGCCGAAGCCGTTGGTCCTGAGCGCCGCGCGGAACTCGGGGTCGGTCTTGAACCGCCCCTTCACGTCCTTGAGAAACTTCTCGACGTTCGCCTGCACCTCGGCGTCGGTGGCTTCGATCTTGTACTGTTTCGCGGAACCGACCAGCACCTCATCGTCAATGAGGCGGTCGAGGATCGTCCGCTCGAGCGCCACGTAGCCCGCCGAGTCCTCGGGGAACTTGAAGCCCGGCTGCGTCCGCTGGGCGTTGATGACCTCCAGGATCTCGCTCGCGAGGATCGGATGCTGGCCGACGACCGCCACGATCCGGTCAATGGGCGCCTCGCTCGGCTTCGCCCGGACCGGCGCCCCACCCGGCTGCTGCGCGGGGAGCGCCGCGGCCACGAGCGCGCCCAGTGCGAGGGCGCCCAGTGCGAGCCCGCCCAGCGTGAGCGCGGCCCGGCGGAGGGATCCGGAGAGAAGCCGCATGGATGCTCGCTACGACTTCCTGGCCGGCGCGGCCTTCGCCTTCGCGCCGGACTCGGGCTTCGGGCCCGGCGGCGCGGCCACGGCCGGCGGCGCCGCCACTCCCGGCATCGGCACGACCGACGAGGGCAGGCTCTTCGCACGCTGCGAGTCGGCTTGCGCCGCGAGCTTCACCGCCTCGGGCACGGCCCGCTCGAGGCCGGCGGTCACCACGCGAGACTCGTACTTCTTGCGCAGCGCGAGCGCGATGGGCTCCGATACGTCCACGAACTGCACCTCGTTCCGGAGGAGCTTCTCCACGTAGGCGTCCACGCGGCCCGACGCGAGACGCGCGCGCTCCGAGGCGCTCTTCGCGCTGTCCTTGAGCTGCGCGGGCGCGATGTTGAGCGCGCTCATCGAGCTCGTCAAGGAGCCCGTGAAGCCGCGCCGGATGCCGTTCACCTCCGCGGTGTCGAGCGTGATCTTCGCGCTGTCGGCGGCGCGGAGCACCAGCTCCTGGCGCATCACGTTGCGCACGAAGATCGGCATCACCGAGTCGGGCGCCTGCGCGATCTGGTCGCGGACGCGCATCTGCGGCGGCATCGAGGCCACCCAGCGCGCCATCCGCGCGGCCGTCAGCTTGCCGCCGCGCGATGTCGCGAGCACGGTGCCGTCGTCGCGGTGCGCGTCCACGTCCTCGCCGATCGCCTTCACCATCTTCGCGGCACCCGGCTTCACCTCGACGGCCGCGTTCTTGTCGATGCCGTCGAAAAAGGCCGCCCCCGCGACCGAGTCCGCGAGCCGGCGATACGCCGCCGACCACGGCGCCCGCGCCTCCTCCCACGTCTCGCGCATCAGGATGTGGAAGCCGTACTGCGTCTGCACGAGTCCCGAGATCTCGCCCGGCTTGAGCGCGCGCACGCCCTGCTCGAACTCAGGCACCATCCGGCCGCTGCCGAAGACGTACTCGCCGCCGGTGGACTTCGACCCCGGATCCTGGGTGTACTTCTCCGCCATCTTCGCGAAATTCGCCGGCGTGAGCTGCCGGCGCACCTTCTCGGCCTCACGGCGCACCGAGTCCACCTGCGCGGGCTTCGCCAGGTTGCGGTCCACCATCAACAGGATGTGGCGGGCGGCCATCAGCTCGCCCTCGTTGTACTTGCGCTCGAACGTGCTCGAGTCCGGCGCGGGAAAGCTCTTCTGCACGGCGTCGTAGAACTTCCGCGACTTGAGCTGGGCGATCTGCGCCCACATCGCGTCGTCAATGGCGGAGTTGTCGGCGAGCGTGTCGCCCTTGGCCGCCGCCGCGGCGAGGAGCTGGTAGTTGACCCACAGGTTGGTGATGGCGAGGGCGACGTCCTTCCGGGGCGGCACCTTCGCGGTGGTCATCAGCTGCGCGAGGCGGGCGACCGAGAGTTCCTGCGCGCCGGCGCGCGCGACGAGGTCCACGTGCCGCGTGAGCGCGTCCCTGAAGCCGGCGCACGCGGAGAGGCCGAGGGTGGCGAGGAGCGCGGTGGCGCGGAACCGGTTGGCAGTCATCGCATGCATGGGGAGACGGGAGCCGTGGGACGGGAGCGCGGTAGTGGTGCTACCGCCGGTCGTTGACAATTGTTCGCAGCGCGCGGATGAGGCCGTCCAGGATCGGCGTTCCGCCGAGCCGCGCCAGCTTGAGCGAGAGGGGCTGCACGCGCCGCACGTCAACCTGGAACTGCACGTCGCGGAAGGCGGCCGCGAGGGGCTTCATGCGCGGCAGTGCATCGTCCCGAAAGGTAACACGCGCCTCGTCGCCACGCACGAGCATTCCCTCGACGCCCAGCGCGCCGCCCAGCACGCGCAGCACGGCGACGTGGAAGAACGCCCCCGCCGCGCCGGGGAGCGGCCCGAACCGGTCGCGGACCTCCGCGCGGAGGTCCTCGATCTCCTCGGCGACGCGGAGCGTCGCGAGCCGCCGGTAGACGTCGAGCTTCGCGTCCGGGCTCGGGATGTAGTCATCGGGCAGGAAGGCGGGCGCGTCGAGCGAGACGTCGGCCGGCGGCGGGGGCGGCGCCTGGTCGCCGCGCATCACGCGGCGCACCGTCTCCTCGAGCATCCGCAGGTAGAGGTCGAAGCCGACCGCCTGCACGAACCCCGACTGCTCCGGGCCCAGGAGATTGCCCGCCCCGCGCAGTTCCATGTCCTTTAGCGCCACCCTGTACCCCGCCCCCAGTTCGGTATGGTGCTCGAGTATCTTGAGCCGCCGCTCGGCGTTCTCGTCCACCGCGTCCGGCACCATCAGGTAACAGTACGCACGGCGGTGCGAGCGCCCGACGCGTCCGCGGAGCTGGTAGAGCTGCGCGAGGCCGAGCGAGTCGGCGCGGTTCACGAACATCGTGTTCGCGTTGGGCACGTCGAGCCCGCTCTCGACGATGAGCGTCGAGACGAGCACGTCCACCGTCCCGGCGACGAAGCCGGCCATCACGCGCTCGAGCTCGCGCTCGCGCAGCTGCCCGTGGCCCACGGCGATGCGCGCGCGCGGCGCGAGCCGGCGCACGTGGTCGGCCACCGCCTCGATCGTCTCGATGCGATTGTGGACGAAGAAGACCTGGCCGCCGCGATCGAGCTCGCGCGCGATCCCCTCCTCGATCAGCCCGTCGTCCCACGGCTCGACGAAGGTGAGCACCGGCGACCGGTCGCGCGGCGCCGTCTGCATGAGCGTCAGGTCGCGCAGCCCGGCGAGCGCGAGGTGCAGCGTGCGCGGGATCGGCGTCGCGGTGAGCGTGAGCACGTCGGTCTCGAGCTTGAGCTGCTTGAGCCGCTCCTTGTGTCGCACGCCGAACCGGTGCTCCTCGTCCACGACGATGAGCCCGAGCCGCGCGAACGCCACGTCGCGGGAGAGGAGCCGGTGCGTGCCGATCACGATGTCCGCCGTCCCCGCCTTGACGGCCCCGAGAATGGCCTTCCGGGCCCGGGGCTCGCGAAAGCGGCTCAGCACCTCCACGCGCACCGGGAAGTCCGCCAGGCGCTCGCCGAAGGTGCGCGCGTGCTGCTCGGCGAGCACGGTCGTCGGCACCAGCACTGCCACCTGGCGCCCGCCCTGCACCGCCTTGAACGCGGCCCGCACCGCGATCTCCGTCTTGCCGTAGCCGACGTCGCCGACGAGCAGGCGGTCCATCGGCCGGTCGCGCTCCATGTCGCGCTTCACCTCGTCGGTGGCCGTCCGCTGGTCGGGCGTGTCCTCGAACAGAAAGCTCGACTCGAGCTGGCGCTGCCACGCGGAGTCGGGCGGATGCGCCGGGCGGCTCGCGACCTTGCGGCGGGCGTAGAGATCGAGCAGCTCGACGGTCATCTCCCGGATCGCGCCGCGCGTCTTGTCCCTCTGACGCTCCCAGCGCGTGCCGCCGAGCTTGTGGAGGCGCGGGGGCCGCGCGTGGTCGCCCGTCTCGGGGTCGTCGCCGGCGGCGCGGAAGCGCTCAACCTGGTCAATGCGGTAGAGCGGCACGTTGAGCCGGTCACCGCCTTCGTACTCGATGACGATGACCTCGACCGTCGTCTCGCCCGCGAAGACCGTGCTCAGCCCGCGGTAGATGCCGACGCCGTGCTCGAGGTGCACCACGTAGTCGCCCGTCCTGAGCGCGCTCACGGCGTCGAGCGCGCCGCCCGTGGCGTAGCGCCGCGCGCGGCGGATGCGCCGTTCGCGGCGGAAGATCTCGTGATCGGTGAGCACGCGGAGGCCGGCCGCTCCGGCGGCCGCCGGGATCACGAACCCTCCGCCCAGCACGCCGATGACCAGCGCGGCGGGCGACGGGACCCGCTGCGCGCCGCGGCCCTCGGCGAGCAGCTCGTCGAGCCGCTCGGCCTGCCCTTCGTTGTCGCAGAGAATGATCGTCGGCGTGCCGTCGCGCACGAGGGCGGCGAGCCGCTTCATGTCGCGCTCGATCGGCTCCGGGCACCGGAGCGGGAGCGTCACGGCGTGCTCGTCGGCCGGTGCGTCGAGCAGTTCCATCGTGGCGAAGCGCCCGAGCGTCTCGAGCGCCTCGTCGGGCGGCTGGTAGAGCTCGTCGCGCGAGGCGACGTCCTCGCCCCGGCGGCGCGCGACTTCGAGATGGTGCGCGGCCTCCTCCCACGTGCGGCGCATCTCGGGCTCGACGTGCACGCCGCGCGGCATCACCACGAGCGTGTCCGGCGGCCAGAGGGCCGCGAGCGCGGTGCGCTCGAACCGCTCGCCGTCCGTCGTCCTTCCGCTCACGTCCACCGGCAGGACGAGCGCCGCCTCGGTGGGCTTCCTCGTGCGCTGCGTCAGCAGGTCGAACTGACGCAGCTCTTCGATCTCGTCGCCGGCGAACTCGAGCCGCACGGGCTCCGTCATCCCGAAGCCGTAGATGTCCACGATGCCGCCGCGCAGGGAGAACTGCGCGACATCCTCCACCATCGGGACGCGCTCGAAGCCGACCTGCTCGAGGTGCGCGGCGAGCGCGTCGAGGCGCCAGATGTCTCCGCGCCTGAGCTCGAGACGCGCGGCGGCGAGCGCGCGCGGCAGCCGCGTGCGTTCGAGCACCGCGCGCGCGGTGGTGAGCAGGACGCGCACGCCGCCGCGCGTCATCCGTTCCAGCGTCTCGACCCGCTCGCCGGCGACCTCGGCGTGCGGTTCCACCTCGCCCAGGCCCTCGCGCGGCGGGTAGAGGGCGGCGGCGTCCTCGCCCAGCACGGACTGCACGTCGGCGAGCCAGCGCTCCGCCTCGGCGAGCTGGTCGGCCGCGACGACGAACATCCGGTTCGGTTCCCGCGCGGCGAGGGCCGCGACGAGCACCGCGTCGGCGGAGCCCACGATCCCGGCCGCGCGGATCACGCCGCGGCCGCGTGGGAGCGCGGAGACGAGCCGCGTGAACGCCGGGAGCGCCGCGAGCCGCTCGACCAACGTGTGGAGCGCCATCGTCAGGTCGAGACGTCCCGGGCGGGCCGCGCGCGGGTGACGACGGCTTCGGCCGCGAGCAGCAGGAGGCCGCCGACGAGGAAGAGCGCGTCCAGTGCGCGCCGGCCCGACACCGCGAAGGCGGTCGCCGTCCAGCGGCCGAGGTCCGCGGTCGCGGTGGCGTCCGCGCCGCTGAAGCGCGCGCGCAGCTCGCTCACCGGGAGCCGGGCGAGGTTGCTCTCGGCGACTTCGCCGTTGACGACGAGCGCGCCGGCGCGCGAGGAGCCGCGCAGCCAGAAGTACACGCCGGGGCGCGCGGGCGCCTCGATGCGTGCCTCGCGCACGGGCCGGCGCGCGCCGTCGCCCGCTTCGAGGTCGCGCGCCCACGCGGGGCGCGCGACGCTCGCGCCGGGCG
>DATEDF010000110.1:0-31833 GCA_035286465.1 Gemmatimonadaceae bacterium | reverse complement strand
GAGCCCCCTGAGCCCCCTGAGCCCCCTGAGCCCCCTGAGCCCCCTGAGCCCCCTGAGCCCCCTGAGCCCCCTGAGCCCCCTGAGCCCGTCGAGCCCTCCGTGATCCCCCTCGCCTTCTCTCTCGAGCTTCTCCGGTCCCTCGCGCAGGCGGCGCCGGCCGGGCAGGGCGGCAGCTGGGCGCCGATCATCTTCAACGTCGGCCTCATCTTCGCGATCTGGTACTTCCTGGTGATCCGGCCGCAGCAGAAACAGCGGAAGCGGCACGAGCAGTCGCTCCTCAACCTGCACAAGGGCGACGAGATCGTGACGTCGGGCGGACTCGTCGGCGAGGTCGTGCACATCAAGGAGGGGCAGAAGGACGGGCAGCCGCAGAGAACGCTCGCGGACCGTGTCACGGTGAAGAGCGGAGAGGCGCGCGTCGTCGTCGAGCGCGGGCGCATCGCGAAGGTGACGAGCCCGGGAGGGGGCGAGTCGAAGGCCGGATGAGCCTGCTTCCCATCCGCGTCCTCGGCGACCCCGTGCTCCGGCAGGAGACGGCCCCTGTGGAGACGATCACTCCGGAAGTAGAGCGGTTGATTGACGAGATGTTCGAGACGATGCACGCCGCCCGCGGCGTCGGCCTCGCGGCGCCGCAGGTGGGCCGCACCGAGCGCCTGACGGTGGTGGACGTCCACGGCGCGCGGTACGTGCTCATCAATCCGGAGATCGTCGAGCGCGAGGGGACGATCAAGTGGGAGGAGGGGTGCCTCTCGATTCCCGAGATCTACGGCGATGTCACCCGCAGCGCGCGCGTGAAGGTGCGCGCGCTGGACCGCGAGCTGCGGCCCTTCGAGGTGGAGGGGACCGAGCTGCTCGGCGTCTGCCTCCAGCACGAGATTGACCACCTGCACGGCAAGCTCTTCATTGATCACCTGAGCTTTCTCAAGCGGCAGAAGGCGCTCGCGCAATGGGACGAGGAGAAGGCGAAGTACCCGGGGCTCATCCGCACAGTCGTTCCGGGCGAAGGGGACGAAGAGCACGAAGACGAGAGGATGTGAGCGGTGCGCGTTCTCTTTTTCGGCACGCCCGAGTTCGCCACGCCGGCGCTCCGCGCGCTCCTCGGCGAAGGGCACGACGTCGTGGGCGTCGTCACGCAGCCCGACCGGCCGCGCAAGCACGGCGGCCGCTCGCGCTCGGTGCTCGACCCGTCTCCCGTGAAGGAGATCGCCGTGGAGGAGGGGATCCCGGTGCTGCAGCCGGAACGGGCGCGCGGGCCGGAGTTCGTCGCGGCGCTGCGGGCGCTCGTGCCCGAGATCGCGGTCGTGGTCGCCTACGGGCAGATTCTCTCCGAGGAAGTGATCAACGTGCCGCCGCGCGGGACGCTCAACATCCACGCGTCGCTCCTCCCCGAGTATCGCGGCGCTGCCCCCATCCAGGCGGCCATCCGCGACGGCTGCACGGAGACGGGCGTCTCGATCATGCGCGTCGTACCCGCGCTCGACGCGGGGCCGGTGCTCCTCCAGCTCCACACGCCCATCGCGCCGGACGAGACGGCGGGTGAGCTGCAGCTCCGGCTCGCGGAGCTGGGGGCGGCGGCGCTCATCGAGGCGCTGGCGCTCGTCGCGCTCGGGAAGGCCGTCGAGGCGCCGCAGAACGACGCGCTGGCGACCTTCGCGCCCAAGATTGAACGGGAGGACGCCCGGCTCCCCTTCGACGCGCCCAGCGACCGCGTGGCGCGCCTGGTGCGGGCCTACGATCCCAAGCCCGGGGCGTGGACGCTCCTCCGCGGGCTCGAGGTCCGCTGCTTCGGCGCGAGGGCCGTGGAGGAGCGCACCGGCGCCATCGGCGAGGTGCTGGAGGCCGGCGAAGAAGGGCTCCTCGTGGCGTGCGGCGAGGGCGCCGTGCGCATCGCCGAAGTGCACCCCGCGGGGAAGAAACGACTCGCGGCCGCGCAGTGGGTGCGCGGCCGCGGAGTCAAGGTCGGCGATCAGTTCGGTTAGGGCTGGAACGCCACCCTTGTCGGCACGAGCAGGGGCGCGTTATTCGACGGCGCGCCGTTGCCCAGTTCCCCGAAGACGTTGTCGCCCCAGCAGTAGACCGTACCCGCTGACTGGCTCGGCGCGCCCGGGATGAGCGCCGGCCCGACGACGCCGCACGTATACAGCTCGCCGAGCGAGAGCGAGCGGAACGCCAAGCCGCCGCCCACCGCCACAGGCGCCGACTGGCTCGTCCGCGCGCCGTCGCCGAGCTGCCCGTAGTCATTGCGCCCCCAGCAGTAGGCCGCGCCCGCGGCGGTGAGCGCGCAACTGTGGAAGTCACCGACCGACAGGTTCGTGAACGTGACGCCGGCCGGCATCGCGACGGCCTGCGCGACAGAGTCGCGTGCCGAGCCCGTGATCGCACCGCCCTTGCCGAGCTGCCCGAAGCCGTTGTTTCCCCAGCAGTAGCCCGCGCCGGCCGTCGAGATCGCGCAGCTGTGCTGCGCGCCGGTCGAGAGCGAGACCGAGTCGAATCCGGTGACGCCCGCCGGCAGCGTGATCGCGGTCGGCGTGGTCACTGCCGCGAACGTCAAGGTGCCATTCCCCACCTGCCCCGTGTTGTTGAGCCCCCAGCAACGCGGGGTCCGTGACGTCGCATCGGCCGCGTTGAAAGTCGGCATCCCGCACGCGTGCGTGCGCCCCGCGGCGATCCGCGAGTAGAGAAGCGCTCCGGCCACGCCCGGCGCGGGCACGACGAAGGTGTAGTTCGGCGGCGCCGGCGAGATCAGCGTGCCGTTGCCGAGCTGGCCGCTGTAGTTCTGCCCGGTGCAGAACGTGATGCCGGCCAGGTCCACGAGGCACCCGAAGTCCTCGCCGTGGCCGATGATGTTCGGGAAGAGTTGCTGCTGGCTCCCATCCATGAGCTGCTGCGCCGTGGCCACGTTCACCGAGGCCGAGTGGAACACGCGCCCCCAGCAGTACATCTGCCGCGCCACGCTGAGCGCGCAGAACTGGCTGCGGCCGCCCGCGAGCTGGCGCACTTGCACGAAGGGACCCGCGAGCGTGTCGCCGGCGGGGAGGTACACGGCGGTGCTCGGCGCGCTCGTGCTCAGGTTGTTGCCCTTCGCGAGCTGGCCGTTGTCGCCGGCGCCCCAGCAATAGACGCGCTGGTTCGCGGCCGCGATGCCGCAGACCGAGAAGGTCCCGGCAAACACTTCGGAGAATGCGACCGTCGCCGTCGCGGTGAAATTGAACGTCGTCCCTGAAAGCGTGTGCTTCGCGCGGAGGAACTGCGTTCCCGCGCGGTTGCCCAGTGTCCAGGTTGTCTGCGCCGTGCCGTCGGCCGCGGTCACGCCCGACACCGTGCTCACGCTGCCGCCGCCCGTGAGCGAGTCTCTCCATGTCACCGCCTCGCCCGCGATGGCGTTCCCGTACTGGTCGGTGACCCTGAGCGAGAGCGCCGTGGCGAGCGCGGCACTCACGGCGCCGGTCTGCCCGGCCCCCGAGACCACCACGATCGCGCGGCCCGTGTCGGGCTGCGAGTTGGCCGTGAAGCCGATCGGCGTGAGGCCGGTCACCGAGGCGGACGCGCTCTGCGGCACCGCGACCGTCCCGAGCGTCCACGTCACCTGGGCGGTGCCGTCGGCCGAGGTGGTGTCGGTGAGCCCGGCGAGCGTGCCGCTGGAGAGCCCGGGCGTCCAGGTCACCCGCACCCCGGACTTCACGTATCCGTACTGGTCCGTCAGCTTGACGACGAGGGGCGCCGCGAGGGCGCGGCCGACGCGACCTGTCTGCGTGTTGCCGCTCACCAGCGTGAGCAGGGCCGGGGCCCCTGACGTCGCGGTGGCTGTGAAGACGGCGCTGTCGAGCACGAAGCCGTTCGTGAGAGTCGCCACGGCCTTGTTGGCGCCCAGGCTCGTGCCGAGCGTCCACGTCGAGGAGACGAGCCCGGTGGACGCGGAGGCATTGGCCGGTGGATTCACCGAGCCGCCGCCGGAGCGGACCGAGAAGGTGACGGTGGCGCCTTCGACCGGCAAGCCGTTGGCATCCACGACCTTGACGACGAGCTGCTGAGAGAGCGCCGCGCCGACGGCGCCGAGCTGCTGGTCGCCCGACACCGACCGGAGGGCCGAGGCAAAGTCCTTCGACTGTACGTGGGACGGGCCGGTCGTCGCCTTGTCGCGGCAGCCGCCGAAGAGCGCGGCGGCCGCGAGCGTCGCGGCGAGAGCTCCAGTCGAAACGGTTTTGCGGCCGTGCATCAGGACTCCGTGCTTATGGGTCATCGGAGGGAAAACGAATATCGCGCGCCGCTCTATAGGCGGCAAACGACCCCCGGGGGCGCGAGCCGCCGGGGCCAGTTGACCTGCTCCAACTAGACGGCTCGACCCGTCACGCCGTAACGTGCCCCCCGGCGGAGCTTTCGGACCCCCTTTGGGTTCCGTTCCGGCCCGGCGCGGGGCCCCGGATGGACAGCGCCGCTATCTTTGGAACATGACGGCCCCCGGGCACCCCTCCGCGACCGCAAGCCGCTCGGCGGTGACCGAGGCCCGGATCGCCGCGGCGGCGATGCTGGCCGACCTCCGGGGGGGCGTCCTGCTGGACGCCGCCTTCGACCGGCACGTGGCCCCGCTCGACGCGCGCGACCGGCGGTGGACCCACGAACTGGTGTACGGGATGCTCCGCCGCCGCTCCTGGCTCGACCGGGTGCTCGCCGCGCGGGTGAGGGGCGGACTCGGGCGGCTCGACCCCGACCTCTCGGACCTCCTCCGCCTCGGCACGCAGCAACTGCTCTTCATGGGGAGCGTGCCGCCCTACGCCGCGATCGCGCAGACCGTCGAGCTGGCAAAGCAGCGACACGGGCTGGGCGCGAGCAAGCTCGTCAACGCGGTGCTTCGCCGCGTGGATCGAGAGCGCGACCTCCCGCCCCCCGCGGCTTCCGCGGATCCGGTCGAGGCGCTTGCCGTGGAGCACTCGCACCCGCGATGGCTCGTCGCGCGGTGGGTGGCTCGATGGGGCGCGGACGCGACGCGCGGGTTGCTCGAGGCCAACAACCGCGAGGCGCCGCTCGTGGTGCGCCCCTTCGGTGTGGTGCGCGAGCAGCTCGAGGCGATGCTGGAATCGGCGCACGTGCACGTCGAGGATGCGCCGCTCGTGGACGACAGCCTTCAGCTCTCGCGCGGCGCGTCGCTCACGGAGCTGGGCGCCTTCCAGCAGGGGCTGCTCTTCGTGCAGGACCCGGCGGCCACGCTCGTGACGCGGTACGCCGCGTTTCCCGCCGGCGCGCGCGTCGCGGACCTCTGCGCCGCGCCCGGCGGGAAGGCCGTCGAGCTCTCCCGGACGGCGCGCGTGGTGGCGGCCGCCGACCTCTCCCGCGCGCGACTCACCCGGTTGCGCGAGACGATCGTGCGGCTCGAACTCACCAACGTCTTCCCCGTGGTGAGCGACGCGCGCGCGCCGGCCTTCGCGGCGCTCGACGCCGTGCTCGTGGACGCGCCGTGCACGGGGACCGGGACCTTCCGCCGGCACCCCGACGCGCGGTGGCGCCTCAAGCCGAACGACCTCGCCGTGACCGCCGCCGCGCAGCGCGCGATCGTGCGCGCCGCGGCGGAGGCCGTCGCCCCGGGCGGCCTGCTCGTCTACGCGACGTGCTCGCTGGAGCCCGAGGAAAACGACGCGCAGGTCGAGACCTTTCTCGCCGAGCACCCCGACTGGTCGCTCGAGCCTCCACCGGACGGCGCGGTGCCGGCCGGGGTTCTCGACGCAGGCCGGCTTCGCGTGCTGCCGCACCTCCACGGTACCGACGGCGCGTTCGCCGCTCGCCTCCGGCGGAGCGCCCACTGATGGGGCTGCGTCCGCCGCGGGGGAAGGTGCGCATCGCCCCCTCGCTCCTCGCCGCCGACCTCGCGCGGCTCTCGGAACAGGTCGCCGCCATCGAGGCGGGCGGCGCCGACTGGCTCCACGTGGACGTGATGGACGGCGTGTTCGTCCCGAACCTCACCTTCGGCGCCAAGATGATCGAGACGTGCCGCGCCCTCACGCGCCTTCCGCTCGACGTGCACCTGATGACGGTCGAGCCGGAGAAGTACTTCGACGCCTTCGCGAAGGCCGGCGCCAACGTGCTCACGATCCACGTCGAGACGGCGCCGCACCTGCAACGCCAGCTCGCGCGCATCAGGGAGCTGGGCTGCGCGGCCGGCGCCGTGATGAACCCGGGGACGCCCGTGCACGCGGTGCGCGAGGTGGCCGCGGAACTCGACCTCCTGCTCATCATGACGGTGAACCCCGGATTCGGCGGCCAGCGGTTCCTCGAGGGCTCCGTGGACAAGATCCACCGCGCGCGCGCGCTCCTTGATGAGACGCGGAGCGGCGCCGCGCTCGAGGTGGACGGCGGCATCGCGCGCGACACGATCGCCGCGTGCTGGCGGGCCGGCGCCGACACCTTCGTCGCGGGCAACGCCGTCTTCGCCGCGAAAGACCCCGCGGAGGAGATCCGCGTGCTGCGCGCGTGCTGCGCGGAGCTGGCGTGAGCGAACGCCGGCAGTGGGCCCTGGTCGGCGGCGCCGTCGCCATCGTGGCGCTTGGCGTCGGCGTCGCTGCGCGCGTCGTCGGGGGCGACATCGCCCGCGTCGAGGCGGGCGCCCGCGCGCCCGATTTCCGCGCGGTGCCCATCGCGCTCGACGCGTCGCGCGGCGCCGCCGTTCCGACGGCCAGAACGCTCGCCGATTACCGGGGGAAGGTCGTCCTGCTCAACCTCTGGGCGACCTGGTGCAACCCGTGCCGGGCGGAGATGCCGAGCATGGAGCGGCTCCGGCAGGAGATGGAGCCGCAGGGACTGAGGATCGTCGCGGTCAGCATTGACAACCCGGGGATGGAAGAAGCGATCCGCGACTTCGCGAAGGAGTACGGGCTGCGCTTCGAGATTCTCTACGACGACCAGGGGAAGATCCGCGACGATTACCAGAGTACCGGCGTGCCCGAGACGTTCATCATCGGGAGGGACGGGATCATCCGGAAGCGCGTGATCGCCGCCGCCGACTGGAATGCCGAGGCGCAGAAGGCGCTCTTGCGCCAGCTCCTCGCGGAGCCGGGCCCGTAAGGTGGCGGCGGGCGCTCCCGGCACGGGCGATTCCGGCACGGGTGCTCCCCGGTCGAGCGCTCCCCGGTTGAGCGCTCCCGGCGCGCGCGGCGCGCGACGCTGACACGCGCGACGATGCGCGTCCTGGGCATCGAGACCTCGTGCGACGAAACGTCGGCCGCGGTCGTTCGCGGCACGGGTGACGACGCGGCGCTCGACTCGCTGGTCATCCTCTCGCAGGACGTGCATCGCGTCTTCGGCGGCGTGGTGCCCGAGATCGCCTCGCGCGCGCACCTGACGGCCCTCGTGCCCGTCGCGCGCCGGGCGGTGGAGGATGCCGGCTGCGGGCTGGGAGCGCTGGACGCGATCGCCGTCACGAACGGCCCCGGACTGGTGGGCGCGCTGCTCGTGGGAGTGAGCTTCGCCAAGGCACTCGCGGCTTCGCTGCGCATACCGCACCTTGGCGTGCACCACCTCGAGGGGCACCTGTTCGCCACCGCCCTCGAGGACCGCGCCGCGCGGCCGCCCTTCACCGCGCTCCTCGTGAGCGGCGGGCACACGATGCTCCTCGACGTCGCCGCGTGGGGCGAGTACCTCCTCCTTGGCGCGACGCGCGATGATGCCGCCGGCGAGGCGTTCGACAAGGTGGCGAAGCTGATGGGGCTGCCCTATCCGGGCGGCCGGCACATCGAGGCCCTGGCGCGGGAGGGCGACCCGTCCCGCTTCCACTTCGCGCGGCCGATGTTGCACGCGCGGCAGCAGCCGGGTGACGACGACTATTACGAGGTCTCGTTCAGCGGTCTCAAGACGGCGCTCCTGCACGCGGTGCGCGACGCCGAGCGGCGCGCCGCCCTGGAGGCGGAGCGGCCGCACCTGGCGCGCGCGTTCCAGGATGCGCTCGTGGAGACGCTCGCGGTGAAGACGGCGCGGGCCGCCGCGGCGTTCGGCCGGCGGCGGGTGGTGCTGGGCGGGGGCGTCGCGTGCAACGCGGCGCTCGTCAGCGCCGTGCGGGACCGCGCGCGCGCGGCCGTGGACGGCGCCGTGGTGGTGCACGCGCCGAGCCCGCGGCTCGCGACCGACAACGCCGCGATGATCGCGCGCGCGGCGCTCTTCCGCCTCGAGCGCGGGGAGCGGTCGGACCTCGACCTGAACGCCTACGCGGCGCTCCCGCTGCCGGGTCTCGTCGCGCGGGCCGGGGGCGTCGCTTAGGATTCCGCAGCGTTCTTCCGGCGCGGCACTCCGCGGCGCCGGGCACCCCGGACCGACCCGTGACCAACATCATCCACCATCCGTTCAAGTACCACCTCGCCGGCCCGCTCGAGATCACCGGCTTCGGCATCGCGATGCTCCTCGCGTTCTGGATCGCGCAGATCGTGAGCCAGTCGGAGCTGACGCGCCGAGGCCAGGTCGCGGGCGCCAACGCGATGCCCGACGTGACGATCGGTGCCGTGGTGGGCGGGCTCGTGGGCGCGAAGCTCTACTACACCATCCTGATGGGGGAGCCGCTCGCGCTGCTGAGCCGGGCGGGCTTCGTCTTCTGGGGCGGGCTCGCGGGCGGGATCCTCGCGACGTTCTTCGTCATCCGGTGGAAGAAGCTCCCGTTCACGCGGATGAGCGACGCCGCGGGCATCGGCATCGCGGCGGCGTACGCCGTCGGCCGCACGGGGTGCTGGGCCGTGGGCGACGACTACGGCCGCCCGTGGACCAATCGGTTCGCCGTGAGCTTCCCGGAAGGGGCGCCGGAGTCCACCGTGGGGAACATGATCCAGCAGTTCCGCCTCACGTCGCTCGAAGGGCGCCCGCTCAACGAGGTCGTGTCCGTGTACCCGACGCAACTCTTCGAGGTCGCGATGGGGCTCGTGATGTTCGCCGTGCTCTGGCGCCTGCGCGACCACAAGCACGCCGAGGGCTGGCTCTTCGGCGCGTATTGCATCCTGGCGGGTACGGAACGCTTCATCGTCGAGTTCTTCCGCGCCAAGGACGACCGGTTCTTCGGCCCGCTCACGCTGGCGCAGGCGATCGCGCTCGTGTTCGTCGCGGGCGGCGCGGTCTGGATGGGGATGCGGCGGGAAGTGCGCGCGGGGGCGCCGGGGATCTACGCGAAGGCGTGAGAGGTGAGGGGAACTGCTTTCACCACGGAGACACAGAGCAGCACGGAGGGCCACGGAGAGATGCTTGGGGGAACACAAGCCCTCGCTCAGGCTGTCGTTCCCCCAAGAAGTCTCCGTGGCCCTCCGTGGATCTCCGTGCCTCCGTGGTGAAATTCCGTGCCTCCGTGGTGAAGCCGTTCCCCTCACCCCTCACGACGAGGCCGCGGTGAGGCTTCGTGCTCGATCTCCTTCTCGAGCGTCTCCACCCGGTCCTCCAGCCGTTGCGCCGCGGCGCGGAGCTCGGCGAGTCGCGCCGCCACCTCGGGCGTCACCTGCTCCCCGGCGTCCGCTTCGTCCGCCGGCAGCGGCGTGAGCGACCGCCAGAGCGCGAACACGAGCAGCGCCACGAGCAGCCCCTGCGCGAGCAGCGTCTCGACCGTGGGATAGAGCCCGATGAAATCCACGTGCGGGAACCCGGGAATGAGCGTGCGCCGCACCGCGTCGGCCTCCTGCAACTCCGCGATTCCCTTCCCCGCGAAGACGAGCGCCATGTAGTAGAGCAGCGCGCTCGTCACGGCGAAGAACCAGCGCAGCGGAATCCGTACGCCGAAGCGATAGAAGAGCGTGAAGATCACCGCGAGCGCGACGATGCCGACGGCAAGGCCCATCGTCACCGGCGTGAGCACCTGCGCGCCGCGCGAGAAGAGCGCCTGATAGAAGAGCGCCGTCTCCGCCCCTTCCCGGAAAACGGCGAGGAACGCGACGAACGCGAGCGCATAGCTCCCGCCGTGCGAGAGGGCCGAGTTCACGCGGTCGCGGATGAACTTCTGCCACTTCGCGCCCTCGACCTTCGAGATGAGCCAGTAGCTCACCGAGAAGAGCACGACGACGGCGACGAGCATCGTCACGCCCTCGATCATCTCCCGGCTCGCGGGCATCGCGCTCAGCACCGTACGCATCAGCACGGCGAGTACCGCGCTCGCCGCGAGTCCGGCACCGGTGCCCCACCAGACGTCGCGGAGCCGCGCCCGGTTCCCCGTCTTGATCAGGAACGCCACCACCGCGCCGAGCACGATGATCGCTTCGAAGCCTTCGCGCACGATGATGATGAGCGACTCGAGGAAGGCGCCCCACCACGTGGACGTGGGGACCGCGAGCTCGAGGACCGCCGGCAGGCCCCGCTCGATCCGATCGCGCCCCGCCTCCGCGGCGGCGAGGTCGCCGGCCCGCACGGCCCCCTTGAAGTCGGCGAAGTGCCGCTCCATCTCGGCGACGAGTCCGGGATTGCGCATGCGCGCGGGCCCCTCGAGCGGCTCGAAGGTGATGTAGGCGTCGAAGGCGAGGTCGCCGGCGTCGGACGCGCGCCGCTCGCGCGCGGCGGTGAGCGCGTCGTCCACCAGCCGCAGCACCTGTCGTCCGGCCGCTCTCGGGTCGTTGACGTCCGTGCGCGTCGCGGCCGCCACGCCCGCGCGCGGCGTCACGACCGGCGATGCCCGCAGCGCCGCGACCATCCGCTCGGCGTCCGCGGCGGCCACCTTCGCGCCGGCCCTGAGCCCCGTGGCCGAGTCGGCGGCGACGATCGCGGCGACGATCTGGGAGTCACTCCGCTCGGCCTGCCACGCGAACGTGCGCACCGGCGGCGGCGGGTCCGCGCCACACTTCGCGCAATGCGTCGCGACGAGCGCCGCGCCCGCGGCGCGGTCGGCGTCGCTCGCGCGCAGCGAGTTCACGTAGGCCACCACGGCCCAGCGCTCGTCGGGCGTCAGCTTCGACGCCCACCCCACCATCGTCGTGCCCTGGATGCCGACCGACACAATGCGGTACATCAGCGCGGGCGTCACGCCGCGCATCAACACGCTCTGCCCGATCGGCGCGGGGGGCGGCGAGAGGTTCTTGGCGGCGATCCCGTCGCCGCCGCCGGTCGCGCCGTGGCACGACACGCAGTCGCGCTGGTAGATCGCCTTCCCCCGAGCCAAGTCCACGGGGCCCGACGGGAGATCGAGCGCGCCCTCGGCGCCCAGCGCATTCACGAACTTGAGGTAGGTCCGCGCCAGCTCGGCCGGTGTCACGCGCCGCGCCGCGGCGGCGTTGAGGGAGTCCAGCAGGAGGCGCACCGCGCCGGCATTGGGCGAGGTGAGCCGCCGGGCGACGTCGCGCGCATCCCTGAGAAAACTCGTCGCCTCGTCGAGCTCGACCGCTGAGATGAGCCGGCCCTTCGCGTCCACGCCTTTCGCGTACTCGTCCACGGCGACGCCGACGATCGCCGAGAGGCGCTTGGCGGGCGGCTCCTGCAGCGGAAGGGCGACGGGCGCGGCGGCGAGAGTCAGCGGCGCGATCGCGGTGAGCAGCGCGAGTCTCAGGTGCATATCCAAGAAAAATACTCGGATTGACGCGGGAGCGACGATCAGGCCCGCTCGAGCACCACCACCGCGCCCGCCGTCGCGTCGGTGTGGGTCAGCGAGAGCCAGACGTGCTGGATCTCGAGTTCGTTCGCCCGCGCCGCGGCGCGGCCGTGGAAGGCGAGCGTGGGCGCGTGGCCCTCGCGCGGCACCACCTCGACCTCGCGCCAGCCGATGCGGCGCGCGTCGTCCGAGCCGGCGAGCGCCTTGAATGCCGCCTCCTTGGCCGCGAGGCGCGCGGCGAGATGCATCGCGGGGCGCGCGCGCGCCCGCGCGTACGCGATCTCCGCCTCCGTGAAGAGGCGCGCCAGCAGGCGTGCGCCCCGGCCGTCGAGCATCCGCTCGACGCGGGCGATCTCCACGAGGTCCATCCCGAGCCCCGCGATCACGAGCCGTCGCGCACGACGTAGAGCTTCAGCCGCACCGTCTTCCCTCCGCTCCGGGCGACCACCACGTACACGCCGTTCGGCACGCCCGCCGCGCGGAGGTCCCACGACGCGGTCGCGCCGTTCGCGACCGTCGCCTTCCAGAGGAGACGGCCGGTGAAGTCGAACGCCTGAATGTCGCCGTCCGGGGTGGCGAAGGGCCAGGTGAAGTAGACGACGCCGCGCCGTACCGGGTTCTCAGACGGCCGGAGCGCGATCTGATCAGCGGCCGTGGCCGTCGTCACGCTGCCGTGCGTGACGATCGCGACCTCGTCGAGGTGCCACGGAAGGCCGGCGCTCGCGAAGTCGAAGACGAGCTGCCTGTTTCGCACGCCGCCCACCGTCACGCGCTCGGGATACCACGCGGGCGCCCAACCCTGGAGGCGCAGCACGGGCTGAAAGGTGGCGCCGGCGTCGGTCGAAAGCAGCAGCTGCGCGAACGGCGTCTGTTCGAAGCCGGAGCCGGCGTAGCGCGTCCAGAAGAGGAGCGACACGGTGTCGGCGTCGGCGGGGACGCGCACGACCGGCGAGCGCAGATCGCCAACGCCGCCGGAAAACCACGAGTAGCGGCCGGCGAGGAAGACCGCCGAGTCGAGCCGGAACTGCGTCGCCGTCCAACCGGTCTCGGTGCGCTCGGCGCCCTGGTAGGCGAGGACGGAGAAGCTCGCCGTCTGGCCGCCGGCGCTCACGCTGACGGTGGGCGGGCGGCTCCCGGGGAGCGTGGCGAGCCGTCGGGTGTAGCGTCCGCCCGCGGCGGAGTCAATGCGGAACGGCACGGTGGCCGAGCCCGCGCGGATCGTCGCCCCGCTCGCGGCCGCCGCCGGGACCGTGACGCGCACGTCGGGAGAGACGCTTTCCAGCACCACGCGGTCGCTGTGGCCGAACGTCGTCGGGCTCACGTACGCAAAGGGATCGCGCGCGCTCTCGATCACATCGAGCGCGAAGGGAAGGTTGTCGTCGAAGAGCCGGCGGAGCTGTGTGGAGTCGTCGGGAAACTCGAAGCCGTAGTAGCTGCCGCCCGTGTAGCCGCTCGAGATTTCGGGAGTGAACGAGATGGTGCCGTGCTGCGCGGAGGCCCAGTCGTTGTACTCGCCGTTGGTCGTGTAGAGCATCCATCCGCTCGACGGCGCGTAGAAGGTGCGCCTCGAGCCGGCGAGCCGGTCGGTGACCGCGCTCCGCAGGTTGGTGCCCGCGAGCGTTCGATAGACGGGGAGGTCGGCAGGGAGCTGGCCGTAGGCGTTCCCCGGCGGATAGAGGATGAGCCCGGCGTACGTGTGGTAGCTCACCGAGACCACGGGCGGGTGCGCCGCGTGGAAGCTCTCGATGTTCCGGACCTCGACCTCCGAGGCGGGCGACAGGCCGCGGTAGATGTCGGACGACGGCGTGGGCGACGACCCGACGTTGTCCTGCCCCCAGTTCTGGCGGTGGTTGCGGTTCATGTCCACGCCGACGGCGCCGTTCCCCTGCGGCGACCGCGTCTTCCGCCAGAGCCGGTCGTTCGTGAAGGTGTACTGGTAGCCGTCGGGATTCGCGACGGGGATCACCCAGATGTCCCGGGCGGCGAGGAGGGAGTCCACGCGCGCGTTCACGCCCGGCGGGCTCGCGAGGAAGGTGATGAGGCGGAGCGCCATCTCGGTCGCGGCCCACTCGCGCGCGTGATACGTCGCCAGGAAGAGGACGTTCGGGCGCGCGGGACTGTCGCCCGCGGGACCGATCTTCACGGCGAGCATCGGGCGGAGCTCGAACGACCGGCCGATGGTGTCCACCGTGACGCGCGGGTTGCTCTGCGCGAGCGAATCCGCGAATGCGCGCACGCCCCGCACCGGGTCGTCGTAGTTCCGGTAGACGCGCGGCGTGGTGGCCACCTGGAGGCCGAGCGCGCGCTCCGCCGGGGCGCCCGCCGGCAGGAGCACCGCGCCGCGCCAGCCGAAGCCCTCGAGCCGGGCGCGCTCGGCGGGATCGGCCACGACGACCACCGCGCCCGGCTCCGTCCCCACGACGTCGAAGCCGCGCGCGAGGAGCGACTCCGCGCGCACGCCGGTCACCCGGAGCGTCACGTGCTGCGCGCCGAGCAGCGCGGGGAGCGACGCGGGGAGCGACGCGGGGAGCGACGCGGCGCCGAGCGAGAGCACGGCGAGCGCGCGCAGCGTGCCTTTCCGCTCCTTCCGTGGCCGGTGCGGAGCCGGCGGAAGGGCGGACTCCGCGGCACTCCAGAAGCGGTCGGCACCCTCGAACAGTGCGCGCACTTCCGCCACCCACGCACCCCACGGCGCGGAGCGCTCGCGCTCGCGCGCCGAGCGCACGGCCGCCGCCGCGCGCTCCATCCGGTCGAGCGCGGCGAAGGCGGGGCGCGCCAGCTCGCCGGCGCGCGCGGCGAGCGCGCGCCGCGCGGGGCCGCTCCTCGGCGCGCGTTCGGAGCACAGCGCCGCGATCGCCTCGTCGAGGGCGCGGCGAAGCCGCGCCGCGTCGAACGCCGCGAGCCGGCCTTCGACGCTCTCCACGCGGGCGGCCGCGCGCCGCGCGGCGAGCAGCGGCGCGAAGAAACGCTCGTGCTCCGCGGAGCCGAGCGCGCGGGCCGACGCGAACGACCGGAGCGACCGCGTGAACTCCGGCAGCACGAGGACGGCCGGCCCCGCCGCGCGCCGCTCAGGCATTCGCGGCGCTGTAGCGGTAGTCGCCCGCAAGCTCGCGGTCGCAGAGCGCCGCGCGCTCGCCGGTGCGCTCCTCGTAGCGCCGCACGAAATCCGGGAGCCGCTCCGCCGTGAAACCCTCGCGCGCGAGGCCGGTGGCGGCGATCGCCGCCTCGATCGCGTCGGGCGCGCCCTCCACCTCCACGAGCACGTCCATCCGCGGGTACCGCTCGATGCGCACCGTCGCGCCGCGGCACCGGAACTGTGCGATGTCGCGGTCAATCTCGACGATCACGACGTAGCCCAACCGCTCGAGCATCGCGGCCATCGCGGCGGGGTCCGACACGTCCGCGCCGAACTCCTCACGCACCTTGTAGCCGCGCTCATATTCCGTCGGCCCCTTCCACTCGAGCGTCGCGCGCGTCTGCCCACCGCTGGCGTAGACGCGCAGGCGGAGCACGAGATCCTGCGGCAGCATCGAGCGCGCCGTCGTGTCATAGCGCCGGTCGGCGAGGCGCCCCTCGAAGGTGCGCTCCGCGCCCGCCGCGAGGAGCGCGGCGACCACCGCGTCGGGCGCGGGCGCGACGCTCTTGAGCTCGACCTCACGCATCGAGAATCGCGTGCAGCACGGCCTCGGCGTCGGACAGATCGGCGAACACCGCGTGCGCGCCGCACGCCGAGAGCGCGGTGACGTCGTAGCTCCCCGTCGCGACCGCGATCGCCCGCGCGCCGATGGGCCGCGCGCACGCCACGTCGTTCGGCGTGTCGCCGATGATCACGCACGCGTCGCCGCCGACCGGCCGCCCGAGGTAGGCGCTCGCGCGCGCGCACGCGATGCGCGGCAGCTCGGCGCGCTGCTCGTGGTCGCTCCCGAATGCGCCCACCACGAATCGCGCGAAGTCCACGCCCACCGCGCGCAGCTTGCGTTCCGCGCCCGGCACGAGGTTCCCCGTGAGCAGGCCGAGCACCACGTCGTCGCGCGCCTCGAGCGCGTCGAGCAGCCGGGCGACCCCGGGGAGCAGCTTGGCGCCGTGGCTCTCCGTGCCAAGTTCGTTCGAGAGTTCGATGAGGTAGCGCGCGAGCACGGCGTCCATCCGCGCGTTCACGTCGGCGTCGGTGAAGCCCTCGTGCCGCATCGCCTCGCGCACGATCTGCCGGTCCGTCTTGCCGTCGTAGCGATGGTCCATCGGCCCCGCGCGGCCCACCGTGGCGACGAGCGCGCGCTGCATCGAGCGGCGTCCCGCGCCGTGCGTCCAGACGAGCGTGCCGTCCACGTCGAAGAGCGCGAGGCGCGTGCGCGTCATTCGCCGTGCGCCGGCTCGGGTGGCGAGGGCTGCCGCGAAAGCCAGAGCCCGCCCAGCACCGCGGCGGCACCCACGCCCTGCCAGAGCGTCGGCCGCTCGCCCAGGAGCGGCCACGCCGCCAGCACCGCGATGATCGGCTGGAGGTTGGAGAACATGGACGTGCGCGTCGAGCCGATCACGCGCACCCCGCGGTACCAGAAGAGGTACGCGATGCCCATGCTCCCGACGCCGCTGTAGAGCACCGCGCTCCACGTGAGCGGGCTCACCGCGCCCCAGTCCGTGCGCACGATATCCGGCGCGGCGAGGAGCACCACCGGGATCGTGCCGCCCAGGAGTGTCCACGCCGCGATCTGCAGGCCGTCGAGCCGGTGCGTGTACGGGCGGACCAGATGCGTGTAGAACGACCAGCACACGACAGACGTCAGGATCAGGAGGTCGCCGACGAGGCTCGCCTGTCCCTCGTGCGCCGCCGCGGAACTGAGGATCACGAAGGCGACGCCGGCGATCGAACACGCGATGCCGACGACCTGTCGTCGGGTGACGCGCTCGACGCCGAGGAGGCGCCCGACCACGGCGATCACAGCCGGACTCGACGCGACGACGAGCGACGCGGTGCCGGCCCGCGTGCGGGCGAGGCCGTGGATGAAGAACACCTGGTAGAGCCCCGTCCCCAGGAGCCCGAGCGCGAGCAGCGCGCGCACGTCGCGCCACGAGACCGCGCCGGCGCGCCGGGCGCTCACGATCGCGAGCATCGCCCCGCTCCCCACAGCGAGGCGCACGCCGTTGTACGCCAGCGGCTCCAGGACCTGCGTGCCGTACTTGAGCACCGCGAAGTTGAGCCCCCAGATCAGCGACATCACGACGAGGAGGACCTCGGTGACGGCCACTTGCTTCGGGGTCGCGGACGGGGAGAGTGCGGCGGTGGACACCGTTCAAAAATAACGAACTGCGACTGCGAGTAGACGGTAAACAGTTCACAGTAGACAGTTGACAGTTGACCGTCCACGTCGACGAGGCGAAGTGAACCACCCCGCAACACGTGAACGATCAACCGTCTACGGTCTAGCGTCTACTCGTTTTTGTCGTTCTCCGCTCGTACCTTCAATTCGTGCACCTGAGTTTCGCGCTCTTCGCCGACGCGGCGAACATCTCCCAGGAAGGAAAGCTGAACATCCTCGGCGTCTTCGACGCGCTGCAGGTCGGCGCGCTCCCGGCCGTCCACCCGCGCGCGACCCTGGTGGTGCGGCTCAAGGCACAGGAGGGCGACGAGGGGAGCCACACACTGGCGTTCGGGTGGGTGGGCCCGAACGGTGCGGAGATCTGGTCGTCCTCGGGCGAGATCGAGGTCGGCACGCCGCCGCCCGGCGCGTACGAACTCGACATCCCCGTGATCGCGGCCATTGACCTGCCGATTCAGGAAATCGGCGCGCATACGATGCGGGTCGCGCTGGACGGGGAGCTGCGGGCTGAGCTCAACCTGCACGTCCGCATCGGGCAGCCGGTGGCGCCGGCGCACGGGCTCGTGAGCTAGGCGCGGTCGGCGAGTTCCTGAGCTGGCCGCGGTCGGCGAGGCCGTGGTCTAGTCGGCCAGCCCCGGCACGCCGTCCCGCCCCTTCGCGCAGCGCACCGCGCGCACGATCGCCTGTTCCACCGCGCCGGTCGCCGCAACCTCGGCGGGGACGAGCGGGCCGGGGAGCGCGCCCTCGCGTGCGCAGACGGCGAAGACGATGTCGCCGTCGAACGAGGTGCCCGACGGCCCGATGCGGCGCGCGTGCGCCGCGCTCGCGGCGCGCGCGATCTGGTGCAGCTCGGACTTCGAGAACGCTCGGTTGAGCGCGACAACGGAAAGGGTCGTGTGCGCGCCAGGGCCGCCAAAGAGTTCGCCAAGCATGGTGAGCGCCTCGGAGTCCATCAGGGTGCCGTCGTCCTTGCGCGGACCGGCGATGATCTTCCCATCTTCGCCGCGCACGTGGCCGAGCGCGTTCACCACCGAGAGGGCGCAGGCGTACACGCCCTGCGGGCCCAGCTCGCCCGCGCCCGCGAGTCCGACGCCGAAGCCGCCCTTCATCGCGCGCGCGTGCCCGAGCGCCTTCCCGACGGTGCACCCCGTGCCGGCCCCGACGCTCCCCTCCGCCCAGCCGCGCGGCGCCGCCTCGTCGCACGCGCGATACGCCATCGCTGCCGTGGGGCGCGCGGCGAAGCGGCCGAGCGGCGCGAGGTCGAAGACGACCGCCGCGGGGACGATCGGGACGACGCCGCCGGCGATCGGGAACCCGCGTCCCCGCTCCTCCATCCAGGTCATCACGCCCGCGGCCGCGTCGAGGCCGTACGCGGAGCCGCCCGTGAGGAGGATCGCGTCCACGCGATCGTTCGACGCCCACGGCTCGAGCAGGGCGCTCTCGCGCGTGCCGGTCGCGCGCCCGAAGACGAAGGCGCTCGCCCGGAGCGGCTCGCTCACCCCCCGCACGACGGTGCAGCCGGTTCCGCCCTCTTCGTCCGTCGAGTGGCCCACCGCGAGACCGAACCCGATCTTCGCGATGAAGTCGTCATTCGGGTTCACGGGCCCGGCTTCGCCGGCACCTCCTTCTTCGCCTCGCACGCGCGGCAGAGCACGACGCCCTTCATGTCGCAGAGCATGCAGAGAAACGTGCCACACCCGTGACAGGGGTAGCCCTCCGAGGCCCGCTCCTCGCGGCCGCAGGCACGGCAGATCATCGCGTCGTGTTCCGGCATGCGCCTTCCTCCCGGTCCCGGCCGGCGTCCGCTACCGCGGCCGCTCCGCGAGGTCGTACTCGCGGATCTTCTTGATGAGCGTGGCGCGCGAAATGCCGAGCTCGCGCGCCGCGTGCGTGCGGTTGTGGTGGTTGGCCTTGAGCGTGCGGTCAATGTGCGCCTTCTCGACCTCGGCGAGCGAGCGCGGCACGTGGTGCGCGACGTCCGCGCCGCTCGCGCCCTGCACCTCCCGCGGGAGGTGCGCCAGCTCGATCCTCGGTTGGCCGCGCCCCATCAGCATCGCCCGCTCCAGCACGTTGCGCAGCTCGCGGATGTTCCCCGGCCACGCGTAGCGCAGGATCGCGTCGAGCGCCTCGTCGCCGAGCGTGGTCGGCGCGCCGGGCAGCGTCGGCGCGAGCTCGTCGAGCACGTGCGCGGCCAGCTCCACGAGGTCCTCCCGCGAGCGCGCGCGCAGCGGCGGGAGGTTGATCGGCATCACGGAAAGCCGGTAATAGAGGTCCTCGCGGTACCGGCCGGCGGTGACCTCGTGCACCAGGTCCTTGCTGGTGGACGCGATCACCCGGACGTTCGGCGTGATCTCCACGGTGCCGCCGTGGCGCCGGAACCCCTTCCCCTCCAGCACGCGCAGGAGCTTCGGCTGGAGGTGCGGGTCGAGGTCGCCGATCTCGTCGAGGAAGAGCGTGCCGCCGTCGGCGATCTCGATCAGCCCTTTCCTCGTGGGGCCTCGCGCGCGGTCGCGCCCCGCCTCCAGGCCGAAGAGCTCCGCGTCGAGCGACTCGGCGGTGAGCGCCGCGCAGTTCACGTCCACGAAGGGCCGCGTCGCGCGCGGGCTCTGCGCGTGCACCAGCTCGGCGACCCGCCCCTTCCCCGCGCCGCTCTCCCCGACGATGAGCGCGGTCGTCCGGTCGCTCGCCGCCAGCAGCGAGACCTGCGCCGCCAGCTCCTGCATGACCGATGAGGAGCCGAAGATGAGGTTGGCGCTCTCGCCGCGCCGCTCGGCGAGGTACCGGTTCATCCGCCGCAACGCCGCCTTCTCGAGCGCACGCTCCGCCGCGGCCGCGAGGTGGCTCAGGTCCACCGGCTTCGTCAGGAAGTTCTCCGCGCCCCGGTGCAGCGCGTCCACGGCCATCTGAACGTCGCCGTAGGCGGTGACCATGATCACCACCGGGTGGTCCTCACGGATCTTCGCGAGGACGTCGAAGCCCGTCATGTCGGGGAGCCGGACGTCGAGGAGCGTGAGATCGGGCCTCAGACGCTGGTAGGCATCAATCCCCTCCGCGCCCGTGTGCGCTTCCGTGACGACGTTCGCGCCGTCGTGACGGAAGAACATCGCGAACGCCGTGGCGATCGCGACCTCGTCGTCAATGATCAGGATGCTGGCCATGCGCTGGACGGGCCCGGGATCGTGGTCAAGTTACGCCCCGCGCGCTCAGAAGCGCCAGAAGCGGAAGAAGTCGAAGCCGAACTGGCGCGGCGTGGGGGCGAAGCCGCGCGCGTTCGCGTCGCGCGTGCAGAGCACCGCGCTCGTGGAGGGGTCCATCCCGCCCGAGAGCGTGAAGTCGTTCTGCAGGCGGTAGTCGAGCTTCACGCCGATCGCGTCGGCCCAGGAGAGCGGATCGCTGGTCGCGTTTCCCGCCCCGACGAGCTGGCCGACCTGGCAGAGACCGAAGTCGGCCCGCACGAACGCCTTCTCGCTCAGCCGCTTCGCGCAGTTGAATCGGGTGCCCGAGAGGATGTTTGCGCTCACCTCGCGGAGCCGCCCCTGGTACGCCTCGAGCCCGGAGGTGCTCAGTCGCGCCTCGTCGCAGAGACCGCCCGACGCCTTCCCACCGAGCACGCTGCCGAACGATGAGAGCAGCACGTTCGCGGCCGCCGAGCCGGCGTCGCCGCCGCGGGCGCCGATCGCGTAGCTCGGGCCGCCGGTCACCAGGTAGCTGATCAGGTCCGCGTTCGTCACCCGGAGCGAGTCGGGGCTCGACAGCTCGGCCGTCGGCGCGAGCAGCGTGCCGCCCAGGTGCACGCGCACGCGGACGTCGGGGCGGCCCCCCTGCCGCTGCGTGAACTGCCGCACGGTGTGGAGCGCGTTGATGTTCATCAGCGTGGCGTTCAGATCGGGGTCGCCGTAGAAGCGCACGTCGCCGTTCTCGACCTGGAAGGTCCGCTGGACCGGTCCGAGGTTCAGGCGGTAGGTGCCGCGCACGGTCTCGAGCGTCCCTTCCAGCGCGAGCTGCACCTGCCCTGCCTTCCGCCCGCGCTGCACGCGCCCGCGCGTCACGCTCACCAACCCGCCGAGGTTGATGTTCGCCTCCTCCGAGCGCAGCCACACGTCGCGCCCCATCTGGATCGGCATCGAGATCACGGTGAGACTCTCCATGAACGCCGGCGGCGGCTCGGGGAGAAGCCGGCGCTCGACGAACGCCGACGTGTCCACGATGCGATAGAGTTCCGGGTCGTCGAGCGAGATCACGCGCTTCTGGTAGAGCTCCGGCACGGTGATCGTCCCGCGGTCCACGGTGAGTCCGCCCGTCAGCACGGCGGCCCGGTAGGCGCCGGCGAGCCGGACGCTCCCCGTGACGTCGAGATCGGCGAAGCCCGCGCGCCGGATCACGTTGAAGTTCTGGGCCCGGAGCGGGAGGACGAACCTCGGGTTCTCGATGTCGCGGATCGTGACGTAGCCGCTGTCCACGGTGAGCGCGCCGCGCCCGGCGTCGCTTTTCACCGAGAGGCGGCGCACCGCGATGCTGTCGCCGAGGAACGCGAGGTCGGCCTCGAGGCCCGAGAGCTTCACTTCGCCGATGGGAGCGAGGGAGAGCGCGCCGTCGGATGCGCGCAGCGCGCCCGTGACGCGCGGGTGTCGCCACGTGCCGGCGAGATCGGCGTCGAACGCAAGCGCGCCGCTCGCGCCGGTGACCTTCGCGATCGCCTCGAAGAGCGCGAGCCCGACGCTGTCGGTGCGGACGCGCCCGCTGAGCGGTTCCTCGAGCAGGCGCGGGCCCGCAGGGCGAAAGGCCAGGTCCACCGGCAGCGTCGCGTCCGCGTGCAGCGCGTGGACGCCCTTCCGTGAGTAGTCGAGCGAGGCGGTGAGGCGACGGTTCGCATAGCGGCCGCCGAGCGTGAGCGCTTCGAGCGCGAGTCCCGCGACCGTCGCGTCGCGCAGCGCCCCCGAGAGCGTGACGTCGGGCCGCGCGCGCGTTCCGCGCACGTCGGCCGTGAGTGACACGTCGCCCGTGAGCGGCGTCTTCGTCTGGAGCAACTCTCCGACGTCCGCGAGTGGCACGCGGTCGGCCACGAGACCGAAGCCAAGCCCCGCTTCCCGGGGCACACGGCCCGCCAGGACGAGGCGCGCGCCGCGCGCCGTGGAGAGGATCACGGAGTCCACGGCGAATCCGCCTTCGGCGACCGTGAGCGTCGCGCGGCGCGCGAGCGACCAGGCGCCGCCCGTGGTCCGCACGGCGAGCGTGTCGAGCCGCACCACGGTGGTGTCGTCGCGCCGTTCGATCCGGGCGCTCACGCCGACCCGGGCGCCGCTCGGCGACTCGCCCTCGGCGGCGGCCCGCACGTGAGCGCCGCGCTCGAACTCGGCCCGCGCACGCACGCGCGCGAGCGCCACGCCGCCCGCGCCCAGCGTGTCGAGCCGGAGCGTCACGAGGCCCGTGGTCGAATCCGGCAGCGCGTCGAGTCGCACGGTGGCGCCGAGCGTGCGCGCCGCCGCCGCGGCCAAGCGCAGCTCCGAGCCGATCACCGCCGCGCGGACGCCGAAGCGGTCGAGCGACCCCGTCAACCAGCCGGTGACGACGAGCGTGCCGTCGAGGGAATCGGCGACGGCGCGCACGGCGCTGTCCGCACCCGTGACGCGCTCGAGCGTCGCGCGGCCCCGCGCGAGGAAGCGACGGAGGCCGCCCAGCGAATCCACCACCGCGCGGAAGGCGAGCGAGTCGGCCCGGGCCGCCGTCAGGCCGAGACCGCCGGACGCCGTGAAGAGCCCCGGCACGGATTCGACGCGCGCCGTGTCCACGCGCACCACGCCGTCCGTGAAGCGCGCCTCGACGTGCGCCGCGTACACCCGCACGCTGTCCACCACCGAGCGGTCGGCTGTGAGGTTCAGCGTCCCCGAGAGGTTCGCGAGCGAGTCGCCCTCCAGCGCGACCGCGAACCGCCCGTTGATGACGCTTTCCGGCGCGCCCGGCCGGCCGAGCGCCCGGCGCAGATCCAGGCCGGAAAGCGACCCGCGCGCCACCGCTCGAAAGCCGGGCGGGAAGACGTCGAACTGCCCGTCGAGCTGCACGCGGCCGGCCTCGCCCACGAGGTCGCCGCTGACCGCGAGGTCGCTCACGGTCCCGCGGACGCGGAGCGGCCCGCTGTACTCGCCGCGGAGCGGGAAGCGCGGAAACGAGCGCGCGACGGCCGATGCGGAGAGCGGGAGCGCCGCCAGGGCGACGTCGAAGCGGATGCTCTCCCCGCCGAGCGTCACGCGGCCGCCGCCCTTCAACCGCGACGGCGGCGCAGCGTCGCCGTCGCGGTGCGTCAGGTCGGCGGCCGAGAGGCGCACGTCCGTCCACACCGAATCCAGCGTCATCACTCCCGAAAGCACGCCGTTCAGGCGCGGGAAATCCTCGTTGAGGAATTGCGCCGTTCGCAGGTCGAAACGCTCGAGCGCCAGGCGCACGCCGTGGAACTTCGCGCGACCCGGGAAGAGAATGTCCACCTCGCCCGTCGCGACGCCGCTCGCCGTCGCGCCGCTCACGTTCCGGTCCGTGAACGTGAGCGCGGCCTCGTCCAGCGCGAACCGGTTCACCGGACCGCCGCGCCCGCGGACGGTGCCGGTGAGCGTGCCGCGCCACGGAAACGGGAACTTCGCGCCGTTGAGCGTCTCGAGCAGCGCAAAGTCCACCGGCTCGAGCGCCAGGTCCACGTCCTTCACGATCAGCACCGGCGCCCCGACGCCGAACGTCATCGCGCCGCGGAGCCGGGAGCCCGTGCTCCGCGCATCCATGTTCGTGATGATGTAGTCCATCACGTGCGGATCGCGCTCGCTCAGGATGTGCAGGTCCATCGCGCCCTGTCCCGTGCGCGGAAGCGTCTCGTGGATCCAGGCGATGTCCGCGAGCGCGACCGAGTCGCTGCGGATGCGGATGTCCCAGCGGATCGGCCGGCGGTCGGCCCAGTCCAGCCTCCCTGAGGCGCGGCCCGTGGATCCCGGGAGCGCGAAGTGGGCGAAGTCCACCCAGACCGAGTCGCCGCGCCACAGGGCGCCGCCCCGCACGTCGCGGAGCGCGAAGGGCGGGTCGCGCACCGTGACGTCCATGCGGGCGATGTCGAACCGGCGGCCCACGCTGTCGGGATGCCGGAAGCGGAAGCGAGTGAGCGCGAGATCCAGGTCGGTCCAGCGCAGCGTGCGCTGGAACCCCGGCCGCCCGTTCGTGACGACGCGCCGGATCTCGCGGCGTCGGTCCCCGAGGTTCACCGCGATCGCGCTGTCCCGCCGCGCGCCGTGCAGGGAATCGTCGGGCGCCCAGGGGAGCGTGAGCTGCAACGCCCCGCCCCGCAGCCGCACGTCCCGGAACACGACGAGCGCGCCGAACGCGCGGCGCGCGGGCGGCGGGCCGCCGGGCCGCTTCGGCCCCGCCGGAAACACCTTCCGGTAGTTCCACCGGTCGTCGTCGTCCTTGCGGAACACCGCAAACGGGCGCTGCAGCTCCGCCGACCGCACGATGATGCGCCCGTCGAGCAGGTCGCGCGGGTCGTAGGTGAAGTGCATCGGTCCGAACGCGAGGAACACCGAGTCGTCGGGATCCCTGATCGAGAGCGAGTCAATGCCGAGGTCGGTGAGGAAGGAGCCCGACAGCCGGCCGAGGTGAAGCGTTCCCCTGACGCCGCTCGCCAGCTGTCGCGCGAGCTGCCGCCGGATCCACTCGCGACCGCCCTCGCTCTGCGTCGCCGCAACGAGCGCGCCGACCAGCCCCGTGCCCAGGAGGAGCATCGCGAGCGCGCTGACGAGCACGACGAGGCGGCGGCGGCCCATCGGCTAGAACGCCTGCCCGATGGAAATGCTCGGCGTGAGCCGCCCGAAGAACGACGACTCCCGGGGCGGCTGGAACGTCGCCGGACAGCTCCCCTCGGCCTGCTGCACCTGGCCGGGCGCCGGGACCGTGACGCGCAGCGTATTGCCGGGGCTCACGCAGAAGAGTGCCCCGCCGGCGGCGAGCGGCGCGTCGAAGTACGCGGCGCCGGCGGGCCGCGCGTACGGGTTGTACGCGACATCCACCCGCAGTGTCCCGAAGAACGTCTTCACGCGCACGCCGACGCCCGGCGTCCAGCGCATCGCGCCGAATCCCAGGCTCGCGCCGGCGCTGCCGCGGTTCCACACCGCGCCGGCGTCGGCGAACGCCGTGAACTCGAGGAGGTCGCGCAGCACCGGGCTCCGGAGGCGCGCTTCCAGCATCGCGACGACGAGGGCGTTTCCGCCCGTGGGCACGATGCGCTCGCCCACCGAATCGGCGTCGGCGCGGAAGTAGACGGTGTCGGCGGGATTGGCGGGGTCGCCGCCCGCGCGCCCGTCCGCGCGCACGGTGTCGTACGCGCTCGGGATGTACGCGGCGGGGCCAAGCTCGTTCTGCCGGAACCCGCGCACGCTCGTCGGGCCGCCGGCGAAGAGGCGCTCCTGCTGCGGCACGAAGAGCGCCGCGTTCGAGAACGCGAGACTCGGGCCCACGACGGCGCCGAAGCGCAGACGCGCGGCCAGCACGACGCTCCCGCCCAGCGGCGCGTACGCCGCGCCGTCCACCAGCAGCTTGTGGAACCGGAGGTCCGGGTCGGAGCCGGTGTACGCGCCCGCGGTCCTCAGCTCGAGGCGCACGACCGTCCCCTTCGAGGGGCTCAGGGGATTGTCAATCGCCTCGCGGGCAAACGCGACGCTCGCCACCGCCAGCAGCTGCGAGCGCCGGAACGCCGCGCGGTCGGCCTCCTCGCAGGCGTTGAACACCGCGCACAGCAGCGCCGGCTGGGCCTCCGTTCGGCCGTACTCGACCGTGTACGATGCCGACTGCGTGACACGCGCGAGGAGCCGGGTGAACGCGAGACTGCCGCCCGCCGGGGTCGTCCGCAGGAAGGCGTTGTACTCCGAGCGCCGCTCACTGTAGAGCGTGAGCGACGGAATGAACGCGCGGAAGACCGCCGGCTGCGTGACCGAGGCGCCGGCGTAGTAGTTGATGTCGCGGCTGTAGAGGTCGCTGTGCGCCTGGGGGCAGAGCGACTCGAGGCCGGTGAGCGGCTCGCCCACGCCGATCTTGGAGACGCGGCCGCGCAGGTCGAGCCGCGTGGCGCCACCCAGGAAATCGTACTGCGTGAAGTCGCCCGTCGCGCGCACGCAGTCGAGCGTCCCCCACCCGCCGCCGAGCCGGGTCGAGCGCATGTACCCCTCGGTCACGTCGAGCGTGACGCGCACGCGCGAGTCGCCGCCCGCGGGCGGGCTTTCGGGCGTGACGCTCACTTCGGTGAACGCCTCGGTCTGGTACAGCGCGCGCTTCGCGCGCTGGAGCTCCTCCTCCGAGTACAGGCCGCCCACCGTGAGCCCGGCGACGCGCCGGACGGTTCGCTCGCTCAGCGCCTGCGCCGCCCCCTGGCGCGGCCGGACGCGCGCGACGATGTCGCCGAACCGCGCACGTGGCCCCGTCGCGACGGTGAACGTCACGCTCGCCCGCCGCTCCGTCGTGTGCGTGTCGTACCCGACGAAAACCTCCGCGTCCGGGTAGCCCGCATTGCGGAGCCGTCGCGTCAGCGTCTCTCGCGTCGTGTCGTTCGCATACTTGTCGAACCGCCGGCCGGCGCGCGCAGGGAGCCGGCGCACGAGCGCGTCACGCTCGGGGACCGCGTCCAGGCCGACGATCGCCAGCGAGTCCACGATCATCGGCGCGCCTTCGTGGATCGAGAAGCGGACGCCGATCCGCTCGGCCCCCAGCGGCGTGATGATCGTGTCCACCGTGGCCGCCGAATAGCCGTGGTTGCGGTACCAGATGAGGAGCCGGACCACGTCGCGCGGGAACTCCTGCCGGTCAAGGCACCGGCGACGCCCGAACGCGCCCAGCGTGCGGCGCGCCCAGGACGAGGGCGTCGTCACGATCCCATCGGCGAGCGTCGCGCTCGAGAAGGCGACATTGCCCTCGAACGCGAGGCGGACGACCTCGAGGCGCCCGGGCGCGCAGGCGAGGTCCTGCGCCGCGACGACCGGTGCGATCGAGCAAAGGAGCGCGAAGAGGAGAGCGGCGAACGCGAGCAGGGCATTCCGCATCGGGCCGCTTCAGTCGTCCTTCTGCCCGAAGATCGCCATGTTCGACGAGTGCCCGGGATTCACCTTCATCTCGGGGTGGACGAAGTGCACCGCCTGGTTCACCGCCGTCGCCGCCTCCGCGAATCCCGTCGCGATCAGCTTGAGCTTCCCATCGTACGCCGTGATGTCGCCGGCGGCCCAGACCCCCGCGCGGCCCGTTTCCATCCGCGAGTTGACGACGATCTCGTCGTGCTGCACCGTGAGCCCCCACCCGGCGAGCGCTCCGATGTCGCTCACGAACCCGAGCATCGGCAGCACGACGTCGGCCGCGACGCGCGTGGTCGTCTTCGCCTTGACATCCCTCAGTTCGAGCGCGACGATCGCGCCGTTCTCCGCGATGACGTCGTGCAGCTCGTGGAAGGTGTAGAGCGCGGTCTTTCCCGCCTCGGCCGCGGCCCGCACGTCGGCCACCGTGGCGGCGTGCGCGCGAAAGCGATCGCTCCGGTGCACGAGGGTGACGCGCGCCGCGTGGTCACGCAGCTGGCGCGCCCAGTCGAACGCCGAGTCCCCGCCCCCGATGATCACCACGCGGCGCCCCGCGAACGCCGAGGGATCCGTCACGCGGTCGAAGATGCCGCGGCCGTACCACGGCGCGGCGCACGCCTGCGGCAGCCGGCGCGGCGCGAAGGCGCCGATCCCCGCCGCGACCACCAGGGCGCGTGTCGGAAACCGGTCGGACTCCGTGACCACCTCGAACGCTCCCGCCGCTCCCTCGAGCGCCGTCACGCGCTGGTTGCAGTGGATGGGCGACCCGAACTGCACCGCCTGCTCCACGCAGGCGCGCACGAGGTCCTTCGTGAGCACCTTCGAGAAGCCCGCCACGTCGAAGATGTACTTCTCGGGATAGAGCGCCGTGAGCTGCCCGCCGGGCTCGGGCAGCGCGTCCACGATTTGTGCGGACACGCCCCGCATGCCAGCATAGAAGAGGGCAAAGAGCCCGGTCGGCCCGGCCCCGATGATCGTGATGTCGCGCCGCTCCCGCACCATCCGCGAAAGTTCGCCCCCGACAGAGGCCGAATCAACCGCATGAGCGACCCCGTTCGCACCATCGAATACCTCGGCCGGTTCCGCCTGCTGCGGCGGATCGCCACCGGCGGCATGGCGACGGTCTACGAGGCGGAGCAGGTCGGGGACCGCGGCTTCACGAAGCGCGTCGCGCTCAAGGTGATCCACGACAAGTACGCGAAGGAGCCCGCGTGGCTCCAGCTCTTCATTGACGAGGCCAAGCTCTCCGCGAACCTCGTCCACGGGAACATCGTCCAGATCTTCCAGTTCGAGGAGGTCAACGGCGAGTTCTACATGGCGATGGAGTACATCCGCGGCGTCACGCTCCGCGCGCTCATTGACCACCACCGCGCGCTGCGCGAGCCGCTCGCGCCGCCGCTGGCCGCGTACGTCGTGAGCCGCGTCTGCCGCGCCCTCGACTACGCCCACAACTTCGTGGACGAGACCGGCGCCCGGCTCCACATCGTCCACCGCGACGTCTCGCCCGGCAACGTCCTCCTCACATGGGACGGCCAGGTCAAGCTCGGCGACTTCGGCATCGCCAAGGCGCGCACGATGCGCGACCCCGCGGAGGAGAACCGTCTCACGATCGGCAAGAAGCACTACATGAGCCCCGAGCAGATCGTCGGCACCAAGGTGGACTGGCGCACCGACATCTTCTCCACGGGCGTCGTCCTCTTCGAGGTGCTCGCGCTCGAGCAGCTCTTCCAGGAGATGGAGACCGAGGCATCCATGGACGAGGTCACGATCGCGCCGTCGCCCGACGTCAAGGCGCGCCTGCCCGCGCTCGACAACACCATCACCGGCCTCATCACGCTCGCGATCGCGAAGGACCCGATGTTGCGCCCCAACGCGGCCATGCTGGGTCTCGCGCTCGACGAGTGGTGCGCCAAGCAGCAGGCGCCGGGCTCTCCCGAGCGGCTCCAAACGCACCTCGCGAAGCACTTTCCGGCGACCTACCGACCGCCCAGCGAGTCGCCCCGGCGCGCCGCGCCTGCGCCCGGCCCCGCGCCCGGCCCCGCGCCCGGCCCCGCGCCCGCGGACGCCGACCCATCGCTCTGGGGCGCGCTCGGGCGGATGTTCGGACGCTGACCGGAAATACGTACGACGTGATGAAGTAGATTGGTGGAATGACCCCCAGGATCTACACCAAGACCGGCGACGACGGCCGGACCGGCCTCTTCGGCGGTGGGCGCGTGAACAAGGACCACGTCCGCGTCGAGGCCTACGGCGACGTGGACGAGCTCAACGCCGTCATCGGCTCCGCCCGTTCGGTCGAGATGATGCCCCGGATTGACGAAATCCTCGCCCCCGTCCAGCGCGACCTGCTCGCGATCGGCGCGCTCCTCGCGACGCCGCACCCCGAGAAGCACCGGGAAGCGCTCGAGAAGGCACGCCTCTCCGACCGGCGCATCGCCCAGCTCGAGCAGGCCATTGACGACGGCGAGGCCGAGCTCGACGCCCTCAAGGCGTTCATTCTCCCCGGCGGCACGCCGAAAGCCGCCGCGCTCCACGTCGCGCGCACGGTTTGTCGCCGCGCGGAGCGCGCCATCGTCCGTCTGCAGCACGAGTCCGACGTGCCGCAGATCGTGATCGTCTACCTCAACCGTCTCTCCGATCTGCTCTTCGTGCTCGCGCGCGTGGCCAACCGCCGCGCGGGCGCGGGCGAAGTCACGTGGTAGGGCAGTGGTAGCGCAGGCGAACGCGGCGCGCGCGAACGCGGTGGCGATGCCGGCGGCGCTCACGCTCCACGGTTCACGCATCCTCGTCGGCGCCGGGCTTCTCGACGCGTGCGGCGCCGAGCTGCGCGAGGCGCTGCCGCGGCGCCGCCTCGCGATCATCAGCGACGATACCGTGGCGCCGCTCTACGCGGCGCGCCTCCGGGCGGCCTGCGACGCCCCCGCACCCGCGCTCTTCACCATCCCCGCCGGCGAGCCCAGCAAGACGCGCAAGCAGTGGTCGCGCCTCACCGACGAACTGCTCGCCGCCGGGTACGGCCGCGATTCCGCGATCCTCGCCCTGGGCGGCGGCGTCGTCGGCGACCTCGCCGGATTCGTCGCCGCCACCTACCTGCGCGGCATTCCCGTTGTGCAGCTCCCGACGACGCTCCTCGCGATGATTGATGCGGCGGTCGGCGGGAAAACCGGCGTGGACACGAAAGCCGGCAAGAACCTCGTCGGCGCCTTCCATCATCCCGTGCTCGTCGTCGCCGACCCGCGCGCGCTCCGCACCCTCCCCCTCGCCCACCTCCGCAACGGCCTCGCCGAGGCGGTCAAGCACGGCGTGATCGCGAGCCCAGCCGACTTCGTGTGGCTCGCCTCCAACGTGGCGTCCATCGCGCGCGAGGGCGGTCCCGCCGACGAAGTGGCCGAACGGCTCGTGCGCCGGAACATCCAGATCAAGGCGGACGTCGTCGCGCGGGACGAGCGCGAGAACGGCGTACGGAAGATCCTCAACTTCGGCCACACCATCGGCCATGCGCTCGAGGCCGCGAGCGGCTTCACGCGCACGCACGGCGAGTGTGTCGCGATCGGGATGGTCGTCGAGGCGCGCATCGCCCGTGGCGTGGGGGTCGGCGACGCGGGACTCGCCGACGCGATCGCGACGGTGCTGCGCGACGCGGGGCTTCCCACCGCCGTGCCGTCGTCGCTCCCGGGCGAGGCCGTGCTGGCGGCGATGCGCACGGACAAGAAGGCGAGGGGCGGCGCCGTCGAGTTCGCGCTCCCCGCGAAACTCGGCGTGATGGCGGGCGGCGAGCAGGGCTGGGGCATCCCGGTGCCCGACGCGGTCGTGCTGGAGGCGCTGGCCGCCAGCCGCGACGTGGACCGGTAATCAGATTTGTGATGCTCGGGCAAGTCGTTGCGCCCCAACACCATCGGCTCTCGAACGCCGCGCTCCGCACGCCCGGGCACCCCGATTGGGTGTTGACCGCATCGTGTACTTGCGCATATCCTGCCGCTCCCTGCCCGAGCCACGGCTCGGCGGGCCGTTCAGCGCTCTCGACGTAAGCCCATTCTCAACGCCGTGTCGGGGTGTGTATGCAGCATGTGACTGAGTCGAGATCCAAGGGGTTCTTTCGTTCGTCGCCCTCGACCGCATTCGACCAGTACCTGCAGGACATCCAGAAACTCCCGCTGATCACCGACCCGGCCGAGGAACGGCGCCTCGCCCGGCTCGCGCAGAAGGGCGACGAAGCCGCCGCCGAGCGGCTCGTCACGGCGAACCTCCGGTTCGTCATTTCCTACGTGAAGAAATACCAGGGCCACGGGCTCGACCTCTCCGAGCTGGTCGCCATCGGCAACGAGGGGCTCCTGAAGGCGGTGCGCAAGTTCGATCCCGACCAGGGCGTGAAGTTCATCTCGTACGCCGTCTGGTGGGTGCGGCAGGCCGTGCTGAAGGCGCTCGCGGAGCAGACGCGCAGCGTGCGCATCCCGCTGAACCAGAACTCGCAGCTGATCCGCCTGTCCCGCGCCGAGACGGTCCTCGCGCAGGTCCTGAAGCGCGACCCGACCGACCACGAGATCGGCCGCCTCCTCGAAGAAACTCCCGAACAAGTCAGAACGTCGAAGCAGATGTCGGCGACCGAACTGTCGCTCGACGCGCCGGTTGATCGCTCCGACCGCGAGGCGTGCACGCTGGGCGAGCGTTTCGCCGGCGGGGACGGCGCCGAGATCGAGGAGTCGACCGACTTCAAGCTGATGCGCGAGTGCATTGACAAGGTCTTCCAGCACTACCTCACACCGCGCGAGCGCAAGATTCTCCACCTGTACTACGGCCTCGACGAGGGCGCCGAGGCGATGACGCTCGAGAAGATCGGCGCCCTGATGGGCGTCACGCGGGAGCGCATTCGCCAGATCCGCGAGCGCGCGTTCGAGAAGCTCCGCGAGTC
>DATEDF010000109.1:0-53983 GCA_035286465.1 Gemmatimonadaceae bacterium | reverse complement strand
GCGAGGTCGTAGCGGACGTCGCGGATCGTCCGCGCACGCTGGGTGGCGAGTTCTTTCGAAATGCCGTGACCGATGAAGGCGGACTGTGCGTGCACGCTGGCCCCGGCGAACAGCACGGCAACGCAGAGGGCGGCGCGGTTTCGGAGCATGGTGAACCGGGCAAGGCGCGGAATCGCGCGACAACACGGGAATCGTACGATGAGGGCGGCCGACGCTCGCTGGACCAGAGCGGCCGATCAGGCGCTGGCGATGCCTGTGAGCGCGAGCTGGATCAAGGACGGCGGCGGGGGGCCGAACGGGTCATCGAGCGCTGACCTGGGCTCGCGCGTTTGATCACGAATCTGCTTGAGTCGATCCGATCGCTCGTAGTATCGCCCGCGCCGCTCCCCCTTCGGAATCAAGAGGCCCGCACTGACGGCGAGCTTGAGGTCACGTCCGGCTAGTTGGTCAGAGATTTCCGCGACTGGTCGGTATGTCGCGTTTCGCACTCGCCATCCCATTGCCGCATCGGAGAGTGCGTAGAGCACACGTTCCGGCAGACCGTACTTGCGGATTTCTTCCTCCAGCATGTCCCAAAGTTTGTCTATTTCTCGCGCACGGCGCAGGAGTTTCGTCGCCTGTCGAAAATGGGCGGTAAGGCAAAAGCGGAGCCATTCTTTCGCGTCGCGCTCAGGGTGCCACGAGCCCGCACCGACCAGAGTGAGTACATCATAGTATGCACGGGTGTTCTCTCCCAAATACTCTTCGATACTTGAGAATTGCGGCGCGAGAGTGCCGGCCCGCGCGAGCACCAGAGTTTGAAGGCAGCGCGCCATGCGGCCGTTTCCGTCCGAGAATGGATGGATCATGACAAGGTTAAGGTGGGCCATCGCCGCGCGGACGAGCGCGGGCACGGCCGCCTCATGAGCAGCGTTGAGCGTCGCTATGAGCTCATTGACTAGAGAGGGAAGCATGTCCGCGTTCGGTCCCTCGTAGACGACCTCGTTCTTCTCGTCGTCTCGCACGTAGATCGGTCCTGGCCGCCATAGTCCGGGATGCTTGGTCAGGTCGTGCTGGATCATCATGAAGTGCAAACTGCGCAGTAGCGCTTCCGAATACGTGAAATGAGGATCACTCGCGAGTTGGAGCACGTAGGTCATCGCGGTCTGATAGCCGCGTACGGCGAGAACGGCTTCCTGGTTCGCATCGAGCGGTTGTTTGCCCTCGGCGACTGCGATCGCGTCGTCGACCTCAACCGTGTAGCCCTCGATGCTGTTCGATCCGCGCACCGCGCGGGCTAGTGCGCTTCGACGAAGAAGTCCTTGCCAGCGTCGTGGTGAGGTACCCACGGCATAGCTCAGGCTCTCCTTGAGCGCGAGGATGCGTTCCACCGCGCGCCGTTCGTCTGCGTCCAAGTCTGGGGTCTTGAATAACATAGGCTGATAGGCTCTTTACATATATACGGCGTACTGATACTATCAATACAGTACGGCTGTTGTCAAGAGCCTATCAGCCGGTTTCCACACCTTGCGGACATCGCGGTGGCTATCCTCGGAAACTGGCGCTTCTCGCCGGCATCATTGGTCAGGACAAGATCAGACTGGCCCACGACCAAGGCGCCGGGCGTCTCGCTGACGCTGCGCTCGACCGGCTCGTCACGCGCCTGGAGCTCGAGATCTCCGCGTGCACGGGGGCGGAGGCCGGACTCGTGCGGGAAGCGTGGCGACGCTTCGGCAGGGGACGACAGGCCACCGCGCTCAACTTCGGCGACCTCTTCTCGTACGCGCTGCCGGTGGAGCGGCGCGAGCTGTTGCTCTTCACGGGCGAGGACTTCGCGGAGACCGACGTCGAACTCGTGAGATGGTGAGATGTTTCAGTCTCTCCTTTCCCGCACGTGGGAATCGCGCGAGATTCAGCACGACTCTTCCCACCCACTCGAGGCCGCGATGCCAGATCGCCGAGCGTTCATCGGAGTTTCTTCCGCCGCGATCGTGGGCACCACACTCGGCGCACGCGCCCTCCGCGCACAGCGCGCGACGGCGCCGCAGCTCCAGGGCGACCTCCCGCCCGCCATCAAGGCGCTCAAGTCAATGAAGGACGAGGCCAAGCCGGTCACAATCGAAGAACGCAAGGCGCGGCTCGAGAAGGCGCGCGCGCTCATGAGGGCGAACGGGATGAACGCGATGATGCTCACCGGCGGCACCTCGATGGAGTACTTCACGGGGATCCGCTGGGGGCTCTCGGAACGCCTGCTTGCCGCGATCGTCCCCGTGAGCGGGAGCGCCTTTCTCGTGACTCCCAAGTTCGAGGAGGAACGCGCACTCGAGCAGGCGCGGCAAGGCCCACTCGGCACGGACACCGACGTCTACGCGTGGCAAGAGGACGAGAGCCCGCACGAGCTGATCGCGAAGGGGCTCAAGACGCGCGGACTCGCCACGGGCACGCTGGGCGCGGAGGAAACGGTGCGATTCGTGTTCGCCGACGGCGCGGCGCACGCGCTCCCGGCGATGCAGGTGACGAGCGCCACGCCGGTGACCGCCGGCTGCCGGATGGTGAAAGACGCTCATGAGATCGCGCTGATGCGGCTCGCGTCGCAGGTGACGCTCAAGGCGTACGAGGCGGCGTGGAAGTCGCTCAAGGAGGGAATGACGCAGAACGACTTCGCCGCGCTCGTCTCGGCGGCGCACAAGCAGCTCGGATTCGAGGGGTCCGCGGGCGTGCAGGTCGGCAAGTACTCGGCGCTCCCGCACGGATCGGCGACGCCGCAGAAGGTGGTGGAGGGCTCCATTCTCCTGATGGACGGCGGCTGCAAGGCGGAGGGGTACAGCTCGGACCTCTCGCGGACGTTCGTGCTCGGGAAGGCGACGCAGCGGATGAGGGACGTCTTCGAGATCGAGCACCGCGCGCAGACCGCGGCGCTGAAGACGGCGCGGCCCGGGCTGGCGTGCGAGGCGGTGGACACGGCCGCCCGAAAGGTGATCACCGACGCCGGGTTCGGGCCGGACTACAAGTTCTTCTTGCACCGGGTGGGGCACGGGATGGGGATGGACGGGCACGAGTGGCCGTACCTGGTGCGCGGAAACACGCTCCCGCTGCAGCCGGGGATGGTGTTCTCGGACGAGCCGGGGATCTACATCCAAGGGGAGTTCGGGGTCCGGCTCGAGGACGACATGCTGATCACCGAAGGCGGCGCCGAGCTGTTCACGCCGCAGTCGCCGAACCTCGAGACGCCGTTCTCGGCGGTGTAGGTGGCTTAGGTGGACGGAATCCTCGTAAAGCTTGACATTGCAGCATCTTGCCGTCAGTATTCATGATTCATAAATAGCAGAGAATGAGAGCGGACTTCACCGATAGACAACCCACGCTACGGCCAGGCGATGTCGTTGTCGCCCTGCAGCTTGCGCTCACACCATCTGCGCTCTTCGCGGAGTTGTCCGCCACTATCGGCTTGAGCGTGGGCGAGTGCCACAATGCGGTTCGCCGCTTGGCGATGGCTGGACTCCTGAGCCCCGGATCGAGGCGGCCGGTGACCGAACTCCTCGCCCGCTTCCTCGCTCACGGCGTGCCCCACGCCTTCCCTGCGCTGGTGGGGCAGCCGAGCATCGGCGTACTCACGGCGCACTCGGCGCGGGTCTTCGCCGGAAAGGTGGCCTCCGACGAGCGGTTCGTCTGGCCGGACGCCGACGGAACGGAACGCGGCCTCGCCCTGGTACCGCTCTTTCCGCGTTCGGCGAAAACAGCCAAGCGAAACCCGGCGCTCTACGATCTTCTGACCATCGTGGACGCGCTGCGCCTGGGCGGCGCGCGGGAGAGGAAGGTGGCGGAGGAGCTGTTGCGGGAACGGCTCGCCGGACCCGAAGCGTGACCGCCGGCACGAGCGTCCGGGGTGCGGCGGCCCTCGCCCCGCTGCTCGCCAACCGCGACCGTGTCGCGATCGCGGCTCGGGCCATCGAGCCCCTGCTCAACCGCGTGGTGTTCACCGGGCGACAGGTCGTGCCCTGGCTCGAGACGTCGCCGGTCTCCTCAGGCGCGCGGCCGACGTTCGCGGCCGACGCGGTCGTCCGCGTGCTCTCCACGGGGGCGCTCGATCGCCTGGCCGCCGATCTCAGGCGAGCCGGCCTCACGCACGCTGCGCGCACCGCGATGAGCGACCGATGGGTGGTGAACGAGAGCGTGACGCTCGACTTCACGTACGTGTCGGGAGACGAGAGCGATCCCGGCGCCGTGTGGCTCGAGTACGCGTCGCTCCTGACAACGGCGGTGAACGTCGGCACCGCGGACCAGCCGCTCAGCGCGAGGATTACCGGAGCACCCGCACTCGTCGCCCTCGACTGGGCGGCGTATCGGGCGAGCGGCGAAAGCGCGCTCGACAGTGGCGAGCTGGAAGACATCGTCGCGCTTGTCGCCACGCGTGCGGAGATCGTGCGCGAGATCGGGGCGGCGCCGCCGGAGCTGCGCACGTTCGTCGCGGGCGAGACGCGGCGGTTCCTCGAGTCCGGCAGCGCGCCGCACGTCATCCGCTCCGCAGTCCCGGATGCACGCCGGCTTCCGGCGATCACGGCACGCGTGATGGAACGGCTGAGGAGCATCGCATCGCCCGGCTAGCGCACGCGAGCCAACGGACGGCGCCATTCCGCGTACGTTTCAGCGTCGCCGACCTCCTGCCCCGCCCTCGCCGATGATCTTGTTCTTCGTCGTTGCCCAGCTCGCGGCTGCGGCCCCTCCCGACACGGCGACCTATTCGTCACCGGCTGTGCGGGCGCTCGTGACGGAGGCCGCGCGGCTGAATGGACGGGTGCCACCCTCGCTCGGCCGCTATCACGCGACGCTGGAGAGTGAGGTGTCGTACGGCGGGCTGCACGGGTCGGGGCGAGAGATGTCGGTGTCCATCGAGCAGATGGCGAGCGACCTCACGTGGACGCGGACCGGCGATTTCGAGCAGCACGTCACGGGGTACCGATCGCAATCGGTCGGCCCCCAGCTCGCGACGCTCGGCTTCTTCCGGTATCCGTGGGTCGTACCGGCGCTCTACGGCAATCGCCTCGCCCTGCTCTTCGGGCGCGATACCGCCCGGAGGGGCGGAGGGCGAGGCGGAAGGGGGGCGATCGGGAACGGGGGGCAAGGCGGCGCGGGCGCGGTCGGCGCGGTCGGCGCACGGGGCGGGGGGCCTCCGGGTGGAGCGCGTGGCGGCAGCGCGGCCGCCGGCGAACGTCCGGCCGGCGAGCGCGTGGGCGGGCCACGCAATCCGCAGGGGACGTCGTACGCCGTGCACCCACTCGCCTCCGACCGCGAATGGGTCTATCGCTTCTCCGGCGGCGACACGGTCGAGATCCTCAGGGTGGGTGAGCGCCTGATCCGGATCGTGAAGATTGACGTCACGCCGAAAGCCGTGCTTCCACCCCGGACGGCGGTGTTCAGCGGCGAGGTGAACCTGGATCTCGAGCGCAAGCACGTCGTGCGGATGCGGGGCTCCTTCGCGACGACTGGCGAACCGCCGTCGGGCCCGCTCGGGCTGCTCAAGCCGACCCAGCTCGAGGGCGTGGTCTTCGTCGAGCTGGTCAACAGCGAGGTGAACCAGGAGTACTGGCTTCCGTCGTACCAGCGCTTCGAGGCGCAGGCGATGGCGGCGACGTTCGGCGATTCCAGGGCGGTGTTCCGGATCGTGTCACGCTTCCGGAACTACGAGATCACGCCGCCGGAGGGGCTCGGCGCGGTCGCCGGCGCGGTCGCCGGCGCGGGCACCGGTGCGGGCACCCACGCCATCACTGCCGCCGACACCCTGCGACCGCGGCCGCACGTGTTGAGTGTGGCGCCGCGCGATTCGCTCGCCCGCTTCGATCAGTGGCGGGAGGACATCGGCGTGCGGACGGCAGACGTGCGCGCGGACGACTTCACCGACCTGGCGCCCCGGCGATGGCGCGCGGACGGGCCCCCGCTCGTGCTGCTGCAGACGGAGCGCCTCGGCGACCTGATACGCTTCAACCGCGTCGAGGGCCTCTTCACGGGGCTCGGCGTGAGCGCGCGCCTGCGAGACGCGGCGCCGGGGGTCACGTTGCGCGCCATCGGCGGGTTCGCGTGGAGCGAGCGGACTCTGCGCGGACGCGTGAGCGGTGAGCTCAGGCGGCGTGCCACCACCTGGTCGTTCCGCGCGGCACGCTCGCTCGACCTGACGAACGACTTTCGCACCCCGTTCGACTCGGGCTCGACACTCGGCGCGTTGCTTGGCACCGACGACTACGACTACGTGGATCGCCGCAGCGCAGGCGTCTCGATGTCGCGCGCCCTCGGGAAGAGCACCACGATTGTGCGCGTCGAGGCAGGAGGGGCGGACGACCGCTCGGCGACGCCGCACGTGGCGCGCGGCCCGCTCAGCGGGGCGCTCCTGCGCGCGAATCGGGGGGTGGACCAGGGAAGCTACGTCCGTACCGCCCTCACGCTCGAATGGCGCCCGGATGCCGCCGCGGAGTTCATGCGGCCGGGCTCGGGCGCCGCGCTGAGCTATCTCCGGGGCGACGGCGCGCTCCGCTTTCAGCGTGTGGAGCTTCGACTGACGACGCGTCGCAACGCCGGCCGCTGGACCTTCGCGTCGCGCTTCGATGCGGGCGCGGTGTTCGGCTCGCCGCCGCCGCAACAACTCTTCGAGCTGGGGAGCACGGAGAGTCTCCCCGGATATGCGTACAAGGAGTTCGCGGGAGACCAGGCGGCGGTGCTCAGGGGCATCGTGATGCGCCGGCTCAATCTCTGGAACGCGCCCATCCGGCTGACGGCGCGCTACTGGCTGCCGGCGGCGGCGCCGGCGCTGGGGGTGTCGGTGCAAGGGGGATGGACGGGTGCGTCGGGCAGCGCGGCGCACGCGGCGATGCGACGACTCGGGGGTGCCGATCCGCGGTTTCCCGACAGCACGCTCCCGCGCGTGACGGGCGACGCGCGGGTGTCGGTGGCGGTGGGGATCAGGTTCTTCGGTGGGGCGGTAGGCCTGGTGGCGGCGCGGCCCGTGGATCACGCCGCTCCGTGGCGGGTCCGGCTGGAGTTCGGGCAGCTCTTCTGAGCGGCCGGGGCGCCGCCGCTAGAATTCCCCGATCATTCCGATCTCGGGCTCCAGCTCCTGGCGAAACCGCGCGAGCACGGCGCGCTGCGCGTGCGCGATGAGCGCGCGCACGTCGGCGGCGGTCGCGCCACCCGTGTTGATGATGATGTTGGCGTGGAGCTCGGAGATCTCCGCGTGCCCGACGCGGAGTCCCTTGAGCCCGCACTGATCAATGAGGCGACCCGCGCCGACCCCCTCGATCTTCTTGAAGATCGAGCCGGCACTCGGTTGCGTGTCGAGCGGGGGATGGCGGGAAGCGCGCCACGTGAGGTTCTCCCGCATCACGCGGCGCATCGCCTCCGGGTCGCCCGGTGCGAGGCGGAAGGTGACGGAGAGCGCGATCTCGCCCGAGTGGTGGAGCCGGCTGGTATCGTAGCCGAACTCCATCGCGGAGCCCGGGACGATCTCGCGCCGGCCGTCCGCCGCGAGCAGCTCCACGCGCTCGACGACCTCCTCGATGAACATCGTGCGCTCGCGCGCAGGCGCGGGCGAGAGAAAGTGCAGGTTCTGCCAGACCGCGCCGCCAACGGTACTCGGGATGCCGACGTAGTGCTCGAGCCCCGAGAGCCCGCGCGAAACGGCGAACTCGATGAGGTCGGCGACGACCACGCCGCTTTCCGTGCGGACCACATTGGGCGCGAGGAGCTCTACCTTCGCCGCTAGATTCCGGATGACCAGGCCGCGGAAGCCCCGGTCGCCGACCAGGATGTTGGCGCCGAGTCCGAGCACGAAAAAGGGGACGCCGGCGGCGCGCGCGGTGCCGACGGCGTTCGCGAGGTCGTCCGCCGAGGTGGCGACGTAGACTGCGTCGGCGGGGCCGCCGATCTTGAAGGTGGTGTGGGGCGCGAGCTGGACGTCCGGGCGCAACCGCTCGGGGGCGAGCGAGCCGCGTTGTCGAAGAGTGGAGACGACATCGGACATGCTGCGGGAAATCAACTTTGCTGCGCGGGGGTTGGCCAGAGAGCTGCGCCGATGCGCGCGTGCTCCCGGACTGTTCGTGTTCGCGGCGACGCTCGCGGCGACGCTTGTGGCGATCCCCGCGGTGGCGCAGCGCGCGGAGCTCGAGAAGATCATCCGGCGCCGCGTGCTCGCGAACGGCCTCGAAGTCATCGTCGTCGAAAACCACGGCGTGCCGTTGGCGACGGTGGAGGTGACGGTGCGCAACGGGTCGTTCACGCAGTCCCCCGAGTACGCGGGGCTCGCGCACCTGTTCGAACACATGTTCTTCAGGGCGAACGACGCGTATCCGCAGCCCGACCAGTTCATTGACCGGGCGTCGGAGCTGGGCGCGGTGTTCAACGCGTCCACGCGCGAGGAACAGGTGAACTACTATCTCACCGTCTCGTCGGATTCGCTCGAAGGCGGCCTGCGATTCCTCGCCGCCTCCCTCCTGGGCGCCAGGTTCCGCAGGGACGAGCTCGACCGCGAGCGCGAGGTGGTCCTCGGCGAGTACGATCGCAATGAATCGTCGCCCTTCTTCCGCCTCGAGGAGGCGATGGGGAGGAAGCTCTGGGACGGCGAGTGGAGCCGGAAGAACGTGATCGGCGACCGGCAGGTGCTCGCGACGGTCACCCCGGAGAAGATGCGCGCGATCCGGGACCTCTACTACGTGCCGAACAACTCGGTGCTCATCATCTCCGGCGACGTGAGCCCGCCCGCGGCCTTCGCACTCGCAGAGCGGGTCTTCTCGCCGTGGAGGAAGGGAGACGACCCGTTCGTGAAGGCGCCGGTTCCGCCGATCCCGCCGCTCACGGGGAACGATGCCGTCATCGTCGAGGAGCCGGTCAACGCCGTGACGGTCCTGGTGCAGTGGCACGGGCCGAGCGTGCGGGCGGACGAGGCCTCCACGTTCGTCGCGGACGTCTACTCGGACGTCCTCAACAACCAGCAATCCCGCTTCCAGCGGCGGCTCGTGGACTCCGGGCTCTGGCAGGGCGTGCTCGTGAACTACTACACGCTGAACAACGTCGGGCCGATCACCGTGAGCGGGCAGACGACCCCCGAGCGCCTGCGCGACGCGATGGCGGCGCTCTTCATCGAACTCTCCGAGTCGGTGAAGCCCGGCTACTTCACGCAAGCCGAGCTCGAGGACACCAAGGCGAAGCGCTCGGTGGATACCGCGTTCGGTATGGAGCGCAACTCCGAATTCTCGCACACGATCGGGTTCTGGTGGAGCGTGTCCGGGCTGGAGTACTACATGAAGTACGTGGACGAGATGGCCCGGCGAACGCCGGCCGACCTGCGCGCGTACGCCAGCCGGTACATCATCGGCAAGCCGCACGTGGTGGGCGTGATGATGCGTCCGGAGGATCGGGCCCGGATCCGGCTGACGACCGACGAGCTGGTGCGGATGGGGGCGACCACGCCGTGAGACGCGTGCTCGTGGCCTTGCTCCTCGCGAGCGTCGCAGCAGCCCCGGCCGCCCCGGCCGGTGCGCAGCGCGACACCGCGACGACGTCGTATCTGGTGAGCGGCGTTCGCGTGATCCACCGCCGCACGAACGCGAGCATCGTCGTGGCGAATCTCTACCTGCTCGGCGGCGTGCGGCAGGCCACTCCGCGGACCGCGGGACTCGAGAACCTCCTCCTCCAGGCCACCGAATACGGCACGCAGAGGTACCCCAAGACGGTGTTGCGGCGGGCGATGGCGCGGACCGGGAGCGAGATCGCCATTCAACCCCGGGAGGACTGGACCCTCGTGAGCGTCCGCACCACGACCTCCGAACTGGACTCGACCTGGGCGATCTTCGCGGAGCGACTGATGCATCCGAGGCTCGACAGCGCGGACGTCGAGCTCGTGCGCGACCAGCTGCTGAGCGGGGTGCGCCAGCGGGCCGACAGCCCCGACGCGACGCTCGACTACCTCGCCGACAGCGTCGCGTTCGCCGGCCACTCGTATGCGCTCTCCCCCGTGGGTACGGAGAGTTCGATCGCGCGCCTGACGCTTGCGGAGCTGCGCGCGTATGCCCGGGAACAGCTCGTCACGTCGCGGATGCTCCTCGTCGTCGTGGGCAACGTGCCTCGCGAGAAGGTCGAGACGCTCGTGCGGACGACGATCGGACGCCTGAGCGCCGGCGGCTACACGTGGACGATGCCGGACACGCTCGCGGCGTTGCGCGCGGATGCGATGATCGCACCGCGCGCGCTGCCGACGAACTACATCCAGGGCTACGCCATCGGCCCGGGCGCAAACAGCGCCGACGCGCCCGCGTTGCGCGTCGCGGCGGCCGTGCTCTCGGGGCGGCTCTTCACGGAGATCCGCTCGCGGCGGAACCTGACCTACGCCGTGAGCGCGAGCTTCCGGGACCGGGGACTGACGTCGTTCGGCCTCTACGTGACGACGACGCTCCCCGACACGACGCTCGCGCTGATGCGCGCGGAGCTGCGCGCGATGCAGAGCGTGGAACTCGACACCAAGCTGCTCCAGCCGCTCGTGCAGCAGTTCATCACGGAGTACTTCCTCGACAACGAGACGATCACGGCGCAGGCCGACTTTCTCGCGAGGGCGCAGCTCTACCGCGGCGATTTCCGCGCGGGCGAGCGTTTCGTCGCGGAGCTGCGGGCGGTCACCGGCGCCGACGTGCAGCGCGTGGCGCGCCGCTATCTCAGGAACGTGCGCTGGGCGTATGTCGGAGACCCGTCGCGCGTGAGCCGGGAGCGCCTGCTCGCGTTCTGAGCCGGCGTCTCAGGCCGCCTCGCGCAGCGCGGCGAGGACGCGCTCCATGAGCGGCCAGGGGCCCGCGGTGATACGGAACGCGTCGCCGATCCCCGGGAGATTCCGGAATGGACGCACCGCGATGCCGCGCTCCCGGAGATGGGTCGCCAGCGCGAAGGCTCTGGACGTCGGGACTAGGAGGAAGTTCGCGTGCGACGGGAGCGGCGGGAGCCCGAGCGTGCGGAGCGCCCCGGCGAGCCGGTCACGGCTCGAGATGGCCTCGGCGACGTGTGCGCGCACCCACTCGCGCCCCTCCGTGAGCGCCGCGACCGAAGCCCGCTCCGCCATCGTGTTCACCTTGAACGGGCCGCGGGACTTCTCCACCGCCTCGACGATGCTCGCCGCCGCCGTCGCGTAGCCGGCGCGGAGCCCGGCGAGCCCGTGCGCCTTCGACAGCGTCCGGCAGACGAGGACGCGGCCCAGCGCGGGCGCCTCGCGCAACAGCCCGGGCTCCCCCGTGAAGTCCACGTAGGCCTCGTCGAGGATGACCAGGCCCGGCGCGTTGGCGATGACGCGGCGGATCTCCTCGAGCCGCGTGGAGACCGGAACGGGGTTGTTCGGCGAGCAGAGGTAGATGATCCGCGCGCCCGTGGCGAGGAGCGCATCGCAGTCCATCTCGAAGTTGGGCCGGAGCGGCACCGGCACGGGGACGACGCTGTTGAGGCGCGAGAAGATCGGCACCATCACGAACGTCGGCTCGGGGTGCGCGATGCGTTCACCGGGTGAGGCGAACGCGCGAATGGCGCAGTCAATCACGTCATCCGACCCGTTGCCGGTGACGACGCACTCCGTGGCGACGCCGGCCAGCTCCGCGACCGTTCGCTTGAGCGAGCCCGCGTACATGTCCGGGTAGTGTGTGACGGCGACAGCGGCTTCGCGGAGCGCAGCGATCGCCGCGGGCGGCGAACCCCAGAGGTTCGTGTTCTCGCCGAGGTTGATCTCGACGTCGGGGCCCGGCGCGAGGCGCGGAATAGACGCGAGATCGGCGCGCGCGAGCTGGTCCGAGGGAAGGGCCGACACGCAGGTATTCTACACAAGGGTGACGCGTGCCGAGCGAGGCGCGGTCGCATCACCGCTGAAACAGTTTGCGTTTGCTCTCAATTGTGAATAATTTCACATAGCGCGGGCTTCGCCGTCCCGCTCTCCATAGTGCAACTTCTGCTCGTCAATCTGATTCTGGAGGTCTTTCAGCATGCGGTTCATTGGTGTAGCGCTCGTATCGAGCGCGGTCGTCCTCGGCGCTTGCGGCGGCGGGGAGACAAAGCAGGAAGCCGCGCCGGGAGCTCAGCCCGCGACGCCGGCGGCGGCCCCAGCGGCAGCTCCGGGTCCCGTCACCGCCGGCACGCCGGCCCCGATCACGGGAAAGACGGTCGAGATCAAGATGTTCGGCGACGCCCAGGGCTATCGTTACGAGCCGGCGAATGTCACGATCAACGCCGGCGACGGGCTCAAGTTCGTCGTCGTGAACGGTGGCCCGCACAACGTGGCCTTCGACGCGGCGCAGTTCGCGAACGCGCCCGACGTCCGCCAGCAGCTCGATGCGAACTTCGGCGCCGACAAGATGGCCGAACTCTCGAGCAACCTGAAGATGAACCCCGGTGACATCATCGTCCTCTCGTTCGGTGGCATCAAGCCGGGCACGTACGACTACTTCTGCACGCCGCACCTCGCGATGAACATGAAGGGAAAGGTGACGGTCAGGTAAGCGTCGCTGGGATGAAGCGCGCGCCCCGGCCCGGCGGTCGGGGCGCTTTTTTCTCCACTGCGCTGAATCCGCGAGCATCCCTCCGAATGGGCGCGGTTTCTGTGGGGTGAGCAGAAGCGCCACCATAACGACATCGTTCTCAACTGTGGCTTTCCGGGCATCAGGGTTCGGAGAGCCGCGCCGACAGGAGAATCCCGATGCGGGGCTCCACGGGCGCGGCTATGTTTCGCCTCCCACGATGACCGGCTATTCAGACCGCATCAATCACGCCCTCGCGTTCGCAGCGAAGCATCACGATCGCCAGGTGCGGAAGGGCACTCGCCTGCCCTACGCCACGCACCCGGCCAATGTCGCCATCATCCTCACGCGTTACGGGCGCGAGGAAGAGACGGTAGTTGCGGGTATTCTGCACGACGTGGTCGAGGACTGCGTCGGCGAGGGATGGACCCGGGAGATGCTCGAGGAGCGGATCGGCGAGAAGTTCGGCGCCGTCGTGCTCGAGACCGTGCTCGACGTGACGCAGCGCAGGTACGATGAGGAGGGAAACGAGCTCGACAGGGATGAGCGCCGGGCCGACTATCTGCACCGGCTGGCGACGGCGAGTGACGGCGGACGCTGGGTGTGCGCGGCCGACAGGGTGCACAACGGGAACTCGATCCTTACCGACCTCAGACGGACGGTGGATCCCGACACGGTGTGGGGGCGATACGCCGCCGGCCGTGAGGGGACGATCCGCTGGTATCGGGCGGTCTACGAGCGGCTCAAGGAGGTCGGTTTCACGGCGTCGATCCTCGACGAGCTCCACGAGGTCGCCGAGGCGCTGGAGAAGTACTCGACCGCCGCGGCGGCGCCGGCGCGCTAAGCCCGGCTTTCGCGATCCGTACCCGGGTAGCGCCGGGCCACGTACTCGTTGAGGATCTTGAGGAACGCCGGGACGATGTCGTCACCGCGGAGCGTGACGGCAAGCTGGCCGTCCACGTAGACCGGCGCCGTCGGCTCCTCGAACGTGCCGGGAAGCGAGATCCCGATATGCGCGTGCTTCGACTCACCGGGACCGTTCACGACACAGCCCATCACGGCGACCTGCATCTCCTCGACCCCCGGGTGCCGCTCGCGCCAGACAGGCATCTGCTCGCGCAGGTAGCCCTGGATGTCGTCTGCCATCTTCTGGAAGAACGTACTGGTGGTGCGGCCACAGCCCGGGCAGGCGGAGACCTGGGGTGTGAAGTGGCGAAGACCGAGTGACTGCAGCACCTGTTGGGCGACGTGAACCTCCTCGCACCGGTCGCCGCCAGGTCGGGGCGTCAGCGACACGCGGATGGTGTCGCCAATGCCCTCGGCCAGGATGAGCGAGAGCGCGGCAGTCGTGGCGACGATTCCCTTCATGCCGAGACCGGCCTCGGTGAGACCCACGTGCAACGGATAGTCGCAGCGGCCGGCGAGCTTGCGGTAGCAATCGAGGAGGTCCTGCACTTTCGAGATCTTCGCGGAGATGATGATGCGATCGTGTGTGAGACCCGTCTCCTCCGCGAGCGCGGCGGAACGGAGGGCGCTCTCGATCATCGCTTCCATGTAGACGTCCCTGGCGTCCCTTGGCTCGGCACGTCTGCCGTTCTCATCCATCATCGTCGTGAGGAGGTCCTGATCGAGCGACCCCCAGTTCACCCCGATCCGCACCGGCTTGGCGCAGTCCACGGCGACCCGGATAATCGTCCGGAAGTTCTCGTCGCGATGGCGACTGCCGACGTTACCCGGGTTGATGCGGTACTTGTCGAGCGCCCGGGCACACTCGGCGTGCTTTGTGAGCAGCAGGTGCCCGTTGTAATGGAAGTCGCCGATGATGGGGACCGTAACGCCGCGGTCAGCGGCGCGGCGGATGATCCCGGGAACCGCCGCCGCCGCCGCGTCGTTGTTGACCGTCACGCGCACCAACTGAGAACCGGCACCAGCCAGCGCCACGACCTGATCGGCCGTCGCGGCGGCGTCCGCCGTGTCGGTGTTGGTCATGGACTGTACGACGATCGGGTGATCCGAACCGATCGCGACGGTCCCGACGGAGCAGGCTACGGTCTTGCGGCGAGCCTTGAGGACCACGAAACGCCTCTCTGGGGTGCGTCCGGAGGCAAGATAACGCGGAATGGGCGGGCCGATGGACACGCGGATTGTCGCGTGCGGACATGATGTCGGAACGCGCGTCCCGGGATCTGGACGCGGGATCTGGACGCCACGGTACGCCCCTTGGCGAACGGCCGAGCGCCTGCGAGCTTCCCTGCACTGCCCCGCTCCTGAAGAGGATCCGCGAATGACGTCGTCCCAACCCGAAAAACCTGACGCTCCGGCCACCCCTGCCGCCGCACCCACCGCCGCGCCGAGAAGGGGTCTGCTTCGCCGCCACTGGGGAAAGCTCACGATCGCGAGCATCGTGCTCGTGCCGGCATTGATCTTCACAGGTTGGGCCGGGATTGCGCTCAGCTATTCGTACTCGAGCGGAAACCGGGTAGGGTACGTGCAGAAGTTCTCGAAAAAGGGCTGGGTCTGTAAGACATGGGAGGGCGAGCTGGCGATGGTGAACCTGCCCGGGGCGATGTCGCAGATCTTCACTTTCTCGGTCCGCAGCGACTCCGTGGCCGGCGCGATTGAAGAAGCGATGCGGAAGGGACGGGTGGAGCTGACCTATGACCAGCACATCGGGGTCCCGACGTCGTGCTTTGGCGAGACGCAGTACTTCGTCACGGGCGTGCGAAGCCTCCCGGGGTAGGCAGCGTGTAGGCCGGGTGATCGGCGGACGGGGCTATTGCCCTTTCCAAAAGGGTCCTGTACCTTTTCGGCGTTCCGGAAGTCCGTCGTTGGCTTGGTGATGCGCCTTTCGGGGCGGTCCAGCGTGGGGGGCCCAATTGGACCCACGACAGCAACGATTGTCAGGGTACGGCGCGTTCCGCTCCCTGCATCAATCATCACATGAGGAGTCCGGAATGCGTACGACCGGCAAGGTGAAGTGGTTCAACGACGCGAAGGGGTTTGGTTTCATCACGCCCGACAATGGGCAGAAAGACTGCTTCGTGCACTACAGCGCCATCCAGGGGACGGGCTTCAAGTCGCTCGCCGAAGGTGACGTCGTCGAGTTCGACATCGTGCAGGGCCAGAAAGGTCCGGCGGCGGAGAACGTGACGAAGGTGGGCGCGCCTTCGTAGCGCGCTGCATCGCGAATCACACACCGAAACACAAGAGGGGCGCCTCGTCGAGCGGGGCGCCCCGCTTCTCTTTTTGCGCACGAAGGGGCCGGAGTGATCTCGAACGCCGTCCTGGCCGGAGGTCGCTCGCCGCGCGTTCCCTCAGCTGGGACGGGTCCTCGCCGGGGGTCGCCCCCTGCGTGGCGGAACGACCGTCTCGAGCGCGTCAGCAATGGCACGCTGGAGCACATCGCGCAGTCTGGCGACATCGAAGCGCAGCACCGCCAGCGAGCCAAGCCGGATCTCGCCGTGAGGAGCACGATGGATCGCTTGAGCGATCTCGACCGCCCTCGTCACTGGAACGCCGAGGTCGCGCTTCAAGAGCAGGACGAGTGTAATAAGCTCGAGAACGTCGAGGGGAATACGACGCGACCGTCCGCGCTCGCCGGGCGGGAGAAGTTCGTTCGCCCCGCTGTTGAGGAGATTGTCGAGGGCCTTGGCTTCGATGCCGAGAGCGAGTGCGGCGGTCGCAGTTGTAATCGTCTGCATATTATCCTCATATTGCAGGATAATATATAAAGGCTACAAAACTTCGTCCTCTGGCTATGCGTTACAACGGCTATGTACTCATATGTTTAGACTAGATCTGCTGCGAGCTGTGCCGCGTGCAGAGCGCGGTCAGTGCCCGGAAAGACCGAGGGCCTTTCGGGCCGCCTTGAGCTGCTGGGCCACCGCCGCCGGTCCCGTGCCGCCGGCGACCTCGCGATGCGCGAGTGAGGCGGTCGGGCGCAACTCATCGAGCGCGTCGGCGGCGAACGCGCCGTGGGCGGCTCGAAAGGACCCGAGCGGGAGATCGCGAAGCGTGCATCCCTTCCCTTCCGCCTCCCGGACGAGTTTCCCGACGGCAGTGTGTGCCTCGCGAAACGTCACGCGCTTCCGGACGAGATAGTCGGCGAGATCCGTGGCCATCATCGTGCTCGTCACGGCGGCACTCATGCGTGAGCGGTCGAACTCGATCGTCTCGAGAGATCCGGTGACGGCAGGCAGCAGGAGCTCGGTCGCATCCACGGCGCCGAAGAGCGCGCGCTTGTCCTCCTGCAGGTCTTTGTTGTAGCCGCTTGGCAGGCCCTTCAGCGTCGCCAGGAGCGCCGCGAGATCGCCAAGCAGCCGGCCGCCCGAGGCGCGCGCGAGCTCGAGTGCGTCGGGGTTTCGTTTCTGCGGCATCATCGAGGAGCCGGTCGAGAACGCGTCGCCGAAGCGCACGAAGCCGAACTCGCTCGAGCCGAAGAGAATCAGGTCTTCAGCAAGGCGCGAGAGGTGCACGCCGAGGAGTGCCAGTGCGAAGAGCAGCTCGGCGATGAAATCGCGGTTTCCGACGGCGTCAATGCTGTTGGGCGAGACGGTGTCGAATCCGAGCACCGCGCGGAGACGGTCGCGGGAGACTGGATACGCGGAGCCGGCAATCGCGCCGGAGCCGAGGGGGAGTTCCGCGGCGCTCGTGCGCGCCGCGGCGAGACGACGCCGGTCCCGATCCACGGGCCAGAAATGCGAGAGAAGCCAATGCGCGGCGCTCACCGGCTGCGCCCGCTGGAGGTGCGTGTACGCCGGCATGATGGCGTCGTGGAGCGTCGCTGCCCGGCTGAGCATCGCACGCTGGAGCGTCCGGAGCGCCACATCGAGGCGCGCGCAGGCCTCGATGGTCCAGAGGCGCGTCGCGGTGGCGACCTGGTCATTGCGGCTGCGTCCGGTGTGAAGGCGTGACGCGACCCCGCCGATCTCCTCGTGCAGGAGGCGGTCAATCATCGTGTGGATGTCTTCGTCGGAGCTGACCGGCTGCGCACCGTTCTCGAAGCGCCGGGCCACGGCGTCGAGGCCACGCCGGATGCGCGCGGCCTCGTCCGAAGTGAGGACGTCCGCCTTGGCGAGTGCCGCGGCCCACGCCCTGGAGAGCCGCACGTCGAACGGCCAGAGGCGGAAGTCAACGGCGATGGAGCGATTGACGGCGTCCAGGGCAGGGTGGGGGCCCGACGAAAAACGGCCGCCCCAGAGCTTGTGGGGCCCGGCCTCAGCCTCTTGAGGCGGTGCAGGGACGGGGTGCTTTCTCGCGGCGGTCTTCTTCGGTTTCTTCCGCTTCTTCCGCGGGGTCATACGCCGGCGAGCTTGCCCGGCTTCGGTCCGGTAGAGGGGTCCGTGTTCCTCGCCGGTGCGGACGGCCGACGCTGGCCGTTGCCTCCGTCGCGGACGACCTCGAGGTCCTTGAGTGCGCGCACACGCTGGGCCAGACCGAAAAGACGAATGAAGCCGGCGGCATCACTCTGCTCGTACACGTCGTCCTCCCCGAACGTGACGAAGCGTTCGTCATAGAGCGCCTGGTCGCTCGCGCGGCCGGCGACCGTGATGACGCCCTTGCACAGCCGGAGCGTGACGGTGCCGGTGACGCGCTGCTGCGTGACGTTGACGAATGCGTCGTACGCCTCGCGCTCGGTGGTCCACCAGCGCCCCTCGTACACCAGGTCGGCGTACCGTGGGGCGATGAAGTCCTTCGCGGCCAGCGTGCGGCGGTCGAGGACGAGCATCTCGAGCTCACTGTGCGCCGTGTAGAGGAGCGTGCCACCCGGCGTTTCATAGACGCCGCGAGATTTCATCCCGATGAGCCGGTCCTCCACCAGATCCACGCGGCCCACGCCGTGCCTGCTGCCGATCCGGTTGAGTGCGGTGAGCAGCGAGACCGGATCGAGCGATTCGCCGTTCACGCTGACAGGCGTCCCGCGATCGAAGCCGATGGACACGTCCTCCGGCGCCGCGGGCGCATCAGCCGGATCAGCCGTGAGGACGAAGAGGTCCTTGGGCGGCGCAGCGTCCGGGTTTTCGAGCACACCGCCTTCGTGCGAGATGTGCCAGATGTTGCGATCGCGCGAGTAGATCTTGGCTGCGGTGGCTGCGACGGGGATCCCGTGCGCCGCCGCGTACGCGAGGGCGTCCTCGCGGCTCCTGATGTCCCACAGGCGCCACGGCGCGATGACGGGGAGATCCGGTGCGAACGCCATGTAGGTGAGCTCGAAGCGCACCTGGTCGTTGCCCTTGCCGGTGCAGCCGTGCGAAAGTGCGTCGGCGCCCAGGCGGCGCGCGAGCTCGACCTGCTTCCGTGCGATGAGCGGGCGCGCCATCGCGGTGCCGAGGAGGTACTTGCGGTTGTAGACCGCGCCGGCGCGCAAGGTCGGAAAGATGAAGTCGCGGACGAACTCCAGGCGCACGTCTTCCACATGGCACTCGGCGGCTCCGGAGGCGACGGCCTTCTCGCGGATGCCGCGGAGCTCATCCTCACCTTGGCCGATGTCGGCGGCGACGCAGATGATCGTCGCGTCGTAGTGCTCGCGCAGCCAGGGCACGATGATGGAGGTGTCGAGGCCACCCGAGTAGGCGAGGGCGATGGTTCGCATGGGAGGGGCGGGAACGGGATGAATGCGTATGGAGGGGCTACGCATTCTAGCCACATAATTATGCGGAGGCAAGGGCCGGGTGGCGGCCAGGGGCGCCGAGGCCGGCGCGCCTACTTCCTTGCGAGCGTCAGCAGGCGCTTGGCGACGCGTTCCCGGGCCGCTTCGGACCGGCAGATGATCAGGATGGTGTTCTCGCCGGCGATGGTGCCGAGCACGTCGGGATTCCCCTCCGAGTCAATCGCTTCGGAGATGGGTTGCGCGCCGGCCACGACGGTTTTCACGACGAGGAGTTCGCGGACGGCGTCCAAGCGCTGGAAGAGCTGCGGCACGAGGGCCGCGAGCGTCGCCCGGTTTTCCTCGGCCGCTGCGTCGGCGATGGTGTAGCGGATCCCGGTCGGGGCCGGGACGCGCGCAATGCGGAGGTCGCGCATGTCGCGCGAGAGCGTGGACTGGGTGACGTCCCAGCCGCGTTCGCTCAGGAGTTGGCGAAGCTCCTCCTGGCTGCCGATCGGCCGGGTGGCGACGAGGCGGCGAATCTCCTGCTGTCGGTCGCGCTTGTTGGGCATCGGGGCGTTTGCTCGGCACACCACGATAGCGTTGCGGGCGGGGGAATGGTAGGCACGGTTGACAGGTTAGTGTTGCAATCTTATGCATTATAGAATGCATAGAATCCCGGTTGGAGTTCTCGGTGCGAGTGGATATGCGGGGCGGGAGTTGTGCGCGCTCGTGACGCGACATCCTCGCCTCACGCTCGCGTTCGCGACGGCGAACGGCCAGCGTGGCGAGCGCGCGGAGTTGCCACGCGGTGGGAGCGTGACGTTTGTCGCCACCGAGGACGCGCCCCTGGGGAAGGCCGCGCTCGTGTTCAGCGCGCTGCCGCACGGCGCTTCGAAGGCGTGGGTGGAACGGGCGCGGGCGGCCGGGGCGAAGGTTGTGGATCTGTCGTCGGACTTCCGCATCGGGAACGGCGCGAACGGCGCGAACGGCGCGAACGGCGCGAACGGCGCGAACGGCGCCGTGCCGTACGGTCTGACCGAAGCGCGGCGCGAGGCGGTGCGTGGCGCGGACCTCGTGGCGAATCCCGGCTGCTATCCGACGGCGGTCCTCCTCGGGCTCCTGCCACTCCTCGAGCAGGGGCTCGTCGCGCGGGGCGCGACGATCGGCGTGAGTGCGTCGAGCGGCGTCACCGGGGCGGGGCTCTCGGCGCGCACGGACCTGCTGTTCGGTGAGATCACGGAGAACTACCGGGCGTACGGCGTCGGCAACACCCACCGGCACCTGAACGAAATGCGTGCGATGCTCCAGGAGTTGCGTGCGGACGCGGATCTGGTGTTCACGCCGCACCTCCTGCCGGCGGCGCGGGGCATCCTGGCGACGATGACGGTCCCGCTCGCGCGGCCACTGGCGGACCCGCTCGCGCCGTGGAAGGCGCGGTACGCGCACGAGCCCTTCGTGGAGCTCGTGGACGAGCCGCCGGAGCTGCGGCACGTGGTGCACCGCAACGTCGTGCGCATCGCGGCGCTGCCGGTGGCGCACGTGCGGACGCCGACGCTGCTTGTGTTCGCGGCGCTCGACAATCTCCTGAAGGGCGCGGCAGGGCAGGCGGTGCAGAACGCGAACCTGATGTTCGGCCTGGACGAGCCGCTGGGGCTTCCCGCGTGACGCGCGTCGTGAAGATCGGTGGCCGCGCGCAAGGCGACGCGCGGCTCGCGCCGGCTCTCGCGGCGGCGGCACGCGCCGGACCGCGCGCGCCCGCCGCGGGGACATCGGCGACGCTGTGCGTCGTGCACGGCGGCGGCGACGAAGTCTCGGCCGTGCAACGACGGCTCGGCCTCGAACCGGTGTTCATCGGCGGACGCCGCGTGACGCGCGCGGAGGACCTGGAGGTCGTGCGGATGGTGCTCTCCGGCACGGTGAACAAGCGCCTCGTCGCCCGGCTGCTTGCGCACGGTGTGCGGGCCGTGGGGATCTCGGGCGAGGACGCGTGGCTCTTCGCGGCGCGCGCCACGGACGCGGCGACGATGGGGCGCGTCGGCGGCATCGTGAGCGTGGATCCGGCGATCGTGCTGCAGCTCGTGGCCGGGGGCTTCGTGCCGGTGGTCTCGCCGCTCGCGCGCGATGCGGATGACGCCGGCGGGGGAGCGCTGAACGTGAACGGCGATGACGCGGCGGCGGCGCTGGCGGTGGCGCTCAAGGCGGACGAACTCGTCTTCGTCGCGGACGTGCCCGGGGTGCTCGAGGATGGTGCCGTGCTGCACTCGCTCGACGTGGAGCGGGCAGGCTCGCTCGTGGCGCGCGGCGTGGCCGCGGGCGGCATGGCGGCCAAGCTCGAGGCGGCCTCAGCGGCGCTCGGCGGTGGTGTCGCGCACGTGAGGATCGCGGGGCTGGACGGCATCAGCGATCCCGCGGCCGGGACGCGCATCGTGCTCTCTCCCACACCGGTATGAGACCACCAATGACGACTTCGCTCACGGCTCCGCTCACGGCTCCGCTCACGGCTCCGCTCACGGACGCGCTCACGGACGCGCTCACGGACGCGCTCCTCGGCGTCTACCGCCGGGCGCCGATGGAGCTGGTCCGCGGCGCCGGGGTGGAGCTGTTCGATGCCGAAGGCCGGGCCTACCTCGATTTCGTCGCGGGCATCGCGGTGAATGCGCTGGGCTACGGCGACGCCGGGCTCGAACAGGCGATGCGCGACGCGCTCGACGGCGGGCTCGTGCACGTGTCGAACCTGTACCGGACGGCGCCCGGCGAACGGCTCGCGGAGCGGCTCGTGGCGCGGACGTTCGCCGATCGTGTGTTCTTCTGCAATTCGGGCGCGGAGGCGAATGAGGGCGCGTTCAAGATGGCCCGGCGCTGGGCGCGTGCGAGGGGCGGTGCGGCGAAGCACGAGATCCTCGCGCTCCGCGGCGCGTTCCACGGGCGGCTCTTCGGCACGCTGGCGGCGACCGACCGGCCGTCGTATCGCGCACCGTTCCGGCCACTCGCGGGCGGGATCTCGATCGTCGAGCGAGATCTCGAGGAGCTGGACTCGGCGCTCAACCCGGGGACCGTGGCCGCCGTCATCGTGGAGCCCGTGCAGGGGGAAGGGGGCGTGCGCGTGCTCGCGCCCGACTTCCTGCGCGAGTTGCGCGACCTCACGCGGCAGCGGGACATCGCGCTCATTCTCGACGAAATCCAGTGTGGCTATGGCCGTACGGGGACGTTTCTCGCGTGCGAGCAGGCGGGAATAGAGCCCGATCTGCTCACCGTGGCGAAGCCGATGGCCGGCGGACTCCCGATGGGCGCGATTCTCGCCACACAGGAGGTCGCCGACTCGATGCAGCCGGGCGACCACGGGACGACGTTCGGCGGCGGGCCCTTTGTCGCGTCGGTGGCGCTGCACGTGTTCGAGCGGCTCAGTGATCCCGCGCTTCTCGAGCACGTGCGCGTCAACGGTGCCTGGCTCGGCGCGTCACTGCGGAATCTCGTCGGTGCGTCGCCGAAGGTGCGCGCGGCGCGCGGCGTGGGCTACATCTGGGGCATTGACGTCGTGGAGCCGGCGAAGGACATCATCGCGCGCGCGATGGAGCTCGGGCTGCTCGTCTGCTCGGCCGGCGAGCACACAGTGCGCCTCCTGCCGCCGCTCGTGATGACGCGCGCGGAGCTGGAGCGGGGCGTGCGGCTGCTGGCGGAGGCGGTCGGCTAGTTCCCGATCTTCTGGCAGTCGTCCGCGAAGTCGCGCTGGAGGTTCTTCGGGTTGTCCGTGCTCTTCCAGAAGTCGTTGAAGAAACCCTGCATGCGCTTGACGCGATCGGGCGAGATCTGGGGCACGGCGGCGAACAGCCCGTCAATCGCGGCCCGCCTGGACCGGAAGAGGTCGATGGTGGCCTTGAACTCCTCGGGCTTCATGCAGACGCCGCGGTAGAGCCGGTCGGTGACGCGACGGATCCGCAATTGCGCGTCCGTGACGGCGTACCGCGCGTCCACCGCGCCCGAGAAATCCCAGTCGAACGCGACGGGGAGGATCCTCATCGTCGTGTCCGCGAGCAGGGCGATGTTGTGCTGCGCATTGACGGACCAGTCCGTGTTCCCGGCGAAATACTCGAACACGCTTATGATGCGGAGCGGCTCCTGCTCAACGTCGTCGAAGAGTGCGCCGGTCGCGGTGAACACCTTGCGGTGCATCCGGATGGCGACGTCGTCCATGTCTTCCCAGAAGAAGGCCCAGGTGGTGATGGGCTTCTCCTTGCCCAGTGCGTCCGCGTACGTGATGCGCGCGAGGCGCGTGCGCGGACTGGCGTCCGTGAGGGTGGCGAACGCGCGGTAGAGGAGATACTCCTGCAGGATGTACTGCTCGTACTCGTTGTTCCCGGGCCGGCAGTTGGTGGTGATCTTCAGCTTCTTGAGGCCGCCCAGGAGCGAACGGCGGACGCTGTCGGTCTTGAAGTTGAGCCAGACGGGCGGGAAGTCGCAGTTGCGGGACTGCCGGCGGTAGTGGCCGCGCGCCTTGACCGTCACGGGGAGTTTCACGGTCGCGCCGCCGGAATCCACGTACGAGAGCACCGCGGGGTGCGGCGCCAGCTTGAGGCTGTCGCGTTCCCGGATGAAGGACTTCAGATCCGTGGTGATGGTGACGTTCAGCGCGGTGTCGCTGCGGAACAGGCGTTGGGCAGGGGCGGGAAGCGTGACGAGCGCCAGGAGAGCGAGCGGCGCGAGGGCGGCGGCGAGCGTCGGACGGCGCGAGCGGGCGGGGGTCATCGCAACTCCAGGCGGACGATGCGTGGGCCGGCGGCGGCGCGCAACGAGTCGTTGACGACGCCCGGGGTGACGGTTTCGGCGCAATCCACCTCGTACTCGACGACGTGCATTCCATCGTCCTCGTGGAGGACGTCGCCGAACTTCCAGCGTGCGAACAGCTCGCCGAACTGCGGCTCCACGAGCGAACGGAGCTCGTCAGGCGATGAAGTGCGGAGCCGCAGCAGGGTGGCGTACTGGGGCCGCTCCTCGTCCTTGTCCACGATTTCCGGCGCGCTGCGCTTGCGGCGGCGCCACGCGCGATCGGCAATTGCCTCGAGCTGTTCTGGTGCGAGCGACTTGAAAACCTCGTCATCCATCCGGGCCACGAAGGTCCCGGTGCGGCTCGCCGTTTCGAGTGCGCGCTCCAACTGCCGTTCGGCCATCTTCCCCTCGAGCGCCGGTGGCGTGCGCCCGAAGTCGGCGTACCACATGAACACGACGAGGAAGTTGAAGATAAAGGAGAGCACTGCGGCGACCGGAGGGATCGTACCGGCACAGAATCCGATGCCGATTGCGACCAGCATGTACGCGGCGTCCTTCGTGTCCTCGAGGGTGCTCCGGAATCGGACGGCGGCCACGATTGCGCCCAGACCGAACGCGAGCGCGATGTTGTACTTCAGCAGCACGACGATCCCGGCGATGATCACCGGGAGGACGACAAGGCTCTGCACGACGCCCTGTTTCCACCCCTTCTTCCTCCTGGTAAGCGTGTAGATCCACGACACGGGCAACGCGAAGGCGACCGCACTGAGCATGGCGATCGCCGTGGGGAGCGCCGCGGGGCGGGAAGGGGAGACGACCTCCTGCGCGGCGGAACTCTTGCCGCTGACAAGCGAGGACAGGTCCTGGATGGGGAGATCCCCGGCGAGGTAGTCGCGGAACCAGTAGAGGAGGCCCCCGGTCAGGAGATAGTAGAGCACCGTGCGAACCAGGATGTTTCGCCAGAGCACGTGCACGAGCGACTTCTTGGCCATTCGGGGTCTCCACGGGTGTGCGAACGGGAGCCGACGCCGCCACAGTCAGGGAAGTTGCAGGCCCCGGGCCTGCAAGGCAACCGGCGCGACCCACTGGCGGGTACCAGCACGTGCCAGCATCCTACAGCGTTCCCAAACCGACGCCCGTCTCGCCAATGCGTGTTTTCCGACGCGGTACACCCGCTGGAGCGCTCAGCGCGCTCTGCTTCGCTTTCGCGCCGGCGTGTGCTCAAACGCGCCCGCCGGCTGCGCAGCCCAGAGTGCGTCCGGCCCTGGTCGTGTTCGTCACGATTGACCAGATGCGCGCGGACTACGTTTCGCGCTTCGACCGGCAGCTCACGGGTGGACTCCGCAGGCTTTACGATGGCGGCGCGGTCTTCCCGGACGGCTATCAAGACCACGGAATCACGGAGACGGCGCCGGGGCACGCGGCCACAATGTCGGGACGTTTCCCCGTCCACACCGGAATCGTGATGAATGCGGTGGGGGTGAACGGCGTTCCCGACGCCGACGTGATCGGCGGTGGCCCGGGCGATCTGGCGGCATCGCCGGTCCGGTTTCAGGGCACGACGCTCACTGACTGGATCAAGGCGCGGTTCCCGGCGGCCCGCGTTCTCTCGGTGGCGCGGAAGGACCGCGGCGCGATCCTTCCCATCGGGAGGAGCAAGAGCGAGGTCTACTGGTGGGCGGCTCGGGGGTTCTTCACGACGAGCCGCTACTACGCGGACACGCTGCCGGATTGGGTGAAGCGATTCAACGCGCGGAGGTTGGCCGAGTCGCACGCGGGCCGATCCTGGAGCCTTCTCCTGCCGGAAAGCGCGTATCCCGAGCCGGACAGCGTTCCGATCGAGAGCGGCGGCCGTGATTTCGTCTTCCCGCACCGGGTGCCGGACGATTCGGCGATCGCCGCGCGCGTCGCGGCGCGCTTTCCGTGGATGGACGAGATCACGCTCGCGTTCGCCCTGGCCGGGCTGCAGCACCTCGAGCTGGGCACCTCGCCCGACCGGACGGACATTCTCGCCGTTTCGCTCTCGACCACCGATGCCATCGGGCACCAGTTCGGGCCCGACTCGCGCGAAGTGCACGACCAGATCGTGCGGCTCGACCGGTATCTCGGCGTCTTCCTCGACTCGCTCTTCAAGCTGCGAGACCAGGGGCGCGTGGTCGTCGCGCTCACCGGCGACCATGGAGTGGCGCCATTCCCGAACCTGAAGTCCAGGATCGATCCGAACCAGAATGCGGAGCTTGTTGACCTGGGGGCGCCCTGGGGCGCGTTTCTTTCGCGTCTCAGCACGGCCGGCGTGGACCGGTCTGCCGTCGTGTTCGACGAATCCGTGGTGGTGGTGACGAAGCCGGAGGAATTCATCCGGGCGCGCGTGCGTGCCGACTCGGCCATCGCGACGTTCGGGAAGGACGCGATGACGGTACCCGGTGTCCTGCGCGCGGACCTGATGACCGCCCTCGCCAGGGCCGACACGGCACGCGACGCGATCGCGCGGCGCTGGCTGCACATGTTCGCGCCCGACGGGCCGGTGCGGATGATCGTGACGCTCACGCCGTACAGCTACTGGGGCCCCAGCCCGGGCATCGCGATGCACGGCTCGCCGCACGACTACGACGCAAAGGTGCCCATCGTGTTCTACGGGGCGGGCATCAGACCCGGCAGGTACCCTGGTTTCGTGCGGGTGGTGGACATGGCGCCCACACTGGCGGCGCTCGTCGGTGTGCCGCCGCTCGAGCGACTGGACGGACGGCCCCTGATCCGGGCGATCCGGTGACCGGATGATGCGCTCGCCGCACATCGCGCTGCATCGCGCGTTCGACCAGGCACGGTTCGGGCCGGCGCGAACCCTTGATCTGCGGGCGTCCTTTCCGACGGCGGCGCGGGCGGTTGCGCGCGCCGAACCCTGGCTGCGCGAGCGTCAGATGGCCAAGGTGGGTGAGGTGCTCGTGATCACCGGGCGCGGGAGAGGGAGTCCCGGGGGCGTCGGCGTGGTGCGCGAGGCCGTGCGGAATCTCCTGGGCTTGCTCAAGCGGCGGGGCGTGGTCGCCGCGGTCGCGGAGCACACGGCCGGGTCCTTCGTGGTCACGTTGGCTCCGATCCGCGCGCTGTTCGAGACGGCCCGCCGGTCACGGGGGCCCAGTGTTCGCACGGCGCCGGCCGATGTGGCCGAGCTTGGCGCGCTCGCGCCGGCGACGTGCGCGGATCTGCGCTGGCTCGCGGAACGGTCGCTCGAGTCGCTCGGGGCTCCGCGAACCGATCGTTTCGTGCGCGACGAGATGCTGCGCCAGTTCTCGGTTCTCGCGAGCGCGATCGCGCCGTCGGAGCCGGACCGCGAGGGTCGCCTGCGGTCGCTCATCGGCGCCGCACGTGATGCGTTCGACGACCTCGAATGAAGCGCTCCCGTCCCCGCACTCACACGCGCTCGCGTGGCCGCCACGTGGTGAAGCCGCCACGCCAGCGGAGCACGACGCCGAGGGTGCCCCTCGCACTGGAGCAGCGCCAGCTCGGCCGGACGGGACGCGCCACGTCCATTCTCGCCCTCGGCACCTCGCGTCTCGTCCGCGCGGGGCAGCGCGAGGCGATACGAATGGTGCGCGAAGCGATTGACCACGGCGTGAACGTGATCGAGACGGGATGGGAATACGGCGAGGGGCGCACGGAGCGGTGGCTCGGGCTCGCGCTCAAGGACGGCTACCGGGAGAGGGTCACGCTGGTGTGGCAATGCGGCGCGCACCTGCGCGACTACAAGACGGCGATGCAGCAGGTGGACGAGTCGCTTTCGCGGCTCAAGACGGATGCGTGCGACGTGTGGTCGTTCCACGAGATGATCTACGACAACGACCCCGACTGGCTCTACGATCACGGCGGGCTCGATGCCGCCCAGGAGGCGCGCGAGCAGGGGAAGACGCGGTGGATCGGATTCGGCGGGCACAAGTCGCCGCACATCCACGTGAAACTGCTTCAGCGCGGCTTTGCGTGGGACGTCGTGATGATGCCGCTCAACGCGCTGGATGCCACCTTCCGGTCGTTCGAGAAGCAGGTGCTGCCGGAGGCCGTGCGGCGCGGCATCGCGGTGATGGCGACGAAGCCGCTGGCCGGTGGCGCGATCGCCGGCTCACGCGTGGTGAAGCCTGATGACGCGCTGCGTTACTGCTTCTCCCTGCCGGTGAGCAGCGTGATCTGCGGCATGGAACACCCGGGGGTCCTCCGGAAGAACCTGCGGCTTGCGGCGAAGTTCAAGCCGTTTCACGCTGGCGAGATGGACGCTCTGCGCCAGCGGGCACGCGGCGTCGCGGGAGACGGGCGCTTTGAGCGGTACAAGACCACACAGGATTTCGACGGACTTCCGGGCCGCCTGGCGCACGGCTACGCGAAGTGACGGGAGGCAGCGTGGCCCGGCGGCGTGACGCGGCCTCGACCACGAGCCTCATCATCGCCACGTACAACTGGAAGGAGGCGCTGGCGGCGGTGCTCGCCACCGTGCGGGCCCAGTGGGAGCTTCCGGCCGAGGTGCTCGTCGCCGACGACGGCTCCGGCGCGGACACCGCCGAGCTCATCGCACGTGAGGCGAGGACGTTTCCGGCACCGCTCGGGCATGTGTGGCACGAGGATGCCGGCTTCCGGCTCGGCACCATCCGGAACAAGGCGATGGCCGTGGCGCGCGGTGAGTACCTCATTCAGCTCGACGGCGACCTTCTGCTGCATCCGGCCTTCGTCCGCTCGCACCGGCGCTTCGCCGAGCGGGGCGCGTACGTGCAGGGGAGCCGGGCGATGCTCGACGCCGCGGCGACGGCGCGCTGCCTGGCCGTGGGGCGGCTGGCGGTGCGTCCCTGGTCACCCGGCGTGCGGAATCGCGCGAACGCGATCTATGCGCCGCTCCTCGCGCGCGTCGTGCGGGGCCCGCGAGACGCCCTGACGCGGACGCGCGGCGCGAACATGGCGTTCTGGCGGGACGACGTCGTTCGGGTGAACGGCTACAACGAGGCCATCGAGGGTTGGGGGCGCGAGGACAGCGAACTCGCTGCGCGGCTGCAGAACGCCGGCGTGCGCCGGCGGAACCTCAAGTTCGCCGCCGTGGCCTGGCATCTGCATCATCGCGCGCGGGCGCAGGACGCCGTGGACCGCAACCACGAGATCTTCGAGCGCACGCTGCGGGAGCGGCTCGTGTGGTGCGAGGAGGGGATCGGCCGGCATCTCGAGGCGGCGAAGGCGGGAGGGCTTCGAGGGTGAATCGTGCGGCACGCGGGGCGGCACGCGGGGCGGCGCGCGGGGCGGCGCAGGGCGCGGGCGGTGCGCGGGCCGCGCGGTGGGCGCGCGCGTGAGCGGGTGGCTCTGGTGGGTCGCTCTCGCGGCGGTCTGGTGGGTTGTGCGCGACGCGATTGGCCGGCGGGAAGAGCGGCGAGTCAACGCGAAATACGAGCGCGACGCCGACGGCATCATCAAGGGTGCGCACCCAATCCGTCACGTGGGACCGCGCGCCGGTGCCGTGCTTCTGCTGCACGGCTACAACGACTCACCGCAGGCCGTGGCGACGCTCGCGGCGACGCTTCACGCGCGGGGATGGAGCGTTCGGGCACCGCTCCTGCCCGGCCATGGCCGAACGCTCCAGGCGTTCGCGGCCTCGGGCGCGCGCGCATGGATGGACGCGGCGCGTCAGGAGTTCGCCGCTCTGCGCGCGACGCACGACGAGGTCGCCGTCGGCGGCCTCTCGATGGGCGGCGCGATGGCATTGGTGCTGGCCGGCGAGCATCCGGAAATCCGCGCCGTCGTGGCGTTCGCCCCGTATCTCCACGTCTCGCGGCCGGTGCGAGCGCTGGAACTCGCCGCGCCGGTGGCGGCGCTCGGGGCCCGCTACGTGTGGGGCGGCGCGAAGCGCTCCGTCCACGATCGGGCGGCGGCCGCGCGGATGATCGCGTATGGACGCTCGACGCCGCGGCTCCTCGCGCAGCTTGACCGGATCGTCCGGCTCGCACACGCCACGTTGCCGCGCGTCGTGCAACCGGTGCTCGTGATCCAGTCGCGCGAGGACAATCGCATTCCAGTGAAGAGCGCCGAGGAAGCATTCGCGAAAGTGGGCGCGGCGGACAAGACGCTGCACTGGACGACCGGGAACGGGCACGTCGTGACCGTGGACTACGGGCACGAGGCACTGGAGCGGCTCGCGGCGGATTGGCTCGAAACGCGGCTTGCCTGAAGCCGCGCCAGGCCGCTCCGCCCCGCTGCGGTAGCGATCACGGCGCGGGAAGGCTAGATTGTGCCGACGGCCCGGCTGCGAACGTCGCACCGGGCCGTCGTTGGTTCTGTGCGGCCCGCGCGGGTCGCGACCTTCAGCGGGGGTGGCGGGAACGATGCCGGACTTCGGGAGCTGGGCGAGCGCGTGGTGGAAACCGGTGCTCTTTGTGGTGGTGGCCGGGCACATCACGAACGTGTGCGTCACGATCTTCCTCCATCGGGCACAGACGCACCGGAGCGTCACGCTGCGGTATGTCGCGGCGCTGCCGATGCGGGTCTGGCTGTGGCTGACCACGGCGATCGTGACCAAGGAGTGGGTGGCGTGCCATCGCAAGCATCACGCGTTCGCCGACCGGGAAGGGGATCCGCACAGTCCGCTGCTGGAAGGGCTGCGGAACATCGTGCTGAAGGGCGCGTTCTATTACCGGCGGGCCGTGCGCCAGCCGGGGGTCCTCGAGAAGTACGGCAAGGGGACGCCCAACGACTGGCTGGAGCGGCACCTGCTGGCGTCCCAGAACTGGCTCGGCATCGCGCTGATGCTGGGGATCGATCTCTGGCTCTTCGGGTGGCTGGTGGGCCCGTTGGTGTGGGGCGTGCAGATGATCTGGATCCCCCTGTGGGCGGCCGGGATCGTGAACGGGGTGGGGCACGCCCTCGGGTACCGGAACCACGCCGTGAAGGACGAGAGCCGGAACATCTCGCCGATCGCGATCTGGCTCGGGGGCGAGGAGTTGCACAACAACCATCACGCGGATCCGAAATCCGCGACGTTCAGCCACCGCTGGTTCGAGTTCGACATCGGCTGGCTGTACATCCGGCTGCTGTCGGCGTTCGGGCTTGCGCGGGTCGAACACGCGTTCGAGGGGTGATGCGCGAATGGCGGTCGTAACGTGCGCGCGGTGCGCGCGGCAGCGAGAAGGATTCGACCGCGCGCCGTTTCCGGGCGCGATGGGCGCGCGGATTCTCGAGGGCACCTGCCGGGACTGCTGGGCGGAGTGGTTGAAGCAGCAGACGATGCTGATCAACCACTACGGGCTGAACGTGCTCGATCCGCAGGCGCGCCAGTTTCTGACGCGGAACATGGAGGCGTTTCTGTTCCGGACGGGGCACGAGGACGCCGTGGACAAGAGCAAGCAGGGGACGATCGTCTACTGACCGCGGCAGGCGCTTGACGTTAGTATCAAGAAGGTACTAATTGACCGCGATGCGCGACCGTCCCCTCGCTTCCGCGCGCGCCGGCCGTTCGGCGACGATCTCCCTCGACCTGGTGCTGTGCCGGCCGGCCGGGCGCGGGCTCGCGGTGCTGCTCGTGCGGGCCGTTCGGGGGCGCGAGCGGTGGACGGTGCCGTACGTGGGGTTTTCGGCGGGGGAGGAGCTGGAGGCGGCGGCGATGCGCGGCGCGGGCACGGCGCTCGGCGCGGTGCCCGCCTGGCTCGCGCAGGTGCGAGCGTTCGGCGATGCGAAGGCACACCCCGCGGGCGCGGCGCTGTCGGTCGCATACGTGGGCGTCACGGCGGGCCGGACCGGAGACGCACCTCGAGGCGGTCGCTGGTTCGCGGTGGACCATCTGCCGCCGCTGGCCGCGCGACAGCGCGCCATCGTGGTGGCGGCCGTCGAGGCGTTGCGGGAACGGCTCGACCGTGCGCCGATCGCGTTCCGGCTCCTGCCGGCGGCGTTCACGCTGAGCGAGCTGCAGGGGGTGTACGAGCTGCTCCTGGGGCGGCGGCTGCACAAGGCGAGCTTCCGCCGGGCGCTGCAGGCCGCCTTCCTCGTGGAGCCGATGGACGAATGGCGGCGCGAGGGACGGGGCCGTCCCGCGCAGCTCTTCCACTTCGCTCCGCGCCGCCGTCGCGATACCCGGCGGGGCGTCCGGTTCGAGCTCACCGGCGGCTGACGGCAGTGCCCGCGCGGCGCGGGTGACGAGACGCGCTCTTGACCGGGTACTCCTATTAGTTGCAATGTGTATCTAACGACCTCAGGGGAGGGAGAGGGATGCTCGCCTACCTGGACGCGCTGCTCGCCGCGGTCGGCGCGCGCGACGCCGAGGAGATCGAACGTCTGCTCGCGCACCCGCTCGGGCGCATCTTGACCCGGGCGGCGCGCGCGGAAGCAGAGGCCGCGGGTGCTTGCGGGTCCCGCGGGGCACCGCTGGACCTTCTCCAGCTTCGTCACCAGACCGCCCAGCTCCTCGGCGCCCGTGCCGCGGCGCGGGAGGAGCACGAAGCGCGGAGGTCGGTGCCGCCGACCGTCAGGCGGAGCGACCGGCCGGCCCCGCGCCGCGAGGAGACGCGCAGACCGCAGCCGGCGCAGGCGTGACGCCGCGGCGTGCGGGAGCGTGCGACGGCGACCGGACAGCCGGCTCCCGGCGCATCGCGGCTCAGCGCAGCTTCTCGATCGGTATGTTCAGGAGCGGATAGCCGCGCCAGCCCTGAAAGTCGAAGTGCCACCACTCCGCAGGGTTGACGGTGAAGCCCTGCGATTCCATTACGCGCCTGAGGAGGTCGCGGTGCCAGCGCTCGAGCGCCGTGCCTCCGGGGTAGTCGGCGTACGAGCGGTGCGAGAACTCGTCGTAGCCGCCGGGCATGCGCACCGGTGCCCCTGTCTCCCGGTCGTAGAGCGTGAGATCCACGGCGGCGCCGCGGTTGTGGCGTGAGCCCGTCGCCGGATTCGCGACGAACTCGCGCTGAGCCGCCGGCGTCGCGTCCCAGAACATCTTCGTCACGTGCCACGGCCGGTACGCGTCGTGCACGAGCAGCCCATAGCCGTACGCCGCGAGCGCGCGATGCACCCGCACGAGCGCTTCGGCGGCCGGCCGCTGGAGAAACGTCCGGCTGGAGGAATAGAGCGGCGCGCCCAGGAAGTTGTTCGCCGACGCGTAGCGGACATCGAGATGAACGCCCGGCTCGAGCGAGACGAGCTCGACGAGGTCAACCGGTCGCTCCGCGCCGTTCTCGTGCGGCGGCGATGCGCGGAGCGCCTCACGGCGGAGCGACTCGACATCGCGGAGCGGCGTGATCCGGAACGTCACGCCTGCTTCTGTGCCGACGGCGAGCCGGGCGAACGTACGCGCGCGCGCGCGAACCGCGGCGCCGCGACCGGCGGCATCGCGCGTGAACATCACATCGGAAAGGGGGAGTTCGCGCTCTCCGTCGCGCAGGTAGAGTCGGCCCTCGCGCTCGAGGACGAACACGGTGTCGCGGCCATCGCCGTACTCGCCAACCAACCCGGCCACGGCCGCGCCGGCGGGCCGCGGCTTGAGGCGGGATCGCTCGAAGACGAGCGCGTCAAGGCCGGCCGGCGCGCCCCCGCGGCGCGCAGCCGAATCGGGGCTGGATCGCTGCGCCGCGCTCGAGCCCGCGAACAGCTGCAGCGCGAGGACACCCAGCGCGCACGCACGAGGCGTGCGCGACGCCATCACGGTCAGGCGGCTATGCCGCTCCGGCGATGTATCGGGCGAAGCGCCCACAGTTGGTGCACCGCAGTGTGACTTGGGAACGTGGCGGAGGTGGGGACGCGCCGGGATCTCGCTCGATCTGACCTGAACACGAAGGGCAGGAGAGCGGGAACCCGTTGCGGTCGTTGGCGATGAGGTTCAGGGCCTGGGCCGGATTGTACGAGGCCGGGCGTGGCTTGCGCATGCATTCTCCAGGAGAAACCAAGCGCGCCGTGCTCCTGATCGGCGCGCACCGTCACTGACGAGCGAAAACTAATCAGTCAGGGGCCGAATCCGAAGTGGCGATGCGCCGCTTTCGGGGAATCTCCGGGTATGGAGGAGCACCGGCCCGGACGGGCGAGGAGTCTCCCCTTGTCAGCGCGCAGGCGGCGACGCGCACCCCTCGGTGCGACGCGTGTCGGCGAGGGCGAAGATCTTCCAGCCGCCAGCGCCTCTGGCGAGCAGGAACGCATCCACACCGCAGTGGCTGAAGCGCTCGTTCCGGAAGAACCAGTAGTCCACCCAGACCATCGCGAGTCCGCCATCCACGTAGACGCGCTCGTTGGCGATGCGCTCATCGAGCGTGACGCTGTCGGGTGCCGACGCGACGCCCCTCAGCCAGTTCGTGATGGCGGTCTTGCGCAAGCCAGCGGGACCAACGCTCTGGAGCGTGGCACCCGTATCGAGCGTCGCGCGCATGGCGGTCGTGTCCTTCGCCCGCATGCCGTCGAAGAGCCTGCGAACGACGGAGAAGACCTCCGCCTTCGCGGCGGCGGACTCCTGCGGTGATTGAGCCGCGAGCGGTGTCGCGAGGGCGAGAAGCGCGAGCCATGCGGAATGCCGGGTACGGAATGTCATGGCGGGATCGGGAATGCGGGCTCTCAATGCGAGATGCGGAACCGGGGGCGCCGGCGGTGTCTTACCGGAATCTATCAGACGGTCGCGACGGGAAGCTCGCGGATGCGCCGCCGCCATTCGGCGGGGCCGGACTCGTGCACATTGCCGCCTGAGGCGTCCACTGCGACCGTGACGGGCATCTCCTCGACGGTGAACTCGTAGATCGCCTCCATGCCGAGCTCCTCGAAGGCGACCACGCGAGATGCGCGGATGGCTCTTGAGACGAGGTAGGCGGCACCGCCGACGGCCATCAGGTAGGCGGCGCGGTGGCGCCGGATCGCCTCGAGACCCGCCGGGCCGCGCTCGGCTTTGCCGATCATCGCGAGGAGCCCGGTCCTCTCGAGCATCATCTCCGTGAACTTGTCCATGCGTGAGGCGGTCGTCGGGCCGGCCGGACCGACGACTTCGTCGCGCACCGGATCCACGGGACCGACGTAGTAGATCACCCGGTTCGTGAAGTCCACGCCGCTGGGCAGGCCCTCGCCACTCGCGAAGCGATCGGCGATGCGCTTGTGGGCCGCGTCGCGGCCCGTGAGCAGTTTTCCCGAGAGGAGCAGACGTTCCCCGGCCTTCCACGAGGCGACCTCGTCGCGCGTGAGCGTGTCGAGGTTGACGCGTCGCGCCGCGCGGTCCGGCTGCCACGTGATGTCGGGCCAGTCGGTGATTCGGGGGACCGGCAGGTGCGCGACGCCAGATCCGTCGAGCGTAAAGCGCGCGTGTCGGGTCGCCGCACAGTTCGGGATGATCGCGATGGGCTTGGAGGCGGCGTGCGTGGGGAAGTCGAGGATCTTCACGTCGAGGACGGTCGAGAGCCCGCCGAGCCCCTGCGCGCCGATCCCGAGTGCGTTGACCTTGTCGTGCAGCTCGATGCGCAGTTCCTCGAGCCGGTTTTTCGGCCCGCGCGCCTTGAGCTGGGCCATGTCGATGTGATCCATCAACGCGAGCTTGGCGAGCAGCATCGCCTTCTCCGCACTGCCGCCGATGCCGATGCCGAGCATTCCGGGCGGGCACCAGCCGGCGCCCATCGCAGGGACGGTCTGGAGCACCCATTCGACGATCGAGTCGCCCGGATTGAGCATCGCAAACTTCGCCTTGTTCTCGGAGCCGCCGCCTTTCGCGGCGAGCCCCACTTCAACCGTGTCGCCGGGCACGAGTTCGATGTGGATGACCGCGGGCGTGTTGTCCCCGGTGTTCCGGCGGGTGAACGCGGGGTCGGCGACGATGGACGGCCGGAGCACGTTGTCCGGCTGCCGGTACGCACGGCGGACGCCCTCGTTGACCATTTCGTCCACGGACATCGCGGCATCCCAGCGCACGCCCATCCCGACCTTGAGGAAGGCGACGACGAAGCCGGTATCCTGGCAGATCGGCCGGTGTCCCTCCGCGCACATCCGCGAGTTCGTGAGAATCTGCGCGATGGCGTCCTTGGCCGCGGGAGACTGTTCCCGCTGGTACGCCTCGCCGAGCGCCCGGATGTAGTCGAGCGGGTGGTAGTACGAGATGTGCTGGAGCGCGTCCTGGACAGACTGGACGAAGTCGGCTTGGCTGATGACGGTCATGGAATGGTCCCCGGGGCGCCGTCCTTGACGTTAACCACGGCACACGGAGAAGGCAGGGAGACGCACGTCCGAGCGATCTCGTGGACTCCGGTCAACGTCGTGCGTCGCGAGCCACGAGGCGCCGGATCGCGAGAATGCCGAGGAAGGGACCGACGGCAAGGAGTGCGAACGCCCAGGGCCAACCGGCGCCGCGCACGACCGGCGGAATCACCTGAATGGTGGCCGTCGTGAGCAGGAACCCGAGCGAGGTCTGCAGCGTGAGCGCGGTGCCGACGGCGTGCGGCGACACCCCTTCGGTCACGAGCACGCTGAATTGCGCCGAATCGGCGATGATGAAGAACCCCCAGACCAGCGCGAGCGGGCCAAGGATCCAGAGCGAGCGGCCAAAGGCGATGCCGACGAGCGCACAGCACGTGCCGCTCACGAGCAGGGCGCGCGTCACGAGGCGTGCACGGCCTATGCGGTCGGCCACGAGCCCTCCCCAGACGCAGCCGGCGCCGCCGACGGCGATCACCCCGAACGAGAGCACGGCGATCGAGGGCGACGTCGGGGCGGTGAGGGCGTGGGGGTTGCGCGCGACGCTCGCGGCGACGAAGGCGGGAATCCAGGTCCAGTACGAATACAGCTCGGCCATGTGGCCGAGGTAGCCGCCGAGCACGAGACGCCAGCGGGCGGAACGCGTGACCTCGGCGACCAGACGCCACGAGAATGGGCGCGACTCGAACGCGAAGGGGCCATCGCGGTATGCGACGAGCACGAGAGCCGCCGCGGCGAGCGCGCTCGCGGACGCGAGCAGCGTGATGAGCGTGACGTCCGCACCGGGCAGGGCGGTCACGAGGTACGGCCCCGCCTTGCCGACGGTCAGGGCACCGACGACGGTGCCGACGGCGAGCCCGCGCTGCGCGCGGAACCAGGTGGAAGCCATCTTCATCGCCGGCGGGTAGACACCCGCGAGGCAGGCACCCGCGAGAAAGCGCGAGGCAAAGGCCTCGGGGAGGGCGTGCGCGACGGCGAGCCAGGCATTGGCGAGCGCGCCCAGCGTCGCGGATGCCGCGAAGAACCACCGAGCCGGGACGATGTCCGCGAGGTTGAGGATCGCGACGAGCGCCGTTCCCACGACGAACCCGAGCTGCACGGCTGCGGTGAGCCACCCGACCTCGGCACCGGAGAGCGCCCAGCGCTCGCGCAGTTGCGGCGCGACCGCGCTCCCCGCGAACCAGAGCGACATCCCGAGCAGTTCGGCAACGGCGAGGAGCGCGAGGATGCGCCAGCGATCGGGATGCGCGTCGGCGACGGCGGAATTCCCGGTGTTCGGCACGGCATCTAGGATACGTCACCGCCCCGCTGCCGGCACCCCGAGCCCGTCGCGATGCGGGTGCTCGGGCCTGGTCGTACATTTCGCGGGCACCACTCCGGAGCGGCCAACTCCGCGCGTGCTCAAACCGTCATGTCCGAGCCCTCACATCCGCTGGTCAGCGTCGTCGTGCCCACGTGCAACCGGGCGGATCTTCTGCGACGGTGCCTCGACCGGCTCGCGCCGGGCGCGCAACGGCTGGACGCTGCGCGATACGAGGTCATCGTAGCCGACGATGGAGCGCCGGGCAGCGCGGCGATGGCCATCGAGAAGACTCACCCGTGGGCGCGCACGGTGGACGGTCCGCGCCGCGGGCCCGCCGCCAATCGCAACGCCGGTGCGGGCGCGGCACGCGGCGCCTACCTGGCGTTCACCGACGACGACACCGAGCCCTCGCCCGCCTGGCTCGCGTCATTCGTCGCCGCGATCGAGCCGGGCACCGACGTCTACGAGGGTCGCACGACCTGCGACGGCGGGTTTCGGTCGCCGCTGTATCACGCGCCGGTGAACGAGACCGGCGGCCGTCTCTGGTCATGCAACTTCATGGTGAAGGCGGGGGCGTTCCACCGGGTGCACGGGTTCGACGAGGGATTCCGCTTTGCGCACATGGAAGACCAGGACCTGCGCTTGCGACTGGAAGCAACGTGCCGCATTCGCTTCGTGCGGGGCGCCGTCGTGAATCATCCGCCGCGCCGCCAACCCGGTGGCGCGCGGCTCGGCGCATACCGCGAGGCGGAAGTCCGCTATCTCTACAAGCACGGTGCCGCGCGGCCGGTGGCCCCCGCGTTGCTGCGGACGATCGTGCGCTACCGTCTCGGCGTTATCCACCACACGCCGAAGTCGCTCGACAGCGTGGGGGCCCTCTGGTCACTCGCACGCGAAGTGGTGCACGTGATGCGCCGCGTGGCGTCGTGGGAAGCGCGCTACGCGGCCGAGTTCCCCGACACTCCGCCCAGGGCCGCGTGAAGACGGTCGCGCCCGCCGCCGACTGGCCGGAGAGCTGGCGGCACGTCTACGGCTTCGACCGGGTGGAGGTCTTCGGCGATCGCTCAAACCCGGGACACACCTGTGCGTATCGCACGCGGGCCCGTCACCTCCTGGAGATGGCGGACTCGGTGCTTGCGCCGGGCGGCCGGGTGCTCGATCTCGCCGCGGCGCAGGGAAACTACACGCTCCGGCTGGCCGAACGGGGCTATGACGTGACGTGGAACGACCTGCGTGCCGAGCTGGAAGGGTACGTGCGGCTCAAGCACGAGCGCGGCACGGTCCGCTTTGCGCCGGGCAACGCGTTCGAGCTTCGCTTCGACGAGCCATTCGACCTCGTGCTGATCACGGAGATCATCGAGCACGTCGCACATCCGGACGAGTTCCTCGAGCGCGTGGCCGCGCTCACGCGTCCCGGCGCCTACGTGCTGCTCTCCACGCCTAACGGCGCGTACTTCCTCGCCGACCGGCCGCGCTTCTCCGAGACACCGGACCCGCGGCGTTACGAAAGCGTACAGTTCCGGCCGGACGCCAGCGGGCACATCTTCCTCCTCCACGAGGACGAGCTGGCGCCGCTCGCGGCGGCGGCCGGACTCGAGGTGTGCGAAGTGCGGCTCTTCACCAACGCGCTGACGAACGGCCACCTGAAGACCGCCGCGCTGCACCGGATCCTGCCGGGTTTCGTGATTGACGGGATCGAACGCGCCACGCGCACGTTGCCGCGCCCGCTCGCGCGGCGCCTGCACACGGGGATGGCGGCGTTGCTCAGGCGCCGCGCCTTGAGTCCCTCCGGCCGACGCGCTAGCGTCCGCGCATGAGCGCGCACACGCATTATCTCTGGTTCAACACCGCGAAGCGGCAGGAGATCATTGACATCACGGACGACGTGGAGACCCAGCTCCGCGCCAGCGGAATTCGCGAAGGGTTCGCGCTGGTGTCCGCGATGCACATCAGCGCATCGGTATTCGTGAACGATCACGAACCGGGGCTCTGGCACGACATCCTGCACTGGCTGGAGCACACGGTCGCGCCGTGGGACCCCGCGCGGTACCGGCACAACGACACGGGCGAAGACAACGCCGCGGCGCACCTGCGCTCGCTCACGATCGGGCACGAGGTGATCGTTCCGGTCACGAGCGGCACGCTCGACCTCGGCCCCTGGCAACGCGTGTTCTACGGCGAGTGGGACGGGCGGCGCAGGAAGCGCGTGGTGATCAAGATCGTGGGGGAGTAGACGGCAGACGGCAGGCCTCTGGTGTTCAGTCCCACTGGTGCGGGCGGCGCCACACCCGACGGTCGAGGCGCCAGCTCTTTCTGACGGAGAACTCCTCGTCGCCCGGGAAGAGCTCCGGGTCCTCGACGGCCTCGAGGAAGTTGTTGCCGTTCGCCGACATCTGATCGGCCCAGTGGAGGAGCTCGGCTTCGAGCGTCATCGGACGCACCGCGGCCCCGTGCTCGGGGAGGCCGTGGTGCGACTGGATGAAATGGTGGAGTTCGAGCGCTTGCGCGTCGGTCAGGGTGCCCGCGGGAAGTGTCCGGAGCCGCCGGTCGAGCATGATCGAGCCGAGCACGACGTGCTGCACCAGGTACCCGGCCTCGCTGTTCTCGAATCCCGCGGCAGAGATCGCGTACGCCTCGACCTTCCCGATGTCGTGCAGAAGCGCTCCCGCGGTCACGAGGTCCACGTCCGCGTGCATCGTCCGCGCCGCGCCACGGACGATCGTGCCGACCTCGACCACGTGCAGCAGGAGCCCGCCGATCTGCGCGTGGTGGCCGCGAGGCGCACCGGGCGCGCGTTCGAATGCCGCGCGGAACGCGTCGTCGGCGAAGAACAGGTCCACGGCGGCGTGGAGCTTCGCGGAACGCATCTCGTGCCGCCACTTGTCCACTTGCTCCCAGAGCCTGGGCGTCTCGATCGAGATGCGCGGCAGGAACTGCTCGAGGTTCGCGGCGGCCGCGGCGATGACGCGGAGCGGGGCGGTGAGCTTGAGTTGCCGCCTCCCCTGGTAGTGCTCGACCGCGCCGATCACCTGCACGACGCTGCCGGCCCGGACGCCCTCGATCCAGGGGAGCTGCTCCTTCCAGACATTCGCGGAGATGGCGCCCGTCGCGTTGCCGAGCTGGAGCACGGCGAACGGATCGCCGTTCTTGGTGGTCTTGTCCTCGCGGCCCCGCACCACGAGCTCGTGCTGGACGCGGTCACCGGCGGCGAGCGAGGAGAGATCGAGCATCGCGCGTCCGCGCGTTCAGTTCACGAACACGATCTCGCCTTCCTCGTCGATCCCCATCTCCGCCTGAAGCCCGCAGACGCCACATACCTTGACGGCGCGCCACGCTTCGTTCAGCTCCGAGCGGTTGGTCTTCGCGGCCGGCTTGACCGAGAGCTTCTTGTAGCTGTACTCGCCGCAGTGCTCGCACGCGTGGCCTTTCGCGATGCGTTCGGCGCGTTCGCGCGTGATCTTCGCCACTGGGCGGCTACTTGAGGCTGCCGAGGGGACCCGCGCCGGGAACCCCCGGCGTCGCCTCGCGTGGCGCGGCCGGGCCCTTGAGCAGCTCCCTCATTCCGCCGATGGCGCCCATCACGCCGGCGGCTTCGGCGGGGAGGAAGATGGTGGAGCCCTTGCCCTGCGCGAGCGACGGAAGCGCCTCCAGGTACTTGAGCCCGAGGAGATACATGGCGGCCTCCCCGGGCGGGAGCGACGCGGTGATGAGCTTCAGCGCTTCGGCTTCCGCGTTCGCCATGGCGAGGCGCGCCTCGGCGAGACCCTGCGCGCGGAGAATGGAGGCTCCCTTCTCTCCCTCCGCCTTCTGGATCTGCGCCTCGCGCTGCCCTTCCGACTCGAGGATCGCGGCGCGCTTCCCCGCCTCCGCGTTCGTGACGGCGGCGCGCCGCTCGCGCTCGGCGCGCATCTGCAGCTCCATGGACTGCTGGATGTCGCGTGGCGGCTCGATCGCCTGCAGCTCCACGCGCGTCACGTCCACGCCCCAGCCGATGGACGCCTCCTCGATCACCTCGCGCATGCGCCGGTTGATCTGGTCGCGGCTCACCAGCGTCTGGTCGAGCTCCATCTCGCCGACGATGTTGCGGAGCGTCGTGCGCGTGAGCGTCTCGAGCGCGTACGGGAGGTTCTGCACGGCGTACGTCGCCTTCTGCGGGTCCGCGACGCGGTAGTAGAGCACCGCGTCAATGTCTATCGTCACGTTGTCCTTCGTGATGACCGGTTGGCTCGGGAAGTTGAGCACCTGCTCGCGCAAGTCGATGCGCGCCGTGGTGGAGGCGGAAATGCGCCGCTGGCCACCGACGTCCGACATTGCGTAGCGCACGTCGAGATGTTTCGGACGCTCGATGAACGGAATGAGGATGTTGAGACCGGAGCGTGCGACACGGTGGAATCGGCCGAGGCGTTCGATGACCATGACCTCGGCCTGGCCGATGATCTTGAAGGAGGCGGCGCCGACGACGAACACAATCATCACAACAGCGCCGAAGAAAGCGAGGAGGAAGGGAGTCATGCGACGCGAGGCGTGAGGGGGTAGGAATCCGTCACGCTGATAGTACCGCCGCGGCAGCGACCGAGCAACGCGAGGCGTGCTCGAGAACTCGTCTACGGTCTCCAGTCGGCGACGAACAGGTTGACGTCGCTCGACTTCGGATCGGCGCGGCCCGAGGCCCAGATCAGCTTTCGGCCGTCAGGGCTGAACGCCGGGAACCCGTCGAACCCCGGATCGAAGGTGATCTGCTCGAGGCCCGTGCCGTCCACGCCGATCAGATACAGATCGAAGTTACCGCTTCGCGGGTTTTTGTAGTTCGACGAGAAGATGATCTGCCGGCCGTCGAGCGTCCACGACGGGCCGAAGTTCGCGCCTCCCAGACGCGTGATCTGGCGCTGGTCACTCCCGTCGGCGTTCATGACCCAGAGCTCCATCCTGCTCGGGCGCACGATCCGCTGTGCGAGGAGGTCCCGGTAGTCCTTGAGTTCGCCGGCGTCGGTGGGGTGGTAGGCGCGATAGACGATCTTCCGGCCGTCGGGCGACCACCACGGCCCGCCGTCGTAGCCCGTCTGGTGCGTGAGCTGGCGGACGTCGGACCCATCCACGTTCATCGTATAGATGTCGAGGTCCCCGTCCTTGAGCGACGTGAACACGATCCTGCGACCGTCGGGCGAGAGCACGCCTTCGGCGGTGTAGACGCCGTAGTTCGTGAGGCGCTTCAGGTCTGACCCGTCGCGGTTGATCGTGTAGATGTCGAAGGGATCAAGCCCCCACACGTATCCCTTCGACGGGTCCGGCTTGAGAGGGCAATCGGCGCCGGCGGCGTGCGTCGAGCCGAAGAAGAGTCGCTTGCCGTCGGGGAGAAACCACCCACAGGTCGTCTTGCCCTGGCCGTTGGAGACGCGCGTGAACTGTGTGCCATCAATGCGCATGACGTACTGCTGGTCACACGTCCGGCCGTCGCGCGTGGACTGAAAGGTGATCCACTGGCCGTCGCGACTGAAGTACGCCTCGGCCTGCGTGCCGACGTTCGTGATCTGGCGCAGGTTGGTGAGGCGACCTTCTCCCCACGCCGGCTGAGCGGGGAGGAAGACCTGCGCACGGAGAAGCGTAGCCGCCATGAGCGAGGCGGCGGCGAGCGGCAGAACGACGAGGCGCATCCGGAGCGTCGCGGTCCGGCTCAACGCGGTTTATCCGGCTTCCGCGCGGCCGCGGCGGGAGCCATCGTCGCGGACGAGGCCAGCGCCAGCAGCTCCTTTTGCGTGGCTCCCTTCTTCAGGAGTTCCAGCGCCGTGCGGAGCTGCACGTCCTCCGGGGCTTCGCGCCGTTTCTGGGTGGAATCGCCGAAGGCGAGCGTGGCGATCCGGCCGTCGAGCTGCCGGTCGAGCCAGCGCACGCCCGCGTCGAAGTCCGTTCGCTCCACGGGCACGCCGCGCTTCTGCAGCCGCCTGAAGAGATCGTCCCGCATCTCCTGTGTGACCGTGAAGCCGGGCTTGACCTTGCTCTTGAGCTCGTACGAGAGCTCCGCGATCGCGAGATAGGTGTCCTGGTTTCTGGCGACGAGCGAACGCGCGAGCTTCTGTTCCGCCGAGGCGAGCGTGTCGTAGGGAACGTACACATCGGGGGTAATCGCACCGCCGCCGTAGATCACGCGGCCGGCGTCGGACTTGAACTTCGGACGCGCCTTGCGCGCCGAGTCGCTCTCGAGTGAGTCCGGATGCACCTCGACGAACTGTCCGTCGTCGGTGAGGCGGCGCTCCTTCTGAATCGAACGGCCGCTGGGCGTGAACCACCTGGCGGTCGTCAGCTTGATCGCCCACCCTCCGTCGAGCGGGTACATCCCCTGGACGAGTCCCTTCCCATACGACGTCGTGCCGACGATGAGTGCGCGGTCGTGGTCCTGCAGCGCACCGGCGACGATTTCCGAGGCCGACGCCGTGTAGCCATCGGTGAGGACGATGAGCGGCACGCCCGGCGCGAGCGCCGCGGTCTGCGTGAGATGCGTCTCGGCCGGGACCCCGCGGCCGCGCACGGTGACGATCTCCTTTCCCTTGCCGAGGAAGATGTTGCTCATGGTGATCGCCTGCTCGAGGAATCCGCCGGAGTTCGCGCGGAGGTCGAGCACGACGCTCTTCGCACCCTCGGCCATCAGGCGCTGGAGGGCGAGGGCCACCTCATCGGTCGCGGTCTCGTTGAAGCCGAGCACGGGGATGTAGGCCGTCTTGTTCTCGAGCATGATCGCGTACGGCACCGCGGGAATGCGGATCACGCGGCGGGTGAAGTTGACCGAGAACTCCTGCGCCCCGGGGCGCGAGAACTTCGCGATCACCCGCGTGCCCGGCGGTCCCTTCAGCTTGCCGGATACCTGGTCGGTCCTCCAGCCGCGCGTACTGGCCGAATCCACGCCGATGATCCGGTCGCCAGGGAGGATGTTCGCCTCGGCCGCGGGCGTGTTCGGGAAGACCTTGACGACGACGATGAACCCATCCTGGGGCTCGATGGACATGCCGATGCCCGCGTAGAAACCGCCCGTCGTGGTGTTGAACGCCTCGCGCTGTTTCGGCGTGTAGAGTTCCGCGTACGGGTCCTTGAGCTCCGCGACCAAGCCACGCGCGGCCTTCTCATACAGCGTGCCGGCGTCCACCGAATCCACGAAGCGTTCGCTGACGATCGTGAAGACCTGATCGAAGAGCCGCGACCCGGCCACGGCTGCGCGCTCCTGGATGACGAAGCCGCCAGCGACGATCGGGACAACGAGGAGGCCGACGAGCACGGCCTTGCGGGAACGGGACATGGGACTCCGGCGACCGGATGGGTGAGCAGGGAGAATACTCAGTCTCTCCGTCCGGCGCAAAGGAACGTTCCGGTCGCCCGCGGGCGGGTGGCCAGGAGGCGCACGGCGGCTGACTCGGGACTTCCGAACGCGTTACGGCGTCAGCCCGCCTTCGGGCCCAGCGTGTACTCGACGAACCAGGCCTTGCCGTCCTGCTCGAAGGCGGCCTCGCGAAGCAGTCCGGCGGCCACGAGCATCTCATGGGCCGGCTGGAGCACTCGCTGCAGGTGCGAGGGATAGCGCTGCACGAGCGGCAGCTGCTCGGCGAGCCGCTCGAGCGGCGCCCGCCAGGGAGAGCCGCCCTCGACGCGGGCCACTTCGAGGAGGCGATAGAGCCGGCGCGCCACGGGCGACGCGAGCGCGAAGTAACGCGGCGCCACGATGGTGCTCGTGTAGGAGGCCGCGATGTTCGCACGCAGCGGCGCGGCGAGCACCACGCGTGCATCACCCGGCTCGTTGTTGGTGAGGGTAGGGAAGAGCGCGAGCTGGTCGCGATCGGTGAGTCGGCGGCGGTCAATGTGTACCGCCGAGAGCACGCTGAGGTGCCCCGAGAAGGCGGTGCCCGCCACGGCGTCGCGGTACACGCCCTCCGACTCGAGCATGGTGCGTTCGAGGCGGGTCAGCGCAGCGCGCAGCTGCTCGTACGTGCGGCCGTCCACGCGGCGTCCCATCGAACGGAGAAAGGCGTGCAGCGTGAAGGTCAGGCCGCCGTCGGACGGCGAACCTCCCTCGTGGAAGCGGCGGAGCAGTTCGATGTAGACGTCCTGGTCGAACGTGCCGGGGAGTCGCTCGCCCGGAGCCGGCAGGACGCGCCATCGGCCGCCCGGGACGGCGGCGAACGCGATGATGGAATCATCGGCGGAGTCGCTGAGCCGGAACAGCGGCAGCGCTTCGAGTGAGCGGTCGAGCACGACCGTGCGCGACAGCGGTCGTCGGCGTGGCGGCATCAGGCGAGTTCGACGACCTGGCCGCTCACGTTCGCGGCCGCGCCGGAACAGAGGAAGGCGATCACGGCCGCGACCGCTTCGCGCTCGACGTACGGGACCTTCTCCCCCAACGTGTCCAGGTTCATCGCGGTGCGGATCGCCGTGGGTGCGAGCGCATTGGCGCGCACGCCGTTCGCGCGTTCTTCCTGCGCGACGGCGCGCATGAGCGCGAGCACGCCGGCCTTGGCTGCGGCGTAGGCCGAGAGGCCGGCGACCGTGCCACCCGGGAGCACCGCGGCCGCCGCCATGAACACGATCGCGCCGCGCGCGGAGCGAAGATACGGGAGACAGGCGCGCGTGGCGCCGTAGGCCGAGGTGAGATTGATGGCGAGCTGTCGCTCGAGGATCGCGGGGTCGCTCTCGGCGACGGGGCCGCTCATCGCGAATCCGCCCGCGACATTGGCAAGGGCGTGGATGCGGCCGCCGTGCGAGGCGGCGATGCTGGCCATCGTCGCCGTGGTGGCCGCCGGGTCGGTGAGGTCGCACCCGTACGCCGTGACATCAAGCCCGTCAGCGCGCAGGGCGGCGGCCCGCTCCTCGGCCTGGGCGGCGTTGACGTCAATGACGCCGACGCTGGCCCCGCGGCGGGCGAACTCCCGGGCGACGACTTCGCCGACCTGGCCCGCGCGGCCCACGCCGGTGACGACGGCGAGCTGTCCGTCGAAGCGCGCGGCGAGCGCATCCGCGCTCACCGCAGGTCCTCGCGGCCCAGGGCGGCACGTACGGCCTCACGCATGGCGACAAGCGCATCCGTGCGTGCGGCGGGCGAATCCTCGCGCACATGCAGCTCGATGCCATCGGCGACGCCAATGCGCTGCCAGGAGGCGGGGTCATGGTGGTCCGTGGCGGCGGTCTGATCGGCACCGGCGCCCAGCGCCGGGGCGAGCGCCTGCGCGACGCGCTTCTCGAGGAGGTCACCGGTGACGTCCCGCATCTCGGTCTTGATGGTGTCGAGCGTCTGCCCCTCCCGTTGCCGGATCTTGATCGCGAGGAGTTGCAGGAGATGGCGGTAGTGGTAGGTCGCGGCGGTGCCCTTGCCGTCGGGGTGGTCGAGGAGCCCGTGGGCCACGTAGAAGCGGATGGCTCGCGCGCTTGGTGTGGCGCGCGCGGAGGCGTTGGTGGGGCGCATGCCCGCGGCGTCCACGAGGGCTGTCGCGTGCGCCGCGAGGCCGCGGGCATTCCACGGCGCGTGGCGCGCGTGCGCACGCAGCAGGGCGACGGGCGAGTCGGACATTCGGTTCCTGCGCGTACAATAACGCTGGCGGGGGGAAACTTCGAGGAATGCGCTCCGCCCGGGCGCGTTCGACTACTTCTTCGGCCGCGCTCCGCGTCTCGCCGCTTTCGCCGGCCGACGCGGCCCGACCTTCACGCTCTTCTTCCGCGACTTGGGCACGGGCTTCAGCCGGGCCCTGGGTTTTTTCGCTTTCGGCCGGACGTGCTTCTTCGCCTTGACGGCCTTCCGCTTCGGCGCCGCGGCCTTCTTCGCCTTGACGGGTTTGGCGGCGGGTTTGGCGGCGGGCTTCGCTACGGGTTTGGCGGCGGGCTTGGCTACGGGTTTGGCGGCGGGCTTGGCGGCGGGCTTGGCAACGACCGGTACTTTCTTCGCGACGCCGGCGCCGGCCGCGGCGCTCACCGCGGCGGTCGCGAGGGAGGCACTCGATCCACCGGCGGCAACCGACTCGGCGGCGGGTCGGCGCCCCCGGCGACGCGGCGTGCTCAGCGCGCTGTCGAAGAGGTCCGCCTCTTCCTCCTCGGCCTCGCCGGCGTCCGAGAGCTCGGCGCCTTCCTCGTCGTCCTCGTCGGCTTCCTCGGCGCTGTCCCAGAGCGAGTCGCTGTGGTCCTTGTTGACCGCCCAGCCGCCGTCCTCGTCCTCGTCTTCGTCGTACGGGATCCCGCCGCTGAATCCCCCGAGGTCTTCGCTCTCGTCGTCGCGCTCGTGGAAGATTCGCTCGTTGCCTTGGTCGTCGCCGCGAGCCACTGGACCCTCCTGGCGAATGGAAATGGCCGACGCTCCAACCGCTGAATACACTGGACGGCGCAAGCCGTCAAGCGGGGGTCTGCGAGGCGGAGTCAGCGAAGGCGGGAGCGGCCTCGTGCGGCGGCGCCACAGCGGCTCGCGGCGGCGTCGCCGCGACGCGGCGTCGGCTCCGGAGCCAGTCGGTGAGATCGTCCAGGAGCGTGTAGACGACGGGCACGACGAAGAGCGTGAGGAGCGTCGAGGTGATGAGCCCGCCGATGACGGCGCGGGCCATCGGTGCACGCTGCTCGGCGCCCTCGCCGATGGCGAAGGCGAGGGGGAGCATGCCGAAGGTCATGGAGAACGTCGTCATGATGATCGGCCGGAGCCGGATGCGCCCCGACTGCAGGATGGCGTCGAGCCGCTTCACTCCCGCCGCGCGCCGTTGATTGACGAAGTCGATCAGCAGAATGCCGTTCTTCGTGACGAGGCCCATCAGCATGATGATGCCGATCATGGACATCACGTTGAGCGTCCCCCTGGTGATCAGGAGGGCCAGCGCGACGCCGAGGAAACTCAGCGGCAGGGCGAGCATGATGGCCAGTGGCTGCACGAAGGAACCGAACAGCGACGCGAGAATCAGGTAGATGAAGACCACCGCGAGCAACAGGGCTTCGGCGACGTAGCGCTTCGTGTTGTTGAGTTCCTGCACGCTGCCGGTGAAGACGGTCCGGTAGCCCGGCGGCAGGACGAGGGAGTCGATCGCCGCCTTCGCGCGGTCGGCGACGTCTCCGAGCGGCGCGTTGGGGAGCACCTGCGCATTGATGCTGATCTGGCGCTCGAGCGCGCGGCGTTCGATCTGCATCGGGCCGACCCCCGCGCGTATCTCCGCGACTTGCGAGAGCGGGATCGAGGCGGGGATGCCGGTGCGCGGATCCGTCGCGGCGCCGACGATGGGGATGTTCGCCACATCACTCTCGCTGGCGCGCAGCGAGTCCGGGTAGATCACGATGACGTCGTGCGTGTAGCCCAGCGGATCCTGCCAGACCGTGGCGCGCTCGCCGCTGAACAGCGGCCGGAGCGTGTTGGCGATGTTGTTGATGCCGAGGCCCGCGGCCCACGCCTGCTGGCGGTCCACGCGCACGTCGAGTTGCGGGACGTTGCCGTCGTCACTCGACTGCGGTTCCGCCATGCCCGGGATGCGTCGCATGACGTCGAGCACCTGGCTGGCGATGAGCCGGAGACGCTGCGGATCGGGGCCCTGCACGTTGATGCTGATGGGCGGACCCCGCCCGCCGAAGATCGTCGGTGTTTGTCCGATGCTCGCGCTGAGGCCGGGAAACCTCGGCAGTTCGCGGCGGAGCGCGGTCTGGATCTCGAACTGCGTTCGCGTGCGCTCGCCCTTGGGTTTGAGACGAATGTTGATGTTTCCTCCGGTCGGTCCGCTCCGCCCCATCCCGCCCACCGCGAGCGACGTGAACGACACCTCCGGCAGGCTCCGGATGTGGCGATCGAGCTCGCGCGCGTGGTTCAGCGTATAGGTGAGGCTCGAGCCGGGCGGCGTACGATAACTCACGCCGAACTCACCGCCGTCGAAATCCGGCATCCAGGTGAAGCCGAGGCGCGGAATGATCGCGAATGCGATCACGACCGACGCGACCGCGCCGGCCATGACGAGCACGCGATGGCGCAGCGCGGTCCGCAGCCAGCCGGGGTACCGGTTGGCGACACGGTCGAAGAGGCCGTCGAACGCCAGTGCCACTTTCCGGATCGGCCCGGCGTGCGCCCACGCTTCCTCATTGCGCTCTTCGGCGTCGGGGTCGTGCCACACGCTCGAGAGCATCGGGTCGAGGGTGAACGACACGAAGAGCGACACGGTGACGGCGAACGCCACCGTCACGCCGAACTGGAAGAAGATCTTGCCGATCTGTCCGCTCATGAACGCCACCGGCACGAACACCGCGACGACCGCCAGCGTCGTGGCGAACACGGCAAGGCCGATCTCATCGGTGCCGTCCTTCGCGGCCGCGCGATGCCCTTTCCCCATCCCGACGTGGCGCACGATGTTCTCACGGACGACGATCGCGTCGTCAATCAGCAGCCCGATGGCCAGCGACAGCGCCATGAGCGTCATCGTGTTGAGCGTGAAGTCGAGCACCCACATCACGAAGAACGCCGAAATGATGGACACGGGCAGCGTGAGTCCCGTGATCACCGTCGAGCGCCAGGAATTCAGGAAGAGGTAGATGATCATCACGGTGAGCACCGCGCCGAGGAAGATCGTCACCTGCACGTCGCGCAGCGCGGCTCTGATGCGGCGCGAGTCGTCACGGGTGATGGTCAGCTTCACATCCTGCGGCAACTGTCGCTCGATGTCCGCGACCACACCCCGTACGTTGGTCGCGACTTCGACGGTGTTCGAGCCCGAGATCTTGAGCACTTCCAGCGACATCGTCGGCAACTCACCCAGCAGCGACGCGGTGCGGCGTTCGGCGATCGTGTCCACGACTCTGCCGATGTCGCGCACGCGGATCGGCGAGCCGCCGCGGACGGCGACGACCACGTCGCGGAACGCCATGGGGTCGGTCACGCGTCCGGTGATGCGGACGGCGCGCTCGGCGTCGCCCTTCCGAATCCGCCCGGCCGGGACCTCCTGGTTCTCACGCTGCAGCGCGGCGGCGACCAGGTCCGGCGTGAGTCCGTAGGCCCGCAGCGACGCGGGTTCGACCTCGACATGGATCTCGCGGCTGGCGGCGCCCTGGAGGTTCACGCCTCCGACGCCGTTCACCGCCTCGAGGCGCGGGCGAATGAACTGGTCGCCGATGTCGGTGAGCTCCCGCAGCGAGCGCTCGCTGCTCGACATCGCCACGGACATGATCGGCGAATCGTTCGGGTCGAACCGCATGATGGTCGGCTCGTTGATGTCGCGGGGGAGCTGACGCCGGATGCGTCCGACCTTGGCCGACACCTCGGGCTGCATCTTGACGGGATCCACGCCCAGCTTGAACTGCAGGCGCACGTTGGACGAGCCTTCCTGCGATGTGGACGAGATCTCGTACAGTCCGTCCACCGTGTTCAGCGCCGTCTCGATCGGGCGCGCGATCTCGCGCTCGACGACTTCGGGAGAGGCGCCCGGGTACGACACCGACACGCTGATCACCGGAGAGGTGACGTCGGGGTACTCGTCCACGGCGAGGCGCGTCCGCGAAACGATGCCAAGCACGACCAGCGCCACCATCATCATGGTGGCGAAGACCGGGCGCTTGATGGAGATGTCGGAGAGGAACATGAAAGCCGAGAGAGGTGCGAAGGACGAAGTGAGCGGAAACGGCCTGTGCTACGGCGTGGACTTCGGGCCGCGTCCGCCCCGGCCCCGGCCTTCGCTGCCGATGATCTGGACCTTCATTCCGCGACCGAGTGTACCGGGCGTGCCGACGACGATATCGTCGCGCTCCTGAAGCCCTTCAGTCACTTCGACCATGGCGCGGGCGTCGTCGAGGACGCCGAGCCGCACCGGAGCCACGGCGAGCGTTCCGCCCTCGATGCGATAGACGTACGACCCGCTGCCATCGGTATTGGTGCGAATGGCCGTTTGCGGCACGACCAGCACTCCGTCGATCGTCTTCGCGACGATCTGTCCCGTGGCGAAGGTATTGCCCTTGAGTTCGCCCCTCGAGTTGGGAATCTGCACGTACACGGTGATCGAGCGCGACGCCGGGTCAATCGTCGGACTGACGCGGGCGACCGTTCCGGTGAACTGGCGGTTGTCAGCCGAGAAGCGCACGGGCTGCCCGATCTTCACCTCGCTGGCGCGCCTCGCGGGGAGCGTGGCGGTCAGCTCGAGCACCTCGCTGCGGACGAGCGTGAACATCTCCGCACCGCGGGACGTGTTCTCGCCGTTCTGCACCCTGCGCTTCTCGATCGTGCCGGTGAACGGGGCGACGACCCTGGTGTCGCGGACGACGTTGGTCGCGCTGCGCAGCTTGGCCTCCGCGGCGGCGAGGCGCGCCTGCGAGGCCTCCACGGCCTGTTGCGCGGCGCGCAGGTCGCGCTCGGCGATCGCCCCGACTCTGAACAGTTCCTTCGACTGCTCGAGGTTCCATTTCTGCGTTTCGAAGTCGCCCAGTGCGGCCACGTGATCGGCTTCAGCCGAGCGCAGCGAACTCTCCTGCTCGGTGGACTCGAACCGGGCCAGGACCGTGCCGGCGACGACGCGCTGCCCTTCACGCACGGCGACGCTCTGGAGCACGCCATCAATGCGGGAGCGCACGGTGACGGTCTCGATGGGCCGCAAGTCGCCGTTGATCGGCAGGGCACTCTCGACGGAGCCGCGGGCGACGCGGTAGACGTCGGATGCACCAAGGACGACCGAGGCGGTGCGCGCTTCAGCGCCGCCGGCTGCGCGGCCGCTCCCGCCCGCGCGGCCGCCGCCTCCCGACCGGGACCCGCCGCCCTGGGTGTCGCCGTTTCGGGCCGACGGAGGTTGCTTGGCGTCGGCGCGTTGCGACAGGGCCACCGCGCGGGCGTCACCGTTCGAGCAGGCGACCGCCGAGATGAGCAGAGCGGCGCAGACGCCGCTAGCGAGGAACCGACGCACCGGGAGACAGTCCTGTGTTTGAGCGGACGGGCACCGTACCACCGGTCGGCAGCGGAATCGGGCGTCCGCGCACGCGTGCGAGCTCCGCGACCGCGAGATAGAGATCATAGGTGGCGCGCGCCTCCGTCGAACGCGCGGTCAGCAGCGCGACCTGTGCGTCGGACACCTCGAGCTGTGTGGCGAGCCCGCGCGAGAACCGCAGGCTCGCGAGCTGGAACGCCTCCTCGGCCTCGACGGAGTTCTGCGCGCGCGCGCTGAAGGCGAGGCGCGCCCGGTCGAACTCGGCGCGGGCGCGCGCGAGATCGAGGGCCGCCTGCTCGCGCTGCTGGTGCAGGACCACCTCGGCGATCTTCGCCTGTGCGGTCGCGGCCTCGAGGTTGCCCTTCGCGCGCAGTCCGTCGAAGAGCGGCCAGCTCATCTGGACGTTGAAGCTCCGGTCCGGGAAGAAGCCGTTGTTGTGGCACGGGCGGGTCCCCGCCGCGACGGGCTGCGGACAGAACGAGAGCGAGGTCTCGCCAAGCCGGTTCGGCAGGCCGTTGACTGTGGGAAGCGCCAGATACCCCTGGTTGAAGGACACCGACAGCTGCGGGAAGAAATCGGCACGCGCCACGCGGATGCCGTCGCGCCTGGCGAGGAGCGAGAGCTCGGCCGCACGCACCGAACCGCGAATTGCCTCGGGCGCCGTGTCGGACGCGGTGGCCCGGACGATCGCCGCCACCACGCCGGTGTCGAGCGAGGTTGAAAGCGCGATCGGGCGGTCCATCGGGAGATCGAGCATGCGCTTCACGTCGTAGAGCGCTATCTCGCGGTCGCTCCGCGCCTGCAGGGCGAGCGGCTCGATGTTCGAGCGATCCACGCGCGCGCGCAGGATGTCGTAGCGCGACGCGCGCCCGGCGGCGGCCAGCTGCTCCACCTGCTCGAGGCGGGCCGTTGACAGCGCGAGGTTGCGCTCCTGCAACTCGGCGATCTTCGCCAGGTAGAGCGCGTTCAGGTAGGTGCGCTGGACGTCCACCGCGAGACGCGCGCGCGTTTCGCCGGCGTCGAATCGCGCGGCCGAGCTTGCGCGGCCGGCGGCTCGGGTGGCCGAGAAGATACGGAATCCCTGGAAAACCGTCTGCGACGTGTTGAGCACCGACTGATAGGTGTAGCTCTGGCCGAACACGTTGCTCACCATTTCGGCGCGCGCGTTCTTCAGCACCTGCTGGTAGCTCCCCGTGAGCCGCATCTGCGGAAGCCCGGTCGCCCGTGCGGTCGTCACTGCGGCATCGGCGGCATCCACGGCGAGCAGGGCGAGTTTGTTCTCGTCGGAGCTGCGAAGGTAATACGCGACGGCATCGGCGATGCCGAGCCGCAGCGTGTCGGCGCGCTGCGCCCGGGCGGCAGGGAATGCGAGCCCGGTTGCCAATGTCGAGAGGAGCGCGGCGCGGAAGATCATCGCCAGTTAACGTATGCCGGAGTCACCTCGTTGGCGGCTGCCCGGCCGGGAGGGCGCCCCGCGAGCCGAGCGAACTATGGGGCTTCGTCGAGGCCTGGCAAGGAGTTAGAGTCGCGCGTCACTTCGCTGAGCGCGTCGAACACGGCCGGATCGAGTTGCGTACCCGCGTGAGCGGACAGGTGGGCGAGGGCGTCGCGAGGCGCGAGGGGCTCCCGATAGGGGCGGCGTGACGTGAGCGCGACGAAGGCGTCCGACGCCGCGAGGAGGCGCCCGCCCATCGAGATCTGCTCGGCCGCGAGCTGCCGCGGGTAGCCATTACCGTCCCAGCGCTCGTGATGGTCGTGGATCGCGGGGAGCAGGTGCGCGAGCGAG
>DATEDF010000108.1:0-5559 GCA_035286465.1 Gemmatimonadaceae bacterium | reverse complement strand
GCTGCCCGTTTATCGTTCGGACGCATTCCCGGCGGCGCGGGTGGACGCGTGCGAGCGCTGCCGGACGTATCACAAGACGATTGACCTGTCCCGGGACGCGCTCGCCATCCCGATCGTGGACGAGCTGGCGTGCGTGCCGCTGGATCTGTGGGCGCGGGAGCAGGGATACGCGAAACTCAGGCCGAATCTGCTGCGGATGTGACAGGGTCGTCGTCGGGCCGCGCGGTCTCTCTCGCGGGACGAGGGCAGCCGCGTGCGCCCTATTTCGAACCGCGGATCGCGAGCCCGATTCCCCCACATTGCGTGTTCTTCGCGGCCTCTCACCACGGCGCGTAACCTCTCCCGGGGCCATTGCGGTGCACTCCCCCGATCGCTGAACGCGACCGGCACGCTTATGTTGCGCGCAAACAGGGAGGGTGCATTCCATGACTCAGGCCGACGTCTTCAACGCCATCCGGAAGGGGTTGGAGTACTGGACGCTCATCAACCTCACTGATCTCTCCATCATCCTGGGCTTCGTCGCCCTGTTCATTCTGATCGGGAGACCGTACTTGACCGAGATGCAGGGTCACCTGAAGCTTCGCGTGACCGTCGAAGTGTGGCGACTCTTGATGGATTTCGCGGTTGACGTCTGCCTGTTCGTTTCCGTGGGAATCGGCTTCCTCATCATCAACCCCGACATCTTCGGGGACATCAAGGTCGCTCTCCCCTTCTTTCCCGCAGCCGTTTCCCTCCTCGCCATTGCCCTCGTGCTGCGAGTCCTCTACGGTGCCCGGGAAGCCGGGAGGAGCACGTTCAAGGCGGCGCTGCTCCTCATGACGATCAGCGCGTTGCTGAACGCCATCGGCTACACGTTTGTCATGGAGGCCGCCCCTGGGGAGTGGCTGGCAGGTCATCCCTCCGGATTCTGGTCCGCGCTCAGGGGCTGGCGATCCAACGAAAACCTCGAACGGAGCATGACCGTTTTCTGGATCTTCGGTCCGCTCATGTACGGCGTATTGCTCTGGGCGATTGTGACCGGGATACGCCGCCTCTTTGCCGCGCGCGCGGGCGGAGAGTGACAACCGTGGAACGTCGTGTGCCGCGTGTCGAGTCCCGGCAGGGGCCCGGCCGCTGGATCTGGATTCTCCTGGAGGATCCAGGTTGCGTCGGCTGCGGGATCTGTGCAGACGTCTGTCCCGAGCATGCGATAGAGATCACGGAGGAGATGCTTCAGCCGCTTCAGGGCAGCGGAGTCTGCACGGGTTGCGCGATTTGCGTGCAGGAATGTCCCGTGAGTACTCTGCGCATTCGTCGGGTCCGGCCGGAGCCAGCGCTGGCGGGGTACTGAGACGCGCAGTTGCGAGCGCGTGAGCCTCGATGGCGCACCGCGCAATTCACCGCATCCCGCATTCCGCGATGACATCCCGTATCCCGCATTCCGCATTGTTGCTCGCGCTTCCGCTCGCGCTCGCGGCACAGCCCTCCCGCACCCAGATCGTGATGCTCGGCACCGGCACCCCGATCCCCGATCCGGACCGCTCCGGTCCCGCGGTGGCCATCGTGGTGGACGGCGTCGCCTATCTCTTTGACGCGGGCACGGGCGTCGTGCGGCGCGCATCGGCCGCGGGCAAGGCCGGCGTCCGCGCATTCGCCGCGCGCGTGGCCGGCGCGCAGCCGGCGCCGCAGTTCGACCGCGTCTTCCTCACCCATCTGCATTCCGACCACACGCTGGGGCTGGCCGACGTGATCTTCACTCCCTGGATCCAGGGCCGCCTGGCGCCGCTCGACGTGTACGGCCCGCCCGGGACGAAGCGCCTCGTGGATGGGATCCTCGACGGAAACGCGGGGGACATCAAGGAGCGCGTCGCCTCCGCCGGGGGCCCGTCGAGCGAGGGTTGGCGCGCGAGGGTGCACGAGATCACGCCCGGCATCGTCTTCACGGATGCCCGCGTCACCGTGCGCGCGTTCCAGGTACCGCACGCCGATATCGAGGACGCCTTCGGCTATCGCATCGAAACGCCCGACCGCTCCATCGTGATCTCCGGCGACACGCGGGCGAGTCCGGAGATCGTCACGGCGTGCAACGGCTGCGACGTGCTCATCCACGAGGTGTATTCCGACGCGGGCTTCGCCACGGTGCCCGCGCCGCGGCAGCCGTACCACGCGCACGCCCACACCTCCGCGACCGAACTCGGTGCGCTCGCCACGCGCGCGCGGCCGGGGCTCCTGGTGCTCTATCATCAGCTCTTCTTCGGCGCGACGGAGGAGCGGCTCCTGAGCGAGGTTCGCGCGACCTTCGCGGGACGCGTCGTCTCGGCGCGCGACCTGCAGATCTTCTGACGGGCCGGCGCGCGACCGGCGCGCCCTCTGACCCCGGGCGCGCCCTGCCCGCCCTCTGACACCGGGCGCGCTCTGCACGCACTCTGACGCCGGCCGGCTCTGGCGTAGGTCGCGCCCGCGATTACCTTTCACGCACAGCCGCCAGGGGTACCTCGGCTCGCAGCTGAGCCACGGTTGAGAAAGTCCCTTGGAACCTGACCCGGTTCAGACCGGCGGAGGGAGTGCGGCGTGACGCGTCAGACGATCGCCGTGATCCCTGCGCGCCACCCGCCTCGAACGGGTGGCGCGATTTGTTTTTCGTACCTCCCGCGCGGGGCACTTCTTCCGGATCGCATTCACCTGCTTCACGGAGCGACCCGGCCATGTTCACCACTCGCTACTCGCGCGCCGCGCGCGGCGCCCTCGCGGCGCTCACCGTACTCGCGCTCCCCGCGCGCATCGCCTTCGCGCTGCTCGCCCCGCTCGCGCTCCCCGCGTTGCTCGCTGCGCAGCAGCCCCCGCCGAAGCCCGACTCGGCGCGCGCCGCGCGCGACACCCTCGAGACTGTCGTCATCCGCGCCGTTCGCGGCGCGCTCGCCCCGCCCGCCGCGCAACACGAGGTCACGCGCGCCGACCTCCAGCGCCGGTTCGCCGGCCAGGACGCGCCCCTCTTCCTCACCACGACGCCCTCCGTCACCTCGTATTCCGAAGCCGGCGGCTTCTCGGGCTACAGCTACATCCGCCTGCGCGGCATTGACCAGACGCGGCTCAACATCACGATTGACGGCGTACCGCTCAACGATCCCGAGGACCAGGTTCTCTACTTCTCCAACGTCCCCGACTTCCTCAACAGCATCGAGTCCGTGCAGCTCACGCGCGGCGTGGGGACGAGTACGTTCGGGACGGCCTCCTGGGCCGGGTCGCTCAACTTCCAGTCCGTGCCGATCGCGACGACGGCGCGCGGCGGCCAGCTCGACCTGACCGCCGGCTCCTTCGGTACCGCGCGCGCGAGCGTGCAGGGCGCCACCGGCGTTCTCGCGAAGGGCTGGGCCGCCTACGGCCGCGTGAGCCAGCAGCGCACCGACGGCTATCGCGAGCATTCGGGCAACGACTCGCGTTCGGCCTTCGCGAGCGCGGGCTGGTTCGGCGTGCGCGACGCGGTCAAGCTCACCGGCTTCGCCGGCATCTCGGGCACGCGGCTCGCGTACTACGCCACGTCCGAGGACGACCTCGAGCGCGACCGGCGGGTGAACCCGCTCGGCGCCGACGAAGGGGACCGCTTCCATCAGGAGATGGTGAGCGTGCAGTATGCGCGCGCGTTCGGCGACGGGCTTACGGTCAACGCCACCGCCTACCGGAATTCCGCCGCCGGCGCCTACGACGTGCGCTTCGACAGCGCCACGATGGCCAACTTCTTCCTCGCCCACGTCTGGTACGGGGGCATCGCGGCGCTTTCGTGGCGCCGCGGCGCGCTCTCCCTCGACGCCGGTGCGCACGCGAGCGACTACCATCGCGAGCACGCCCTCGCCTACCGCCCGAACCTGAACGCGCGCGAGTACGACAACACCGGCTTCAAGCAGGAGCAGAGCGGCTTCGTGAAGGGCGCGTACGACGTGGGCGCCCTCCGCCTCTCTGGTGACTTGCAGGTTCGCCGCGCGGCGTTCCGCTACCAACCCTCGGCGAACGCCGGGATCGCCGCGCGGCCGTCCATCGCGTGGACCTTCGTGAACCCCAAAGCGGGCGTCACGTGGAAGGCAACGCAGACGCTGTCACTGTACGCGTCGTACGGTGTCACGAGTCGGGAGCCCGCGCGCGGCGACCTCTTCGCCGGCGCCGACAACCTCGACAGCTCCAACGCCGCCGATCTTCTCCCCCTGACGAAGGTGCGGCCCGAGCGCGTGCACGACTTCGAGGGGGGCGCCACCTGGACGTCGGGAGGCGTCACGCTGAACGCCAACGCGTTCGACATGGAGTTCCGGAACGAGATCGCGGCCATCGGGAAGCTCGCGCTCACCGGCAACCCCCTCCGCCAGAACGTGCCAAGGAGCTACCGGCGCGGCGTCGAGCTCGACGGCCGGTGGCGCGCGAACGACCGGCTCTCATTCTCGGGAAACGTCACGCTGATGGCCGCGCGCATCGCCGAGTACCGGGACGAGGCGAGCGGGGCGACGTACCGCAACGTGGAGCCCCTCGCCACGCCGCCGGTGATCGCCAACGCGCAGGCCGACTTCCGGTGGACGGATCACTTCTCGTTCACGTTGAGCCCGCGCTACGTCGCCCGCTCGCAGCTCGCGAACGACGGCAATCCCGCGCTCGTCGCGCCGGCGTACACGCTTGTTGACGGCGGCGTCACCTGGCGCGCCGGTCGCTGCGAGCTTCGCGTACAGGGCCTCAATCTGTTCGACGCCAACGCGTACGCGGCGGGGTACGCGAGCGGGACGACGCGCTACTTCTATCCGGTGGCGACGAGGAATCTGCTGGTCACGACGAGGTTCTCCTTCTGACGGCGAGTCAACAGCCGTCAGTCCTCAGTCGTCAGTTCTCGGCTGCGACCGTTGCTGACGACTGAGAACTGACGGCTGATTGCTGTCGGCTCGTCGTTGCAGTCGGTCGTGCATGCGCGAATGATTAAGCGATGAGAACCCATCGCCTGCTCGCTCGCGCCGCCGTGGCGGCGCTCCTGTTCACGGTTCCCCTCTCGCTGCACCCCCAATCCGACGGCCCCGTCGCGCGGGCGTACCGCACAACTGCCGACCGACTCATTGACGCCGCGCTCGCCGACAGCGGCGCCGCGTGGAACACGCTCGCGCGCTTCACCGATTACTCCGGGCACCGGTTCACCGGCTCGCCCGCGCTCGAGCGCGGCATTGACTGGCTCCTCGCCGAGATGAGGAAGAGCGGCCTCGCCAACGTCCGGGGCGAGCCCGCGATGGTGCCGCACTGGGTGCGCGGCCGCGAGTCGGCCACGCTCGTCACGCCCCGCGAGGCGAACCTCCCGATGCTCGGCCTGGGCGGGAGCGTCGCGACGCCGAAGCGCGGCATCACCTCCGAGGTGCTCGTCGTCTCCAGCTTCGACGAGTTGACGCGGCGCGCCGCGGAGGCGAAGGGGAAGATCGTCCTCTTCGACGCGCCCTTCGTGAACTATGGCCAGACTGTCGCCTATCGGCGGAACGGCGCGATCGAAGCCGCGAAGGTGGGCGCCGTCGCGAGCCTCATCCGCTCCGTCACGCCCTACTCGATGCGCACGCCGCACACGGG
>DATEDF010000107.1:0-2181 GCA_035286465.1 Gemmatimonadaceae bacterium | reverse complement strand
GCTTCGGCGCGATGATCGGCGTTCCAACCGGCGGTGAGCGTCAGGAGTGCGGCCGCCAGCAGCGGCACGCCGAGTCGTCCTTGGGCACGAAGCATGTTCGGTTCCTCGAATGAGATGACTATCCGCAGGTGGGCGCGCCGGCCGCGCCGCGGCCGCCGCCGCCGCCCTGCCCGCCCGGCGCGGGTGCCGGCGTGCCGGGCGGGAGCCCGCTCCCCTTCGGCCATACGTTGTCGCTCGGGTCGCGATCCGGGAAGCGGCAGAACGGATCGAGCACTACCCGCTCGATCTTGCGCTGGCCGAAGGTGAGGTCCGCCCTGAACGTGCGGCTCCCCGCGAACCAGACGTCTACGGGCCACGTGACGATCGCCGTCACGCTGTCCAGCATCCTCGCGTTCGCCATCGGCCTGATCGCCGGCCCCGTGGGGGCGAACTGCACCTTGAGCACGACCGGCGACGGCATCTGCCCGTCCTGCCGCACGGTCACGCTCGTCGTGCGGCCGGAGGTCACGACGCTCTGAATGGAGCCATCCACGCTCTCGGTGGTGAAGAGCCAGTAGTACCAGAACCAGCCGAGCTCGGGCGCCTTCGGCTTGAGCGCGTTGCTCATGAAGAACATGTAGTCCCACGGCGACGGATGCTTGAAGAGCCACGCCTTCGCCCACTCGCGGTGCGCGCGCTGCACCGCCGTGTCGCCGACGATCCCGCCGAGCATCGAGAGCATCAAGGGCGTCTTGCTGTACGTCTGAAAGCCGTACATCTGCGGGCCGGCGTAGTTCGCGTTCCACATCATCGGCGGCTCGTTCTCGTCGCCGCTGATCCGGCCGTACGACTGACCGCGCAGGTCGAGATTCGGCGGCACGCCCTGGCGGTCCGCCGCGGAGAGGATGTTCATGTACTGGTCGAATCCCTCGTCCATCCAGCCGTACCACGTCTCGTTGTTGCTCACCATCATAGGCCACCACTGGTGGCCCGTCTCGTGGTCGGCGGCGCCCTGGTTGGAGTTGATGACCATCGGATACTCCATCCCCGAGCTCGGGCCGTCCTGGAGCGTGAGCTGCGGGAACTGGTACGGGAACCAGAGCTTCGAGTAGAACTCGAGGGCGTGGCGCGCGCGTGGGGCCGCGTCGGCGTAGAGCCCGGAGTCGCCCGGGAGGAAGTACATATGGATGGGCACCGCGCCCTTCTCGGGGATCATCGCGCGCGTGGACTTCCATACGAACCGCTTGGCGGTGGCCCACGCGAAGTCGTTCACGGTGTCGGCGACGAAGTGCCACGTGAGCCGATCGCCGCTCGCGGTCGCGCGCCCCGGCCCGGCCTCATCGGGGCCGACGATCGTGGTGACGGCATCCGTGCTGGTGACGCGCGCGAGCCGCTCGCGCGCCGTAGCCGTGAGCACCTCCTGCGGATTCCGGAGCACGCCCGTGCCGCTCACGATCCACCCCGCGGGCACGTCAATGCGCACGTCGAAGCGGCCGAAGTTGTTGTAGAACTCCGAGGGGCCGAGATAGATCTCGGGGTCCCACCCTCGCAGGTCGTCGTAGACGGCGACGCGCGGGTACCACTGCGTGGGCTGGTAGAGCGTGTCGCCCCAGCGCTGCGTCATCCGGTGACCCTGGCCCGGTCCGCCCGGGATCTTGTGGTTCCATTCCACTTCGAGCGTCGCGCGAGAGCGCGCGGGGATCGGCTTCGCGAGTGCAATGGCTGCGCGCGTGGTGCCGAGGCCAAACGCCCGGTGCTCGGTCGGCGCGGCGGCGCCACCACGACCGCCGCCCCGGCCGGACGGAGGCGCGAGGTTCACCGGCTGGCCGTCCACTGTCATCCGCGTGATCACCATCCCGTCCGTCAGCTCCGCGGGAATCCACGGCGCGCCGCGCGGCACGTTGAAGAGGAAGCTGTTCATGTCGAGCCGCAGCACGAGGCTCGTGAGCGAGTCGCTGCCCGGGTTCTGCACGACGACCGTCTCGCGCCCCGAGAGGCGCGAGGTCACGGGGTCGAGCCGTGCGGTGATGGTGTAGTCGGTGCGGAGCTGCCAGTAGTTGCGCCCGGGGCGGCCGGTGGAGTCGCGGGTGCCGGCGGCGAATGCGCGCCGGATGGCATTCGTGATCGGGATGTCGCGGCGGACGGCGCGGGCGGGCGTTGTCGGTGCGGGAGACTGCGCAGCGGCCGCCGCCGCTGTGAGGG
>DATEDF010000106.1:0-4549 GCA_035286465.1 Gemmatimonadaceae bacterium | reverse complement strand
TGTTCGACAACGACGTGAAATACGCCCAGAAGGACTATCGCGCCCACCTCAAGCGGCTGAAAGTACGCTGATGCGTTTCCTCCGTCGCTTCCTGCTCGGCTTTCGCTCCGGGATGGCCCATGCCGGCTGGGGCTACTCGCTCTGCGAGACGGTCACGCATCTGCGTCGGCCGCGTCCGTTCCAGATCATCCTGGGAGTCGGCGTCGCGTCCACGGGGTGCCTCGCGTGCCCGACGGCGTCCGAGCTGCGGAAGGTTGCCTGATGCCGCTCGACTTCCGCGCACGCCGGATGGAGATCCTCCTCGCTCGGGCACGCCGGCTCGCGCGGCGCGCACACCTCGGTGACGCATCCGCGACGAAGGCGCTGCACAAGCTCCCGCTCGAGATCGCGACGAAGGCACTCCTCGACGAAGGCGACAAGCCCTGATGCCCGTCCCCTTCATCCTCGTCCGGGGCCAGAACGTCCCCCTCGTCGGGGACGCCCTCTGCGTCCTCCCGTCCGAGTCGGGGCTCGAGTTCATCCCTGGCCGGGACAAGTGCAAGGCGCGCGACGGACTTCCGACGCTCATCACCCTCCACGACACAGCGGGGGAGGGGAGCGGCAAGGCGATCTACACCAACGGGAAGCGGCGCGGTGTCTCGTACCACTTCGCCGCAGACCGCGCCGGGCTCCTTCACCAGTACTGCGACCCCGCCGCTGTAACCGCCTACCATATGGGGCACGGCAACTCCCGCAGCGTAGGAATCGAGATCGCCAACGCCGTCTTCCCCGCCGGCATCAAGATCGGCTTCTTCGCGTACGCGAAGCGGCTCGTCCTGACCGGCCGCGAGAAGCTCTACGGCCGCGAGGTCATCGAGGACGACTACCGGGGCAAAAAGCGCCGTGTGCTCGGACACTTCCCCGCCCAAGAGGTCGCGGTGCGAAGCCTCGTGCTGACGCTCCTGCGCGAGTTCCCGACCGTCCCGAAGCGCATCCCGCCGCCGTCGCTGATGCCTGGCCGCGTGACAGGCGTGCGGCTCGATCCCGAGTGGCAGGGCGTAGCGGGGCACCTGAACTTCACGGACGCCCACGTCGATCCCGCCGGGGACATCTACGAAGCGTTCAAGGACGTCCTAAGTCCTTGACGAGGTTCAGTTCCGTACGTACCGTGCGCCTACGGTGGACCTCTCGGTGCGCTCGTTCATCAGCTACCTCAAGCAGGTCAAGACCGTCGGGACGGCCGACGTGTACGGCCGAGCGGCCAACCTTCTAGCCCAGTACGTGCAGGAGACGAAGATCCCGATCCACCAGTCTCCTGGTCTGCTATTCGGCTTCGTGAACTGGCTCCTACGTACACGAGAGATCAAGCCAAAGAGCCTGCAGACCTACATCCCTGGAGCGAAGAAGTACCTGGAGTGGCGGCGCGCCATGGGCGACCCCCTCCCTGTCTTCGCGAGCCCGGACCTGCCGAAGGTGAAACGCAACCCGCCGGAGGCCCTTCGAAGCGCGGGCCTTGCAGCCTTCCGTCGCCTCTCGGAGAGCCGCAACGAGCCCTTCAGGACGGCGGCGCTCCTCTTCCCCCTCTCGGGCCTGCGGACGATGGAATGCTGCTCCCTGCCCCTCGCCAAGATCGCCCGCGACCCGTCCGACTCGACCGGCCGCCGGCTCATGCTCAAGAACGTCGAGGGCAAGAGCAAGGAGCTGCGGGACATCCCGCTGCCCGACCCCGGCAGCGCCATCCTCTACGCCTACCTCACGGGGTGGCGGGCGCGGGTCCCCGTTCGTACACCCTGGCTCTTCCCGTCCGAGAAGGACCCGATGAAGCACTACAACGACGGGACGCTCCGGGCCAAGATGAACGTCATCGAGCAGCAGCTCGGCATCGGGAGGCTCGAGCCGCGCATCTTGCGCCACACCTGGGCGACCGCCATGGCCGACGGCGGCCTGCCCCTTCACCACCTCGCTCAGGTCGCCGGCCACCAGTCGATCCAGACGACGTACAAGAACTACATCGCGCCGGCCGAGGCAGCGACGCTCGGCGCGGAGATCGCAGAGCTGGACTTCTACCCAGGAGACGACAAATGAGCGACGAGCAGAACGACCTCGACGTCACCGACCCCTTGGCAGTCGCGGGACAGGTGAACCCGTCCGGCCCGATCCCGAAGATCGACTTCGAGCGGATCGACACGCCGCCTCGGGCAGTACCGCAGCAGCAACAGCAGCCCCAGGTCGTCGTCCTGCAGCAGGGCCGACAGCGGCGCGAGCAGCCTCCGAGAGATAAGCCGCAGCCGAAGACGCCGCTGCAGGCCGCGCTCCCGAACCCGGAGCGTGTGAAGATCGGCCGGCGTCGGCCGGACGGTCACGTCGCGCACATCGGCTACTACTCGTGGGCCGACGTCGCTCGCTACCGGAGCGTCGAGGCGTTCCTCTCGACGACGCTCGTCCCGACGTACGGCGGCGGCGAGTACGAGCTGTCCTACGTCAAGCCGGACGGGAACGAGGACCCCGCACGCACGATCATGATGGAGGGCGCGCCACAGCAGCCGACGACGACCGTCACGCCGCTCGATCAGGTCGTGCGGCTCGCGCAGCAGCTCCGCGACGACGCCGCGCGCACCGCGCCGCCGCAGACGAACCCGGTGCAGCAGCTTCAGGAACTCATGGCGCTCCAGAAGCAGATGGGCGGCGGCAACGACTCGATGCTGATGATGATGGCGATGCAGGCGATGCAGAAGGAAGCTCCGCGTGTCGATCCGATGGAGTCCGTGATGCGGATGCTGGAGATGACGAAGGCGATGACGCCGCCGCCGCCGCCGCCGCCCCCGCTCCCGATGCCGATGCCGAGCGGCCCCGACCCGATGCTCATGATGATGCTCGAGCAGCAGAAGATGCAGATGCAGATGCAGATCGAGACGATGAAGGCGCAGGCCGAGAACCAGCGGGCGATGTTCGACGCGCTGCGCCACCAGGACAAGGGACCCACGGCGCTCGAGACCGTGCAGCTCATGCAGTCGATGCAGCCGAAGGACTCGCTCGGCGCACGGGACATCCTGCCGATGATCGGCACGGTCAAGGAGCTGGTCCGGCCGCCGGAGAAGGACGGCCTGCGCGAGCACATCGAGGCGCTGCGGCTCCTCAAGGGCGCGCTCCGAGACATGGGCGAGGACGGAAAGAGCGGCGGCTTCCGCGAGTTCGCGGAGGGGCTCCTGCCGAACGGCATCGAGTCGATCACGCAGCTCATCCAGACCGTGCGGCAGAAGGAGGCGACGGCGGCGGCCGATCTCCAGCAGCCGCTCCAGCAGCAGTCGGCCGCGCAGCAACAGCCGCCGCACGGCGTCCAGTTCCCGCCGGGCTTCTCGGAGTACGGCCGTGCGATCAACAAGGCGAAGGACCCTGTCGAAGCGATGGGCGCGGCGATCACCGCGTTCGTCTACCTCGCCCAGAGCCCGGACTTCCGGCCGGCGTACGAGACGCTCATCCGCCACGCACGCGGCGGCGACAAGGACAAGGTGATGGACCTCGTCCAGGGTCTCCTCGTGGGGCTGGGCCGCGCCGGACTCATCACCGAGGAGGCCGCGAACCTCGTCATGCAGGGCATCGACGAGAACTGGGACGACGTCGTGGCGACCCTCACGGGCGGCGGCAACGCGAAGCCGGCGAAGGAAGGGAAGGTCGTGCCGATGGTGAAGCCGCCGACGCCGCCGCCCGTGGCATCATGACGAACGACGAGATCAGCGACCTCGAGGAGCACCTGACCGTCCAGCTCGATGCAGCGGTGGTCCAGGCGACGCGCGTGGGGCTCGAAGCGATGGATTCTGTCGGGGTGCTTCTCGGCGTTGCCTCGGAGCTTGCGAGGACCGCCGGCCGCGACCGCGTTGAGTTTCTGAGGTTCGCGGGGAAAATCTACGACGTGATGGCAGAGCCGCTACCGCAAGACCACGAAGACCTCGACGCCTAGCGGCACTTCCGGTAGGCAGTCACGCCGTCCGGCCGCACGACCGCGAACTCGGCGTCGTGGATCGGCCGCTTCCCTTCGCGCGTGACGAACGTCTTGTACTTGTACGGGTCGTAGGTGACCTCGACGGCGCACAGGCCCTTCGTGCGCCGCCTCTTCTTCGGCGTGCCGCGCACGTAGGCGTGGACGTTCTTGCGCTTCTCGCGCCGGACTCTTTTTCTCCCGGCGTCACCCACGACGAACTTCACGTCGGACAGCTCGATCTGCTGCACGCACCGTCGCACGCGCTTCGGGCTGCCCTCCTTCACGCTGATGCACGCCTTGTGCAGGTTCCGGTAGGCGTCGGAGGTCATGGAGGCCAGGGTATCCGATCTGCGCTCGTTTGCGGCCGGTACTCTCGATGGTGTAGAACTACTCCGTGAACTGGGGCGCACTCGCACGAGCTGCCCTCTACGGCTACCTCGGCGTCAGTGCCCTTCGCGAAGCTCGCGGCGGCGGTCGCCGCCGTCGCGGTCTCGGAGATCGCGACGATCCATCCGACGAGCCGCGTGCGCGCAACTACGACGCGAAGAACATCGGCCAGCGGGTCAAGCACATCGTCGGGCTCATCCAGCG
>DATEDF010000105.1:0-147139 GCA_035286465.1 Gemmatimonadaceae bacterium | reverse complement strand
CGCCGTCGCGGCTTTGGGAGGAGCGGTTCGATCCGTCGCCACTGAGCATCGGTGAGGTCCACGCGCAGGCTCCGAGGGGTTCTTTCCCTCAAGGACGAGCGACCTCATCGCTGCATTACTCATTTACGGGATAGCTTCTAGCACTACTTCGCCACTTTGTTTACGGTCGCGGGTGGTAGCGGACGTGTGCGTGACAGGCGGGGCACCGGAGGTGCACTGGCGCCGCGCGGGCGAGGAGCGCGCGGCGCACGGCGGGGAGCGAGGGGGCGGGTGGCGGACCGGGCGGCGTTTTTTTTCCTGCGCGGCCCGGCCAGGCGGAGGTACTGCAGAAACGTAAACGCCAGCATCGAGAAGAGCGCGTGATGATGCAGGCCGAACCAGCCACGCCCCTCGAAATGGTCGAGGCCGAGTTCCTCTTTCATTTGCTGATGCGCCTGCTCGCACACCCAGCGCGCCTTGATCACCGCCGCGAGCCGCCGGAGCGGCGTCCCGGCGGGGTGATTGGTCAGGTAATACTTGCGCACGCCGCGGGCGCGTTGCTCCCCGACCAGCCAGGCGACCTCGCCCGGGAGATGCTGCCCGCTGGAGGCACGGGCCCCATCGGCGACGCGCACGCGGACGGCGGCGAACTGCGCGCGGAGCGGCCCGCGCGTCCCGCGGCGCCACGTCACGGACCGCCACCGTGCGCCCTGGAGCATCGCGGCCGCACTGCAACTCCCGTGCGACGGGACGCCGTGCACCCGGGGGCGTCCCCGCGCGGCCCGCGCGCGGGGCGTCGGCACGCGCACCAGCGCTGGAAACACCTTCTGCGTGTGCGGGATCCCCACGGCCCAGCGGAGGCCCCGCGCCGTGAGCGCGTGGCGAAACGTCGCGCTCGCGCCGTAGCCGGCATCGGCGAGCACCGTCGCGGCCGTGAGGCCGGCCGCGCGCACCCGGTCCACTTCCACCAGGGCGATCTCGCCTTTGGTCCGATACGCGCGCGCGTCCGGCGGCACGCCCGTGCGGTGGAGGCGCGCCGCGGATCGCGTCCACGCCTCGGGCAGGAAGAGCCGCAGCGCCACGGGCACCGGCACCTCACCGCGGGCGACGGTGAGCGACACCAAGCTCTGACAGTTCGTCGTCTTGCCCGCCTGGCCCGAGTACTGGCGCGCCACGCCGACCGAATGCCGCCCCTGCTTGAGCAAGGTCGTGTCGTCGACGATCAACACGGCGTCGGCCCCCCCGACCAGCCGCTCGGCCTCGTGCACCAACGCGGTCTCGAGCGGCGCCGGGTCCCAGGCCGAGGTCGCAATGAAGTGGTGCAGCTGCTCGTGATCCGCCGGCGCAATCCGTGCCGCCATCGGCTGCACGCTCTTCCGGTCGCCGGGCCCCAGCAGCCCTTCCATATAGACCGGCGCCCACCGGCGTCGCCCCTTGTGACCCAGCGCCGTCAGGAAGGGTGCCATCCACCGCTCCAGCTCCTGCTCCCACCCCGACGCCCCGCCCCTCCGCCTGTGCTCGCCCGCCTCGGATCGCCGCGCCATCCTCGCCTCGCCGATTGTCCCAAATTACGACGAGTCAGCACGGCCGCGCATTACATAAGTGGCGAAGTAGTGCTAGTCATCAGGCGGTTTGTGCTGGGCAGCAGATGAGTCATCTGGCGCGGCCGCCGAATACACCCTTCTCGCAATCCAGCCCACTACGAGCGCGAACGGGATCGCAAGTACGATGCCGCTACCAACCGCGCCTATGACGGGTCCCACGACTGAGACTTCATAGTCGGTCGTCTGAGCAAACGACGCTGCGAGAGAGGCCCACACCATGACGAGAATCACTTCCGCAACGGCGAACGCAACCCAGAACGCGCGAGAAGCGCCCGGCATGGGCTCAGGCTTTGTCATACATCAGGAACGCAGACGGTGAGATGCCAATTATAGAATACTCCGTTCGTTTTCGTTCGCACGCGGATCCGAACGTAAGGATCCAGCGTCCAGGGTGCATCCACACCCTGAACCTTGAGGCTGAGCCATTCGACTCGGCTCTTCTGATCTACTTCAATCAGGACTTCGCGCTTCGCGCGGCCTACAAGGTAAGCCACGCCGCCGCGATCGAGCTTGCTCGCTACAGCGAGCGTCAAGCCGGCCATGTGCTGCGGCTCACCAAGAAGCTGTTAGCGGACTCGCGATGCGTCGATGTCACCCCCGCGCTGAGGGCTCCGGAGGTTCGTTTTCATGAAGAGGCTACTTCTGGCACCTGAACAGGTGACAGCGGCTCCGGAGCGTCTGCGGCATCTGCGCAGCCGCATTCGTCACTTCTTGCGTGTCGCCCCCGTGAGTTGCCCCAGCCCCCCAAGCGTCGTCTGCGCCGCGTTCAACCCCAGCCGGAAGTCCTTGTCGCTGAAGGTCACGTAGCGATCGGTCGGCTGGTGCCAGTGCGGATCCCAGCCCGCGCCGACCTGCGCGCCGCGCTCGTTCTCGCGCAGGCTGATGGCCGCGATCATGTCCTGGAACGGGCCGCTGTCCGTGTTCGTCATGTGGCTGCCGACGGCTGCCGGATAGTCCGTGGCGTACTTCTCGTTCGCCGCGTGGAACACCCAAGCCAGCTTCTGCGATTCGGCCGACATCCGGGAGTTCGACTGGAACTCGATGTTCACGTCGGCCTCGGGCCGCTGCTCGGGGCTCACGGTGCTGTCGGCGCGCGGCATCCCGTGGTCGAAGAGCATCATGTCGTGCTGGATCATCCCGAGCCACTTGGGCTCGGGGTACTTCCCGGATCCAGGCGGCTCTTCCTTGCCCTGCAACGCCTGCCGCTGCGCGATGTACGCGCGCGCGCCGTTCAGCCCGGTCTCCTCGTTGTTCCAGAGCGCGAAACGGATCGAACGCTCCGTCTGCACGTCGGGGCTGCTGAAGACGCGCGCCAGCTCCATCACGATCGCGGTGCCGGAGCCGTCGTCGTTCGCCGCCTCGCCCCAGCCGTGGCCGTCCATATGAGCGCCCACGATGTACATCTCGTCGGGGCGCGTGGTGCCGACCTTGGTGCAGAACACCTCCTCCCGCGGGCCGGGCGTGGTGGGCTGCGCGTTGAGCGCACGGAGCACCGGATCGGGCTGCCTGAGGGAATCGTTGTTCACCCCGGTGCGCGCGCGGAGGCCGCGGATGCGGCCACCGCCGGAGGCCGTGGTGCCGCGACCGCCGCCGCGGCCCGCGGCCGCTCCCGCGGCCACCGCTCCGCGTCCCGCCGCAGGTGCGGCCACACCGCCGGCCCCTCGCGCCGCGCCCGCCGCGGTGGTGTCGCCGCCGCGACCGCCTCCGCCCGTTCGCCCCCCGCCCCCGCCCCGACCCACCGGCGCGTACTCGTACCTGATGCGCTCGGTGTTCGTGCAGCCGTAGCTCTTGAGTTGCGCCTCGATCCAGTCCACGGCCGCGCGATTGCGGTCCGTCCCTTGCCGGCGGTCGCCGAACTGCGTCAGTCCCTTGATCGTGGCCTTGTAGCGCTCGAGTTCGAGCCGCCCCACGAGCACCTTGATCGGATCCTCGACTGAATCAGCCGGCTGTGCCGGCACGCCGCCCTGCCCGAGCGCCGAGGAACCGAGGAGGGTGATCAGTCCGCAACTCCAGATGAGTGATGATGTTGTGCGCATGGCTCCTCTAGCCCGTGGGTCGCTTCTGGATTGGCCGCCCCGCGAGCACCGTGACGTTGTCGCTCCCGCCCCGCTCGAGCGCCAAATCCACAAGCGACCGGCAGAGTTGTTCCGAAGACGTCATCGCGCGGATCTCTGACAGGATCTCGCCATCCGAGACATGCTTCGTGAGCCCGTCGCTGCAGAGGAGGAGCACGCACCCCCAGTTGAGCCCGATGCGCGTCACCTCGGGCGTCGCCTCGTCCGCGCCGATCGCACGCGCCAGCACGTGCCGGAAGGGCGACCGGGACACGCGGTCCGCCGGGAGCACCCCCTGGTCCACGAGATCCTGCGCGAGCGTCTGGTCGCGCGTCACCAATCTGAGATTGTCGTTGACGTAGTAGTAGGCGCGGCTATCGCCGACCTGCATCACGTACGAATACGGCCACACCTGGATGGCCAGCGTCAGCGTCGTCGCCATCTTCGAGGCGCCTCGCCCGGCCGCCTCGGCCCGGACCGCCGCGTGCGCCTCGCGCGCCGCCGCACGCAGCGACTCCAGCAGCTGCTCCTCCGAGGTCGGCCCCACTGTTCCCTGAAAGCAGCGCATCGTCGAGGACACGTACCGGGCGATCGTCTCGATCGTGAGCTGGCTCGCCTCGCGCCCCGCGGTCGCTCCCCCCACGCCGTCAGCCACGAGGAGGATTGACGCGAAGCGCTCCCCGCGCACCGGGAGCTTGCCGGGGTCGGGGAAGCTCGTGTAGTGGACCACCAGTTGCTGGTGCACGGTGCACATCAGGAAGTGGTCCTGGTTTTCGGTGCGGACCTTCCCGGTGTGCGTCATCCCGAACAGGTCGAGCTCGTCGTCCCTGGGCTTCGGGCCGGGCTCGCCACCGCTCGTGATCGCAGCCGAGATCAGGTCGGATAGCGCCATGGGCACCTCCTGGGAAGTGCTAGCATGCCGCCGCCGGCGCCCGCCCGCAAGTCACCGAAGAACCGCACGCTTGCTCCCGCTTTCATCGCCCACGCCGGAGTCAGCGCCGCACACTGTTCCGCTCGGCCACCACGCTCGCCAAAGCACCCGACACGAGAATCCCCGCCACGATCCCGAGCATCCAGAAGTTCACCGCTTCGCCAAGCAGCTCCACCGTCCACTTGGCGACCAGCATCTTGATGCCGACGAACCCGAGAATCACAGCTAGTGACACCTTGAGGTACTTGAACTTCTCGATCAGCCCGGCGAGGCCGAAGTAGAGGGAGCGGAGGCACAGGATCGCGAAGACGTTCGACGTGAACACCAGGAATGGGTCCGTCGTGATCGCGAAGATCGCCGGAATGCTGTCCACCGCGAAGACCAGATCCGTCGTCTCCACCAGGACGAGCGCGACGAAGAGCGGCGTGATGAAGCGCTTGCCCTCGACGGTGACCCGAAAGCGGCTCCCGTGGAACTCCTTCGTGACGCGAAAATGCCGGCCGAGCCAGCGGACCACGAACGACTCCTCGGGGGACTCCTCCTTCCGCTTCGCCAACAGCATGCGCAGCGCCGTGTAGACGAGAAAGACGCCGAAGACGTAGAGGATCCAGTGGTAGCGCGCCACGAGCGCCGCGCCGCCCGCGATCATCGCGCCGCGCATGCCGAGCGCGCCGATGATCCCCCAGAACAGCACGCGATGCTGCTGCGCGAGCGGGACCCGCAGGTGCTCGAAGATCAGCGCGATGACGAACACGTTGTCCATCGAGAGCGACATCTCGACGATGTAGCCCGTCAGGAACTTCACCGTGGCGAGCCGGCCGTCGTTGAGCTGCCGATCCACCGCGTCAACCGTCAGGCCGAGCCCTTCCCAGTGGTTCGAGTAGGCGACATACACGAACCCGCTGAAGGCGACGGCCAGCGCGGCGGTCATCGCGGTGAACGCCAGGGCTTCGCGCACCGTCGGCGCGTGCGCCGTCTTGTTGAACACGCCCAGGTCGAGCGCGAGCAGCAGGAGCACGAAGGCGAGGAACCCGGTCCACATCAGCCACATTGGCGCGGTCTCCCTGCGATCGGTGTGTGATCCGGCGCCCGGTTCATTCTTCTCCGGTGGCGACCCATTGCTTCCACTCCTCCTCGGCGAGCCCGACGGTGACCTTGTGCTGCCAACGCGCGAGCGGCATCCGCAGCATCAGCGGTTCCTCCACCAGCCGTTCGATCCACCGCGCATCATCGTAGCGCACGACGCCCAGGCCGAGTTCGGTGTACCGTCTCGAGCCCCGGTCAATGAGCGCGCCGACCCCGAATTCCCGCGCGAAGCGCTGCAGCTCTCCCTTGCTCGCGGCGCGCTCCGCGAGATCCACGAAGTGAACCCTGATGCGGCGCTCGGAAAAGAAGCGGAGCGCCTTGCGGGTATCCTGGCTCTTCTGAGTGCCGAACAGCTGGACTTCCATCGGGAGAGGCGGAAGACGGTAGCCGGAGAGCGGCAAGAATAATACGGCGCCTCCCGGCGTGTCGCGCGAATCCCCGCGAGAACTCCCCCTCAAGCGTGCGCCACCTGCGCTCCAGTTAGAATCGTAGCACCATGCCTGAGCTTGCATCCGCCTTCCGGCCCGCGTGGTGGCTTCCCGGCCCGCACCTCCCCACGATCTGGGGCAAGGTGCTCCGTCGCCGAGCGCCCGTGCACGACCGTCTGGAGCGGTGGCCGACGCCCGATGGTGATCACCTCACGCTCGTCCGGATGGGGACGGTCACGTCGGGCGTGCCGCACCTCCTCATCCTCCACGGCCTCGAGGCGAAGATCACGGCGAAGTACGCGCACGGCCTGTTGCTCGAGGCACGCAAACTCGGCTGGAGCGGCGATCTGTTGATGTTCCGTTCCTGCGACGGCGAGGTGAACCGGGCACGCCGGTTCTATCACTCCGGCGAGACGACCGACGCAGACTTCGTGATTCGACGCCTCGCGTCCGGCGTGCCGGACCTGCACCTCGTGCTGTGCGGCGTTTCGCTCGGAGGGAATGTCGCGCTCAAGTGGCTCGGCGAGCAGGGTGAGCGCGTGCCCCGCGAGGTCAGGCGCGTCGCCGCGGTCAGCGTGCCGTATGACCTCGAAACGGGCTCGCGTTACTTGGAGCACGGGTTTGCGCGCCTCTACGTGCGCCACTTTCTGCAGTCGCTCACCGCGAAGAGCTTGCGGAAACTGGAACTGCACCCGGATCTCTGCGATCGCGAGCGCCTCCTCTCCGCGAAGACGTTCTGGGACTTCGACGATGTTCTCACCGGCCCGCTGCACGGCTTTGCCGGCGCGCACGACTACTACGAGCGGTCAAGCTCGATCGGGTTCCTCCACCGGATCCGGGTTCCAACCCTCCTCGTGAGCGCGTGGGACGATCCGTTTCTGCCGCCGCCGGTCCTCGAGCGCGTGCGAGAGATCGCGCGGGGGAATCCGCAACTGCATCTCGAGTTCAGCCGGCGCGGAGGGCACGTCGGCTGGGTCGCCGGACAGCCCTGGAACCCACGCTACCATATGGAAGAGCGGGTGATCCGCTGGCTGGCCAGCGGGAAGTGAGACAGCTCCGCGCGGCAACCAGGCTTCGGGGCCGGCCCGCTTCGGACCGGCGGTCGGAGTAACCGGAGCACGGGCCTCGCAACCGGTCCACCGGTTGCATACGTTTGAGCGCGTGTCCGCTTCTCGAACGTCGCCCACCGAGGTGTTCCCACGATGCGTCGCCTGAAAGCACTTTCGCTCTCCGCCCTCTTCCTCTCGGCCTGCACGCTGCAGCGCTGGCAGTCCTCGCAGTCGGCCGCACCGGACGACCATATGGCGCACATGAGCGCCGCCGACATGCGGGCGCCGACGCTCGCCGTCGGAACATCGCAGGGAACGCCGGGTCTCCCGGCGAGCAACAGCAACGCCGCCGCGCGTCTTGCGGCGAGTCCGCGCCACGCGGAGTGGGTCAGGATCGCGTGGGAGCCGGGCTCCAAGGACTCGTTGATGGCGTGGATCGTGTATCCGGTCTCGCGCACGAAGGCGCCGGTGGTCGTCGTCGTACACGAGATCTTCGGCCTCTCGACGTGGGTGCGCGGCGTGGCGGACCAGGTCGCGGCGGAGGGATTCGTCGCGATCGCGCCGGATTTTCTCTCTCGTGTGCGTGGCGGCCCGTCGTCCACGGAACTCGCGTCCGAAAGTGCGAGACAGCTCATCGGCGGTGTTGATTTCGCCGAGCGGAATCGCGTGATTGTCGCGGCGGCGAATTACGCGATGACGCAGCCCTCGGCGGAGCAGCGCTACGCGGTCATCGGCTACTGCTGGGGCGGCTCGACGACGTGGGGCCACGCCGTGCACGGTGGTGTCACGGGGTTCTCCGGCGGCGTGGCGTTCTACGGCAGCCCATTCGCCACCGGTGGAGCCGCCGCGACCGCGACGACCCCGGCGGTTCCCGCGGCTCCGGCCACTGATTCGCTGGCGAGAATCAAGGTTCCGGTGATGCTGCTCAATGGTTCACGCGACGCCCGCATCGGGGCGATGATGCCCGCGATTGATTCGATCATGAGGGCGATGAGGAAGGACTACGCAGGCGTGAACTACGAGGGCGCGATTCACGGTTTCCTGCGCGCGCAGGATGATCCGGCCACCGGCGCGAGTGCGGACGCGGGACCGGCGAACCTCGCGGCCACCAGAGATGCGTGGCCAAGGACCGTCGCCTTTCTCAAGAAGAATCTCGGAGTGAGATGAAGGTCGCCATCGGCCTCCTCCTGATCGCAGTCATTGCCGCTGGCGTGCTGTTCATGATCCACGGCATAGGCCTCTTCGCCCCTTCGAAGAGGCCGCGCGTGCAGGAGGATCCCGAGGTGATCACCGGACTCGTGGCGCGGGTCACGGTCGCGATCGCGGCAGACACGCCTGGCAGGGTGGCGTACACGCTCGAGGGTTCGCGGTACGAGGTCAATGCGAGAAGTGTGGACGGCCGCGCGATGGCGTCCGGCACGGACGTCGTCATCGAGCGCATCGAGGGCGGCACGGCGTTCGTCGAGCGGTGGGAGGTCGTCGAGGGGAGGCTGTAGCCGTGAGCGATGCCGCGATCTTCCTCTGGTTCATGGGCGGCCTCTTCGTGCTGCGCATCATCGCGGCGACGTTCGTCTACGCGTGGTTGCTCTCGGAGGCCCCGGAGTGTCCCGCGTGCGACGGCGAGACGATCCGCGTCGAGCGGCGCGGCGTGGCGTGGCTCTTCCCGCGGCTCCGGCCGAGCTGGTGCCCGGAGTGCTCGTGGGAAGGCATGCTGCAGCCAATCGGCAAGCGACCGCTTCCGCCACCGCCCTTCGAGAACGTCATCTCCGCGAGTCGCTCCGGCCGACTGCCCCTCGTCGCAAAGAAGCCATCGGAGTGAGCGGGTCCCTGATAGTTTTCTCGGGATGAGTGCCGGGCGAACGAACGAAGCGGACTTCGACGTCATCGTCGTAGGCGGGGGACACGCGGGTACCGAAGCCGCCGTCGCCGCGGCGCGTGTGCTGAGCGCGGGCCGATCGCGCGGGCAGGGCGGGCAGGTCGCCCTCGTCACGAGCAGCCTCGAGACGATCGGCCAGATGTCGTGCAATCCGGCGATCGGAGGAGTGGCCAAGGGCACCGTCGTGCGGGAGATTGACGCCCTGGGCGGGGTGATGGGGCGCGCGACCGATCGCGCGACGGTGCAGTTCCGGATGCTGAATCGGGGCAAGGGCCCCGCGGTCTGGGCCCCGCGCGCGCAGTGCGACCGCGGACTGTACCGCCGCGCGGTGCGCGCCCTCGTCGAGCAACAGCGCGGCGTCTCCGTCATTCAGGGCACGGTTCGCCGCCTGCTCTTCGCCGCGGGCGACGCGCGCGTCGCGGGCGTCGAGACGATGGAAGGCCGGCGGTTCGGCGCGCGCGCGGTGGTCATCACCACTGGCACGTTCCTGCGCGGGCGCATCCACATCGGGACCGATACGCAGGTCTCCGGTGGCCGCGCGGGCGAGGCCGCCTCGACGCATCTGGCCGAGCAGCTCTCGGATGTCGGACTCACGGTGGAACGCTTCAAGACGGGAACGCCGCCCCGCATTGATGGACGCACCGTCGAGCGCTCCCGGCTCGAGCGGCAGGACAGCGAGCTGCACGACTTCCGGTACGCCTGGTCGGCGCTCGAGTCGCGCGCGGCGTTGCATCATCTCGAGCAGCTCCCCTGCTGGATCACCTACGCGGGGGCCGGGACGAAGGCGATCGTCGCGGAGAACATCGGCCGGTCGGCGATGTACGGCGGCGCCATCGGCGCACGCGGCCCCCGCTACTGCCCCTCGATCGAAGACAAGATCGTGCGCTTCCCGGACGCCGAGCGGCACCAGCTCTTTCTCGAGCCCGAGGGGCTCGACACGCACGAGCTGTACGTCAACGGGCTCTCCACCTCGCTGCCCGCCGCCGTGCAGATCGAGATGCTCCGCTCGGTGCCCGGCCTCGAGCGCGCGGAGATGACGCGGCCGGGCTACGCGATCGAGTACGACTACTACCCGCCCACGCAGCTCTTCCCGTCGCTCGAAGTGCGACGCATCGCGGGACTCTTCTTCGCGGGGCAGATCAACGGGACCACCGGCTACGAGGAGGCGGGTGCGCAGGGAGTCGTCGCCGGACTCAACGCGGCGCTTGGTGTCGCCGGGCGCGACGCGCTCACCCTCGGACGCGAGACCTCCTACATCGGGGTGCTGGTGGACGACCTGGTCACGCGCGGCGTGGACGAGCCGTACCGCCTGTTCACCTCGCGCTCCGAGTTTCGTCTCACGGTACGACAGGACAATGCGCTCGGACGCCTCGCCCCGATCGGGCGAGGTCTGGGACTCTACACGGACGCCGAGCAGCGCCTCATCGGGGAACGCACCGCCACGGAGGAACGCGCCTGGCGACTCGCGCGCGATACGAGCGCGCGGCCTGCGTGCGTGGAGCGCCTGCTCTCTGCGGCAGGTACGGCGTCGCTCGTGCATCCGGTGCGAGTGGCGGAGCTTGCCAAGCGGCAGGACGTGTCGCTCGAGTCGCTCTTCCGCGCGACGGGCGTCGGCGATGACCTGCCGCGCGACGTGCTGACGACGGTCGAGCTCGAACTCAAGTACGCGGGCTATTTCAGCAAAGAACGTGAGGCCGCCGACCGGCTGAAGCGGATGGCCGGGTATCCGCTTCCCGTGGATGCGCCGTACGAACGGATGCGGACATTATCCGTCGAGTCGCGCCAGAAGCTGGCGGCGCGCAGGCCGGCGTCGCTCGCCCAGGCGGCGAGCATTCCCGGCGTCAGCCCGGCCGATCTGCAGAACCTCGTGCTGGAGATCGAACGATCGCGCGAGTGATCGCGGTCGCGCTCGCGATACTCGGCTTTCTCCCGATCGCGAACTGGCTCCCCGGCGGGGAAGCGGATCGCGCGTACGCGAGGCGGTGGATCGAGTGGGGGTACGGCACTGCGATCTGCCTTGGCGCGGCCGTGATCGCCATCGTGCTTCTGCGCCGGCGACTGGGGCCGAAGGAGCCGAAGGTCGCGGCACAACACCGCGCACCTGAACCTGAACGGAGCGACGGAGCGCCGCGCGCTCGCGTGGCTCGAGTGATCGGCTGGCTCGCCCCGCTGCTGGCCCTTGGCGTCTACGCGTGGATCTCCCGGTCGGTCTTCTCCGGCCGGCCGCTGCTGATTGACGAGCTCGTGCAGCTCTTCCAGGCGCGCATCTTCGCCTCAGGACGACTCTGGCTGCCTGTCGCGGAGTACCAGGAGTTCTTCTCCATTCTTCACGTCGTGGACACGGGCGACAAGGTGTACTCGCAGTTCCCGCCGGGCGGCCCCGCCATGCTTGCGCTCGGCGTCCTCGCCCGCTCGGCGTGGCTCGTCGGGCCCGTGTCCGGGGCCGTCGCCGTCGCGCTCTTCGCCCGGCTCGTGCCGCTGACGGACCCGGAGGCACCGGGAGGGTTTCACGCTGGAGCGACAACCCTCTTCGCCGTCGCGCCGTTTGGCGCATTCATGTTCGGGTCACACATGAATCACGCGACCGCGTTGATGTGGATTCTGCTGGCCGTCCTCGGGCTGGCGAAGACCGCTGCCGGCGGCGCGGCGAGAGGGACGCGGGGCACGGACGCGTGGGCATTCATCTGCGGATTCGGCCTCGGTGCCGCGGCGACCATCCGACCGCTTGACGCGTTCGCATTCGCGCTGCCGGCGGCCGTGTGGCTCGTCACGCGCGCAATGCGCGACCGCAGCCGTTGGACCGAGGTCGGGACGGCGGGACTCGGTGTCGCGATCCCCTTCGGTGCGATGCTCTGGGTGAACGCGCAGAGCACGGGCTCGCCGCTGCTGTTCGGGTATGAGGTGCTGTGGGGCCAGGCTCACGGCCTCGGCTTCCACGCGGCACCGTGGGGCGCGGTACACACCCCGGCGCGCGGCCTGGAGCTGCTCTCGCTCTACGTCACGCGACTGCAGGCGTACCTGTTCGAGACGCCGTTCCCCGCGCTCGCGCCGGCAATCGCCGCGCTCGCACTCACGAAGAGAATCTCCGCGCTCGACCGCTACCTTCTCGCATGCGCCGTGCTGCTCGGTGCACTCTACTTCGCGTACTGGCACGACGGGTTCTTCCTGGGCCCGAGGTTTGTCTTCCCCTGGCTCCCCGTGCTCGTGCTCTGGACGGCGCGACTGCCGCGTCTCGCAAGAGAAGCCGTGCACCGGCGCAGTCAAACCGGGAGCGACGCGGGCCGCAGCCGGTTGCTTTCGCTCGGTCTCGGCGCGGCGCTGGCGACCGGCGCGGTGATGACGGCGGCGATCTCATTGCCGGTCCGCATCGCTCAGTACCGGGGCGGGCTCACCTCCATGCGCGTGGACTACGCGGCTGAGGCGGCGCGCGCCGGCGCGCGCGACGCTCTCGTGTTTGTGCGCGAGAGCTGGGGCGCCCAGCTCGTGACGCGGATGTGGGCGCGCGGCGTTTCGCGCGGCGCCACGTCTGCGCTCTATTCGAACGTGGACGCGTGTGCGCTCGACAAGGCGTTGCGCACCCTCGAGCGAGACGGTGTCAGAGGCGACGCCGCGGAGGCGCGGCTGTCCCCGCTCCTCGCGGACTCGGCCCGGGTCCGGTCAAGCCCGCTGTCACCCGACAGCACGGAAAAGTTGCTGCCCGGCGCGATGTACGACCGTACGTGCATCGCGCGCATCAACGACGATCGGGTGGGCTACGCACATCTGGCGCCGCTGCTGCTCGAGCAGGAGAGCGGCAACGTCTACGCGCGTGACCTGCAGGCGCACGATTCGCTGCTGCTCGCGGAGTACCCGTCGCGGCCGACGTACCTGCTCCGGCGCCGTGGGGCCGACGCCGGGGCCCCGCACGAGTGGCTGCCGCTTCGCCGGGATTCGCTTCTTGCGGCGTGGAGGTCCGGCACGCCGTAGGGCGCAGGGCAGGTCCCGGTGGTCCGTGCATCGCCCATTGCGCACAGTGAACCCGGAGCACGGCTCCATTTAGTATCACTACGATACTATTTCGAACAACGAACGAGCCGAGCGCGATCGCACCGCGTGGCGTTCTGGCGCCTGGCTGCCCCTTGAGTTCACGCAGTCGGGCCGTTTGAGCATCGCTTGGACCCCGCCAACATCCGCTGGTCCCGTTCCTTCTCCGGCCCGCTCTCCGGTCGCGGCTCGGATCAAGTCCTCACGGTCCGTGAGGTGATGCCGGCCACGGGGGCAGGGTCGCGCGCCGCGGGTGCGCCTGGTGACGCGGTCGCCGATGCTCACACTGCCTACAGAATTGTTCCACGTGGAACATTCGAGCTTGCCGTGAGTCGCCCCTCAACCGTATGTTGGGTCGCTGGACACCATTTCCCCCTTAGCGAACGGCAAGCCGTGTCGAGAGTTATCGCAATCGCAAACCAGAAGGGTGGCGTCGGGAAGACGACGACCGCCGTGAATCTCGCCGCGAGCCTTGCCGCAGCGGAGCGGCATGTGTTGCTCGTGGATGGAGATCCACAGGGGAATGCAACGAGCGGCATCGGCCTGACGAAAGAGACATTCGAAACGACGGTGTACGACGTGGTCCTCGAACCCACCGAGATCCGTCGCGCCATCGTCCCGCAGGTTCAGTTCCGGCACCTCGACGTCGTGCCGGCAACCCCCGACCTCGCCGGCGCGGAGGTCGAGCTCGTCGGCCGCGCTGACCGTGAGCTCCAGGTGCGCCGTGCACTCGACGAGGTTCGGGATGAGTACGACTTCGTCCTCATCGATTGCCCCCCATCACTCGGGCTGATCACGGTCAACATGCTCGCTGCGGCTGACGCGGTATTGATTCCCCTGCAATGCGAGTACTACGCGCTCGAGGGGTTGTCACAGCTTCTCAACACGGTGCACCTTGTCCAGCAGGGTGTGAATCCTTCGCTCGCGATAGACGGAGTGCTTCTCACCATGTTCGACGCTCGGCTGAATCTCTCGCGACAGGTGGCGACCGATGCGCGAGAGTACTTCGGCACCAGGGTACTGCAGAACGTCATTCCCAGAAACGTCCGTCTGGCCGAGGCACCGAGTTTCGGCAAGCCGATCATTCTCTACGACGTGGCATCGGCCGGAGCCCAAGCATATGCGGCCGTCGCGAAGGAACTTCTTGAACGCCGACACAGCGCCGTGAGAGCGAAGGCGTCATAGGAAGTCGTAGCTAACGTATTGTGATACAATGGGTTATGGAATAATGATCTCATATTATGTCAACTGATCGGCAACGCAGGCTCGGCCGTGGGCTGGAGGCCCTTCTGTCGGCGAGGCCGTCTCCCAGTGATGCGAGCGCGGCTCGCGAGGGCGCGCGACCCAGCGCACTTCGCCAGATCCCGATCTCGCAGATCCGACCCAACCCCCTGCAGCCTCGGAAGGAGTTCGCCGCGACCGCACTGCGTGAACTCGAGGCGAGCATTCGTGCCAACGGGCTTCTGCAGCCGATCACCGTGCGGGCCGCCGACCGTGGCTTCGAGCTGATCACAGGCGAGCGACGCCTGCGCGCCGCGCAGCAGCTTGGCTGGCGAGAGATTCCCGCGATCATCCGGGATTCCTCGGAAGCCGGCGACCAGGCGATTCTCTCGCTCGCACTCGTCGAGAATCTCCAGCGCACGGACCTGAATCCCATTGAAGAGGCCGAGGGATTCCAGCAGTTGATCTCGCAGTTCTCGCTCACGCAGCAGGACGTCGCGGAGGTCGTCGGCAAGGAGCGCTCTACCGTCGCGAACACGCTCCGTCTTCTCGCGCTTCCCGCCGCGGTACGGCGACTGGTGCGTGAAGGCGCGATCACGCTCGGACACGCGCGAGCCCTTCTTGCCCTGGGCGATGAACTCCGCATGGTGGAGCTGGCGAAGACGATCGTCGCCGAGGGACTCAACGTGCGGGAGGTCGAGCGGCGGGTGCGCGAAGCCGGAACGAAGCGCGCGGCTCGACGCAGGACCCTACCGGAAGGTCCATCACGCCCGGCAGAAGTCGGGCGAATCGAGGATGACTTGCGGCGTCGTCTCCAGACCGATGTGAAGATCCACCTCTCCCAGAAGGACAGGGGTGAGATCCGGATTCCGTTCTACTCAGCCGACGACCTCGAGCGTGTGCTCGATCTCGTGCTCGGCGCGGCGCGTGAGGCGCCCTAGATGCCGGAGAAGGGGGGCTGGAGAGAGCAACTGCGCGGGCACGGGAACATCTTTACCCCCCACGCGGGGTCCATGGTGATCCACGTGCATCGTGAGAACGGGCTTGCGCATCGCACCATGACACTCCACCCGTGGCAAGTGCAGGCGCTTCGACTGCTGGCTTCGCGGTGGTTCCTGGTCGCGTTGGCGGCCGGCTTGCTCAGTTGGGGGTACTTCGCGGTCCAGACGGCGCGTGTGCCATTCCTCAAGCAGCGCATCACCCGCTTGGAGGATGATGCACGACGGATGGACACGCTGCAGGCAAGGCTCACTCAGCTGCAAGCACGATATGAGCAGGTGCAGCGAATGCTGAGTGCGCCCACGCCGGTCGCGACGAAGCCGGCGAAAGGGGATGTGCCCGAAGGAGCTGGGAGCATCAGGCCCAGGTAGGCGGACACTCGCACGCAGACACGGGGAGGATTCGTGGCCATGTTCGGAAAGGAAGAACCGGCACGCCCTGAGGTGCGGAGCGCCTCTGCGGTGGAGATGCCGTTGTCCATTGTCGCCAACGGCACGCGGATCATCGGCGACATCGAGAGCACCGGCATCATCAAGGTGGACGGCCGCATCGAAGGGTCGGTGGGCGGCGCCCGGCAGCTCCTGCTCGGTCGTGGCGCGTCCATTCATGGCAATGTCGTCGCGGACGAAGTGGTGATCGGTGGCGTCGTTGACGGTGCGATCCTCGCGGCGGAGCGACTTGAGCTTCAGAACTCCGCGATGGTGAACGGTGACATCGAGACGAAGTCGATTGTGGTGCTCGAGGGCGCGCGGATAAACGGGAACGTCCGGATCCACGACCGACTCACCGCCACCGGGGACGAGCCACGAGCGAAGACCCCGTCGGAGCCGCTCCGCATTGTAACTGGATCGTGACACCAAGGCGCCAGAACACGCACAGTATTCCACAAATGTTTGCGAGATTCCACAATTGCCTACCCTGGCAAACTGGTGTTTACATTCCAGGACTAATCTCTTTGTGAGTAACCTGTTCGGCCTGAAAACGCGATCGTCTGGAGGGCTCAAGGCTGCGGTTCTGAACATTGCTGTGGGAATCCTCGCAGCATGCGGAAGCCAGAAAGCCGAGACCGCGAGCGCATTCCGGGTTGCCCTGCTCACGCCGGGGCCGATCTCGGATCAGTCGTGGAACGGTGGAGCGTACGCGGGGCTCATTCGGGTCCGGGACAGTCTCGGTGCGGCGGTGAGCCACATCCAGACGAGGACGCCGGCGGAGTTCGTCGAGAACTTCCGCCAGTATGGGGCCGCCGGGTATACGCTCGTGATCGGACACGGGTTCGAGTTCCAGGACGCCGCGGCACGCGTGGCGCCCGCGTTCCCGAAGACCATCTTCGTGACGACCGGCGGCAGCACCGTGCGCGCCAATGTCGCCGCGATGCACTTCTCGTTCGACGAGCCTTCGTATCTCGCAGGGATCGTGGCCGGCGCGGTCACGCGGACCGGGGTCCTCGGGTGCATTGGTGGCACCGAGCTGCCACCGGTGAGAGAAGCGTTCGACGCGTTTGGCGCCGGCGCGAGGTCGGTCAATCCGCGGGTGCGCGTGATCACGTCATACATCGGAAACTGGGATGATGCCGGTGCCGGCAAGGAGCAGGCGCTCGCGCAGATCAGTCGTGGCGCTGACGTGATCTTCCAGGATGCCGACGCGGCGGGCCTCGGCGTGTTTCAGGCGGCGCGTGAGTCCGGGGTGGTGACCGTCATCGGCTCGAACGCCGACCAGAATGGGATAGCGCCGGAGGTGACACTGGGAAGCGTCGTGATTGATCTTCCGCACGCCTTCCTCGTGGTGGCCCGCGAGATCACGAGCGGACAGTTCGTGCCGCGCGTGATCCGGCTCGGCATGCAACTCGACGTCGTGCGCTGGACCGCGAACCCGGTGCTCGCCAGCCGGATTCCCGTCTCGGCGGCGCGCGCCGTGGACTCGGTGCGTGCGCAGATGCGTGCGGGCACCTTCACACGGCCGGTCGCGGGCGGAGCGGCCACGCGGTGACCGCCGTTCCACTCGAGCGGATCGCCGTGCACCTCGACACGCTGCTCCGCACGCGCGAAACGCCGGACTACGCGCATGCGCTGAACGGCGTGCAGGTGGCAAATCGAGCGCCCATCACGAAGGTCGCCGCGGCGGTGGACTGTTCCGCCCGCACGATCCGCGGGGCGATCGAGGCACGAGCGAACCTGCTCGTGGTTCATCACGGGCTCTTCTGGGGGGGGCTCGTGCCGCTCACCGGGATGTTCTACGACCGGGTGCGGGCGCTGCTGGAACACGATGTGGCGCTCTACTCCTCGCACCTTCCCCTTGACGCGCACGAAACGTTCGGGAACTCCCGGCTCCTCGCGCGCGAGGTCGGCCTGACGCCGAGTGCCGGGTTCGGTCGGCATGACACGATTGAGTGCGGTGTGTGCGGCGAGGACGACGTCGCCACCGGCGAGCTCATCGAGCGGCTGCGCGCGTTCGCCTCCGGCCACGGTGGCGGCGTGATGGCGAGCGCGATCGAGCCCGGTCGTCGCACGCGGCGGTGGGCGATCTGCAGTGGAGCGGGCGCGGGCGTCGAGACGCTCGGCGAAGCGGTCGCCAGCGGCATTGACACGCTCGTGGTCGGCGAAGGACCGCACTGGAGCGCGGTGGAGGCACCGGAGCGCGGGCTCGTGATCATCTACGCCGGCCACTACGCGACCGAGGCACTGGGCGTGCGCGCGCTCGCCGCCCACCTCTCACGCGAGTTCGACCTGCCGTGGGCCTGGGTGTCGGCGCCAACCGGGCTATGACCGCTTCCGCGACGGCCGCTCCGGCGCTCGCGCTGCACGGGATCCACAAGCGCTTCGGCGGCACGGTCGCCCTCGACGGCGCGAGTCTCGTCGTGCAGCCCGGCACGCTGCACGCGTTGCTCGGCGAGAACGGCGCGGGGAAGACGACGCTGATGCGCGTGGCGTTCGGGATGGTGCGCGCGGACGCCGGGAGCATCGCGCTCGAGGGAGCCGAGCGCCGCTGGCGGTCGAGCGCGGACGCGATCGCGGCAGGCGTGGGGATGGTGCACCAGCACTTCCTGCTCGTCGGCGCGATGACCGTGGCGGAAAACGTGGCGCTTGGCGGCCGGGGCTTCGTCGGCGGGTTCAATCCGGCGAGGAGCACGGAGCGCGTGCGGCAGCTTGGCGCGGAAACGGGACTTGTGCTCGACCCCACCGCGCGCGCGGGTGAGCTGCCGGTAGGAGCGCAGCAACGTCTCGAGATCCTGAAGGCCCTCTTCCGCGACGCACGGGTGCTCATTCTCGACGAGCCGACGGCCGTGCTGCCGCCGCGTGAGGCGCAGGAACTCTACCGGTGGTTGCGTGGGTTCGTCGCGCGTGGGCGTACCGTCGTGCTGATCACGCACAAGGTGCGCGAGGCGCTCGCCGTCGCGGACGCCGTGACGGTGCTGCGGCGCGGACGGACGGTCCTCGAGGGGCCGGCGGCCGGACTCGCGGAGGGCGCTGTGGTGCAGGCGCTGCTGGGGAGCCGCGCACCTCCGATTGCCGACGAAGCCGGCGCGCCCGGCACGACCGCAGGCGAAGTCGTGCTCGACATCTCGGGCGTGTCGGTCGTGGACGACCGCGGCGTGTTGCGGCTCAGCGAGGCGACGCTCGCGATTCGATCCGGGGAGATCGTCGGCGTCGCGGGTGTGGAGGGCGCCGGCCACGCCGAGTTGTTGCGCGTGCTCGCGGGACGGCTCTCTCCGGCTGCGGGCACGGTCAGGCTTCCACGCCGCATCGGCTTCGTCCCCGAGGATCGCCTGCGCGACGCGCTCATCCCGACGATGACGCTCGTCGAGAACTTCGCGCTCCGGGACGCGGGACTGGCGCGCGGGATCATGCCGTGGAGCCAGTATGTCGCCCGCACGCACGCCGCCGTGCGGGCGCACGACGTGCGTTCCGGCGAGGTGACGTCGTCCGCCGCGACTCTCTCGGGCGGCAACCAGCAGAAGTTCGTGCTCGCGCGCGAACTCGAGGATGCGAGCGACGCGCTGATCGTGGAGCATCCGACGCGGGGCCTCGACATCCGCGCGGCCGCCGATGTCCTAGCGCGGCTGCGCGCCGCGCGGTCCGCCGGCGTGGCCATCGTGGTGTCGAGCAACGACCTGGACGAGGTCCTGGCGATCGCGGACCGGATCGTCGTCTGCTTCGAGGGGCGCCTCGTGCCGGTTGTGTGCAACGCCGAAGCCGTGGCGCGGGCGATGGTCGGGCTCGCGTGACAGACCCCGGGCGGGAGCGACGACTGCTTCGCGGTCCGAACTTCCTGGCCGCCCTGCTCGCGCTGGTGGCGGTCTTCGTTGTGGTGATCGCGGGGGGCTTCGACGCGCATGCGGCGTTGGGTGCATTCTGGCGCGGGTCCGTCGGAAGCTCGTACGCGTTCTTCTCGGTGACGCTGGTACGGGCGACCCCGCTCGTCCTGCTCGGACTCGCGGTGGCCCTCGCGTTTCGCGCGGGCGTGCTCAACATCGGGGCCGAGGGGCAGTTGCTGGCCGGTGCGAGCGCCGCGGTCGCGGTGGGACTCTCGTGTCGCGCCTGGCCCGGGGTGCTGCTGGTTCCGTCGGAGCTCGCGGCGGGCGTCGCGGCGGGTGCCGCGTGGAGCGCGATCGCCGCCGTGCTCAAACGGCGATTCGGCGTGCTCGAGGTGATCAGCACGCTGATGCTGAACTTCATCGCGCAGTACGGCGTGAGCTATCTCGTCCGTGGCCCGATGCAGGAGCCCACTCGGGTCTACCCCTACACGGTGCAGCTGACGGACGCGGGGCGTCTTCCGCCGCTCGTGGGCGAGCTGCACGTCGGGTTCGTGCTCGCGGTGGCGCTCGCGATCGGGCTCTGGTGGATGTTGCGCTCGACCGCAACGGGTTATCGGATGCGGGTCGTCGGGGCGGGCGCGGCAGCGGCCGCGAGCGCCGGGCGCGTGCGGGTGGAGCGTGTGGCCCTCGGCGCCTTCCTCGCGAGCGGCGCCGTGGCGGGCCTTGGTGGCGCCGTGCAGGCCACCGGCGTGACGTATGCGCTGTACGAGGGGATTTCGCCGGGTTATGGCTATACCGCGATCGCGGTCGCGCTGCTCGCGCGGCTCCACCCCGTCGGCGTACTCGGGGCGGGAGTGTTCTTCGGTGCGCTCGAGGCAGGCGCTGCGGCGATGCAGCGTGACGCGGGCGTTCCGTCGGTGTTCGTGGCGGTCATCGAGGCCCTGGTGGTGCTCGCGGTGCTCGCTCTCGATCGCGCGCGGGAGACCGCGGCATCGCGCACGGCACCGACCGTGGCTCCTCCAGTCGCGGAGGCGGGGTGAGCGGCGAGGCCTTGACGTTCTTTCTCCAAGCGAGCGTCCGGTCGGCAACGCCGCTCGCATACGCGGCGCTGGGGGAGCTTGTGACGGAACGGAGCGGTGTCATCAACATCGGGCTCGAGGGCGCGATCATCGCGGGGGCGTTCGGCGCCCTCGTGAGCGCCGGGGTGGGCGGAGTCGCCGCCGGCTTCGTGGGCGCCGCGGCAGCCGGAGCGGCGGTGGCGGCGGTCTTCGCGCTGTTCGTGGTGACGCTGCGCGCCGACCAGATCATCACGGGCATGGCGATCAGCATGCTCGGGCTCGGCCTCACGGCGACGCTCTACACGGCACTGTACGGGAGCGGAGGGGCCGCGCTCGACACGCCGACGATCGGACCCCGGGCGCTGCCCGGGTTGCACGCGATTCCCTTGCTGGGACCGGCCCTGTTCGACCAGCCCGTGGGGACGTACGCCTTGTACGTTCTCGCGCCGCTGCTCGCGTGGTGGCTGTACCGGTCACAGGCCGGGCTCGCGCTTCGCGCGGTCGGAGAATATCCGGAGGCGGCGAGAGGGGCCGGGATCTCGCCGGAGCGCGTGCGCTGGTGGGCGATCCTCTTCGGCGGTGCGATGGGCGGGTTGGGCGGCGGCACGCTCGTTCTCGCACAGGTCGGCACGTTCACGGAACACATGTCCGCCGGGCGCGGGTTCATCGCGATCGCCATCGTGGTGCTCGGGCGGTGGAAGCCGCTCGGCGTGGCGGCAGCCGCACTGCTCTTCGGCGCGGCGAGCGCCTTGCAGTACCGCTCGCAGGTGATGGGGTGGTCGCTGCCATACCAGGCGTCGCTGGCGTTCCCCTACGTCCTGACGCTGGTGGCGCTCGCCGGCATGCGCGGGCGCGCGGTGGCGCCCGCCGCACTCGCGCGGCGAGATGTCGCCGATACGTAGCGCTCGCGTTCAGCGGAAGCAGGGGAGCGAGGCGCTCGACCAGCGCACCCGCCAGGCGCCTCCCGTGGTTCGTTCGACGACGTCCACCTGCGCGCCGCCCTCGCTCTCCCGCACGAGGACGACGGCCGTCTGGTCGCCGCTCAATCGGATGGCGGCCAGCAGGTCGGATCCCTCGACCCGGTCCTCTGGTCCTGCGACGCGCCGTGCGAACACGGTGCGCCAGGCGCGCTGCCCAGCTGCCGAATCGGGCTCGGCGATGAGCGTGACCACTTCAGCGCGCGGATTCGATTCGAGGTTGAGCGCGCGCGTAGCCACCGCAACCGCCACGTACGATCCGTCTTCGCGCGAAAAGCGCCAGGCGTCGCGAACGACGACGGGGAGACCGCGGAAGGGTGCGGACACCGAGTCGTCGGGGAGCGCGCTGACCAGGCGGTGAATCCGCGTGACGAGGTCGGATGAATCGCGCGGCAGGAGTTCGCTCACGAGGTCAATGGCGAGCGGCGTTGCGATGCCCGGCGCGAGCGCCAGTGACCAGACCACCGGCGCCGGCTCGTCGGCCGGCATGCCGAGCGTCGCCGTCCGCTTCCATGCGCACCCGGATACGCTCGCGCCGGGCCTCAACGTCGCGCGGACGGTGAGCGCTTCGTGACTGAAGAGTTCCACGTCGAACGCCGCGCTTAGCGAGGTGTCGCGTGCAAAGAGCGTCGGGGCGCCCGTTTCGATGGAGGGCGTGACGATGAAGTTCCCGAGCGAATCGTCCCACGCGCGCATGGCGCCCGCCGTGCCGGACACCGGAAGGGATGCCGAGACGGAGGACCGGCCGGCTTCCCCGGGTTTCTCGCGTGCACAGGCGGCCACCGCAAGCGCGGCAGGCGCGACAAGCGCGAGGAGCGAGACCGCGATGCGGCGCCTCATGCGCAAGGCGGCAGCCACGGGCCGACGAGATCCCAGTGCCAGGCGGCGCGCCGCGCGCCGTCGCGCGGATCGCGTAGCGGTTTGTATTGCAGCCGCTCGGGGTTCAGCCCGTTCGAGAGGCCGTACCTCACGAGCAGGTCGCGGTCGCTCGAGACGAGGTGCGCCATAAACCGCCCCATCCAGCGATGACGATGCAGCCACAGTCCACCGGACATCGCGTGCACAACGCCGTCACGGCGCGCGTCGAACTCGCGCCACGCCGGTGGCGCCGACGATGGCGTGCTTCGGCGCGCTGCGCTTACTGACAGGCGATGAGACCGTCTACGGTGGCTGGTGGGAGCGCCGCCACACCCCCTATGAAGAGCGCGCAGGTGAGCGGAAACGACGCCGGGTGCGTGGCTTTCGCCGACCACCCCGACGCGGTCGCGGCGGGGATCACGATGGTCACGCCCGGCGAGCTGTTGTACTTCAGGTCCGCGATGACGGACGTGTAGATCTCGTTCTCGAAGAAGTACGACTCCTGGGCCGTGGCCAGATTCCGGAGGTCCGATCGCAAAGCGGCGGCGTTCGCCTTGCCCTTGGTGTTCGAGAACTTCGGTATCGCGATCGCCGCGAGAATACCGATGATGACGACCACGATCAACAGCTCGATCAGCGTGAAGCCGCGTGCGCGTTGTCGCTGGGCAACCATGGCTCGTCCGGGGTCGGGTTGAGGACTTCCTGACAGTGTGACGCGGCGCACGAACGAACTGCCGCCCCCGTTCGCGGAGCGTCACCGCTCCATTTGCAGGCGCAAGGGGAGGGCCGCGCCGCGCGGCAGGTCGTAAACGTATACGAAACAATGGATTGGAGGGCAAGTGTCGGCGTCCTCGAACGGCAGCGCCGGCCTGTTTCGCTACGGTTGTCGCACTCTGCAAGACGGTCTGACTGAGGGACTTAGGGTTTGGCCTCGAGCCAGTTGGGTCCGGTTCCCACATCCACCACCAGCGGAACGTCGAGTTTCACCGCCGCCGTCATCTCGTGCGCGACCAGCTCGCGCAGCTCGTGCACTTCGCCGGGCGGGCATTCGAACACGAGCTCGTCGTGCACCTGGAGGAGCATGCGGCTCTTCAGTCCGCGCTTGGCGATTCCGTCATGAATGCGAATCATCGCGACCTTGATCAGATCGGCTGCGGACCCCTGGATCGGGGAGTTCTGGGCCGTGCGCTCCCCGAACGCGCGGATGTTGAAGTTCCGGTCTTTCAGCTCCGGGATGTAGCGGCGTCGTTTGAAGATGGTCTCGACGTAGCCCTTCTCCCGTGCCTGCTCCACCGTGGCATCGAGAAAGGCCCGCACGCCGGCGAACCGCTCGAAGTACGTGTCAATGAACGCTCTCGCCTCCGCGTGCTCGATCTTCAGCTGGCGCGACAGGGCGAACGCACCCTGTCCGTAGATGGTGGCGAAGTTGATGGTCTTGGCCCTGGCGCGCATCTCCGGCGACACGGCATCCGCCGGGAGCCCGAAGATGACCGATGCGGTCTGCCGGTGGATGTCGCCTCCCGCCCGGAACGCCGCGACAAAGGCCGGATCGTGCGAGAGGTGTGCGAGAAGCCGCAGCTCGACCTGCGAATAGTCGGCCGAGAGCATCGTCCACCCGCGCTCCGGAATGAAGCCCTTTCGGATCTCCCTTCCGAGCTCGCGCCGCACGGGGATGTTCTGGAGATTCGGGTCACTCGACGCCAGCCTTCCCGTGCTCGCCACCGTCTGGTTGAACGAAGTGTGCAGCCGACCGGTGCCCGGGTTCACGAGGGCGGGCAGCGTGTCGAGATAGGTGCTCTCGAGCTTCGCGAGCTCGCGGTACTCCAGTATCAGGGCCGGAAGCGCGTGGCCCTCGTCGGCCAGCTCCTCCAGAACGGAGGCGTCCGTGCTCGGACCGGTGGCGGTCTTCTTCTTGACCGGAAGGCCAAGCTTGTCGAAGAGGATGGCACCGAGCTGACGATTGGAGTTGATGTTGAACTCCGCTCCGGCAGTCTCGTGGATCTGCTGCTCGACTTCCTGACGCTCCTTCGCAAACCGCGCCTTGAGGGAATGGAACCATGGCACGTCAATCATGATGCCGTGCCATTCCATCTCGGCCAGCACGCCGATCAGCGGCAGCTCCACGTCCCGGAGGAGAGCGAGCGCTTCCGCCTCCGCAAGTTTCGGCTCGAGGGCGTCGCGGAGACGGAACGTGAAATCGGCGTCGGCACACGAATAGTCGCGGGCCGCGGTGATCGGGACCTCGTCGAACGGGATCTGCTGCTTCCCCTTGCCCGTGAGCTCTTCGTAGCTGGTCATCGGGAGCTGCAGGAACTCGATCGCGAGCGCATCCAGGGAGTGTGAACGGCGGCCGGGGTCGAGCAGATAGCTCGCGAGCATCGAATCGAAGTCGAGTCCGGCAAGCGTGATTCCGGCCCGCCGTAGCACCAGGAGGTCGTATTTCGCGTTGTGCGCTGTCTTTCTCACTTTCGCGTCGGCGAGGAGCTCGCGGAGGGGCGCCAGCTCGGCGGAAAGGAGAGCGGGGAGGTTTCGAACGGGATGCGGGCCGTCCGCCAGCATCTTCCCGGCGATGCTCGCGGAGGCCCTGGCCTCCGACTTCGCCGTCGTGGGGCCCTTGGGCGTTCCGAGCGAGAGGTCGCCCTGCGCGGTGTCGCGCTCGCGGTGTGCGAACGGAAGATAGAACGCCTCGCCTGTGGCAGTCGCGATGGAGATTCCCACCAGCTTCGCGCGAAGGGGTGTCACGATTTGCGGCGCGCCGGTCTCGAGCACCGTCTCGGTATCCACGGCGAGGAATGCAGCCTTGCGCGCCGCGCTCACGAGCATCCGGACGCCTTCCACGGTGTCAACGACCGCGTACTTCTGCGGGCGGGCGGGCGGCGCAGACGGGCTGCCCTCCTCGGTCGTGCTCGCCGCCGGGGCGGGCGTCACTCCGGCGCGTGCCGCGGCTTCCTGCGCGCTTGTCCGGAACTCCAGCTCGACAAAGAGATGGCGCAGGCGGTTCCAGTCGGGCGTCTTCAGGGCGAGCGCGGGAAGGTCGAGTGCCACCGGCAAATCGTCTCGTATCGTCACCAACTCCTTCGACATGACCCCTTTGTCGCCGAACTGCTTGAGGGCGTTCCGGGCACGTGCAGGTTCGACTTCGTCCGCGTGGGCGAGGATCTGCTCAAGGGGCCCCCATCTGGCGATCAGCGCGTGCGCCGTTTTCTCCCCGATGCCCTTCACACCCGGGATGTTGTCGGAGCTGTCGCCGAGCAGCGCGAGGTAATCCACAACACGCTCTGGCGGCACGCCGAGGCGTTCGGCGGCATTCTCCGCGTCGTACCACTTCTCGGTGGTGAGGCCCGGGCGCCCGTGCCAGGGGTTCAGGACCCAGATCCGCTCGTGCACGAGCTGCATGAAATCCTTGTCGCCCGAGACGATGACGGCGTTTACGTCCTGCGCCGCGGCGCGTTTCGCGAGCGTCCCGATGACGTCGTCGGCTTCGTATCCGTCCAACGAGAGCACCGGGATCCGGTACGCGTCGAGGATTTGCGAGATGCGCTCGACGCCGGTATCGAAATCGGCCTGCAGTGCGGGTTCCAGCCGTTCACGCGTGGCCTTGTATTCGGGGTAGCGTTCGTGGCGGAAAGAGAGCCCGGCATCGTGGACCCAGCCGAGGAACTCGGGCTTGTGCTTGTCAATGAGCCGCTTGAGGAAGTCGTGCGCGCCGCGGGCGATCGAGGTGTTCTCGCCGCGACTGCTGATGAGCGGCTGTGTGCCGAGTGCGAAGAAGGACCGGTAGATGAGCGCGTAGCCGTCAACCAGGAAGAGACGGGGGCTCGGCGCGGCGCTCATGCGCAGAAGCTAACGCGCCGCGGGCCCGGCGAGAGCAGCTGGCCGGGCCCGCGAGCATCTCTGGCGAGGTCGAGGGAGCGTCAGCACTTCACGACGTTGGTCGCCGAAAGGCCCTTCTCGCCCGTCTTCACCTCGAACTCCACCGGCTGTCCTTCTGCGAGGGTCTTGAACCCCTCCATGCTGATGGCGGAGAAGTGGACGAACACGTCCTCGCCTCCCTCCTGTTCGATGAAGCCGTAGCCCTTGGCGTCATTGAACCACTTCACCTTGCCCTTCGGCATCGTCTGCCTCCCTGCTGTGCACCGGTGCGATCGCGTCGACGCCGACACCGCCTCCTGCGGTGTCGTGTCCGCGCGTATGTTTTACGATTCCCCGGCCGGGGTTGTCAAGAGAGCAGCCAAGCGGTCACTCCGGCCGCCGCGGGTACGCGGAGGTTGTCGTCCAGCGAAAGCGGGAGGCGCTCGACGAGTGTAGCCAGCAAGGCGATCAGGGCGGCAGCAGTGAGGGGAAAGGGCGCGAGCGCCCAGGTGCCGGCGAGCGACGTGATGAAGCAGGCCGCGGAGCCAGCGGGCGTCTTGGTGAGCGGTGCGGCGGCGCCCCGAAGCGCCGCCGTCGCACGACCGACAAGCGTCGCCGCGGGATCGCCCGCGGCGGCGCACCAGAGCGCGGCGACCGCGGCCTCACGCGGCAGCGCCAGCACCGCGGCGAAACAGGCTGCCAGAAGCCAGGTAGCGCCCGTGACGGCCGCGCGTTCGCGCTCGCGCAGCAGCGTGCCGAACGCCCGCTCGAACCCGGCGCCGATGTGCGGCGATGCGCGTCGCGCCGACTCCACCGCGAGTGCGAGCAATACCCCGCCCCCGAGCGATAGAACGAGGACATCCCGGGCAACTCCACGCGAATAGAGAACAGGGAGCGCGACCAGCGAGAGGTGCAGCGCCTTGCGGACGGCTTCGCGGCGCAGGGGAAGCGACGGAGAGTCCTTCGCGCGCCTCGTCATCGTGGCGCAGGAACCGTTAGAGCTGGACCCTGCGACGCCACGCACTCTCGAACGCGACGCTGCTCGACGCGTCGAGACGCCAGCGGCCGAATCCGGTTTGATCCGTGAACCGGAGCAGGAGACCCTGATCCCGGTATTCCCAGATCTGCAGGCGGTTCCGCTGCCCAAAGCCCGCCGTGCGATTCGGTTCGACACGCTGGTCCGGCTCGCCCAGGCCCAGGAGCACCTTGCCGCGATCGGTCATCCACCCGGGCATGGTCTCCTCGCGGAACTGCGCGTTGGCGATGGTGAAGCGCCGGAAGTAGTCGTGCAGGGCGTCGCTCGTGCCGGAGAGTGACGCATACGACCCGACAAAACCTGCCCATGCCGCAGCGCGGAACTCGGGTGCGGTGTCCCGCAGCGCCTGGAGTCTGTATGGGGCGGCGAACCACCGGAGGAAGTTGAGCATCTCGTCGAACGTCGCGACGGGCAGGTCCTCGCCAAACCCGACGAAGATCGGCGTGCGCGTCGTGTCGCCGCCCCCCGGTCGCCAGAACGACACGAGCGCCAGGCCGATGCCGACCCGCACGACCGGGATATAGAGAATGCCACTGAAGAGGTTCGCCCGCCGCGGGAGCGAGACGGTGTCGCGGAAGAGGCTCCTTCCCTGCTCGGTTCGCACGGCGAACTCCACCGGGATGCGCGCTTCCGTCGGTGCGCCGTAGGCCTCGAGGTAGACGCCGACGATGGTGTCGCGTCCGAACGTCGCGGACGATGCCGGGCTGGCCACCAGTCGCGGGAGCGAATCGAGCGATGCACGGGGCGTCACGCGCGCGAACGACACGGGGCTGCTGAGCGAACCCGGGCCCAGCGCGGGGACGGCCAGCGTGACATTCTCGGTGCTCCCGCGTGAACTCCCGTCGTCACGGACGGTGAGCGCCAACGCATATCGTCCCGGTCGAAGCGTCAGCAACTCCTGGAAGATGACGCTCTCGTCGATGCGAGACGTTTCCTTGAAGCTGGGTACGAGCACGCTCTCGCGCGCCTCGATCTGCTTCACGGTCGCGCCGCCTTCGGTGAGCACGATCAGCACGCTGTATCCGGCGCGGAACCGGTCATTCTCGCGCGCGAAAGTCAGCGAGGCGTTCGCCATCGTCACGGCGAGGACGACGTGTGTCGAGTCAGGGGTTCGCGAGGCGAGGAACGCGACACCGCCGACGAAAGGCATCGGCGCACCGCGCGCGAGCAGCCCCAGCTGCTGGAACAGTTTCACTTGCTCCGCACTGCGGCCACCCGCGGCCTGCGGTACCGGCGCGGCGGCGGGGCCGGGGGCGGGGGCGGGTGGCGCACCCGGCGGCGGGGTGGGACGCCCTCCGCCGCACGCCGCTACGACCGCCGCCAGCACGAGCACGCCGACGCCGCGCCCGCGCGGCCGCGTGGTGCTCCGTTCACCGCTTCGAGGAAGATCCTTTCGCATGCTCATTACTATACCCTCGTACGGCTGCATTTCCTCGCTTGCCAGCGACTGGGTGGGCCGTTAGGTTCGCCCGCGTGGCGCGCGATCCTCTCGTTGGGACAACGCTGGCCGGGTACACGCTCCTCGACCGCGTTGGCGAGGGCGGGACCGCGACTGTTTACCGAGCCGAACATCCGCAACACGGCGCCGTCGCGGTGAAGGCGCTGCGAGAGAAACTTCGGCAGGACAAGACCGCCGTCGCCCGATTCCTTCGTGAAGCCTCCTTCGGGACGCGCGTACAACACCCCAACGTCGTGCGCACCATCGAGATCGGACAGTCGAGCGAAGGGCTGCACTACATCGCGCTCGAGTGGGCCCTCGGCGAGATCCTCGAAGGCTACGCGAAACGGCAGGCCCCGCTCCCGTGCGACGAGGTCGCGACGATCGTACTGCAGATTGCGGACGCCGTGTACGCCGCGCACGCCAGCGGCATCGTGCATCGGGATCTCAAGCCTGAGAATCTGATGTACGACCCGACCACTCGCAACGTCAAACTTCTCGATTTCGGCATTGCCACCGCAACCGACGTCACCGCGGACGAGCGCCTCACGCGGGCGGGCTTCTTCGTCGGCACGCTGATGTACGTCGCGCCGGAAGCGCTCTCGGGCGAGGTGGTCACGCCCGCGGCTGATCAGTACAGCCTGGGCACCATCGCCTACCTCCTGCTGACCGGTTCGCTGCCGTACACCGCGAAGTCGCCTCGTGAGATGTTCACGCAGCTGCTGTCGCAAGCGCCGGTGCCGCTGAACAAGGCAACGCCGGGGCTTCAGTTTCCGGCGGCGGTCGAAGCGACCATCATGCGCGCGCTGTCCAAGAATCCCAAGGAGCGCTATCCCGACGTGCTCGCGTTCGCGAAGGCGCTCGAGGCAGCGATCTCGGCCACCGAGCTGCCAGACGCGGACGGTGGCTTCATGTCGAAGATGAAGGGCCTCTTCCGAGCGAAGAGTTAGCGAAGACTTAGCGAGCGCCAGGCGTATCGGCGGGAAGCCAGACCGTGAAGGTCGAACCCGCTCCGGGCACGCTCTCCACGGTGACGTCGCCGTCGAGAAGGCGGGCAAGCCGCCGCGAGATCGTGAGCCCCAGGCCGGTGCCGCGGCGCATCGAATCGCCTCGCGGGCCTGCGTCAACCTGCTCAAACTCCTCGAAGATCCGCTCAAGGTCCTTCTCGGCGATCCCGATCCCGGTGTCGCTCACCTGCAGCGCGACCCACGGCCCGCCGGCGGCAAGCAGCGGGCGTTTGTTTGCCGTGGACGCGAACCTGGTGACCTCGCCGTCGGGCACGACCGCTGCCCGCACCGCGATGCTTCCCTGTGCGGTGAACTTGATCGCGTTACCGAGCAGGTTGACGAGAATCTGACGCAGGTGCGTCGGGTCGGTCGCGATGCGCGGGAGGGTCGCAGGCACCGTGATGGAGAAGGCCAGTCCCTTCTCATTGACGAGCGACTCCACCTCGGCCGCGACGTCGATCACGAAGGGTCGCAGCTTGAGCAACTCCCGATGCACTTCGAGCCGCCCGGCCGCCATTCTCGCGAGGTCGAGCACCTGCTCCACCAGTTCGCGCAGGTGGTTGGCCGACGACTCGATGCGCTCCACGGGCCCCTTCTGGCGCGGCGACAGCTCGCCGTACGCGCCTTCACGCAGCAGGTCGATGAATCCCACGATCGCGGCAAGCGGCGTCCGCAGCTCGTGCGAGACATTGGCGAGGAATTCGCTCTTCGCACGGTTTGCCCGGTAGAGCTCGGCCGAGAGCTGCTCGAGCTCCGCGGACCGCTCGGCGATGCGACGCGCCTGCCGGCGTTGGTAGGCCAGCACGAGGAACACCGCCGCGACCGCAACGACGATTGCGGCCCAAAGCGCGGCCGCCGTCACCCGTGGGTGTTCCCGCGAAGTATTGACGCTCGCCCCATCCGCCTCTAACCTCCGCCTCCATGACGCCCCACGAACGGTTGGTGGAGATGCTGGCCACGCGCTCGGCGCGGCGCGGCGCCGTCACCCTCACGTCCGGTCGTCACTCGGATCTCTACATTGACGCGCGTCTCACGACCATGAGTCCCGACGGCCTTGCGACGATCGGTCCTCTCGCGCTTGCCGTGCTTCGAGAGGCAGGATGGAGCCCGGACGCCGTCGGCGGACTCACCCTGGGCGCGGATCCGGTCGCCCACGCCATCGCGTACGCGAGCGCGCTCGAGGGGACGCCGCTTCGTGCCTTCACCGTCCGGAAGGAAGTCAAATCACACGGAACAGGCAAGTTGATCGAAGGACCGTTTCGCGCAGGCGACCGGGTCGTGGTGGTGGAGGATACGCTGACCACCGGCGGTTCGGCGCTGCGTGCCGTGCACGCGGTGCGCGAAGCCGGTGGCATCGTGGTTGGCGTGCTCGCCGTGGTGGATCGGGAGGAAGGTGGGCGCGACGCGCTCACGTCTGCCGGCATTCCGGTGCTGGCGCTCACGCAGGCCAGGGAGATCGTCGCGCGAATGCCGCGCGCATGACCTCCCGCTCAACGTTCAGTTCAGCGTTGGCGCGTCAGCGCCAGAGGCTGGCGCGTGCTGGACGCCCGGGCGCACGCTGAGCGGATGCAGTGCGCGCAGCCGCCTGAGGTTGGGCAGGACGAGCTCGTCGCGGAACCGGCGCAGCATCCGGTCGCCGTCATAGTTCCGGCGGAACTGCCCGGCAGTCATTCTTATCAACGTCCGCACGTGGCGCCCGAAGCTCTGCGGTGATGAGTAGTCCAGGTGGTTCGCAACATCGCCGATGGAGAGTCCGGGGTTCTCGAAGAGGCGCGCCGCACGGATGAGCCGCGCGAATGCCAGGTACCGCTTGGGTGCGGGGAGCCCGGCGCGGAAGAAACGGCTCATCAGGGTGCTCGGCAGGACGTTGAGCCGGCGTGAGAGCTGCCGCACGGTGGCGGCGCGGCAGTCGGGCGCAAAGAGCGCTTCGAAAAACCGCCAGCAGTCCTCAGGGACCCCGACGAGATCCTGACGAAGCGCCGCCCGCACAGACCGGTCCGCGTCGTGGGTCGCTTCGACGCCCAGTATGTCGCGAAGCCGGTTCCATCCTGCGGGGCGCCGCACGTCCACCAGCGTTCGCACGCCGCAGTTGCCCAGCGTGAGCACGGCTTCAGCGGCCGCGTCCAGGCTGCCGGAAAGCAGCGCGACCGTCGGGATGCGCGGAAACTCACGAAGCACGGCCGCCATCTGTCGCGGCTCCTCCTTGACGCAGCGGGTCACCGACACCAGCACGGCGCTGATGCGCCGCTCCTTGAGGTCGCGCATCACCTCGTTCACGCTGTTGCGGTGAAGCGCGCGATACATCCCCGCGCCGATCGCGTCCACGCGGAGGCGTTCGGAAGGCTCGAGGATTGTCGCGACGGGGGCGATGCGGGGAGTTCCGGAGAGCGTCGTCATGGTCTCCTCGGTCGGCTGGGACCTGCTGGTCAATCGTGCCGACGCGAGACTCGCAGGCCCCCATCACAGCCCTGTCACCGCCTCAACGCCTTCGCGCCTGGCCGGAGTCACCCGCAGGCGAGTTCGCACCGGCGCGCAAGGAAACGGCCCGTTTGGCGGCGGCTGCATTCGGGGCCCGGGCCTGCTACCTTAATGGAAGGGGGATTCCCTCGGCCGGATGGTCGCGACGCAGGAGCAGATTCCTGTTTCGAGGAAAGTCCGGGCTCCATGGGCAGGCTGCCAGGTAACGCCTGGGCACCCGCGTCACAGCGGGTGACGGACAGTGCCACAGAAAACACACCGCCCTCGCGCAAGCGTGGGTAAGGGTGCAATGGTGGGGTAAGAGCCCACCGCGTGCGTGGCAACACGCACGGCACGGCAAACCCCAGTTGGAGCAAGGCCGAATAGGCGGCGAGAAGCAGCCCTCTTCGACGAAGACGCCGCGGGTAGGCCGCTAGAGGGCGCGGGCGACCGCGTCCCGAGAGAGATGACCGTCCGAGGCGGTGTCTGCCGCTTCGACAGAACCCGGCTTACAGGCCGAGGGATTCCGCCCCTTCTTCGTGAGACCTCTTTCACTGCGCCTCGGTGGCGTCGCAACGGCGGTGCTTTCCGCCAGCCTTCTCGGGTGTCGCGGGTCCGTGCCGGAGCAGGTGATGTCGGGAGCGACAACTTCGCCCCCAGAACCTGCACGGGTCAACACGCGTGGCCCCTGGGTCCATCGCCAGCTGGCCGTTCGCCGCTCGTATGTCGTTGAACAGCGAGCGCTTCTGCGCGTTGACCAGGATACGTCATCCCGCGTGGATACGGTGACGGCACGCGCCGGGGTGTCGTTCCTCATTCTCGCTCAAGCCGGTCGCGTGGTGGGGTCGGTCACGGCCTTCCGTGTTCAGCAGGGCAACCACGAAGCGTCGGTGCCCGCCGGCATCTCGTTGCCCATCAGCTTCGTCGCCGTGTTCACGGCGCGGGGCCGACAGCTCACGTTCTCCGCGCCGCCCACCGCGGCTCCGTGTCCCTCCGGTGCGCTCGGCATCGCTCAGTCGCTGCGCGACCTCTGGTTCCAGACTCCCGACACGCTGCGACTCGGCACGACGTGGACCGACTCCATCTCGTATCCGCTCTGCCGAGATGGCGTTCCGCTGCGCGCACGCGTGCGCAGGTCATTCCGCGTGACGGGCGCGGACTCCCGCGCCGGCGGCGTGGTCCTGACCATCAGCAGGACCGCTCACGGCTCGCTCGAAGGGGACGGCGAACAGTTCGGTGAGCCCGTCCATTTGACCGGATCGAGCACCGGTGAGCTTTCCTACCTGATTGCCCCCGCAGTTGGCGAGATACTCTCCGCCCAGGGGAGCGCGGTTCTCGAGTTCACGCTGCGAAGCCGGCTGCGCACACAGCGCGCGCACCAGAACTCCGAGATCCGGATTGAACGCGGCCCCTAGTCAACGAGCCGAAGCGGCATGAGCAGGCAGAGGTACTTGGCAGGGTCGGACCACCCCTCAGGCTCGATCGTGGCCGCGCGCTCGGGCGCCTTGAAGGTCATACGAATCTCGTCCGACGGCATGTAACGGAGGATTTCGAGCAGATACGCGGCGTTGAACCCGATGTCGAGGGGATCGCCCGTATACCGCACCGGCAGCTCATCCTGCGCCTCGCCGAGGTCCGGCGTGCTGACGCTGAACTTGAGCATCGCCGCGTTGAAGGAGAGGCGAATGCGATGCGTCTGGTCTGACGCGACGACCGACATACGCTTCAGAGCGCTCGCGAAAGCCATTCTGTCGAGAATCGCGTATTTGTCATTCTCGCGCGGGATGACCTGATCGTAGCTTGGGTACGGACCTTCGATGAGGCGTGTGAACACCGCCGTGAAGGGCGAACGAAAGCCGACGTGGTTCTCCCCTTGGGCAACTTCAAGCTCCTCTTCGGCTGGAAAAAGTCGGCGGATCTGTTCGAGCGCCTTGGGCGGAATGATCAGGTCGCCGCTCGGAGCCGGTGTTGTCTTGACCGGCACCTCCATCTTGGCAAGACGATGCCCGTTCGTCGCCACCATACGCATCTGCTCGGCTCGCAATTCCCACAGGACGCCATTCAGGATCGGGCGACTCTCCTCGGTCGAAGCAGCGAAGGCCGTGTGGGAGATGAGCTTCTGCAGATCCCCCGAGGGAATCCGCAGGCTCTTCTCGAACTTCACCGCGGGGAAGCTCGGGAACTCACTCTTCGGCAGTCCGAGGAGCTTGAACTTCGCCCGGCCACACTCGAGCGTAATGCGCTGATCACCGGCAGCCGAGATCTTCACGGGCGCCGGTGGCAGTTCACGGGCAATCTCTGAGAGCTTCCGAGCCGGAATCGTAATGGCACCGGCTGTTTCGACATCAGCCGTCACCTCGGTGCTGACGGCGATGTCGAGATCAGTCCCAGAAAGGCGGATGCCCTTCCCTGTCGTTTGCACCAGGAGGTTCGCGAGAACAGGGAGTGTCGTCTTCGACGGAACGGCCGAAGTGACCGCGGCGAGGCCCTCCTGCAGTTTTTCCCGCGAGATAGTGAATCGCATTCCCGAGTCCTGCTGAGCAGTAAGGGAGATGTGGATGTCGCGCCTAATGTACTGTTTCTAAGAGAGTATCAGCGAATCGCAGTAGAAGTAGTAAGGTGTGGAAAGTTCAAAAGCAACACAAGTCCTTCTGTCACTTGCACTTCTCGCCAGCCACCTGATGTGAATCAACTGTGGGATCCAGGGAGGAACGTGTGAACCGTCGCTTGGGAAGCAGTTGGGATGAGGACAGGCTGTTCCTCAATGTTCATGGCGGAGAGTTTCACGCACTCTGTCCACACGAGCGCGGAACTCCGCGTTGTCTTTCATCGTCTCGGTCACACGCTCCAGGCTGTGGATGACCGTGGAGTGATCGCGACCACCGAAGGCCTGACCGATTTCGACCAACTGCATTCCTAACAGCTCACGCGAGAGGTACATCGCAACCTGCCGCGGCACGGTGAGCGTTCTGGTTCGCGTTTTTGATTGCAGCCCATCAACGGAAACTCCCCACGCGGCCGCGACCTTCTGCTGAATGGCGCGCATGCGGTCATGCCGTGAAGAGCGAGGTGGTGCCACGTCATTCGCTCTCAGCTTGTCGCGAAGCGCCTCCCGGGCGAGATCAACGGTGATCACCCGATGCTTGAGCGAGGCGAAGGCAAGCAGCTTGATGATGGACCCCTCGAGCTCGCGCACATTGGCCTGCACATGATCCGCTATGAAATGCAGGACATCGTCAGGGATCGTGTGCTCCAGGTGATCAACGTGCGCCTTCTGGCGGAGGATGGCGATTCTGTGCTCGAGGTCTGGCTGTGTGACGTCCGCGACCATCCCCCACTCGAACCGACTGACCAGCCGAGCCTCGAGTTTCGGGATCTCCGACGGAGGACGGTCGCTCGTGAGCACGATCTGGCGGCCGGCTTCGTAGACGGCGTTGAAGGTGTGAAAGAACTCCTCTTGCGTCGTTTCTTTGCCGCCCAGAAAGTGAACGTCGTCCACGAGGAGCAGATCCGTTTCGCGGTAGCGACGCCGGAAGTCGTGCATCGTACGCCTCGTGATCGACGTGATGACGTCGTTCGTGAACTGCTCGGTGCTGATGTACATCACCCGGCACGAGGGACTCCGGAGGAGGATCTCGTGCGCAATAGCCTGCATGAGGTGGGTCTTGCCCAGTCCCGTGGCGCCGTAGATGAAGAGCGGGTTGTACGTCTTTCCAGGAGCCTGTGCGACCGCCGTCGCAGCCGCTGTCGCGAGTTCATTCGAGCGCCCGACTACGAATTGGTCGAAGGTATAGCGATCATTGAGAAGGCTCAAAATGACGCTATTGTCACGCTCAACCGGCGTTATAGTGGCTCTACCCTGTGGGACGAAGAGGTCCATCTGTGATCGTGATAGACGCTCGGACTGGACCTTGAGCGCTATCTTGATCGGGTGCCCGAGACAGGGCGGACCGTAGCTCTCGAGCAGCGAGCTGTGCTTGCTTTCGTTCCATTCAACCGACCACTGGTCAGGCGCGGTGAGCACCAGCTCGGAACCCGTGTACTCGGCCGGCGCGAGCGGAGCCAACCAGGTGTCAACCACATGTTCGGGAAGTTCGACCCGCGCACGATCCAGGAGGCGGGACCAGACTTCCGTTGCGGTGAGGGTCATCTCGCGCCGAGCGGGTAGTGAGAATCGGGGGCGCCGAAGGTACGGGCGGGATGTGGATAAGTCAACACTTGTGAGAGCAAGCCAGCTCTCTGTTGCTTGAGGTCCCCTCGGCGGGCGGCTACGTTTATGGTTCTCTGTTCTGCACGTACCGGGTCTTGGAGTCACCATGGGGAAGCCGACGTACCGTCCGCGAAACAAGCGCCGCATCAGGACGCACGGGTTTCGGACGCGGATGGCGACGAAGTGGGGAAGGGCTGTACTGAGCAGGCGGCGCAAGAAGGGGCGCAAGCGCCTGAGCGTGAAGCTCCCTTCGAAGTACGCCGGCGCCTGAGCGCCAGCGCTTCCCGCGCGCGTGGCGGATCACGCGCGAGCGGGAGCTCCAAGCGGTACGCCGACAAGGGGATCGATTCCGAACGGCGCACCTGGAGATTCGACACCTGGCGTGTTCCCCCGGACCCGCGCGGGCAGGAATCATCGTGCCTCGCTACACGTTCGACGCCGTGCACCGGAATCGCGTGAAGCGGCGATTGCGCGAAATCGTTCGGGTGCACGTACTTCCGGCGTTGCAGGGCGTGGATGTGACCGTGCGCGCGCTGCCGTCGGCGTATCGGGCGGACTTCGGGGAGCTGCGCGAGCAGTGTCTGCGCGTGCGCGATCGGCTCCTGGGGGCGCGCGACCCGTGATGCGTCAGTTCCTGATCGTTGTTGTCCGCGCGTACCAGATGGTGCTCGGGCCGCTTCTGCCACCGGCGTGCCGGTATTATCCATCGTGTTCCGCTTATGCGATCGAAGCGCTCGAGAAGCACGGCGCGCTGCGCGGCGCCTGGCTGAGCGTTCGCCGGATCGCGCGTTGCCACCCGTTTCGGCCCGGCGGCTTTGATCCGGTTCCCTAACCCTCGCGCTTCCGGCTGATGGAAAGGCGCTTTCTCTTTGCGCTGCTCTTGACGGGCGCCGTGATGCTGCTCACGCCCGTAGTTTTTCCGCGGCGGACGGCATCACCACCGCCGACGGCGCGAGTTGATTCGAGCATCGCAGTGGTTGGAGGGGACAAGGGCGCGGCGCCGGCGGCGCCAGCCGCGGCCGCGCCGGGACCCGTGACCCCCTCGGCGACCTCGGCGACCTCGGCGGCCGCCGCGCGGAGCGCGCGCGGCGAGATGACGCGCGCCAGCGCCGCGGAAAGCGTATCCGTCCTCGCCGGAATGAGTAGCTACCTGTTCACGACGATGGGAGCCGTCCCGCTGGCGGTTCGCGTGGACAGCTACCCTGCGCTGAACGGACAAGGGGGACGCGTCGTGCTGCGACACGGGCGGGAGCCGTTGATCCGGTTTCGTGTCCTTGCGGCGGGCGATACGCTGGCGCTCGACCGCATCGTCTACCGAGCGGTTCGTGGCACAGCGGGCGACAGCGCCGAGACGCTGACATTCACCGGTGTCAGCGGGTCAACGCCAGTCACGGTGCGTTACGAGTTCGCGGCGAACAACTATCTGGCGACGGCCAGCGTGGAGGTGATCGGCGTCGAAAGCCCGGCGTATCTGCTCGTGGACCTTCCGTCGGGATTCGACACGCAGGAAACCGACAGCGTCGGCGACATGCGAAGCCTGGCCTACGCCGTGAAGCCGGTGACGCAGGGCGCGCGCGGCACGTCATTCGGCAGCCTCGACGCGGGGGAGCGGAAGCTCGAGTCCGGGCCGCTCAGCTGGGCCGTCGCGAAGAGCAAGTACTTCCTCGTGGGGTTGCTTGTGCCACGCGGGCGCACGCCGTTTGCGGAGGCGCACCTCGAAGGAGGGGTGCGCACCCAGAAGATCGCGACGAACGGTCGAGCCACCGTGGTCGTGCCGCTCGAGAACGGCAAGACCGTGTTCGAGATCTATGCCGGACCACAGTCCTGGGAGCGGCTGCACGCGCTGGAACGGGAGTTCGAGACGGCGAATCCGTACGGCGGATGGATGCAGCCACTCGTGCAGCCGTTCGCGACGATCGTGATGCGCGTCCTGCTCTGGATGAAACGACAGAGCCACCTCGGCTACGGGTGGGTGCTCGTCATCTTCGGCATCGTGATCCGGCTCCTGCTCTGGCCGCTCAATCAGGGCGCGATGCGCACGAGCATCAGGATGCAACGCATTCAGCCCGAGCTGACGGCGATCAATACGCGCTACAAGGGCGACCCGCAGAAGCTGCAGCAGGAGATGATGCGGGTCTACAAGGAGCACGGAATGAGCCCCTTCAGCGCGTTCTCCGGCTGCTTCCCGATGCTCCTGCCGATGCCGGTGTTCTTCGCGCTCTTCTTCGTGTTCCAGAACACGATCGAGTTCCGCGGCGTGCCGTTCCTCTGGATGGCGGACATTTCACTGCCGGATCCCATCTACATTCTTCCGCTCGTGATGGGCGCCTCGATGTTCCTGCTGTCGTGGATCGGGATGCGGAACTCGCCGCCGAACCCGCAGGCGAAGATGATGATGTACATGATGCCGGTGATGTTCACGGTTTTCCTGCTCTGGACCGCGGCGGGGCTCAGCATCTACTACCTCACGTCGAATCTCGCGTCGTTGCCGCAGCAGTGGCTGATCGCGAATGAGCGCGCGAAAGCGAAAGAGAAGCGCTGAGGGGACGTCCGCGCGCGCGCGGCACGTGGGTGTCCTCGCGCGCGACACGATCGTGGCGGTCTCAACGGCGCCCGGCCGGGGCGCGATCGCGGTGGTCCGGCTGAGCGGCACGGCGGCCGAGCGGATCTGCCGGCGGGTCGTGTCGCCCGGACGCGGATGGCCGCTGGTCCCGCGCCAGGCAACGCGCTGCGCGATCCACGCGTGCGACGATCGCCACACGCCGATTGACGACGGTCTGGTCACGGTTTTCCCGGCGCCGGGCTCGTACACGGGCGAGACGGTCGTCGAGCTCGGGACGCACGGCGGTGCGTACGTTCCGCTGGCGGTGTGCGCGGCGTTGGTGGAGGCGGGCGCGCGAGCGGCGAGGCCGGGCGAGTTCACGGAGCGGGCGGTGCTCAACGGGAAGCTCGATCTCCTGCGCGCCGAAGCGATCGCGGACCTGATCGAGGCCCGGTCGGCCGCCGCGCACCGGATGGCGCTTCGCCAGCTCTCCGGGGCGCTGTCGGCGCGGCTTGGTGCGTTGCGGGAGGCGGTGCTCGAACTCGAGGCGCTCCTTGCTTACGAGATCGACTTTCCAGAGGAGGATGCCGGCCAGCTGCCGCGTGCGCGGGTCACGGCGTCATCCGAGGCGGTGGTCGCCCAGCTCGATGCGCTCCTGGCCACAGTGCCGGCGGCGATTCTCGGACGCGAGGGCGCGACGGTGGTGCTCGCGGGCCCACCCAACGCCGGCAAGTCGTCGTTGCTGAACGCGCTCGTGGGCGAGGCACGCGTGATCGTGAGCGAGGCGCCGGGGACGACGCGGGACGCCGTGGAAGTGCTCGTGGACCACGATCCGTGGCCGCTCCTGCTGGTGGACACGGCGGGGCTGCGTGAGAGCGCGGATCCGCTCGAGCGCCTGGGTGTCGAGGTGAGCGAGCGATATCTCGGGCGTGCCCACGCGGTGATCGCATGCGCGGAGTCCGTGCCGGGACTGGCGGCCACGGCCGCGGCGATCGCCACCCGGACGGCGGCGCCGATCGTCGGCGCCCTCACGAAGCGTGACTTGGCGCCAGACAGCGGGGTGATGGTCGGTGCCCGGGCGCGAAGCGGCGCCGTGCAGGGTCTCCCGTTCCCTGTTGTGGCGGTGAGCGCCGTGCGCGGTGACGGGCTCGAGGCGTTGCGCGCGCAGGTGATGGCCGCGCTCGCCGGGCCGGCGGGAACGCCGGACCCCGACACGCCGATGGTGACGCGTGCGCGGCACCGCTCGGCGCTGACGACGGCGCGCGACGAGATGCTGGCATTCCGGAAGGAATGGGCTGCCGGCGCGCTGCCGGCGCCGGTGGCCGCGACGCACGTACGGGCCGCGAGGACGGCGCTCGACGAGTTGATCGGGGTTGTGGACGTGCAGGACGTCTTCGCGCGCGTCTTCTCGACGTTCTGCGTGGGGAAGTAGCGAGAGACTGCCCGCGAGGCGCTGGAGCCGGCGGGCGCCGAGCCTCGGGGCTACGCGGTGCGCGCGGCGGCGTCCGCGCGAGAGACGATCTCGATCGCGCTGGCGCGCAGCGCCCAGGGGAGCCCCCGCTCGGCGACGGCGTCGTCCACCATGCGGGCGCCCAGGAAGTACCCCGCGCGCTCCGGCAGGATGTAGCGCTGCACGGTGCGTGCCTCGTCGCTCATTCCGCCCGACAGGTAACGCAGCCGAAGGCCGAGCCCCGCACGCTCGAGGTCGTCCGCGACGGCGCGCGCGAGTACGGCCTCCAGCTCGCGAATGCGGGCGTACTGTTTGCGCGCGTAGCCGAAGTACTCCCACGGGGCGTGCCCCGGGCTGAACCGGCGCGAGGCCTGCACGGCGAGCCCTTCGTTGACGAGGTGCTCGCGCAGGGACGCGCCGCGCCCCGTCTCCCAGTACGAGTAGTACCCGCCTGCCTCGGCGACGAGCTGCCGCATCTCGCTCCGGCTCTGCGGGGAGGTGTAGCGCACGCAGTGTGCGATCTCATGCGCGAGCCACATTGGCACGAGTTCCGGGTCGAGACCGAGGCCGCGCGTGGAGGGATTGGCCACGCTGGTGAAGTGCTCGACGCACACGAACGCGACGCCGCGTCCGTCCACCACCAGTTCGCCCGCGTTGGCGGCACCGACGCCGACCATGAGGACAACGTCAATCGTGCTGTCCACCTCGAAGAGCGCGGCGCATTGCTCCTCGGTCACGCGCGCCAGCGTCACGAGGTCCGTGCGATCGAGCATCGCGCGCAGGTCCGCGCGGTCGGCGCGCACCGCGTCGCGCACGACTTCCTGGAAATGCGGGCCGGCGGGTTCGATGACGTAGTTGTGCCAGTAGGCCTCGAGTACGGCGCGATGCGACTCGAAGTACCGGTGATAAGCAGCCACCGGATCCGTGCTCTCCAGCACCGCGAAGAAATCGGGCAGCAGATTGATCAGCATGGACCCGAGGCGGTTTCCCTTTTCGCGAGCGCGCGGCCAGCGACGGCGTGAACGGCGGGCTTCCTCGTGCGTGACACGGCCGCGCGTGAATGTATGTGCGCTCGTGTTTGCGAACAAGAGCACGTGAATGCAAGCCACTCTTCCCGATGGTGACGCGTGAACCGGCCGAGCGGTCACGCCGATTCCTGCGGCGACCTGGAAGCGGCGGCTCTATCGCGTGCCGAAGAGGCGATCGCCTGCGTCGCCCAGCCCGGGAAGGATGTACCCGTGCTCGTCGAGTTCACGGTCAAGTGCAGCGCAGATGATGGGAACGTCCGGATGCGCCTCGTGGACGCGGGCGACCCCGGCGGGAGAGGCGACGAGGCAGAGAAAGCGGATGCGTTGTGCTCCCGCACGCTTGAGCGAGTCGATGGCCGCGACGGCGCTCCCTCCGGTGGCGAGCATGGGGTCCAGCAGGAGAAAGTCGCGCTCCGAAGTGTCGCCGGGCACCTTGAAGTAGTAGTCCACGGGCTTGAGCGTCTCGTGGTCGCGGTAGAGGCCGATGTGTCCGACGCGCGCCGACGGCACAAGCTTGAGGATTCCCTCGACCATTCCGAGGCCGGCGCGGAGAATGGGCACCAGCGTCAGCTTCTTCCCGGAGACGCGCCGGCCGATCGTGTGCTCCAGCGGCGTCTCCACTTCGGTCTCCTCGAGCGCGAGGTCCGCCGTCGCCTCGTACGCCATGAGCATGGCGATCTCGTCGACGAGTTCCTTGAAGATCTTCGTCGGCGTGCGCCGGTCACGCAGCAGCGTCAGCTTGTGCTGCACGAGCGGGTGCCGCACGAGTGAGAGCGTTCCCGTGGGCGGCCCGGTGGGGGTGGTGGGCATGGTGCTGAACCTAGTATTTTCGCGGTCATGAAAGAATACCAGGCCGTCATGCTGCGGCGCTCGCGCCAGACGCGCGAGGACGAGGATGCGCTCACGGATCTGTTGAACGAGCGGAGCCGCGGCGGCTGGGAGCCCGCGATGATGACGCAGGACGCGACACGGCTGACGATCGTTTTTTCGCGGCGCGCGGAGCCAGAGCGCTAGGCGGACGCTCCGGGACGCCGGCGCGACCCGCACACCCGACGCCGCACGCGCCGGGTGGGGCACACACCGTCTATGCAGATCGAGTTCCACGGCGCCGCGCGTGAGGTCACCGGTTCGTGCCACATCGTGCGCCTCGGCGGGCGGACGATCCTGCTCGACTGCGGGCTGTTCCAGGGGAGACGCGCCGACACCCAGGTGAAGAACGCACGGCTTCCGGTGGAGGCCGGGCAGATCGACGCCGTCGTGCTCTCGCACGCGCACATTGATCATGCCGGGCGGTTGCCACTGCTTACGCGCCGCGGATACCGGAACGCGATCCACACGACGGCGGCGACGCGCGACCTCTGCGCGGTGATGCTTGCGGACGCGGCGCATATTCAGTCGAAGGACGCGGAGTTCCTCGCACGCCGGAAGCGGGCGCACGCGGAGCCGCTCTACAGCGCCTCCGACGTCGCGCGGACGATGGAGCTCATGCGGAGTGAGCCGTATGCCGCCGCCTTCGACGTCGTGCCGGGAGTGCGCGCGACGTTTGTCGAAGCCGGCCACATTCTGGGCTCGGCGACCGTCGTGCTGGACTGCACGGAACGCGGAGCGACCCGGCGACTCGTGTTCTCCGGCGACATCGGGCGCGCCGGCCTGCCGATCATCCGCGACCCCGCGCCACCGGCGCGGGCCCAGACGGTGATCATGGAGAGCACGTACGGGAACCGGGATCACGCAAGCGTCCAGGACGCGACAGCCGAACTCGGGCGCATCGTGCGGGAGGCGGCGGCGCGCGGCGGCCGCGTGCTCATCCCGGCGTTCGCCGTGGGACGGACACAGGAGCTGGTCTACGATCTTCACCGGCTGGTGGACGACGGTGCGATTCCTCAGCTGCCGATCGTCATCGACAGTCCGCTGGCCAGCGAGGCGACGCGTGCGTTCGAGCGACACGCGGAGCTCTACGATCCGGCGGAACCGTTTGTCCACGCGCACGACGGGAAGAACGACCACCTCTTCCGGTTTCCGCTCCTGCGCCACACGGAGAGCGTGGAGGAATCGAAGGCACTCAACGCGCAGCTCGGACCGATGGTTGTGATCGCGGCGTCCGGGATGGCGGAGTCCGGACGCATTCTCCACCACCTGCTCAACGGCGCCAGCGATCCGCGGAATACGGTGCTCGTCGTGGGCTTCATGGCCGAACACACGCTCGGGAGGCGCATCGTCGAGCGGCAACCGATCCTCAAGGTGTACGGAGAGGACGTGCCGCTGCGCGCGCGGGTCGAGGTGCTTAACGGGTACAGCGCCCACGCGGGACGCGCGGAGCTCACGGGCTGGCTCGATGCCGTGCGCCGCACCTCGCCCGCGCTCGGCGATGTCTGGCTCGTCCACGGCGAACCCGACGCGCAGGATGCGCTTGCTCGTTCCCTCAACACGTCCGGCTATCATGTGCACTGTCCCCCACCAGGCGAGCGCGCCGAGTTCTGACGGGTGCCCGCAGGCTTCCGCGTGCGCATTCCTCGAACGTAGCTTGCGCGGATGCAGATCCCGGTCGCGTCGTACGAACTGGCCAACGGTCTCCGTGTGACGCTGTCCGAGGACCATTCCGCACCGATCGTCGCAGTGAATCTCTGGTATCACGTGGGCTCGGCGAACGAGCGCATCGGACGCACCGGGTTCGCGCACCTGTTCGAGCACATGCTGTTTCAGGGTTCCGCACACGTCGGGGCGAACGAGCACTCCGAGCTCATCCTGCGCGCGGGCGGCACGTTGAACGGCTCCACGTGGCTCGACCGCACGAACTACTTCGAGACGGTGCCGTCGAATCAGCTCGCCCTGGCGCTCTGGCTGGAGGCCGACCGGATGGGTGCGCTGCTGCCGGCGATGACCCAGCAAAAACTCGACACGCAGCGCGATGTCGTGAAGAACGAGCGGCAGTGGTCCATGGACAACCAGCCGTACGGCACGTGGTGGGAGAAGCTGCCGGCCCTGGCATTTCCGCCCTCTCACCCGTTTCACCACTCGCTCATCGGCTCGATGGACGACCTGAGCGCGGCGAGCCTGGACGACGTCGTGCAGTTCTTCCAGACCTACTACACGCCCGACAATGCGGTGCTGAGCATCGCGGGCGATTTCGAGGCGGCGGAAGCACGGACGCTCGTCGAGCGATATTTCGGGTCCCTTGCGCGTGGCGCGGGGAAGCCGCCGCTCCCGGCGATGGAAGTGCCGGCGCAGTTCGGGGGATGGCGGCGGCAGGTCGTCGAGGACGACGTGATGCTGCCCCGCCTGTTTCTCGCCTTTCGCTCACCGGCATTCGGCACTCCCGCCTACTATGTCGCCAGCATCGCGGGGGCCGTGCTGGGGATGCGCCGCGGAAGCCGGCTCTACCGCTCGCTCGTGCGAGATCGCGAACTCGCGTCGGAAACGAGCGCGTTCACGTTCGACCTCGCCAAGGGGAGCGACCTGCTCATCGTCGATGCCACGGCGAGGCCGGGGGTGCGTGTGGAGCAGCTCGAGGCGGCGGTTGCGGAAGAGGTGGAAGAGCTCCGGGCGGCAGGCGTGACGCAGGCCGAGGTTGAGCGTGCGATGGCGTTGATCGAGACGGATCTCACGGGAGCGATGCAGTCCGCCGGTGAACGCGCGGACCGACTCTCACGGTTCGCCACGTACTTCGGTGACGCGTCGTTGGTGAATGCGCAGACGGGCCGGTACCACGCGGTCACCGCGGAGGCGGTGGACGCGTTCGTCGGTCAGTCACTCGGTGAGGACAATCGGATCTCACTGGTGTACGTGCCGCGCGATGCCGCAGGCAGTGGGCCCGCGTGATGACGGCTCCGCGACCCCAGGGAGGAGCGCCCCGCGCGTACGCGTTTCCCGCGGTGCACCGCGCGCGCCTCGCGAACGGTCTCGGCGTCGCGGTCGCGCGCATGCCGCGACTCCCGCTCGTGACGGTCCTGGCGCTCGTTGACGCCGGTGCGGTGTGCGACTCCGCAGGCGCGGAAGGCACCGCATCGCTCACTGCGCTCGGGCTTGCGGAGGGCACGACCGGGCGAGACGGTGTGGCCCTCACCGAGCAGTTCGAGCTTCTTGGGACCGGGCTCGGCGTCGGCTGCGATTGGGACAGCGCGATGGTGTACGTCACGGTGACGCCGGCGCGTCTGGAACGGGTCCTCGCGCTGCTGGCTGAAGCGCTGACCGCGCCCGCGTTCGGCGAGCGCGACGTCGAGCGGCTGAAGACCGAGCGACTGGCGGAGCTGCTGCAGCAGCAGGCAGAGCCGCGGGGACTCGCCAACGACAAGTTCGCGGAGTTTCTCTTCGCCGAGCGCTCGCGGTACTCGGTGCCGGCGGGCGGAAGCGCGAACTCCGTGCGCCGCCTCAGCGCGGATCGGTTGCGGGGGTTTCATCGCGAGCGGTATGTCCCGGGCGCGACCACGCTGATCTTCGCGGGCGACGTGGAGGCCGAGCACGCCATCGCGCTGACCGAACGCGTCCTGGACACGTGGCGCGGGGTGCCGCCGGCGACATGCGCGGTAGACGATCGCACCAACGGACGGGCACGGCGCGTGTGTGTCGTGAACAGGCCTGATGCACCGCAGACCGAGCTGCGCGTGGGACACCGCGGTGTACGGCGACGGCACCCCGACTACTTCCCGATCCTCGTCATGAACGCGCTGCTGGGCGGGCTCTTTTCGTCGCGCATCAATCTGAACCTGCGCGAACGGAACGGCTTCACCTACGGAGCGCGCTCCGCGTTCGACTGGCGACGGCACGAGGGTCCGTTCGTCGTCTCGACGGCCGTGAGGACCGACGTGACCGATGCCGCGGCGCGGGAGATCCTCCGGGAGATCGCGACGCTGCGGACGGAGCCGGTGGGTGACGACGAGCTCTCGCTCGCGACCGCGTATCTCGACGGCGTCTTTCCGATTCGCTACGAGACGACGCAAGCGGTGGCGGAAGCGATCGCGACCGCGGAGGTCTACGGGCTCGGCGACGACTACTACGGGTGCTATCGGGAACGGGTGCGCGCGGTCACCGCGGCAGATGTTCACCGGGCGGCGGAAGCCCACCTCCATCCAGAGGAGTTGCTGGTGCTTGCCGTCGGCGACGCAGGGGCGGTCCGCGAGCCGCTCGAGCGCCTCGGCCTCGGCCCCGTCGAAGTCCACGACGCAGACGCCGACGGGACAACCCCGTGAAGGACGAGACGCGCGTGAAGAGCGAGCGCATCCACTCGGGGCGAGTCATCAACCTCGACGTGGACACGGTGCGATTCCCCGACGGGAGCATGGGTGAGCTCGAGATCGTGCGACACCCCGGCGCGAGCGCGGTGGTGCCGTTTCTCAGCGACCCCGCCGCCGCCGACCCGCAGGTGCTGTTGATCAAGCAGTACCGATACGCGGCCGACGGGTTTCTCTATGAAATCCCGGCCGGGCGGCTCAATCCGGGGGAGGCGCCGGCAGACTGCGCCCGCCGAGAGCTGGCCGAAGAAACCGGATGCTCCGCAGCGCAGCTGACGTTTCTGACCTCGACGTACACGACGCCGGGGTTCAGCGACGAACGGATCCACCTCTTTCTGGCGACCGGCCTCACGCGAGGAGACGCGCGGCGAGAGCGCGACGAGTTCATGGAGGTCACGACCCTGCCGCTCTCACGCGCGCTCGCAATGGTCGAGCGCGGCGAGATCTGCGATGCGAAGACGGCGCTCGGGCTTCTCTACGCCGCCGGCTTTCGCGCCAGCCTCGAGAAGGAACAGGCTGCCGGCACGAAGCGCGGACGATAAGAATAGTAGGGAAAGTGTCCCGTTTCGAGGACGCATCGCTCCCAACCGCAGGACAGCGGCCGGCGGAGACAAGTTCGCAACTCATTGTTCTAAAACGACTTCACTCGGCGGCACGACCCAGATGTCAACGGCACGCCTTCTGCACTGGTTATCGGCGGGATTCTCCTACTCAGCCGAGCAGAGGTGGTCCAGATGGAGCGTGCGGCGCTCAGAACAGGGATGCGGCAGCTCGACAGACCGCGAGGGATCGCGGAGCTGCGAGCGCTCGAGGACACCGCACTGGTCAACGCGTATCTGGCTGGCGAACTGCGTAGCTTCGACGTGCTGGTGGAACGTTATCAGACGCGACTGCTGAACTTCATCAACCGTGTCGTCGGCGACCGCGAGCGCGCGGAGGACCTGACGCAGGAAGTCTTTATTCGCGTCCATCGGCACCTGGGCCGCTTCGACCGTTCGAAGAAGTTCTCCACCTGGATCTACACCATCGCGTCGAACCTGGCGAAGAACGAACTGCGCAATCGCGCGCGGAACCCGCTGGTCCTCTTCACCTCCATCACGCAGGACTGGGACGACGATGAGCGGCCCCTGGAGTTCGAGGATCCCTCCGCTCGGCCCGACGACGAGTTCCGGAGGCGGAACATCAAGGAACTGGTCGAGCAGTCCGTGGCACGGCTGCCGGAGCATCATCGCGAAGTGTTCGTGCTTCGCGAGATCGAAGGGCGCTCGTACGAAGAGATCGCCACGATCACGCGCTGCAATCTGGGCACCGTGAAGTCGCGGCTGAACCGGGCCCGGAACTCCTTTGCGGAGATCATCGAGCCTGCGTTGCGATAGCGTGCGTTTGGCCATCGCGTAGGAGGTGGGCGTGGGGGGCGGAACCCGGCTGAGGTGAGCGGGTACCGTAAGCGACCCACCCCTACCCGATGGACTGCACGACTTTCCGCCGTCGACATCTCGAGTATCTCGATGCCACGTTGCCGAGCGGCGCAGTGGCGGAGATGCGCCAACACGTCGGGATCTGCGAAGGCTGCGCGCGGTTCGACGTATCCCTGCGGCGCGGACTCATGGTGGCACGAAGCCTCGGGGGGATTCAGCCATCGGCGGGATTTCGCGCCCGACTGAGACAGCGACTGGCACCGTGCAGTCCCGCGCGGCTCATCCCGGCGTCGCTGCCCCTGGCGCGCGCGCACGCTCCATTGAGGATGGCCGTTCTGCGCTGAGAGGCGCAGTATATTCCGCGCATGCCTTCGGTGGCGATGCGCGTCCTCAAGACGGCGCTCGAAAGCGGGAGCTTTGACCGCGTCTATCTCTTCCACGGCGACGACGAGTTTCTGAAGGAGGAGAAGGTGCGCGCCGTGGTCGAGCGCGCCACGGACGCCGCCACGCGCGACTTCAATCTCGAGGTGCGTCGCGGTGCCGATCTGGACGCTGCGGCCCTGCGACAGGCGCTTGATGCGCTGCCGGTGATGGCAGAGCGGCGCGTCGTGGTCATCCGGGACGTTACCGGGCTCAGGAAGGATGTCCGTGCCGTACTCGAGCGTTATCTCGAGCGCCCGGCGGCGGACACCGTGCTCCTCCTTGTTGCCGCGGCGGGAGCGAAGCCGGACGCGACGCTTCTCGACCGGGCGGCGGCCGTGGATTTTCGCCCGCTCACGGAGGACGAGCTCGCCAAGTGGGTTGCGCGTCGTGCGACCTCGCTCGGCGCCACGATCACACCCGGGGCGACGGCGCTCCTGTGCGGCGCGACGGGGAACGACCTGGCGCTCATCGCGGGCGAGCTAGACAAGCTGCGGAGCTATGCGAACGGCGGGACGATCGACGAGTCGGCGGTCAGTGCGGTGGTGGGCGTTCGCCACGGCGAGACGCTCGGTGATCTTCTCGATCGAGCCGCCCGGCGCGACGCCGCGGGCGCGGTCGCGCTGCTCGAGCGGGTTCTGGCGCAGCCGAAGACGACCGCCGTGTCGGTCGTCATGGCGCTGACGACGCAGACGCTCGCGATCGGGTGGGCGCTCGCGGCGCGTTCGCGAGGGCTCCCGCCGCAGCGCCTCGAACGGGAACTGATCGGCCTGTTGCGCGAGAACCCGGCCTCGCTGGCAGGGCGGCCGTGGGGCGAGGCGGTGGCGGCGTGGGTGCAGGCGGTCGGCCGTTGGGATGACGCGTCGGTGGATCGAGCCCTCGAGCTCCTGCTCGCCGCGGATGCGTCGCTGAAGGAGACGCGCGTCTCATCGGACGTGCAGCTGCTGAAGTCACTGCTCCTGGCGATGGCTGTCGGCAGGGGCCGTCGCGCCGCCGCGTGAGCAATCGGTCGGGGACCGGCCTTGGCCGCCATGTCTAGTTTCCGCGGTGCGTTGATCGGGGTCCTTCTCTCGTGCGCCCTGACGCAGCCCGGTGCGGCGCAGGGAGGGCAGGCGAGCGCTTCGGATTCGGCATTTCGCCGCGTGCAGCGGCTGGTGAACGACGGCGACGTCGCGGCCGGGCGCGCGCTGGTGGACTCGGTTCTGGCGGTCTCACCGAACGGCTCGCGGCCGTACATCGAGGCGCTCTTCTGGCGGGCCACGCTGGCGGAGACGGCGGAGCAGGCGCGGCGCGACTACCTCCGTCTCGCTGTCGAGTTCTCGACGTCGCCACGCGCGGAGGATGCGCTGCTCCGGCTCGCGCAGCTGGAGCTGTCCCGTGGAGACCGGGCGGCGGCGAAGCGGCACCTCGAGCGGCTCGCGCTGGAGCACGCCACCGGCGTCTCGCGCGTGCAGGGCGCGTACTGGATGGGGCGCGTGCTGCTCGACGAGGGCGCCCTGGGACCGGCGTGCGCGTCGCTTGCGGACGCCAGGGCACGCGTGGCGAGTGGTGACGTGGAGCTAGCGAACCAGATTGCGTACTACTCGCGGCCGTGCGGCGAGCTTCAGCGCGCGGCGGATTCGGCGCGCGCCGATTCCGCGGCCCGCGTGGACTCCGTCGCGAGAGCGGACTCGATCGCAAGGGCGCAGTCGGCGGCGCGGGCCGCAGCGGGTGCACGCGCGGCGCCGGGCGCCGCGGCCCGCACGCGAACGTGGTCGGTGCAGGTGGCGGCGTATGCGACGAGGGAAGTCGCGGAGCGTCTCGCGCAGCGGCTGGTCGCGCGCGGCTACGCCGCGCGCGTGACGGCCGGAAAGCCGTATCGCGTGCGCATCGGACGCTATCCCACGCGCGACGATGCCGTGCGAGTGGCGGAGAAGCTCAGGGCCGCGAACACGACGGCGATCGTCGTGGAGGCGGAGAAACCGTGAGCCGGGAGCCGGCGACGCCGCTGATGCAACAGTACCGGGAGATCAAGGCGCGCCACCAGAACGCGATCCTCCTGTTCCGGATGGGCGACTTCTACGAGATGTTCTATGAGGACGCCGAGGTCGCGTCGCGTACGCTTGGCCTGACGCTGACGTCGCGGAACAACGGGGGCGCCGCCGACGTGCCGTTGGCGGGAGTGCCGGTGCGGGCGGTGAGCGAGTACGTGCGGCGCCTGGTACTTCAGGGATTCCGCGTCGCGATCTGCGAGCAGGTTGAGGACCCGAAGCTCGCGAAGGGGATCGTGCGGCGCGAGGTGACCGAAACGGTCACGCCGGGGGCCGCGTTCGCGGACGACCTGCTCGAAGGGGCGCGCAACAACTTCCTGTGCGCGCTTCGCCGCTCGGGCGACGTCGCGGGGATCGCGGCGATCGACGTCTCGACCGGCGAGTTCCGGCTCCTCCTCTCGCCGCTCCGCGACGTCGGCGCGGCGATGGCCCGGCTCGCGCCACGGGAGCTTCTCGTGTGCGCGGGGGATGCCGGCGACTCGACGCTGGCCGCCGGACTCGACGCGCTGGTCACGGAACGGGAGCGGTGGGAGTTCGAGGAAGATACGGCACAGGCGGCGCTTGCCGAGCACTTCGGCGTGCGCTCGCTCGAGGGATTCGGGCTTGGGCCGGACGACGCGCCGGCGGTCGGGGCCGCAGGGGCGCTGCTGAAGTATCTGCGTGAGCTGCAGCCGGGCGGAGTGCCGCATCTCGGGCGGCCGGTCGTCGAGCGTCCGGGCGGCGTGATGCCGATTGACGAGATGACGCGGCGCAATCTCGAACTCGTGGAGTCGCTGCGGGGCACGGACGCTTCCGGGACGCTGCTCGGGGTGCTCGACCGGACGCAGACGCCGATGGGCGCGCGCGCCCTGCGCCAGTGGATGCTCGCCCCGCTCACGGACCCGACGGCGATCAACGCCCGGCTCGACGCGGTCGCGACGCTGGTGGCGGATTCCGGCGCGCGCGGCGCGCTCCGCGCGGCCCTCGACGGCGTGCGGGACGTGGAGCGCCTCGCGGGGAAGACGGCGGCGGCCCGCGCGAACCCGCGGGAGGTGCGCGCGCTGGGGGACTCGCTCGGCCGGGTGCCGGAGGTGGAGGCCGCGCTCAGGCGCACGAGTGCGGGCGGTGCGCTCGCCGGTGAACTGGCCGCCTGGGACGCGTGTGCGGACCTCGCCGCCGAGATCCGGCGCACGCTCGTCGCACGGCCCCCCGTCTCCATCGCGGACGACGCGTCGGAAACCATCGCCCCCGACGTGGACCGCGAGCTTGACGACTTGCGCGCGATCGCGGCGGGAGGCAAGGACGCGATCGCGGCGCTGCAGGCCGCCGAACGGCAGCGCACGGGGATCGCCTCGCTCAAGGTGGGCTACAACAAGGTGTTCGGATACTTCATCGAAGTGACGAACGCCAACGCCCGGCTGGTGCCGCCCGACTACCAGCGGCGACAGACGCTCTCCGGCGCGGAACGGTACGTGACGCCCGCGCTCAAGGAGTTCGAGGAGAAGGTGTTGCATGCCACCGAGCGGATCGAGGCGCTGGAACGGCGCCTCTTCGAGAGCCTGCGCGCACGGACGGGTGCCGCGATCGGGCGCCTCCAGGGGCTCTCACGCTCGCTCGCGAGGATTGACGTGCTGGCGACGCTCGCCGAGGTGGCTTCGCGGGAGGGGTACGTACGGCCCGACGTGGTCGAGGGCTTCGATCTCGAGATCACGGCCGGGCGGCACCCCGTCGTGGAGCGCATGATGCCGCGTGAGCAGTTCATCCCGAACGATGTGCGGCTGTCGGCCGACGCGCGGGTGATCATCCTCACGGGGCCGAACATGGCCGGGAAAAGTACCATACTGCGACAAATTGGGCTCATCGTCCTGATGGCGCAGATGGGGAGCTTCGTTCCGGCGTCGCGGGCGCGGATCGGCCTCGTGGACCGGGTGTTCACGCGCGTCGGGGCGAGCGACAACCTGGTGCGCGGGCAGTCCACGTTCATGGTGGAGATGTCGGAGACGAGCGCCATTCTGCACACCGCGACGGCGCGGAGCCTCGTCCTGCTGGACGAGATCGGCCGGGGGACGAGCACGTGGGACGGCGTGAGCATCGCGTGGGCCGTGAGTGAACACCTGCACGATCGCGTCGGGTGCAAGACGGTCTTCGCGACGCATTACCACGAGCTGACGCAGCTCGCCGACGAGCTCACGGCGGCGCAGAACTGGAACGTGGAAGTGCGGGAGAGCGGGGAGCGGATTCTCTTTCTGCACCGCCTCAAGCCGGGAGGCGCCGACCGCTCGTACGGAATCGAAGTCGGGCGGCTGGCGGGGCTCCCGAAGCCGGTGCTCGAACGGGCACGGGCCCTGCTTGCACTCCTCGAGGGTGAGCAGCTGGCCGCAGGCCTCGCCGGCCGGGCGGCCACGCCGGTACGGCCGGCGGGCGAACAACTCGCGCTGTTCGGCGGAACGGAGGTGCATCCGGTGGTGGAGCGGTTGCGCGCCACCGACCCGAACACGCTCACGCCGCTGGAGGCGCTGGCGCTGCTCGCGCAGCTCGCGTCGGATGCGAGGCACGAGACGGGCCAGATCGCCGGGCGGGACGCCAAGGCGTAGATTGGCGCCATGACCGGCGGCGCGCGCGATCTCAAGGTGTTCGAGTCGGTGCTCGACACGATCGGCTGGACGCCGCTCATCCGGCTGACGCGCGTCACCCGGGGAATCAAGACGCCGGTGTGGGCGAAAGCCGAGATGTACAATCCCGGCGGCTCGGTGAAGGACCGCATCGCCATCCCGATCATCGAGCGAGCAGAGCGCGAGGGGACACTCAAGCCCGGCGGAACGATCGTCGAGGGCACAAGCGGCAACACGGGCATCGCCCTCGCGCTCGCCGCCACGCTCAAGGGGTACCGATGCGTGTTCACGATGCCGGACAAGATGTCGCAGGAGAAAGTCCGGCTGCTGAAGGCCTTCGGCGCCGAGGTGATCATCACGCCGACCGCGGTGCCACCGGACCACCCGGACAGCTACGTGATGGCGGCGAAGCGGATCGCGCGCGAGACGCCGAACGCGATCCTCGCCAACCAGTTCTACAATCAGGCGAATCCGGACGCGCACGAAGCGACGACCGGTCCGGAGATCTGGGAGCAGACGAAAGGGAAGATCACGCACCTCGTCGCCGCAGCGGGGACGGGAGGCACGATCACCGGCGTCGGGCGCTTCCTCAAGAAGCAGAACCCCAAGGTGCAGGTGGTCTGCGGCGATCCGGTCGGCTCGATCCTCGCGGAGCACTGGCGGAGCGGCGGCACGACCAAGACCGAGGGCGTGCCGTACAAGGTGGAAGGAATCGGCCAGGACAAGCTTCCGGAGACGCTCGACATGCGCGTGATCGACGAGTTCCAGACCGTCAGCGACCGCGATGCGTTCGCGATGGCGCGGCGGCTGACTCGCGAAGAGGGGCTCTTCGGCGGGGGCTCGTCGGGGCTGATCACACACGTGGCTCTGAGCGTGGCACGCCGGGTGAACGACCCGGAAGCCTGCGTCGTGGCGTTCCTCTGCGACACGGGCGAGCGGTATCTCTCCAAGCTCTACAACGACGAGTGGCTGCGCGAGAACCAGATGCTCGAACCGGAACGCGTGACGCTCGGGCAGCTCCTCGACGTCAAGCATGACCGCGCACCCGCCGGCGTGGTCGGCGTCGCGCCGGGCGCCACGGTACGACAGGCGCTCCGGCTGATGAGCCTGCACGACGTGTCGCAACTCCCGGTGATGGACGGCCCGGCGTGCGTCGGCTCCGTCAGCGAGGGGGCGCTCAGCGTCAAGGGGCTCGAAGACGTCAGGGTGCTCGACAAGTCCGTGAGCGACGTGATGGATTCGCCGTTCCCGATCGTGGACGCCGAGCACTCGGTGGACGGCATCGTGAAGCTGCTCTCCAAGTCGAACCCCGCGGTGCTTGTGCGAGAGCAGGCAGCGATCCGGGGCATCGTGACGCGCTCGGACATGCTGCAGTACATGATGGCGCGCTGACGTGCGGATTACGGTGCTGCTGGGCGGCACGTCGGTGGAACGCGACGTGTCGCTGGCGTCAGGGCTCCGTGTAGCCGCGGCGCTCCGGTCACGAGGCCACGCGGTGACGGCACTCGACACCGCGCGCGGCCCGCTCACGGAGGCGGAGGAAAGCCGGATGCTCGCCAGCGGGGTAATGCACGTGCTCCCGCCCGAACAGAAAGCGCTCGAGCGGCTGTCGCCTCACGGGATCGAGACCGCGGCGCGCATGGTGCCCGCCCGGTACGACACCGACGTGGTGTTTCTCGGTCTGCACGGGGGACACGGGGAGGACGGAACGATCCAGGCACTGCTCGACCTGACGGGCGTGCCGTACACGGGGAGTGGCCACATGGCGAGCGCGCTGGCAATGGACAAGGACTTGTCGAAGAAACTCTTTCGTGTCGCAGGTGTGCCGACGCCGGACTGGTGGATGATCCGGCGGAGCGACGCGGAGACATGGCGCGAGCCCGTGTATGCGGCGCGCGCCGCGGCGGCGCTCGGACTTCCCCTGGTGGTCAAGCCGTCGAAACAGGGGTCCACGGTGGGGCTCACGCTGGTCAAGTCGGCCGACGTGCTGGGGCCGGCCGTCGAGGAAGCGTTTCGCTACGACGACGAGGTGATGCTCGAGGCATTCGTCCCGGGTCGCGAGCTGACCGTGGGGGTTCTCGGCGACGCGGCGCTTCCAGTTGGCGAGATCATCCCCAAGCACGAGATTTACGACTATGAGTGCAAGTACACGCCGGGGATGGCTGAAGAGGTGTTCCCGGCCCGGCTGGCCGAGGGGCAGCGCGCTCAGGTGCAGGACCTCGCGATGCGCGCATTCACGGCCCTGAAGCTCTCGGGCTACGCTCGCATTGACTTCCGGCTGACGGAAGAGGGAACATTCTACTGCCTGGAGGCAAACACGCTGCCCGGGCTGACGGAGTTGAGCCTGATCCCGCAAGCGGCTGCCGCCGCCGGGATCAGCTTTCCCGAGTTGTGCGAACGGATCGTGGAACTGGCCCTGCGACCACGGGCATCTGGAGAATCGCGATGACGGGTGTACCGATGGCAGCGGCCGCGCTGACGGGAGTTCCCGCCGGAGTCCAGGCGCAGGGCGTCTGGGCCGGACGACGCCAGCTCTTCGTGCGCTTCGCCGGTGAGGCGGAAACCGCCACGATGTACACGTCCGCGGCGCTCGCCCGGGAGCTGGAACGTCAACTGGGACGCTCGACCTTCCACTCTGTCGCGATCGGTGGTCGAGATCCGCTCGCGAACGTGAACTTTCTCCTCGGAGCGTTCACCGCGGTGAAGCCGGCGATTCCGGTGATGCTCGATACTGACGGCATGCGTCCCGAAGCCCTGGGCGCGCTCACTCCCCACCTCTCCCTGACGCAGGTGACGGTGGAGTTCACGGGGCCGAACGGGACGCTGTCGCACGCGATAGAGACGATCAGCGCCGCGGCGCGCGCGAAGTGCGCGCACGCGCTCGTGTTGTGCCCGAGGGATGAGACCTCGGACGGCCAGTTGCTGCGGATAATTGAGCAGGCACACCGCGCGAGCGCCGCCACGCAAGTGGTCATTCATCCGCCGCTGCCGGTCGGCGAGCAGATGATGCTCGACCGGCGCTGGGCGACCCTGCTCGACCAGGCGACGGCGACGCATGCCGACACGCGGCTGGTGCTCCGACTCCCGCCGCCCGCCGGGCTACGCTGACCGTGACACACGTGCCGTCCCAAGACCACGCGCCCGACGCAGCGACTCCACGGATCACCGCCGTGGTGCAATGGCTGATCGCGATCAACGTCGCGGTCTTCTTCATTCAGCTCACGCTGCTCAAGCCGGCGGACGTGCAGCTCGCGCTCGGCTTTCACACGCAGAAGCTGGGGCACCAGTGGTGGACGATCGGCACGTACATGTTCGTGCACGGCGGGTTCTGGCATCTGGCGCTCAACCTGTACACGCTCTGGCTCTTCGGACCGCGCGTGGAATGGCGCTGGGGATCCCGCGAATTTGTGCGGTACTACCTCTTCTGCGGGCTGGGCGGGTGGTTTGCACACCTGCTGTTCGTGCCGGGTGACACCGTGCTCATCGGCGCGTCGGCGGCGGTGTTCGGCGTGATGCTCGCGTACGCAACGCTCTGGCCGGACGAGCAGCTTCTCGTCTTCGGCGTGATCCCGATGACCGTCCGGTGGCTCGTGGTGCTGGTGGGGGTGATCAACCTCGTGGGCGGCATCGCGGCGTCGGACAGCCGGAGCGGCGTGGCGTATCTGGCGCACCTGGGCGGGCTCACGGCGGGCTGGCTCTACCTTCGCGCGACCGCGGCGGTGAATCTCGGCCGCCTGCGGCAGAGCGTCTCCCCCGTGCCGGATGAACCGGAGGATCTTCCGCCGCGCGCGGTGCCGAAGGCGCTGCCGCGCTCGCGAGCGCGCGAGCGGGAGAACGTGGATGAGATCGTGGCGCGCAGCAACGCGATGATGGCGAAGCGTACGGCGGAGCGCCGAAGAGGCCGTGCGGCGCACACGAGCCCCACGGCGCTCGACAAAGTGCTGGAGAAGATCTCGGCGCACGGGATCGAGAGCCTCACGGGGGCCGAACGGAAGCTCTTGGACGAGGCATCGAAGAAGCTGCGGGACGAGCCGTAGGCCACACCGCGAACGCCCCGAGCCCCAGGCGATGCCGCAGCCCGAACTGCTCGAGACGTTCCCGAATCCGTATTCCCGGCGGGACTACGAGATCGTCCTGACGTGTCCGGAGTTCACCGCACTCTGCCCGCTCGGCGGCGTGGAGAGCGACGCCTCGGAACTCGCCCTGCTGAAGGGAGGCGCGCCCGACTTCGGCACGATCACCGTGACGTACGTGCCCGACCAGCGATGCGTCGAGCTCAAGAGCCTGAAGCTCTATCTCTGGAGTTACCGCAACGACGCGATCTTCTACGAGCGCGCGGTGAACCGGATCCTGGATGATCTGGTCAAGGCCACGAAACCGCGGCGGATGACGGTCGTCGGCGACTTCAACGTGCGCGGCGGCATCAAGTCGGTGATCACGGCGCGTCACGGACGGACGCCCAAGACCGCGCCGTAGCGGCTACTCCACGCCGGGGAGCGACCCGGACTTCCAGCCGATCGAGCCGCGGCGGCCGGCGCTCCACCGGGGATAGGTGCCGAGGAGCCGGACGGCATGCGCGCGCCCGGCGACTTCGCGGACGACGGCCTCCGCGTCCTCGTCGCCCACCTGATGGTCGAATTCGACGAAGAAGCGATAGCTCCACGGCTCGCCGGCCGGGCGCGTTTCGATACGCCGGACATTGACACCGTGGCGAGCGAGCGGCGCGAGCGCGTTGAGCAGAGCGCCGGGCACGTCGCGGGCGGTCAGCAGAAGCATCGTGCGTGCCGGAGTGCCGGTGGGCAGCGCCTGGGGCGCGGTCGCGAGGGCAAGGAATCGCGTCTGGTTGTCCGGCCGGTCCTCGATGTCCGCGACGAGGATGTCGAGCTTGTAGCGCTCCGCCGAGCGCCGGCTCGCGACCGCGGCGAACTGCGGATCGGCGAGATTCGCGACGTCGAGCACCGAGCCGGCGGTGTCGTAGGCCGGATGTACGGTGAGCTGCGGATGGGCGAGGAAGAAATTCCGGCACTGCGAGAGCGCGACGGCGTGACAGAACACATTCCGTACCTGGTCGAGTGTCGCCCCCGGTGGACCGAGGAGACAGTGGTGCACGGCGACGACGGTCTCCGCGATCGCGTGGATGCCGGGAGTCGAGTCAATGACCTCGTGGCTGATCTGCACGGAGCCGGTGAGGGTGTTCTCGATGGGAAGCACGGCCCGATCGGCCTCACCGGCGACCAGGGCCGAGCCCACATCGCGGAAGTCGCGCTTCGGGAGCAGCTCCGCGTCGCCACCCCAGAGCTGCTGTATCGCCTCCTCGGTGAAGGCCCCCAGTTCGCCCTGGAAGACGACGCGGATCGGCGGCATCACGGGCGCGCGGGCCCGCGCGATCGATCGCCGAGTCCACGCGTACGGAGATTGCGCGAGGCAGTCATGGCAGGGCTTCCACCGGGAAACAGCGCGGCAACGACGTGGGCGAACAGTCCCAGTTCAGAAGAATACGCAGGGGAGGCACCGGGGTGTGAGTAGCGACTGCCTCGTGGGGTCCGGCCCCGTGGATGCAGAGGAGCGCTCCACCTCGTGCGCACGTCCGCGCGGTCGTCCGGGTTGGCCCGCCCTTCCGGGACGGATAGATTTGAGACGCCTGGCTAGGTAGCTCAGTTGGTAGAGCAGCGGACTGAAAATCCGCGTGTCGGCGGTTCGATCCCGTCCCTAGCCACTCGCTCATCCCGATTGGGGGTTGATGATGCGTCGTCCTCGACCCGCGCCTCGCACGCTTCTTGTCACGCTGGTCGCGATTGCAGGTGCTGCGCCTCTCGCCGCGCCGCACGCGTACGCGTGGCCGGCGGGAGCCGGCGGAAGCGCATCCGTAGCCGACAGCATCCGCGGTGTCGTCTTCGACAGCCTGCTCCACCGGCCCCTCGCCGGCGCCACAGTGCTCGCCGATCCGGGCGGCATCTCCACGACGACCGACGAGCAGGGACGCTTCACGATCGGCGGGCCGCAACGGTTGCGGCGTCTCTCGGTATTCCACGATTTCCTCGACCGGACGGGGATCGGGAGCCTCTCGGCCGCGGTGGATTCCGCGGCGCGCGCGCGAGGCGCTGTGGTGATCGGAACGCCCTCGATCGAGACCATCTGGTCACGGCTCTGCCCCGGCGGCTCGCGCGTGCGCGGGCGTGAAGGAGTCGTCTTCGGCGCCGCCAGGACGAGCGACGGAACGACGCGGGTCGCCGGCGCGCGCGTGCGCGCGAGCTGGGAGAGCGACGCGCTTTCGCAGACCGGGCAGGCGGCGCGCGTCGTGGAGTCGCGCACGGACTCGATCGGCAACTTCTACGTCTGTGGCGTGCCGCCGCTGGAAAACCTCATCGTCATCGGGTACGCCCCGGAGTTCAGTTCGGGCGGTGTCTCGCTGGCGGGGGATTCGGTGCCGATCCGGCGACAGGACCTCTTCCTGGGCGCGACGGGGAAGACGGGAGTGGTTCGCGGCGTCGTGACGGATCAGCGCCGCGCACCGCTCGCGGGCGCGGCCGTGGACCTCGACGGACTCGACGGGTCCACGATGACCGACCCGGCGGGCCGTTTCCAGATCGCCAATGCCCCGGCCGGCTCGCGGATGATGCTCGTGCGGGCCGTCGGATACACGCCCGTGATGCTTCCGGTGAACGTGCTCGAGACGGGAGGTGAGGAAGTCCGCGTCGAGCTCGAGCGCACGGTGCTCCTGCCGAGTGTCAAGATCAGGGAAACCAATCGCCTGCCCATGATCCGGGCGGAGTTCATGGAACGGCGGAAACTGGGTTTCGGCACCTTCCTCGACTCGACGCAGTTCCAGTACCGTTTCGATACGCGCTCGATCTTCCAGGGCGCCCCGGGCGTCACGATTGACGCGAGGTCCGTGACGCGCGAGTGGCAGATGTACCTCCCCTCCGCCACGGGCTTCTGCCTGGCGAACATCTGGCTCGACGGGAACCGGTCCGACACGCGGGTCCTTCAGGCAACGCCGAAGGAGCATATTGCCGCGGTCGAGATCTACGCGCGCGCCACGATCGCACCGGCGCAGTACCTGCCGGGCGGGAGCAACTGCGGCGTCGTGCTCGTCTGGACCAAGGCGGCGTTCAGGCGCTGAGCGAGCGGCGCGTCGCGACGCTCACCGGCCGGAAGCGACCACCTCCGGCGTCGCCGTCTCGCCGAGTTTCGCGCCCAGCGCGCGGTGGTAGCCCTCGAGCGTCGAGGTGAAGCCGAAGAACGTGCGCGCCATGAAGCGAAAGAGCGCCGGCTTCACGAACCCGCGCTCGGTGATGGTCAACAGGGTACCGCTGCCCGCCGGCGCGAGGGTGAACTCCCACTGGCCGCCGTAGGGGAGGTCGTCGCTCGTGATCCGGGTGGTCATGCGCCGCGGAGGATCCCACTCGGCCATCACGTAGCTCACCTTGCCGCTGCCTGACTCTTCGCGCCAGGCCGTCCGCCCCTCGACGCTCGCGAGCAGTTCGACGGACTTGAGGTCCTTGCGCCACGTCGTCGTCGCCGCCGGATCGCCGATGACGGCCCAGACGCTCTCAGGCGCTGCCCGGTATGTCGCGCGAACGGTCGCGAGGTGATCGCGCGGCAGTCGCGAACCGGCGAGCGCGGCGACCGAGACGATCGCCACGAGCGTGAACGCAATGATGAGGATCCACTTCATGAGCGCCTCGCAGACTCACGCTCCCATCTCGGTGAGGCGGAGCGGTGGTGCCACTTACGATCGCGGCAGCTCGTTGTCGCCGAACCTGTTCTACGGCAACGAGTTAGAAGAAGAAGAAACTACCGCCGCCGCCCAGATTGTCCAGCCGCGGGTTCACGATGACGCTGTAGAGGGAGCCGAATGTGTATGAGATCCCGACGGACACTCCGTAGTCGTACGACGTGGCGAGCGCTCGCTGCTGTGTGAGCACCTCATCCCGCGTGAGGGAGCCGGCGGCGATGTAGAGCTGGTCGCGCACACGCGAGGCGTACGCGAAGAGGTTCACCGAAAGGCCGCGCGAGAGCCGGACATCGGTCCAGCCGCTGATCGAGAGATTCTGCTTGGAGCCGTCGTGGAGATACTGCGACGCACGCCCCTGCACCTCGAGCGAGCCCCAGGGCTGGCGGGTTGTCAGGGCCAGCACGAACTGGTGATTCGGCCGCGTTTCTCGGTCGAGGAAGTAGATCGTCTGTTCCTGATACCGGTAGTGTTGCGCGCCGAGAGCGTAGATGGCGACGAACTGTTTCTCGGTGGCCTTGGACCAGGGGAAGAAGTTGTACTCGGCGGAAAGGCTGCCGCGGACGTAGAGCTTCTGGTTCGAGTAGTCAGACTGGCCCGCCTCGGCGTTGACTCCCGCGGACCAGTGCGCGTCGAGGCTCTTCACCACGCGACTGCTGGTGCTGTATGAGCGGAGGGAATACTCGCTGGAGGAGCCGTCCTCGAACGTGTATTTGGTCCTTCGATTGCTGCCGCTTCCCGAGAAGACGACTTTCCAGTCGTTGGTGATGCGCCGTGCGGAGAGGCTACCCGAGACCCGGTCGCTCGTGGACAGGCTCTGGCCGTTGAGGTTTCCGTTCGCGCTGATCCGGAAGACCCAGAAGTTCCACGGGTCTTTCACGAGCGCTGGTGACTGCCCTCTCGCGCCGGATGGTGCGTCGTAGACGACCCTGAGACGGCCGGCGAGCGGTGTGGTCGCCACGTAGCGGATCAAGCCGAGCTTGAATACGCGCGCGAGTTCTCGGCGGCGGCCATCGCTGGTTGTGTTGGGCGGTACGCTCGTGACGACGGTGTCGGCAAGTCCGGCGAAGCGCCGCTGGCCGATGAACTTGACGGTGTACTGCGAGCCGCCCGCCCCCGTCGCGAGCGAGGTGACGAGCAGGTGAATGTCGCCAAACGTCCGGTCGCGCGTGAAGTTGACGAACGGGATCTCGGTGATGAAGAAATCCTCGTCGCATCCGCTGGTGTCGCAATCGAGGAAGACCCGGAGTGCGTCGGCTTGCCGATTCGCGGTGTCGGGGGGAGGGGTGACCTGCGCGCCGAGCGGTTCGACGGCGAGCGCGAATGCCAAGGTGAGCGCGAAAGACGACTGGGCACGTCGCATGCGGGAACTCCGTGGTGGGCGGAGACGGCACGGCGGTCGCTCGGTAGACACCCCGGCGGGCGCAAAAGTTGCATTAAAGTTCGATTACGGAGCCTTGGTGCGGGCGAAGTCCAGCCACGCGGCGACCGCCGGCTACTCGATACGCTGCTGCCGGAGTCCGAGGCTGATGATGCGCTGCAGCAGTTCGGGATATGGCACACCGGCCGCCTTCGCCGCCGAGGCGAACTCCTCACGCTCGGCGATCTCGGGATTGGGGTTGGCCTCGAGGAAGTAGAACTGGCCGTCCGCGCCGAGCCGGAAGTCAATGCGCGCGTAGCCCGAGAGCTCGAGAATCTTGTAGATGCGCTTGCCTACGTGCTCGAGGTGTGCGGCCTGCTCCTCGGCGAGGCCGGCGGCGCGGATCTCGATGCCGTGACGCTCCTGGTACTCCACGTCGTGCTTGACCTTCGCCGTGGCGATCAGGGGCGCGTCTTCGGGCTTCTTCTCGGCGATCAACTCCCACGCGGGAAACGCGGTGAGACGCTCGTTGCCCATCACGCTCACGTAGAGCTCGCGCCCCTCGATGAACTGCTCGGCAATCGCGTCGGTGCCGACGCGCTCATGGATGAAGCGGACGCGCTCGGCGAGCTTCTCGTCGCTGTCCACGACGGACGCCTGGGCGATGCCGACGGAGGCGTGCTCGATGAGCGACTTCACGATGACCGGGAACTTGAGGCGGGGAGGCCGGCGGGCCTTGCGCCCGATCGGGAAGACGGCGAAGTCGGGGGCACGGATGCGGTGATACGCGACGAGCTTCTTGGACAGCGCCTTGCCGCGCGAGATGATCATGCCGCGCGGATTGCAGCCGGTATAAGGCACCTTGAGCAGCTCGAGGAAGCTCACGACGTTCTGGTCGAAGAGCACCTCCCCGTGGAATTCCTCGAGGAGGTTGAAGACGACGTGGGGCTTCCACTGCTCGACGGCATCGCGGATGGGATGCAGCTCGTACTGGACGCCAAGCGGCCGCACTTCGTGCCCGAGCGCGAGCAGCTGGCTCACGACGTCGAACTCGGTCTTCCAGACGTTGATCTCCTCGGGAGAGTGCCCCTCGAGCGAGGCGGGCGGCACGAGTTGTGGATGCATCAGCGCGAGGATGCGCAGTTTTCGTTTGGCCTTCATACGGCGATCCAGTCACGGCGCCCGTGCTTCGCGATGAACTCCATGGTCCGCGCGGTGAGGAGGACCATGAAGTCGGTAAGGAGCTGCCGCTCGCGGCCCACCACGCGGAGCTTGAGCATCCGGCACCGGCCGATCATGTCGCCCAGGACGGCGTCGAGGGTGAACTGGTACTCGCCGGTCCATTTCGCGACGACGCGGCGAATGTCGCTGCGGTGCCGTCGAAGGAAACTGGCCGCGGTTTCGTGCGTCCGGTGGCGCGGCGCGCTGGAGAAGAGGCGCTGCAGGTCTTCGTCGTACGTGGCGGGATACTCGACGGAGTAGAGCGCGCGGCGGTAGGTGTAGTGCTCGAACAGCGTACGGCCGATCGTGCGCAGCGGGTCCACGCGGCGCCGGTTGCGCACGATGGGCGAGACGCCGGCGAGCTCCTTCATGAGCCGGTCTACGTACTGCAGCTTGCGGAGCGCGGGCCATCCGGCGTAGCGGCGACGCCAGTCGGAGCGCGGACGGAGCCAGACCGCAAAGGTTTCGGCGAAGTCCTCATCCGGATGGCTCTGAGCGTACCAGCGGCGCAGGTGCTGCACGAAGCGCTTGCTCGCCGGATTGGGCCGATAGGACTCGGGGTAGCGCGTGGAGGACTTCCCGAAGAGCCGCCGCCACTCTCGGCGCCGGTGGAGCTGGTACGCGTGCTGCACGGCGTGCCCGCTTTCGTGACGCATGATCTGCATGCACTCGGCGTAGGAGCCGCCCTCGGCCTCGAGCAGCTCGGTGCGCTCGAGGCGCAGGAGGCGCGGGTGGGTGAGATAGAAGGGGACCGCGAAACCCGGCACGTTCGCCGGCGAGAACCACTCATCCGACAGCCAGACGTGCGGCCGGAGACGGATGTGCTTCCGCTCGAGTTCGCGGTACAGCTCGGCGACGCACCGTGCCACCCAAGTGCCCTCGATGGCGACGCCGAGTTCGCGCAGCCTGAGCTGCATCAGGCGCTCGGTGGGCCAGCTGGACCAGAGGAAGCGCTTGCCTGGGGTTCTCGGCCGCGCGTCCCGGCGGGACCTCATCTGCGTTCCGGACATCCTGGTGGGTGGTGTGCGTGCCGCTGGACGCGAGAGCATGGCGCGCGCGCCGTGCGGTGGCAAGGGTGACCGGGGCCCACTACGATTCGGTGTGCCGGCGACCGGTCCCGTCTCTTCCGCTCCCTACGCGTCGCTCCGCATCCCCGACTTCCGGCGCTATATCGTCGGCCTCCTCACCTTCACCGTCGCGGTGCAGATCCAGGGCACGGTGGTGGGGTGGCAGATGTACGAGCTGACCCACGACAAGCTCGCGCTCGGGCTGATCGGGCTTGCCGAGGCGCTCCCGTTCATCGGCACCGCGCTCTATGCGGGGCACATCGCCGACCGGCACGACCGGCGCAGGGTCGCCCTAGCCGCGCTCACGGTGCTGGCCGGGTGCTCCGCTGCGCTCCTGGTGCTTCCGATGCTTCTTCCCGGCGCGCCGAAGGCGGTTGTTCGGGCGATCTACGGCGTCATCATCGTGAGCGGGTTCGCCCGGAGCTTCCTCCAGCCGGCGCGGCAGGCACTTGGGGCGGAGATCGTGCCGCGCGAACTGTACGGGAACGCGGTCACGTGGCGCAGCGGCACGTGGCAGCTGGCGTCCGTCGTGGGGCCCGCCGTCGGGGGGCTGCTCTACGCGATCGGCGGGACGACGCTCTCGTACGCGGCGGACGTCGTGCTGATGCTCGCCGGGATCGGCGCGATCGCGATGGTGCGGCACCGCTCGGACATCCGGCCGGAGCACACGGAGGCGGTGGGCCGGAGTCTCGCCACGGGGATCCGATTCGTGTGGGGCGAGCCGATCTTGCTGGGCGCGCTTTCGCTCGACCTCTTCTCCGTGCTCTTCGGCGGTGCGACGGCGCTCCTGCCGGTGTTCGCGGACGAGATCCTGCACGTCGGGCCACAGGGACTGGGGCTCCTGCGCGCAGCGCCGGCAGTCGGCGCCGTGGCCACGTCCGTCGTACTGGCGTACGCGAGCGCGTTCAAGCGAACGGGCCACGTGCTGCTGCGCGCCGTGGCGGCCTTCGGCCTGTGCATGATCGCCTTCGGGCTCTCGACGAGTTTCGTGCTTTCCGTGGCTGTGCTGGCGCTGGGCGGCGCGGCCGACATGGTGAGCGTGTTCATCCGCTCGACGTTGATCCAGACGATGACGCCGACGCACATGCTCGGGCGTGTGTCGTCGGTCAACGCGATCTTCGTGGGGTCGTCGAACGAGATCGGAGCGTTCGAGTCCGGCGTGACCGCGAAGCTCCTCGGGACCGTGCCGAGCGTCGTGCTCGGCGGGCTGGCGACGCTCGTGGTCGTTGCCGTCACGGCGGCGCGGTTGCCGACGCTCCGGAAGCTGGGGCGAATGGATGGGCAGGCGTGAAACGAGATGCGGAATGCGGGATACGGAATGAGCGGTGTGCAGTCCATTCCAGCTTGGAATGCGGAATGCGGGATGGTTCCCGGCACGCGCCTCAGTGCGTGAGCACCGACCTCACCGACTCCGCGAGCTTCGTGGGTGTGAGTCCGTACTCCTCATAGATCCGCTGATACGGGGCTGACGCGCCGAAGGTCTCGATGCCGACGATCGCTCCGTTGCTGCCAACCCAACGATGCCACGACATCGAGTGCGCGGCTTCGATGGCGACGCGGGGCACGCCGGTCGGTAGAACGCTCTCGATGTACGCCTGGGGCTGTTGCGCGAGAAGCTCGTGGCACGGCACGCTGACCACCTGCACGCTGACGCCGCCGGCGGCCAGCAGCTCACGGGCCTTCAGCGCGATTTCGACCTCCGAGCCTGAGGCGAGGATCACCGCGCGAGGAGTTCCCGCCGGCGCCTCGGCCAGCACGTAGGCGCCCTTCGCCAAGCCGCTCGCGGGCGCGAACTTCTCGCGATCGAGAAGCGGGAGCTTCTGGCGGGTGAGGATGATCGCCGTCGGGCCGGTTCGGCGCCTGATCGCGCAGCGCCATGCCTCGGCGGTCTCGTTCGCGTCCGCGGGGCGGATCACGAGAAGATTGGGAATCGCGCGCAGCGCTGAAAGCTGTTCGACCGGCTGGTGCGTCGGGCCGTCCTCTCCCAGGCCTATGGAGTCGTGTGTGAAGACGTAGATGACCTGGCACTTCATCAGGGCCGCGAGACGGATCGCCGGGCGCATGTAGTCGGAGAAGATGAGAAAGGTGCCGCCGTAGGGGATGACGGCGCCGTAGAGCGCCATGCCGTTGAGGATGCCGGCCATCCCGTGCTCGCGGATGCCGAAATGGAGGTTGCGACCGGCCGGTGCGGCGTCGCTGAAGACGGGAGTGCCCTTCACGGCAGTCAGGTTCGACCCCGTGAGGTCCGCCGAACCGCCGATGAGGTCGGGAAGCTCCGGCGCGATCGCGTTGAGTACGGCGCCGGACGCGGCGCGGCTCGCGACGTTACCGTTGCTGGCGTCAAAGGTGGGGATCGCGGCCTCCCATCCGGCGGGCAGGTCGCCATGCAGGCGGCGGCCGAGTTCCTTCGCATCACCGGGAAACGCCCTGGCGTAGGCGATGAGCGCGCGGCGCCACGTCTCCTGCAGCGTCGCCCCCCGCTGCCCGACCGCCCGCCAGTGTGCGAGGGCCTCCGCCGGCACGACGAACGGTTCGGTCGCGGACCACCCGAGCTTCTGCTTGGTGAGCGCGACCTCGTCGCTGCCGAGCGGTTCGCCGTGCGCCTTGGCCGTGTCCATCCGGTTCGGACTGCCGTAGCCGATGTGCGTGCGGACCGCGATGAGCGACGGGCGGGTGCGCTCTGCCTTGGCCGTCTCGATTGCCTGCTCGAGCGCGGCGAGGTCGTTGACGTCGCTCACGCGCTGCACGTGCCAGCCGTACGCCGTGAAGCGCAGGGCGGCGTCGTCGCTGCACGCGAGTTCGGTGGGGCCATCTATCGTGATGTGGTTGTCGTCGTAGAAGCCGATGAGCTTGCCCAGTCGCTGGTGACCCGCGAACGATGCTGCCTCGTGGGAAATACCCTCCATCAAGTCGCCGTCGCTGGCGATGAACCAGGTGAAGTTGTCAATGATCGTGTGGCCCTCGCGGTTGAAGACCGCCGCGAGGTGCTTTTCGGCGACCGCCAGTCCGACGGCGTTCGCGAGTCCCTGCCCGAGCGGGCCGGTGGTTGTCTCGACACCCGGCGTATGCCCCACCTCAGGATGTCCCGGGGTCCTGCTCTTCCACTGGCGGAACTGTCTGATGTCGTCGAGCGAGAGATCGTAGCCGCAGAGAAAGAGCGTCGCGTAGAGGAGCATGGACGCGTGTCCCGCGGAGAGCACGACGCGATCCCGGTTCGGCCAGAGCGGATCGGCCGGGTTATGCCGGACGTGCCGGTGATAGAGCAGGTAGGCGAGCGGCGCGAGTGCCATCGGCGTGCCGGGGTGTCCCGACTCCGCCTGCTGGACCGCGTCCATTGAAAGGGTGCGGATCGTGTTGATGGCGAGCAGTTGCAGATCGGCGCTGGCGGACTCAGCCAAGTCGCGGGTCCTCGACAGAGCGATGCGGGGTGAGGCGGGGACGACGGAGATCCGGCGCGAAGAAAGCTAGCCGGGGCGTCGGCGTGCCGCGACGCGTTCTGCGACGATGGTCGCGAGCGCCATGATGGTCTCTTGCGGGTTGACGCCCAGGGCGGTGGGGAGGAGGGAACCGTCGGCGACGAAGACGCCGGGCGCTCCGAACCGCTCGCCGTGCAGATCGGTTCCGCTCGTGGCGCGGTCGCGCCCGAAGCGGCATGTGCCGTTCACGTGAGCGGAAAAGAGCGCGACGTCGTTCGCCCCGACGCGGCGCGCTGAGATCGCCGCCAGATCGCGCTCGCGCCGGACGATAACCGGGCTCGTGTGCAGCGTGCGTACTTCCATTGCCCCCGCGGCGAGCTGCAGCCGGGCACTCGCGGCGATCGCTTCGACCAGATGCTGCGCGTCGCGCGGTCCGAGGCGATAGCGGATGCGCGTACGCCCTCCACGCGCGGCGCTCACCTCGCCGTTCGAGAGTTCCTGATCAGCGCCGTCGCGCACGAGCGCGATCAAACTGCCGAGCCGTCGAAACTGGAGCATCACTTCACGATGCTGGGCGCCGAAGCCCGACGTCGCGACCGCGGCGAGCGCCGGATGCATTGACGGGCACTCGATCCAGTAGCCATAGCCGTTGGCGTCGCGTCGCAGGTGCTCGTCGCAGACGGCGGAGAGCGGGATCCCCGCCGCGGCGTAGATCTCCTGGTTGAAGAGGCCGATCACCGCGGAGGTGGGGTGCAGTCGCAGATAGCGGCCGACCGCGTCTCCACCCAGTCCCGAGCGTTGGAGCAGCACCGGAGTTCCGATGGCGCCGGCGGCGAGCACAACGACTGGTGCTTCCACGACGACGGTCCGCGGTGACGCCCCCCGCTGGGTGAGCACGACGTGCACGCGCTTGAGCGGAAAGGCGCCACCTCGCTCGGCGAACTCGATGCGCTCGGCCCGCGCCGACGCGAGGACGCGCGCCCCTGACCCCACCGCGCGAGGCAGAAACACCTGGAGCGCTCCCTGCTTGCTGCCGTAGCGGCAGCCGCCGCCGCAGAACCCCGTACGCAGGCAGTTCCGGGCATTGATCCGCGCCGGGCGAGTCGCCCAGCCGAGGGCCCGTGCCCCGTCGAGAAGGATGCGATTGTTCGGTGAGTGGGCATCGTCCGGCACGGTGCGCGCGTGGACCTCGTCCTCGATGCGCTCGAACACGGGCGCGAGGTCTCGCGGCGACATCCCCTCCGCGCCGTGCCGAGCCGCCCACTCCTCGAGCACCCAGTCGGGGGTGCGCAACATCACCATCCAGTTGACGGTCGTGCCGCCCCCGAGGGTTGCGCCCTGCAGCAGAGAGATGGCGAGGTCGTCGGTCGCCCGGAGCCCGCCGTCGGCGTAGAGGCGCTCGTGCAATTCGCCCTCGCGCTCGTTGAAGTCCCCGGCATCGAGCGGCTCGCCTTCTTCGAGTATGAGAACGTCGTGCCCCGCCTCGGCCAGGCGAGCCGCCGCCACCGCGCCGCCCGCGCCGGACCCGACGACGACAACCTCCGCGCGCACGGTTGCGCCGACAGATGAAGCATCGGTGTGCCACGGTGACGGTCGCGGCGCCGGAACCGCTGCCGAGCGCGACCCGCGGGCCACAGGGTCAGCGTCTGACGCGATCCCCACGAGCGGACCTTCCCACGGCAGCTCCGCGCCCCGCTCGTAGAACGGGCCGCGGTAGCCGACCTCACGCTCCGCCTCCCGGGTCGCGTACTCGGCGAGGAGAACAAGCCGGCGGACCGCCTGCACGATGGTCTTGAGCGCACCGACGCGCGAGCGGGACCAGCGCTGGAGGAGGCGGTCCTGCTCCTCCGGCGCGAGCAGGTGGAACGGCAACGGATGGTGCCCGGTTGCGAGCGTTGCCCACCGGTTGCCAAGGAGGTCGAGCGCCATCTCGAAGTCGCGTCGCTTCGGCGGAGGGAGCCGCTGAATCCGCGCGGCGATCGCCGAGATGAGGGCCTCTCCGCGGGTCGCCTCGGCAAACGCGTGCGGTACGATGCGACTGGCAGCGGCGGTGAGAGTGGCCCGACGCGTGGCCGAGAGTGGCTCGGGAAGCGCCGTGGCGGCAGGTGGGGGCACGAGGAACAGATAACGCCCACGGCAGTGGCCGTCCACCGCAGGTGTCGCGGCTTTGCTCAGCGTCGCGGTTCCTATCATATTGCCGCCCATGGCGCGCCTGACGACGGTCGGGGACTCCGCAGCCTCACTCTCACGCGAGCTGTCGGACTTCCTGATCGAGCTTTCAATTGGACTGCACAAGAACGCGATCTATCCCCCGGGGCACCCGCTGCTCGACAGTGCCACGGCGGGGATCGTGCGACGAGTCGACGCCCTTCTGAAGGACCGGGCCTCGCTTTCGCTCGGCGTGGCGCGTCAGCAGTTGGTCATCGAGGGCGTGGCGACGGACGAAAACAACCCGGTGCTCCGCGACCTCGCCCAGCGTCTCCATCGGCATCACCTGGGCGCCGTCAAGTTCACGCAAGGAGTCTCGGCGGCGGAAATCGCCGACGTCCTCGCGACGGTGGCCGAGGACGCGGGACGGCGGTCAAAGCCGTTGGGACTCGAGGGCCCGGAAGTGCTGCAGCAGTGGACGCACGTTCGGCTCTTTCCGCTGACGTTCGAACAGTTGCAGCTGCTGGATGAGGAGCCGGACAAGCCCGCCGAGGACGACAAGGCGGAGATGCGAAGCGGAGGCCGGGCGGCGCAGCTCTGGATCGGCCTCGCGCGCGCCGCGCTCGCCGCGGAGGCGTCCGACGAGAAGCTCGACTCCGCGGAATCCACAGATCCGGTGGTGGTGGCGAAGGCGATCGAAGAGCACAAGAAGGACGCGGCCTACGACCAGGTGGTGGTCGGCTACCTCCTGCAGATCGCCGAAGAGCTCAAGTCGAAAGGCGGAAAGGAAGCGGCCGCACTGCAGAAGCGCATTTCGCGCCTTGTGGCGACGCTGCAACCCCAGACGCTCGCCCGGCTGCTCGAGATGGGCGGCGACAAACGGCAGCGCAAGAAGTTCGTGATTGATGCGGCCCAGGGGATGGCGGTGGACGCCGTCGTCGAGCTGGTGCAGGCCGCGGCGAACACGTCGGGGCAGACGATCTCGCACTCGCTCGTGCGCATGTTGTCGAAGCTCGCGGTGCACGCCGACGAGGGCAGCCCCCTGGCGCGCTCGCAGGCGGACGTCGCGCTGCGCGACCAGGTGCAGCGGCTGATCACCGGCTGGCAGCTTGACGACCCGAACCCGGACGGGTACCGCCTGGCGCTGGAGAAGATGTCGCGTGCCGCGCCGGTGTTCCATCAGACGGATGACGTACTGCCGTGCGAGCCCGAGCGGCTGCTGGCGATGGGCATCGAGATCCAGATTCTGGGCGAGCCGGTGTGGCGCTCGGTGGACGCGCTGGCGTCGCGGGGGGATCTCACTCCGGCGCTGGACTTGCTGGATGCGGCGCCGGAGGGGTGGATGCGCGAAGCTCTCTGGCGCCACGTGGCGACGGTGGATCGCCTGCACCAGCAGCTGCAGCGCACTCCCGTCAATCTGCCGGTGGTGCAGCGGCTCGTCTCACGGATGCGGCTCGCCGCCGCCGAACCGTTGCTGGACGGGCTGGAGTCGGCGGACGACCGGCTGGCCTCGGCGTTCGTCGAGTTGCTCGCCGGGCTCGGCGACGAAGTCGGGCGGGTCGTGGCCTCCCGTCTTCCGGGAGCACGCTGGGGCGTGCAACGGTTGTTGCTCGTCATCCTCGGCAAGCTCGGCGCGATGCCCGAAGGCTTCGCCGCGCGCGACTACCTGCGACACCCCGACGGTGCCGTGCGGCGTGAGGCGCTTCGCATGCTGATCAAGGTACCTGAGATGCGGGACCAGGCGATCGCGGCGGCGCTGTCGGACCCCGATGAGCGCCTTGTGCGGCTGGCGCTCGGCGCCGCGATGACGAACTGCCCGCGGGATGCGGCGGCGATTCTCCGCTCGCGTGCAGACGACACGACGCTCTCCGCCGACGTGCGCGCGCTCGGGATCCGTGCGCTCTCGTCGTATCGCTCGCCGGACACGGTCGCGTTCCTCGTTGCTCGCGCGACCGGCAGGAAGCGTTTCCTGCGCCGTCGCGCGCTCGCCTCGAAATCGCCGGAACTGCTCGCAGCGCTGGCCGGGCTCGCGGCGCACTGGCGTGACGATCCCGCCGCCCAGCAGGTGCTCGACCTTGCTGCGCGCAGTTCGGATGCGGAACTCAGTGACGCCGTCGCCCGCCTGGGAGGGGCGTCGTGAGCGCCGAGGCGGCCAGGTTCCTCAACTCCTTCGCGCAGGCACTCTCCACCATGGCGCTCTACGCTGACGGGCATCCCGCGCGCGTCCGCGTGATCGACACATCGTACGAGCGGCTGCGCCAGCTGCAGGAGAAGGACGCGACCCCGCAGTTCTCGTTCCTCGGGCTCGACGTCATCTATGGTCAGGTCGCACTGCGGGAGTTGGGGGAGTGGGACTGGGGGCTGCGTCTCGCCAACGCCGGGATTCAGCGGCTCGAGTTCGAAGCGAAGGTGGGACGCGACGAGTTCGAGGCGTTCCTCGACGACGCGCTCGCCCGCCTCAGCATGCAGGCGATTGACAGCGCGACACGCAGCCCCGAACGGCGCTCGACCATCAAGTTCGGCGCGATCGGGGTGAAGGGCTCGGAAGGCGTGCTCAAGCCCGACGAGATGCTGCCCACGGCGACGATCCAGTACTCGCTCGGCGAAGAGGCCGACACGATCCGCTGGCTGCACGAGGAAGTGCAGATCAGCGGTGAGCTGCCGCTGATCGAGGCGGAGAGCGTGGTCCGCTCGCTGTCTGTCGCGATGCACGGCGATCGCGACATTGTCATTCCGTTGCTGCAGCTGAAGCAGTTCGACCAGTACACGACGACGCACTCGCTCAACGTGAGCGTGCTCGCGATGGCGCTGGCCGAGTTCATCGGGCTCGGACCCAAGGACGTGCGCGGCTTCGGCGTCTCCGGGCTCCTGCACGACCTCGGGAAGGTGCGAATTCCGAAAGAGGTTCTGACCAAACCGGGCAAGCTGACTGACGAGGAGTGGGGAATCATGCGCCGGCACCCGGCGGACGGGGCGAAGATCATCTATGAGAGCGACCGGCAGCTGGACCTCGCATCGGCCGTCGCGTACGAGCACCACATCATGATCAACGGGGGCGGCTATCCTTCACGGCACTTCCACCGCGAGTGCCACAAGGCGAGCAGGCTGGTGCACATCTGCGACGTGTACGACGCGCTGCGGACACACCGGCCGTACCGAGAGGCGTGGGAGTCGGAGCGCGTGCTGTCGAACATCCAGTCGGGGGCCGGGCCGGACTTTGATGCGGAGTTGGCGACGGCTTTCATCCAGATGATGCGACAGTGGGAGCGGAGGGTCGCCGTGGTGGACGACCAGACGCCGCTGCCACACATGGCGCCTGTCGTCACCCCGGATGGTGGAACACCCGCGGTCGGAGGACTGCCCGCGCCGGCGCCGACGGAGCCCGCGGCACCCGCGAGGGCGGGCGCGCCGACGGCCGAACCCGCGAAATGAGGGCCCCGGACCGCCGGGACAGGGGCGAGCAAACCCCGTAAGTCCGGGGCATGTGCAAGTTCGCGGCGGGCCGGCGTCTCCCTGGCAACCGTGCTACCTGGAGACACCATGCCTCGCCGTTCAGGGTCCTTCCTTCCCAGCCTGCTCAACCTGCTCAACCTGGTCAACCTGGCCGGCCTGGTCAGTCTCGTCGGTGTTGCGACGCCGGCCGTCGCGCAGGTTGTCGAGCTTCCGGTGCGGCCCTGCCCACCTCCCTGCCCGCCGAACGCGGAGTGCCTCGCGGCGGTGCGGTGCCGTCCGATGGTCGCGCAGGTGCAACGGACTGCGAGCCGGGTGCGCGCGGATCTCGACGGGCGGGTCGTGCGTTACGAGGTGACCGAGACGTACGTCAACCGCGGAGGAGTGGTGGGCGAGGCGGACTACCTGCTGCCGCTCCCGAAGGGCGCTGCCTTCGAGGACCTCGCGCTCTCCATCAACGACGAGATGGTGACGGGCGAGACGATGGGCGCCGACCGGGCGCGCGCGGTGTACGAGGAGATCGTGCGCAGGCTCCGCGACCCGGCACTCGTGGAATGGATGGGACACGGCCTGCTCCGCACGCGGATCTTCCCGATCCAGCCCGGCGAGGAGAAGCGTGTCGTCGTGCGGTTCCGGGCCGTCGCGGAGCGCGAAGGCGACGCGTTGCGGCTCGACTGGCTTGGCACACGGCGCGGGAACGACACCGGGGGCAACGAGTCGTTCGTCCTCACCTACGAGAACGGCGGTGCATTCGGCGATGCGTACTCGCCCACTCACTCGTTGCAGCGCTCGAACGATCGCGGACGGCACGTCGTGCGCGCCGAAGGCGCGCGGGGTCCGTTGACGGTGCTCGTGCCGGTGAGGCACGGGAATGGAGCGGCGATCGCGTTGCTCGCGCACGCGGCGAGCGGCGAGGATGGGTACGCGCTCATCACGCTTTCACCACCGGCGCGTGCCGCGCGCGAGACGCCACGCGACGTGGTCTTCGTACTCGACGTCTCGGGCTCGATGTCGGGCCGGAAGATGGAGCAGGCGCGCGCGGCGGGCCGCGCGCTGCTGCAGACCCTGACCAGCGCCGACCGCTTCCGGGTGATCGACTTCTCCAGCGACGTGCGCGCGTTCCGCGACGGCTGGGCCGCGGCGACGAGCGCGAACGTCCGCGAGGCACTGGCGTATCTTGACGCATTGCGGGCGAACGGGGGCACGAACATCCAGGCGGCGCTCGAGGAGGCACTGCGGGGCGACGCGCCGGACGGGCGGCTCCCGCTTGTGCTCTTTTTGACGGATGGCGCGCCGACCGTCGGCGAAACGCGCGCCGAGGCGATCGCGCAGCGCGCGGCGGATTTGCGGCGGCAGCGCCGTGTCTTCACGTTCGGCATCGGCGCCGACGTGAACGCCGCCCTGCTGGAGCAGCTCGCGCTGCAGGGACGTGGGACGGCGACGTTCGTGCGTCTGGAGGAGTCGGTGGAGCGCGCGGTGGGAATCGTGACCGAGCGGCTCACGCGGCCGGTGGTGACCGACGTGCAGATCCGCGTGGACGGCGTCCGGCTCTACGGCATGCAGCCGCAGGGGTCGATTGATCTCTTCGCGGGGCAGGACCTCGTGGTGCTGGCGCGCTACGCCGGCGCGCGGGAAAGCGCACTTCTCACGGTGGGAGGCCGGGGCGCCGACGGGCCCGTGCAGTGGACAGCGCGCGTGTCGCTCCCCGCGCGGGCCGGGGAGAACGCATTCGTGGCGCGACTCTGGGCCGTGCAGCGCGTCGGCTATCTCAGCGCGGAACGCCGGCGTACGGGCGGCAATCCTGAACTCGACGCCGAGCTGCGCCAGCTCGGCGAGCGCTACGGCATCCCGACGGAACTCACGTCGTACCTCGTGACGGAGCCCGGGATGCGGCTCTCCGCCGGCGCCGCGGGTGCCGCCGGCGCGGTCGGCGCGGGCGGGCGGGATGCCGCGCAGCTGCGCCCGTTGAGCTCGAACGCGGCCGCCCCGGCGATGGATCGCTTCGAGGCCGCGAAGGCGGCGGCCGAGCAGCGCTCGGCGCGCACCCTCGCAGACCTCGACGAGCGCCTGCGCAAGGATGAATCATCGCGGATCGCCGGTACGCACACGTTCCGCCTGCGCGACAGCGTCTGGACCGACACGCGGCCGCTCGACGGCGCGCGCGTCGTGCGGATCCGGGCGTTCTCGCCCGCGTACTTCGAGGTCGTCCGGCGACTGCCGGAGCTGGGGCCGCTGTTTGCGGTCGGGGAGCGCGTACGCACGCACGGCCGACGCGTGGCCATCGAGATCGCCGAGGACGGGGCGTCGCAGCTCGACGCCGCGGCGCTCGACGCACTCGTCCGGGACTGGTGACACGCGTGCAGCAGGCCGAACGTCTCTTCCGCGAGTACCACGCGACGCTGGTGCGGTATCTCACGCGACGCCTTGGCGACCGCGATTGGGCGGAGGAAATCGCACAGGAGACCTTCGTGCGTGCGCTTCGACAGGAGCAGATCGTGAACGAGCGCTCGTGGCTGTTCGCGGTGGCCAACAACCTGGTGCGTGACGAGGCACGGCGCGCCGCGCGGCAGCGCCGGCACCTCGAGCTGATGGCGGCGGAGGCACGCGAGGCAGAGCGGGAGCCCGTGGAGCCCGCGGTCGAGCGCGCTCACGAGGCGGCGGACGCGCGGCACGCGCTCGACGCACTCACCGAGCGTGACCGGCAGGCGCTGCTCCTGAAGGAGGAAGGGCTGGACTACGGAGAGATCGCCGCTGTGCTGGAGATCGAAAGAACCTCCGTCGGGACGACGCTGTCGCGGGCGCGACGGCGACTGGCGGAGACCTACGAGGCGCTGCAGGACGCGCGACGCCGGAGAGAGCAGCATGCCGCATCCTGACGAAGGACTCATTCACGCGTGGCTCGACGGCGAGCTCGATGCCGCCGAATCCGCGCGCATCGAAGCGCTTGTGCGGAGCGACCCCGAGTGGGCCGCCGCGGCGGCCGAGGCGCGCGGCCTGGCGGCCGCGAGCGCGCGAATCATCGCCGCGCTCGACGACGTGGGCGGGACGAGCAGGCCGGGAGAGGCGACGGCTCCTGCCGGGATGGCGCCACGCCGCCGCCGGCCTTGGTGGATGATGCGCGCGGCGGCGCTGCTCGTCGTCGTGGCCGGCACGGCGATTGTGCTGCGCCGTACGGCGCCGGACGAGTCGCGAGGCACGACGCCGGAAGATGTGCGTCGCTCTGCGCCGGCGCAGCAGGAGGAGCGGTCGACGGCACCCGCGCGGGCCAAGGGGGCGCTCGATGAGGATCGGCGAAGCGGTGCGGTGGAGCCGAAGGCCGCCGGCCAGCGGGATCAGGCCGGTGCGCTCGCTGGCGGCGTGACGGCTGGTGGCGCGGCGGGCGGTGGCGCGGCCGCCGGCGGGACGGCCGTCAGTGGCGCGGCCGTGGGTCGCACGACTTCGGTCAGTGCACCCGTCGCCGGCGCGCCGGAAACCCGTGCACCCGTCGCAAGCGCGCCGGAAACCCGTGCGCCCGTCGCCAGCGCGCCGGAAACCCGTGCGCCCGTCGCTGGAACGGAGGGACGCGCCGCGCTCGCGGCAGCGACCGAGGCCACGCTGAAGACTGCGGCCAAGGACGAACAGCTGTCGCGCCTGGTTTGTTACGAGATGGTGGGGGACGAGCCGGTGAGCGGGCTCGACAAGTCGGCGCGGGCGAACGCGCTCGCCGCACCGCGGACGGTCGCGCGCGCCGACTCACTGGCGGCCGCCGCGCCCGCCGCACGCAAGGTGCTGGCGCTCGTGGAACCGGCGAATCGGCTCCGCTCCGCGGAGGCCGACCTCGCGGAACGACCGGCCGCTCCCGTGCCGGCCGCTCTGAGCGCGCGGCTCCCGCTGCAGGCGCTCCTGCGAAAGCAGGGCCCTGACACGATCCTCGTCACGTGGCGTGACGGAGGGGAGGCGGTGACGGCGAGGGCCGTTGCACGCGGTGACACGCTGATCGGGAACGCGTCGGCTGCTGGTCGCGCGCCGCGCGCATTCCTCGCGGTGCGGACGGCGTGCCCCAGGCCCTGAGCCGTCTCAGCGCGCGTGCTGCGCGAGCTGGTGCAGTCGCCCTCGCGGCTCGTCGCGAATTGCCCGGAGCGCCGTGCCGCCGGCGGCGAGTCCGCCGAGCAGGACATACAGGTAGAACGTGTAGAAGCGCCACCAGACGAGCGCGCCACCCAGCACCGCGGGTGACATCACGCGCGTAAGGGCGAGCTTGAACGCGTACTCGACAGCCCCGCCGCCACCGGGAGCTGGTGCGACCGCGCCTCCATAAAGGAAGACGAGCGGCCAGAGCACGAGCGTCGCGAGGGGCAGCGACGGATCCATCGCGAGCGCGATGATGGGCAACACCGCGAGCCGCAGCGAGACGTGCACCATGGAGGCGACGAATGCAGCCGCCATGGGCGCCAGCCGGGCGTGCTTCAGGGCAGCGATGCTCGTGCGCAGCGACCGCAGCGAGCGCTGGATGGTGCGCCAGCGGCCGGCGTGGAGCCCGACCGCCCCCGCCCAGACGGGCGGCGGGCCGTGCGCGTTGCGGTGCGCGAGGAGATACATGAACGCGCCTACGGAAAGCACGATCGTCGCATAGCCGCCGACGATGCCGGTCATCAACGGCACGACGAGCCCGGACCCCCTGAAGCCACTCGCGAGGACGAAGCACAGCACGCCGAGCGAAGACATCTCGAGGAAGAGCTCGGTGAACAGAATCAGCAGGGCGTGCGCGGACGGCACACCCGCCTCCGCGAGGATGAGGAACCGTGCGGGCTCAGCCCCCGATCGCGATGGCGTAATGGACGCGCCGAAGTCGCCGCCGAGGCACACGCGCAACGCCGTGACGAACCGCAGCGGGATGCGCAGCGCTGCGGCGCTCCAGTGGATCTTCACGGTACGCGTGATGATTTCGGCGAGCACCGCGAGCAGGGCGAGAAGATGAGCGGCGACGGGAATCCGTGGCGGGGCGCCGGCGCTCGCCCACCCCGACCAGAGAATGTAGGCCGCCACCCCGAGCGTCGCGGCGAACGACGCCGCGACCAGCATCCAGCGCCGCGCGCTCACCGCGCGCGCTCACACGTACATGCCCACCGGGACGGCGGGCGGCCGCGCTTCAGCATCCTCGAGGAATCGAACCGTGACGGCGATTTGAACGCGCAGTCACGGCCGGTCAGGAATGCGCCAGACCTCGACCCGGTTGTCGTTGAACAAGGGCACCGCCACGAACCCACGCTTGGTGTCAACCCCGATGTCCGCCGGCGAGGGGAGCCCCTTGCGCACCGTGCGGAACGCGGTGCCATCGAAGAGGTTGAGCGAGGAATCGGCCCAGCTGGTGTACAGCGCCCGGCCGCCGCCGAGGACCTCGAGGCCATCGCCGCCCCCCGGGCCTGCCGCTATGGAGTCCGCCCGGAGAGCTCCCGGTGTCCACGCGTAGAGCGCCTTCGAGTTGAAGCCGTTCACGAGGAAGCGTGAGTTCGCGGCCTCCCAGGCGATCCCGTTCGGCGCGGGTTGGCCGTCGAACTTCACGACAATGGTGGCTATGCGGCCCGCAATCCTCACGATGGCGTCCGGTCCCGGATGCGACATCTGTCCCTTCTCGTCGAAGTGAATCCCCGAGTCCGTGACGTAGATCGCGCTGTCGGGGCCGGCCGCGACGTCATTCAGGAACGCGGCGCCCTTGACGGTGACGCTGGCGATCGGTGCGCCGGTGAGCCGGTGGAAGCCGCGCAGTTGATCAATGTCGGCGACCCAGAGGGTGTCGCCAACGATCGCCATTCCCTTCGGACCGTTCAGCGTGACGCCTTGTGACCCTCCGGCGACGAACGCTGCCGTGGAGTCGAGGAGCCTGCCGTCGGCCGACACGCGCACGATCGAGCCGTTGTTGTCCTTTGCCGACGCGACTCCGTTGATGTTCGTGACGAAATACAGGTCCTGCGCCGGATCGTAGCGGACGGACTCGGGCGTCTTGAATCCGCTTACGGTGAACTCGGGCTTGTCAGGCAGGGCGGCGGCGTCCGCGGCGCTTTGCGCATCCCGGGACTTGTCTGCACCAACGCACCCCACGACAACGGTTACTGAACAGATGGCGACGAGCCGGCGTGGCGGCATCATGGTCCGAACCCTCTCGTGGTATGCCTCGTGGGACGTCGCGCCGGAAGAGGCGCGGCGGAGTCCGTAAATGTACGCCGTGAAGGGAGCACGAACAGCCCGCGCGGCACTTGCGCGCGCGGCAGCGCGCGCACAACGTCGCTGTGCCGAAGCCCATTCGAGGAGGATCGCGTGGCCACCGCCGTCGCTCGTCACCGCCTTGTCATCACGCTTGCCGCGCTCGCGCTGCCTGCGCTCGCGCTGCCCGCGCTCGCGCGCGCCCAGACCTTCGACCCCGGTGCGTTCGCCGGGATGCGCTGGCGCGAGATTGGTCCGTACCGCGGCGGCCGCTCCGTGGCCGTCGCCGGCTCGGCGGTGAGGCCACTCGAGTACTACATGGGCACGACGGGCGGCGGCGTGCTCAAGACCACCGACGGCGGAATGAACTGGGCGCCCGTCACCGACCGCTTCTTCGGGGGGACGATCGGCGCCATACAGGTCAGTGCGTCGAATCCGGACATCGTCTGGGTCGGCGGCGGCGAGACCTGCATCCGCGGGAACACCGGTCCCGGCGACGGCGTCTGGGTGACGAGGGATGGCGGTGGCACCTGGACGCGGATCGCGTTTTTCGACGCGCATAACCACGTGAGCCGCATCCGGATTCACCCGACGAATCCGGACATCGTGTGGATCGGCGTGCTGGGCCACGCGTTCGGCCCGAACGAGCAGCGAGGTGTCTTCAAGACGACGGACGGAGGCCGGACGTGGCGCAAGGTGCTCTACCGGAATCCGCAGACGGGGATCTCCGACCTCGCGCTGGACGCGAACGATCCGAACGTGCTCTTCGCCGCGTTCTGGCATGCGTATCGCACGCCGTGGTCGCTCAACTCGGGCGGCCCGGGCGGAGGGGTGTTCAAGTCCACCGACGGCGGCGAGACGTGGCGGGAGCTCACCGCGAACGCGGGCCTGCCCAGGGGAGTCTGGGGCAAGGTCGGGCTCGCCGTGTCGCCGGCGAAGTCGGCGCGCGTCTGGGCGTTCATCGAAGCGGAGGAGGGCGGGGTCTATCGCTCCGACGACGGCGGCTCCACGTGGGCGAAGCTGAACGAGGAGCGGCGACTGCGCCAGCGCGCGTGGTACTACACGCACATCTACGCCGATCCGAAGGACAGCAACGTCGTGTACGCGCTCAACACCGGCTTCTACCGGTCGCGCGACGGCGGGAGGACGTTCCCGCAGCAGATCCCGGTCCCGCACGGCGACAATCACGACCTCTGGATCGCGCCGGACAATCCCGACCGGATGATCAACGCGAACGACGGCGGCGCCAACGTGTCACTCACCGGCGGGCGGAGCTGGACGCCGCAGAGCTTCGCGACGGCGCAGTTCTATCACGTGACGACGACGAACCACTTCCCGTACCGCATCTGTGGCGCGCAGCAGGACAACAGTACGCTCTGCGGCCCGAGCCGGCGCGCGGGCGGGATCCGCATGGCCGACTGGGTGGACGCGGGCGGCGGCGAGTCGGGGTACATCGCCGCGAACCCCGTCAATCCCGACGTCGTCTTCGCGGGGAGCTACGGCGGACACCTCACGCGCAAGGACCTGCGCACCGAGCTTGAGCGCAACGTGAATCCGTGGCCCGACAACCCGATGGGCATCTCCTCGGAGGACATCAAGTACAAGTTCCAGTGGACCTTCCCGATCGTGTTCTCGCCGCACGACCCGACCACGATGTACGTGGGTGGGAGCAATCTCTTCGTGACGCGCGACGAGGGACAGAGCTACCAGATCATCAGCCCGCCGCTCGCCCGCAACGACCCGAAGACGCTCGGCGCCTCGGGCGGCCCGATCACGAAGGACCAGACGGGAGTCGAGACGTACGGGGTCGTCTTCACGATCGCCGAGTCGCCGATCGCCAAGGGCGTGATCTGGACCGGGTCGGACGACGGCCTGATCCACGTCACGCGCAACGGTGGTACGAGCTGGAAGAACGTCACGCCGAAGGACGTCGGCGACTTCGCGCGCATCTCGCTGATCGAGGCCGGGCACTTCAGTGCCGGGACGGCGTACGTCGCGGCGAACCGGTATCAGCAGGACGACTTCGCCCCGATGCTCTATCGGACGGCCGACTACGGCGCGACGTGGACGAAGATCGTAGAGGGCATCGGTGCCACCGACTTCGCGCGCGCGATTCGCGAGGACCCCACGCGTCGCGGCCTGCTCTACGCGGGCACGGAGCGTGGCGTGTACGTCTCGTTCGACGACGGCGCGCACTGGCAGAGCCTGCGCCTCAACCTCCCGATCGTGCCGGTGCACGACCTGGCGGTGAAGGAAGGCGATCTCATCGCCGCGGCGCACGGGCGTTCGTTCTACGTGCTCGACGACCTCTCGCCGCTCCGGCAGGTGAGCGCGTCGGTGCTCGCGAGAGACGCGCACCTGTTCCGGCCGCGCGACACGCACCGGATTGACTGGGGCGGTGGTCGCGGCGGTGGGGGCGGTGGCGGGCTCGGCGCGAACCCGCCGAGCGGTGTGCAGGTGTACTACCACCTCCGGCAGGCGGACCAGGACGTGACACTCGAGTTCCTCGACGCGGCGGGGAAGCTCATCAAGACGTATTCGTCGAGGCCGGACAGCGCGGAGCCGGTCGCGGGGGCCGGCGGCCGCGGCGGTCCTCCGCCGCGCGTGCAGAATCGTGCGGGCCTCAACGCCTTCGCGTGGAACATGCGCTACCCTGACGCGGTGACGTTCCCGGGAATGATCCTCTGGGCCGGGAACATCGCCGGACCCATCGGGCCGCAGGGCACGTACACGGTGCGGATGCGCATCGGCGGCGGCGCGCCGCAGACGCAGACCTTCCGGCTCCGGAACGATCCGCGCAGCACGGCCTCGGCCGAGGACCAGCTGGCGCAGTTCAACTTCCTGATCCGGATTCGCGACAGGGTCACCGAGGCGAACGAGGCGGTGATCTCGATGCGCTTCGTGAAGTCGGAGGTGGACGACCGCGTGAAACGGGCGCCGAGCGCCGCCGTGCAGGAACTGACGTCGGGCGGCACCGCGCTCAAGACCAACCTCACGGGGGTCGAGGCGGAGGTGTATCAGATCAGGAATCAGAGCAGCCAGGACCCGCTCAACTTCCCGATCAAGCTGAACAACAAGCTCGCGGCGTTGACGGGTGTGGTGTCGTCCGCGCCCGGACGGCCGACGGCGCAGGCGATTGCCGTGTTCGGGGAGCTGACGAAGCAGCTCGACTCGCAGACGGGGAAGATGAAGAAGCTCTACACGGAGGATCTCGCACGGTACAACGAGCTGCTGAAGAAGCACGGGCTCCCGGTGATCGACACGAGGCCGAAGCCGAAGCTCGCGATGTGAGGGAGGGGGTCAGCCCTTCGGGCGCCGGGTCGTCCGCGGGCGGAGCTCGTCCGTCTTTATCACCCACGTCATGGGCGGTGGGTGGATGCGCCACGTCGTGACGTAGGTGCCGCGCTCCACGAGCGAGTCGGCGCCCGCGCGCTTCGAGATCGCGACGAAGTCGCCCGAGTCGGCGACTGTGGAGTCGGCGATCCTCGTGCCTTGCGACGTCCGCTTGAACTCCTTCAGCGATTTGGGCGGCCCGAGCGCGGCCAGGGTGTTCGCGATGGCGACGGAGCCCGTGTGGGTCGCGCCGGGCATCCGGAGCACCGCGTCCGGCGCGTACTGTGAGGCGATCATCCGCCGGTCGCCGAAGACGATCGCGGTGCCGAGGACCGCGTAGTTCTGCCCGAGTGCTGACGTCGCTTCCGCCAGACGCTGCCGGACGCGCTCCGTCGTGTCAGGCTTCGCCGTATCGGACGGCAGGATCACGGGTGGAAGCTGCACGACGGCGGGCGCGTTGGGATCCGCGGCATTGGGTCTGGCGGGCGCGGGCCTCTCCGTGCAGGCGCCCAGCACGAAGGCCAGGATGGGAATCGCCAAGGTGCGCGCCGGAGTAGTTGACGTCACAACTTCGCTGGAATGGGAAGTGGCATCACGAGGACCGGCGCGGAAAATAGCTGAGGTACGGCGCCAGGTGCAGTCCTCACCCGGTATCGGGAATTCCGAGGTCAACCGCCATTCCCATCGCGTGGTATCCCCGGTCCACGTAGACCGTGGCTCCGGTGATGCCGCTGGCGAGTGGGGAGACGAGAAACGCGGCCGCCGTCCCGACCTCGGAGGCAGCGAGGGGGCCCGGGAGCGGTGTGTTGGCCGCGCAATACTCGACCATCTTCTCGATGATGCCGATCGCGCTCGCCGCGCGCGACGCGAACGGCCCCGCGCTGATCGTGTTCACGCGGAGGCCGTACCGGCGTCCGGCCTCGAACGCGAGCGTCCGCGTATCGCTCTCGAGCGCGGCCTTGGCCGACGACATTCCCCCGCCGTACCCGGGGATCGCGCGCTCGCTGGCCATGTACGTCAGCGAGAGGAACGCACCCGCCGGCCGCATCATCGGCGCGAGCCGGTGCACCAGCGCCACGAGCGAGTACGCGCTGACGCTCACGGCCGTGAGATACCCTGTTCGGCTGGTGTCGAGCAGCGGCTTCTTCACCTCCGGGCCGTTGGCGAGCGAATGCACGACGATGTCGAGCGGTTTCTCGCCGAAGTCGGCGGTGAGCCGGTGCGCGAGCCCTTCAATGGAGAAATCGCCGACGTCCTTGTACCGCTTGCTCGACCGGAGATCATCGGGCGCGTCCGCCAGCGCATCGAACTCCGCGTCGAGTGGATAGATCTTCTCGAAGGCGAGGAGCGAGCCGTCGCGCATGCGTCGTGCGGCGTCCATCTTCCCGCGCTCGATCAGGTTGAGGAAGATGTTGAGCGCCGGCGGCCACGTGCCCACGCAGATGGAAGCGCCGGCCTCGGCGAGCGCCTTGGCGATGGCGAAACCGAAACCGCCGTCATCGGCCACGCCGGCGACGAGGGCGCGGCGGCCGGAGAGATCGAGGCTGAGCATGCCGTGATATGCCCGCGTGCGTCACACGCGGCAAGGGCCGGTGCACCGCCACCCTTCCGTTGTCGCCGTCCGATCGGCAATCTCCGGGGGTGCACGGTCCTCCCGGTCAGACCCACGCGCCGGCGGGCACCCCGGCTGAGGCCGCGAGGCGGGCGCCGCCCGCGTTGCGGAAGACCCAGGGTCCGTCGTTCGCGCGAGCCTTGTGGCGGATCGCGGCGGCGAACGTCTCGAGCGGGAACGCCGTGACGCTGTTTGACGAGGGGGCGAAGACTTTCGACGCGATGCTCGCGATGATCGAGGAGGCGCGAGAGGCGGTCATCCTCGAGTCGTACATTCTCCGGAGCGATGCCGTGGGTCGCCGGTTTGCCGAGGCGCTTGCCGACGCGGCCCGGCGCGGGGTACGCGTGCGCGTCATCGCCGACTGGATCGGTTCGCGGAGCACGAACCGTGCCTACTTCACGGCGCTCAGGCACGCCAAGGTGGAGTTGCGCATCTTCAACCCTCCCGGGTTTCGCCGCTGGCTCGGCCTCGTGCCACGCGACCACCGGAAGTTGCTCGTCGTGGACGGCGCGGTGGGGATCACGGGCGGCATCGGGATCGGCGACCAGTGGCAGCGCGGCGTCCTGCGCCGGCGTCGCTCACCGTGGCGCGACACGTGTGTGCGCATCGAGGGACCGGCGGCGAAGGACATGGCGCGCGCGTTCGAGGGGATGTGGCGTCGCGCCGGGGGGCAGCGGCCTTCGCGGGCCCGGCTCCGCCTGACCCGCGCGGCGCGCGGCACCGATCTCGACCCCGCACACGCCGCGCCGTCGCTCGTCGGCATCGTCGAAGGCGAGCCCGGCCGACTGCGCGTGGGCCGCGCGCTGCACCTGCAGGCGGCCGCGGCGCAGCGTTCGATCTGGGTCGCGAGTGCGTACTTCGTGCCCTCGTTCGCGGAGACCGAGGCCCTCTCCGGCGCCGCGCGCGACGGCGTGGACGTGCGGCTCCTGGTGCCGAGCCGCTACGACCATCCCTGGGTGCGCCGCTTCGCCACGCGCTTCTACACCCGCCTGCTGCGCAACGGGGTGCGGATCTGGGAGTGGCGCGGCGAGATGATGCACGCGAAGACCACGGTCGTGGACGGCACCTGGGTGCGCGTCGGCTCCACGGACTTCAACCCGCTCGGTGTCGCCATCAACTTCGAGCTCGACGCCCTGATCCAGGACGCGGCGATCGGCGCCGAGGCGGAGGCGATGTTCCTGCGCGATCTCGCGATGTCCACCGAGATCCGGCGGAAGCGGCGCTCCGGGCGTTAGCGCTTCGCCACCGCCGCGCTCGCGACGCGGGCACACTGCGCGAGCACGAGGGCACCGACGAAGAGCGATTCCTCGGACGCGTGGAAGCGCGGCGAATGCGCGGCGATGCGCTCGCCATCCGGTTCCCGCGCCCCGATGCGCAGGAAACAGCCGGGGATCTTCTCGAGATAGAACGCGAAGTCCTCGCCTCCCATGTTGGCCGCGCCGAGGGGTACGAGCGCGCGCGCGCCGAGCACATCGCGCACGGCCTGGATGGCCCACGCCGCACCCTCGGGCGGATTCACGACCGGCGGCGTCCCCTCGTTGAACCGCAGATCGGCACGCACGCGGTGCGCGCCCGCGATGCCGCGCACGATTCCCTCCACCTCGCCGAACAGCAGCGCACGCGTCTCGGGCGTGGTGGCGCGGATGGTCCCCGCGAGCTCGGCGTTCTCGGGAATCACGTTCGCGGCGTGTCCCGCGTGTATCACTCCGACCGTGACGACGCCGGGCAACGCGGGGTCGAGGCGCCGTGAAACGATCGTCTGCAGCGCGCCGATCACCGCGGCGGCCGCGACGATCGGGTCGGCCGCCTCGTGCGGTCGCGCACCGTGCGCCCCGGCGCCGTGCAGCGTGAGGGCGAACGTGTCGGTCGAGGCCGCCAGCGCGCCCTCCTGCGCGACGACCTCGCCGACGGCGAAGCGGCGATCCACGTGGGCGCCGAAGATGGCGAGTACGCCCTCCAGCGCGCCGCTCGCGAGCACCGCGCGCGCGCCTTCGCCCACCTCTTCCGCGGGCTGGAGCACCACGCGCACCTCGCCCGCCGCCGGCTCGCGCGCGAGCAGGAGGGCGGCACCCACGGCCCACGCGGCGTGCACGTCGTGCCCGCACGCGTGCATCACGCCCGGCGTTTCGGACGCGTAGGCGAGCCCCGTCGCCTCCGTGATGGGGAGTGCGTCCACGTCGCCCCGCAGTGCGACCGGCGGCGCCGTCGCATCGCGGCCCGGGATGCGCGCCACCAGCCCGGTGCGTGCGATGCGCTCGACTGTCGGGATGCCACACTCCTGAAGCGCGCGCTCGAGCCGCTCCTGCGTGCGCTCCTCCCGCCACGACAGTTCCGGATGGCGATGGAGATCGCGGCGCAGCGCGCTCAGGAAACGGCGATCGTCGGCGCGGAACCCCTCGTCGGCCGTCACGATGCGAGCTCCGCGGTGCGCACGGTGAGGGCTCCGATGCGCTCGACATCCACATCCACGCCAAGGCCAGGCCGGTCGAGCGGCACGCGGACGAGACCGTGCTCCATCGTCCACTCCGGCGCGACGATATCACGGTCCCAGTACCGGGCGCTCGGGCTCACGTCGCCCGGCAGGGTGAAGTTCGGCAACGAGGCGAGCGCGACGTTGTACGCGCGTCCCACACCGCTCTCCAGCATCCCGCCGCACCAGACGGGAACGCCCTGCTCCTGGCAGTAGTCGTGGATCGCGATGGATGGGGCGAATCCGCCGACGCGCGCGGGCTTGACGTTCACGATGCGGCCGGCGCCGAGCGTCACCATGTCCTGGGCCCGCTCGAGCGAGGTGATGGACTCGTCGAGACAGATCGGCGTCCTCAGGCGGCGCTGCAGCGCCGCGTGCCGCACGAGGTCGTCCCAGGCGAGCGGCTGCTCGATCATCATCAGGTCGAAGGCGTCGAGCTGTTCGAGGCGCTCCGCGTCTTCCAGCGTGTACGCGTTGTTCGCGTCGGCCATCAGGTGGGCGCCGGCGCCCAGCGCGCCGCGTACCGCCCCGACCCACTCGACGTCGCGCCCGGGCTCGATCTTGAGCTTCACCTTGCGATATCCCTCGGCGAGGGCGGCGCGCGCCCGCTCGACCAGCACGTCCGGATTCGCCTGGATGCCGAGCGATATGCCGGTGGCGATCTGCTTGCGCGTCCCGCCGATGAAACGGCCCAGCGGCTCTCCGGCGATCGTCGCCGCGAGCCCCCACGTCCCCATCTCGACGGCGGCCTTGGCCATCCGGTGTCCGCGCACGTCGCGTTCCAGGGCAATGTGCACCTCCCTCGGATGGTTGAATTCGCGGCCCAGCACGCGCGGCGCGACCCACTGCTGGATGACGACCCACGCCGTGTCAATCGTCTCGGGTGAGTAGTTGGGTGCTTCACCGGCGACGCACTCGCTCCAGGCCACGGCGCCGCCGGCGTCGCGCAACTCGAGCAGGAGAATGCGCCGCTCGCGCACTTCGCCGGAGGAGATGCGGAACGGCTCCTTCAACGGGAGCCGGATTTCACGCAGGGTGATCCGCTCGACGCGCACGCGCTCAGTCCGCGCGGGTGAGCAGGTACGTCCCGTCGCGCGGCCCGTCCGGGACGAACGCCGAGACGCGGAATCCGCGCGCGAGATAGTGCAGGAACGCCCGGCGCGCCGAGAGCCGCCACGCACGCAGGCGGTCCACGTCGGTGTCGAGGAGCGCCTGGTAGTCGTGGGGAATGCGCACGGTTACGGCGCGCGCGTCCGGGAGCGGCGCGTCGGCCGGCGGCGCGTCCCCGCTCGCCCCCCCCGCGACCGGCACCCCGGTGAGCCGCGCGCGATCCGACGGCAACGGGACCGGCGTCGCGCGCACGGGCCACGACACCACGAACCGGTCCGTTCCGAGCGCGCCGTGGACGCGGCTCTGCGTGTCCGTGCCGTACATGTCGGGTACGAACTCCTCCACCACGGCGCCCAGCCGGTTCAGGTTGAGGTGTGCGTTGCGCGCGACGAAGGGGTCGAAGGTCCAGAAGATCGTCTCGACGCCGCCCTCGCGGCAGCGGTCGCGCTGATACTGCTTGAGCGCCTCTCCCAGGTGCCGCCCCTGCGCCTCGAGGCGCACGGCGAGCATGTCGGACCAGTGCACGAGCCGGCCGTTCCGAACGCCCGTCATGCCGAACACGAATCCGAGCAGGCGGCCGTCCGGCGCGAAGGCGCCCGCGGAGACTCCGCCGATCTTCTGCGCCACCAGCAGGATGGCGACGGGGACGCGCTCCGTGAACCCCTCGCCCCACGTCTCATCCTGGATGCGCACCGCCTCGGCGAGTTCGCGCTGGTGCGCGAGGTCGCGGATGACGGTGCCATCGTCGAGCGTTACGTTGTGCATGCGGAGTCGGGTGTCGAGACCGGAGGCTCTACAATACCACCGGGAGAGTGGGTCATGCGCAAGCTCCAATCCGCGTCACTTGTCGTCGCGGCGGCGTTCCTCGTCGCGTGCCGGGCGCCGGTGACGGGTGGCATTCCCGCGGGCGGCGCGCCGTACGACGTCGTCATCACCGACGGTCGGATCGTGGACGGCACCGGAAGCGCGTGGTTCCGGGGTGACATCGGCATCCGGGGCGATCGCATCGCGCGCCTCGCGCCTCGCGGCATGCTGCGGCCGGCGGCCGCGGCACGGCGGATTGACGCGGGCGGCCTGGTGGTCGCGCCCGGGTTCATTGACATCCAGGCGCAATCGTACGCGAACCTCATGGATGGTGATGGCCACGCGCTCAGCATGGTCACGCAGGGCATCACGACCGCGATCCTCGGTGAAGGGGGCACACCGGCGCCGGTCAGCGAACGGATGCTCTCCGCGCTGACCGACACGGCACAACGGCGGCGCGCGGCGGCCTTCGCCGGCGCGCACGGCTTCGGCGCGTGGCTCGACGCCATGGCGAAGCGCGGAGCGTCCCAGAACGTGGGATCATTCCTCGGCGCGGGCACGGTGCGCGTGTACGCCAAGGGGCAGGCCATGGGGACGCCCACGGCCGCCGAGCTCGATACGATGCGCGCGATGGTGCGCCGCGCGATGGATGACGGCGCGCTCGGCGTCGCGAGCGCCCTGATCTATCCCCCGAACAACTTCGCGGGCACGGACGAACTCATCGAGATCGCGAGGGCGATGGCGCCGGCCGGCGGCGTGTACGTCACGCACATGCGGTCCGAGGGCGACCAGCTGCTCGAAGCGGTCGGCGAGGCGATGCGCATCGGCCGCGAAGGCGGCGTCCCGGTCGAGATCTACCACCTGAAGGCATCGGGCGCGAAGAACTGGCCGAAGATGGCGCGCGTGATCGGCGCGATCGACTCGGTGCGCGCGACGGGGCAGGACGTGCAGGCGAACATGTACCTGTACGTCGCCGGCTCCAACAACTTCTCGAGTTGCATCGCGCCGAAGTACGCCGCCGACGGGAAGCTCCTGCAGAACCTCCGGGATCCCGCCCTGCGGGAACAGATCAAGCGGGACCTGCACGACGAGAACGCGGGGTACGAGAACCTCTGCCTTGTCGGCGGGCCGGAAAACGTGATGGTGGTGGGGTTCCGGCGGCCCGAGTTGCAGCAGTTCGAGGGCAAGCGCCTCACCGAAATCGCCCAGGCGATGGGGAAGGACTGGGCGGACGTGATGATTGACCTGAACGTCGCCGAGAATGCGCAACTGAACGAGATTCTGTTCCTGATGAGCGAGGAGAACCTCCGGAGCCAGCTCCGGCAGCCCTGGATCAAGTTCGGCACCGATGCCGGCGCGCTCGACCCGGCGACCGCGCGAGCGATGACGCACCCTCGCGCCTACGGCAACTACCCGAGACTGCTCGGCAAGTACGTGCGGGAGGAACGCGTGCTGACGCTCGAGGACGCCGTGCGCAAGGCGACCTCCGCCGTCGCGACGCGCCTCGCGATCGCCGACCGCGGCCTGCTCAGGGAGGGGATGAAGGCGGACATCGTCGTCTTCGACCCGGCGACAATCGCCGACCTCGCGACGTTCGAGCGACCGCACCAGCTGTCGGTCGGCGTGCGGCACGTGCTCGTGAATGGCGTCGAGGTCGTGCGCGATGGCGCGCACACGGGCGCCAAGCCGGGCCAGGTGGTGCGCGGGCCCGGCTGGAACGGGTGGACCACGCCGCGGTGAATATTTTCACCGATCTCGACCGCGCGACGCAGCTGCTCCTGCGGAGTCCGGCGCTTCAGGACCACGCCGCCCTGCACGCCCTCGCGGCGGCGTTCAACTGGTGGGGCGGTGCGGGCGTGATCTGGTTCACCGCGATCGTCTGGTTGGGCTCGCGCGCGCTCAGGCACCGGGGCCTTGCGGAGTTCGGCCTCCGCGGCGCGGAGGCGCTGACCATCGCGAGTGCGATCAGCGGCATCGTGAAGGGGTTGGCGGGCCGGTCGCGCCCCTTTCTGGTGCCCGGGGAGCCCTGGCACTGGGACTTCGCCCACGGCTGGACCGACGCACGCTTCTTCTCGATGCCGTCCGGGCACACGACGGCGGCGTTCGCGGTCGCGTCCGCGATGACGGTCGTGGCGGTGCGTTTCCGGCCTCGGACACGCGTGGCGCTGACCGCGGCGCTCTTCGCGAGCGCGCTGCTGGTCGGCTTCGCCCGGATGTACTTCGACCAGCACTGGCTGAGTGACACGCTCGCCGGCGCGTTCCTCGGCGGGGCGACGGGGTTCGCGATCGCGCGACTTCACGCGACGCATCGAGGCTCGGCATTCGACCGGGTGATGCTGGGGCGGCCGCCGGACGGCGCCTGGCAACCGGGCGTGACGGCGGACGACGGCCCGTGACGCCACGCGCCCTCCTCGCGATCAGTCTCGTCGCGGTCCACGCAGCGGCGCAGCCGAGCGGGCTGGAGCGCGGCCGGCCGCTCGTCTCCAGGAGCGAAGCGGCGATCGTCGGCGTGGCGGCGATCGGCGCCTTCGCGCTGATCGGCAGCGACCAGCGCATCGGCTCCTGGGCGCGTGCATCGGACCTCCAGCGGAACGACGGCGTGCGGAACGTGCTGACCGGCGCACGCGTCTTCGGCGATCCGGGCTCGGTGATCCTCGGGGCGGCGCTCTGGGGCGGTGGCGCACTCGCCGGCGATCGCGCGACGAGCACCGACGGCCTTCGCGCGCTCGAAGCCGTCGCCCTCGCGGGCGCCGTCACGTGGCTCGTGAAAGGGGCCACCGGTCGGGCGCGCCCCGCGACGAATCCCGCGGACGCGCGCGACTTCCGGTTTGGCCGCGGCTTCGGCGACCGGAGCGACTTCCAGTCGTTTCCCTCCGGCCACACCACGGCGGCGTTCGCATTCGCCGCCGCGATCACCGCGCGCGTCGCGCAGCGCGCGCCCCACCGCGCGCGATGGCTCGGCCCGGTGCTCTACGGCGCCGCGGCGCTCACGGGCTTCTCGCGCGTGTACGACGACCGGCACTGGGCGAGCGACGTGGTGCTGGGCGCGGGCATCGGCACGGCGAGCGGGCTCCTCGTCGTCCGGCGGCGCGACGCAAACGGCCGCGCGCGGTGAGCGGGATCTTCGTGATCGCCGAACTGGAAGGAGCGATCGCGGAGCGCATCCACGCCGTGCAGGAGCGGTTCGACCCGAAGCTGGCTGCTGAGCTGCCGCCGCACGTGACGCTCATCGGGTCGTCCGGCGCGGGCCCGATTGCCCCCGACGTGCCGCGGGAGGCGCTGCGCCGGGCGATCGAGCGCATCGCGCAGGAGACGCCGCCCCTCACGCTGCGCTTCGGCCGCCCCGCTCGCTTCATCCAGCGCGAGATCGTGGTGCTCCCGCTTGATCCGCACGGCCCGCTGCGGGCGCTCCACGAGCGCCTCAAGGCCGGTCGCCTGCCGCACGCGCCGGCACGCTGGCCGTTCACGCCGCACTGCACGCTGAGCTACTACCCGACGCTGACGCCCACCTCCCTGCGCGGCTTGCTCGCCGTGCGCGAGGAAGAGGCGTGGACGATCACGGCGCTCCGCGTGTACGATACCCGCGAGCCGCAGCCGCCCACGTTCCTGTTCGAGGCACGGCTCGGCGGGCTCGCGCCGCGCCGCCACTGAGGCGGATCACTCAGAGCGCCTTCCGGATCGCGGCGTCGAGATCCTGCCGGCCTCCGAGTCCCGTGTACACCACCCTGCCGGCGCCATTCACGACGACCACGAAGCTCGTGGCGGGCACGTCGTACGCCTCCACGGCGTCGCCCCTCCGGTCGTAGAGCTGCACGCCACCAAGCGCGTGGCGCTCCACGTAGCGGCGCACGACCTCGGGCGTCTCGTTCACGCTCACCGCGATGCCGATGAACTGCACGCGGCCCTGATACCTCTTCTGCGCCGCGAGGAGCGCGGGCTCCAGTTCCTTGCAGTTCGGGCACCAGGCCGCCCAGAACTGGATGACGACCGGCCCCTTGCCGAGGTACTGCGCGAGGTCGGCTTTCCGGCCGTCGAGCGTCTCGATGACCGCGGCCGGCGCGTTGCTCCCAAGTGGAATCCCCATCTCCTGCGCGGCAAGCGGCGCGACGAATGCGAGGGCCGCGCCGGCCGCGGCGGCCGCGAGCGCGAATGCCGCCAGCACGCGCCGGCGTCCGGCGTCCCCCGCCCGCCGTCCGCCGTCGGCCGTCGGCCGTCCGCGGTCCGCCGTGCGCCGGTTCATATCCATAGCTGCCCCGCCTTGAGGAGGTAGTACTCGGCCACGCCGAACATCAGCGCCGCGAACGCGCGCTTGACCCACACCATCCATACCCCGGCGTGCGGCAGTCGCGCCACCACACCGCTCGAAAGGCCGACCGCTACGAGGAGCGCGCACATTCCCAGTGAGAACGCGAGCAGGTAGGCGAAGCCCAGCACGGCCGACTTCGTCGTGGTGACCCACGTGAGCACCGCGCCCATCACCGGGGCACCGCAGGGTGCCGCGACGAGCCCGCTCATGGCCCCCATCACGAACGCGCCGGCCACGCCGCCACGGCCGCCCGCGCTCGCCGCCCGCTGCGCCAGGACGGCCGGCAGCCGGAGGGGAATCACGTCCACCATCGCGAGCCCGGTGGCGAGCAGGAAGTTCGCCATCGCGAAGTAGAGCCACGGATTGCTGCTCACGGTGCCGAAGAGCGTTCCGGTCATTCCGGCGACGACCCCGAGCGACGCGTAGACGAGGGCGAGCCCCGCCACGTACGTGAGCGTGAGCGCGAGCACACGTGAGCGCGACCGCGCCGCGCCCACCGACGTCCCGCCGACGATGGCCGCGGTGATCGGGATCATCGGGTAGATGCACGGAGTGAGGCTCGTCAGCACGCCGGCCGCGAAGAGCAGCGGCAGCGCGGTCACGGGGCTGGTGGAGAGCCGTTCGGCGATCTGCGTGAAGTCCACTGGCGGTGCGATGTCACGGCGGACGCTGGAACCGGCCGCAGCGTCAACTGGAGTGGGATGTGATTCGTGAACAGCGGAGCACGCACAAGGTCTGGTCCTTCATTATATGCTGCCGAAGCTCTCCTCGTGCCGCTGCTCGGTTAGCTTTCTCCCTCCGCACGACCTCCACCCGAAAGACGCATCGATCGTGGCTCCGCAGTTCATCTACGTCATGAAAGGCCTGCGCAAGGTGATTCCCCCCTCGCGCATCATCCTCGATGACATCTGGCTCTCGTTCTACCCAGGCGCGAAGATCGGCGTGCTGGGACCGAACGGCGCGGGGAAGTCGTCGCTGCTCCGCATCATGGCCGGTGTGGACTCCGAGTTCCAGGGCGAAGCGTGGCCGCACAAGGGGACGCGTGTCGCCTTCCTGCCGCAGGAACCGGAACTCGACCCCACCAAGGACGTGAAGGGCAACGTGGACGAGGCGCTCAAGGGGCAACGCGCGAAGCTCGACCGCTTCAACGCGGTATCCGCGAAGTTCGCCGAGCCGATGGGCGACGACGCGATGAACGCCCTCCTCGAAGAGCAGGGGAAGCTCCAGGAATACATCGAGGCGCACAACCTCTGGGAACTGGACCGCAAGGTGGAGATCGCGATGGACGCGCTCCGCCTCCCGCCGGCCGACGCGGACGTGACGAAGCTGTCGGGAGGGGAGAAGCGCCGCGTCGCGCTCTGCAAGGTGCTGCTGGAGGAGCCCGACCTGCTGCTCCTCGACGAGCCCACGAATCACTTGGACGCCGAAAGCGTCGCGTGGCTCGAGCGGCACTTGGCCGAGTTCCCGGGCACGGTCGTCGCCATCACGCACGACCGGTATTTCCTCGACAACGTCGCGAAGTGGATCCTGGAGCTGGACCGCGGGCGCGGCATCCCGTGGGAGGGGAACTACTCGAGCTGGCTCGACCAGAAGCGCACGCGCCTCGCGCAGGAAGAGAAGCAGGCGAGCGCGCGACAGCGCACCCTGGAGCGCGAGCTCGAATGGGTGCGGATGGCGCCACGTGCGCGGCAGGCCAAGAGCAAGGCGCGCATCCAGAAGTTCGAGGAGCTCGAGAGCGAACAGGCGCTGGAACGCGTCGCGGCGAACGAGATCGTGATCCCCCCCGCGCCGCGGCTCGGCAACGACGTGGTGATCGCCGACAAGCTCAGGAAGGGCTACGGCGACACGCTCCTCTTCGACGGGCTCTCCTTCTCGCTCCCGCGCGGGGGCATCGTCGGCGTGATCGGCCCGAACGGCGCCGGCAAGACGACGCTCTTCCGGCTCATCATCGGCACCGAACAGCCCGACGCGGGCTCGCTCAACGTCGGCTCCACCGTGGTGCTCGCCTGGGTGGATCAGAGCCGCACGCTCGACGCGAAGAAGAGCGCGTGGGAGGAGATCAGCGGTGGGAAGGAGCTCATCCAGATCGGCAAACGGGAGATGAACAGTCGCGCCTATCTCTCCGCCTTCAACTTCAAGGGCACCGACCAGCAGAAGAAGACGGGCTCGCTCTCCGGCGGTGAGCGGAACCGGCTGCACCTCGCGAAGACCCTGATGTCGGGCGGCAACCTGCTCCTCCTCGACGAGCCCACGAACGACCTCGATGTGGACACCCTGCGCGCGCTCGAGGTGGCGCTCCTCGATTTCGCCGGCTGCGCGGTGGTGATCACGCACGACCGCTGGTTTCTCGACCGCATCGCGACGCACATGCTGGCCTTCGAGGGCGATTCCGAGGTCGTCTGGTTCGAGGGGAACTACCAGGCGTACAGGGAGGACCTGAGACGGCGGAAGGGCGTGGACGCGGACCAGCCGCACCGCATCAAGTACAAGAAGCTCGTGCGGGCGTAACCCGTTTTGCCCCATCGGGTTCGTACAGTCCGTGCCGGGGTCCCGCGCCGCGTGAGAATCCTCGGGTGCTTGCGGGCGCTCGTTCGGGGGTAAGTCGCGCGGCTACAGCGATTTGACGGAACCGCTCGTCTACCATAGTGTAGCAATCGTCACACCCCCTCGCCTTCGGAGGTCACGTGTCAGGCGCCGCCCGCCTTGCCGTCGTTGTCGCAGCGCTCGTGGCTGCAGCGCCGGCGCGCGCACAGGACCGGGGCAACGGGTTCCTGTTCGGCAAGCCCTCCGGCAGTTTCGGCATTCACGGCGGCTATGCCATCGCGAGCGCGGGCAGCGACCTCTTTTCGTTCACCACGGAGCAGCTCACGCTCAACCGCGGCTCGTTCAACGCGTTCAGCATCGGCGCGGAGGTCGCGTTCTCGCTCAAGCCGACGCTTGACCTCGTCGTCGGCACGACGTACGCGCGCACGAGCCACCCGTCGGAGTTCCGCGACTGGGTGGACAACAACAACCTGCCGATTCAGCAGACGACGAGCTTCACGCGCTGGCCCGTGACGGCGAGCCTCAAGTGGTACCTGACGCCGCGCGGCCGCTCGCTCGGGAAGTTCGCCTGGGTGCCGGCGAAGTACGCGCCCTACGTCGGCCTCGGCGCGGGCAGGATGTGGTACAGTTTCGCGCAGGAGGGCGACTTCATTGACTACGACACGAAGAACGTCTTCGGCGATACGTTCAAATCCTCTGGGTGGACGGCCACCGCGCACGCGCTGGCCGGCGTCGAGTACTCGCTGACGCCGCGTCTTGCGCTCTCGAGCGAGGCGCGCTACCAGTATGCGAACGCGAGCCCGGGCGTGGACTTCGTGGGGTTCCATCGCATTGATCTCTCCGGCTTCGCGGCCACGGTCGGCCTCACTGTCAGGTACTGACGGGACGGACATCATGTCTGCTCGCACCAACGCAGCTCAACGGTCTCTCGTCATCGCGAGCGCGGTGCTCGCGGCGGCGCTCCTCATGGCCGCTGCGACGCCGCTTCAGTCGCAGGCGACGGCGGATCCGCGATGGCACCCCTGGCTCGGATGCTGGGAGCCCTCGGATGCTCTGCTCCGGGTGATCGGCGATGCCGGCCGGACGCAGCGCACCTGCGTGATTCCGGCCGCGGGCGCCTCGGCGGTGGACATCGTGAGCGTGGTCAACGGCACGATCACCGAGCGCACGCGCCTCGACGCGACCGGCGACCGGCACGCCGCCACGCAGAATGGCTGCTCGGGGTGGGAAAGTGCGGAGTGGGCACGGACGGGGTACCGCGTGTACGTCCGCTCCGAGTACACGTGCGCGGGCGGGCTCAAGCGCACGGAGACGGGTTTGCTCAGTCTCTCCGCCACGGGCGAGTGGCTCGACCTGCGGAGCGTCACGGCGGGCTCCACCTCCGGCGTACAGGTGTACCGCTTCCGTGAGGTGACGGATCTCGGCGGGATGCCCGCCGAGATCGTCCGTGCCCTGGGAGATCATGTGCTCTCCGTGTCCACGGCGCGCACCGCGGCGTCGGCGCTCACGCTCGGCGACATCGCCGACGCGTCCCAGCGGCTCGACGCGGGCGTCGTCGAGGCGTGGCTCGTCGAACGCTCGCGCGACTTCACGATGAAAGTTGACGCCCGGATGCTCACGCAGCTCGCCGACGCGGGCGTCCCGCCGGGCGTGGTGGACGTGCTCGTCGCACTGGCGCACCCGAAGACCTTCGCGGTGAACCCGGCCACGCGCGAAGCCGGATTCCGTCCGGCCGAAGCCACGGGTGGGCAGGCCACGGCCGCCAATGCACTGCGCGTCATCGGCTACGACGCATACGGACTGCCGATCTATGATTGGGAGTTCGCCGCGCGCTGTGGCTACACCGGCATCCCACGAGCGGGCTGTCCGCTCTACAGCTACTCGCGGTACGGCTACCCGTACTACTACGACCCGTTCTACGGGTCCTCGCTCTACGGGTATCCGTATCTCGGCTACGGCTATTCGGGCTTCCGCTATGGCTATGGCTATGGCTATGGCTATGGCTATGGCTACGGCGGCTACGGCTATGGCTACAGCTCAGGCTACGGCTGGTACCCTGGCACGCGGCCTGTGGTCGTCGTGATCCAGAGTGGTGCCACGACGGAGCAACCACACGGGCGCGTGGTCAAAGGGCGCGGCTATTCGCAGGGCGGGAGCAGGACGAGCAGCGGGCCGTCAACGTCGTCGAGTCCCTCGTCGGGGTCGGGCAAGTCCGGCGGCGCATCGTCCGGTACCTCCTCGGGGTCGTCCGCGGGGAGTGCGGGCGCGAGCTCGAGCAGCGGCCGCACCGCGGTGCCGCGAAAGCCGTAGCGGGTCGCCCGGCATACGCATCGTTCATGCCGCGTTGCGCCCGGTGCGGCGGACCGGGCGGCCCCGATGCTCAGCCGCCGGTTCCGAGCTGTCGCGTGAACTTCACGACGAACGCGCGCGTCTGGGGCCGGACCCAGGTGAACGCGCCGTCGGCCTCTTCGCCGTCGTTGAACACGACGTAGAGCCCGGTCCCCGCCGTGTTCAGCCAACCGAAGCGCGCGTTCGCTGTCCAGACGCGCGCTTCCTTGTTGTACTGCGTGAGCGTCTGCACGAACACGCGCGGAGTGAAGAAGTATGCGAGCCGCAGGCCGAGCAGTGAGCGGAGGAAGTGACCTTCCGCGAGCCGCACGTCGTTGTAGTCGGTGATGAGTGACGCGGAAAGCGATGCGCCACGGCGGTAGGTGATGGTGCTGGACGTGCCGCTGCGGGAGCCGGTGTAGAACGGGCCGAAGTCGCCGCGGAGCGCGATGGAGAGTGGTGCGCTCGGGTCGGTGGACCAGTCGAGCCCGAGGGTCGCGTAGTCGTACGATCCCGCCGGAAGCGTCACGTTCGATGCGATCGCGAACGGTTGCTGGAGCCCCTCGTGGTAGACGTTCACCTCGGGGCCCAAGCGCCCGCCCGACGTGAACTCGACCTCCGTCATGTCCACGTGGATCCAGCCGCTCTGGTGAAAGCCGTCCAGCCTGAAGTACTCGCGGGCGGTCACGTGCGGGTTCCAGACTCGCACGTTCTTCCACGAGCGGCTCCGGACGTACCGCATCACCATCAGCTCGTAGTAGCGGTATCCCCCCGTGCGATTGAGGAACCCGACCTCGGGATTGAAGTCGCCGCCCACCTGCAGGACGCGCACGTTGTTGTTCCAGTCGCGCGTGAGGAAGGCGGCCCGGACGCTGTACCCGAGGTCATCGCCGGTCTTTCCGGGCGTCTCCGTCTTGGCGCCCCAGAAGTCAACGGTCCAATCGTCACCGACGCCGAGCCGGCCATCGGCGCCAAGCGTCAAGTTGTGATCCCGGCCCGCGCCTCGCGCCTGTCGCTCCACCGCGATGAGCCCGACGCGCGAGCGGCGCGAAACCTCGCGAAGAACACGCGCGACACCATACGCCTGGCCGCTCTGACCGGGGGTCGAGGGATCGGTCACGATGCCCAGGAGCCCGAGCGTGGTGCCGCCGATTCGGCCCGAGAGCCGCCCACCCCCCACGATCGGCACGGGACTGCCCGCGCTGTCAATACCGATCCGTCGGGTGAAGAAGAGATCCACGGCCTGCGGCGTGCCCGCCGAGAAGACCCCCGCGTTCTCGAGGAAGAAGGGCCGTTTCTCCGGGAAGAAGAGCGGGAAGCGCGTGAGGTTCGTGCGTTGCTCGTCCACTTCGACCTGCGCGAAGTCGGTGTTGTACGTGAGGTCGAGCGTGAGGCTCGGTGTGAGGCCGTACTTGGCGTCGGCCCCGGCGTCGCCCTGATAGCCGGTCCGGGGATCGGTGCGGTAGTCGCGTCGCGCGGACGAGAGCACGTACGGCGTCACGGTCGCCACTTTCCGCACTGGCACCTCGACATCCTCGAGCGTTCCGGCGAGCGACAGGCGGTAGAGGTTGAACTGGCGCGGAATGAAGGACCAGAATGCCTCTTCGTTGTTGCGCCGGATCATCCGCACGAGATTGAGCCCCCACGTCTGCCGGCTGGCGCCGCCGTAGCGGAGCGTGCTGAAGGGGATGCGCATCTCCGCGTACCAGCCGAGTGAATCCGCGGACGACGCGACGGTCCAGCTCCCGTCCCAGTTGAGGTTGAAGCCCCCCATCGCGCCCACCTGGGCGCGGTTCTGTCCGGATTGGAACACGCCACCGCCCTCACCCTCGCGGATGATCTGTCCGTCATACTCGATCCCGGCGGGTGTCGTCGCGAAGATGAAGCCGTTCTGCCGGTCGAAGAACGTGTCGAGAATGACGGCGAAGTAGTCGCTGTTTGTCAGCGTTCCATCCCGGACCTTTTCGCCGGGGACGATCGCCGTCGGATGGCGATCGAGGAGCCAGGCGCCGACGTAGAGCGCCTCCCGGTCCGTGAGGATGCGGACGACCGTGCGCTCGCTCACGGGAGCGCTCTCGGAGGGTTCGCGCTGCAGGAAGTCCGTCAGCGATTCTGCTTCGGCCCAGACCCGCTCGTTGAGGCGGCCATCCACCGTGGGTGCCGTGGAGACAACGCGCGCGGTGCCCGTGCGCGGGGCACGGCCCCCGGGGGTGACCGCGAGGCTCTGCGCGCTCGCGAGGCACGGTCCCCCGAGGAAGGTCGCAACCCAGGCGGCGGCGGCGAGGGTGGCGAAGGTTGACGGCATGGCGCGGTCTCCGGTGGGAAAAGGCCGAGGGGGTAAAATGCGCGCGCGCACGCCCCGTTGCATAATTGCGGCGACCTCCCATGCGCCTACTCGTCATTCGTCACGGCATCGCCGAAGAGCAGGAGACATTCGCCCGCACGGGCCAGCCGGACACCGAACGCCCGCTCACGAAGGAGGGACGGCGGAAGATGGCCGAGGTCGCGCTCGGCCTCCACACACTCGTCCCGGAGCTCGACCGGATCGCGAGCAGCCCACTCGTCCGCGCGCAACAGACGGCCGAGATCGTCGCGAAGGCGTACGGCATGGACGCGGTGGAAACGACCGACGCGCTGGTTCCGCTCGCGAAACCCGCGCTTCTGGCCCGATGGGCGGTGCCGTACGCCGGCAGCGACGTCGTCGCGGTCGTGGGGCACGAGCCGCATCTGAGCACGCTCGTCACCTGGCTGCTTTGCGGCGAGGACGACTCGCGCATCGAGTTGAAGAAGGGAGGCGCGTGCCTCCTCACGTGCGAGGGCGGGCCCTCGCGCGCCGGTGGGGTGCTGCTCTGGCTGCACACGCCGGCATCGCTCAGGCGTCTGGGAGCATAGGCGGACGCCGCGAGACTCGTTGGCGCTGGCGACCGGCCGGACGCCGACGGGGCCGCACGCGCAGCTAACGCGGCAGCCAGGTCAGGAGGTTCGACGGCACGGCCCCCGCGCGCGCGCGCGCGACATCCGCGGGCTCGCGCCAGAGGCGGCCGGTGCGGTCCGACGAGCTGATGCGCACCTCGAACCGCGCGCCGCTCGCGGGATTCAGAGGCACGGCGACATCCAGGCGATAGGTCCGTTTGCCGCCTGAGGGGTAGGCGCCGAGGAGCGAAACGCCGAGCGCGCCACGGAGGCCGGAGCCCCTTCCGTAGGGCACGTCGCCGGCCCAGAGCTGTCCGGCGTCGAGGAACGCGGCCGCCGCGACATCGGCGGCCGCGCCGAATGGCCGGAACACGCGGCGCTCCTCGAGGCGCGCCACCGCGCGTGTGCCCCCCGCGAACGTCGCGCCGCCGTAGCCGGGGAGCCCGCCCTCGCCATCGCGAAACGTGAGCTGCAGCGGGAATGAGAGATGGCGGACCGCCGAGAGCTCCAGGCTCACGAGACGCGTCCGTGTGGGCGCCGGCGTCCGGTACCAGGTGAGCCGGCCGTTCGCGACGACGCCGCTCCACGCGGGCGAGTCGCGGCTGGACCGCCCCTCCCCGATCGCACGGAGCTGGAGGAACGACCGCTCGCTGCCCGCGCCCCAGTAGAGGCCGCTCGCCAGGAAGACGTCGTTTGTCGCGCGGTTCGACCGCACGCTCGGCCCCGCGAGTGCGTCGAGCTGGAGTCCCACGCCCACGTCCTGCGCGGCCGTGAGCGCGTCGAACCCGCGCACGGTGAGGAAGCGCACGGAGCGGATCCCGGCGATGGCCGCCACACGCGTGACGTTCGACGCCGGGTAGCGCCCGTCGAGCTGCGCGCCGGCGGGCGCCGGCAGAAGCCCGGTGTCCGTGACGATCACCGTCGTGGAGCCCACGTTCACGTTCTCGCCGAGGAACGCCGCGCCGAGGAGTCCCGCAGGGCCGCCCCGCCCCACGGGGTTCACACGGGCGAAGATCGCGAAATCGTACGTCATGCGCCCCACGTTCAGCGCGACCCGCTCGCCCGTCGGCTCCAACACGGCATAGTGGTCGCTCGCGCCGCCGGCGCCCAGGTGGAAGCCACGGTACTGCAGGTCGGTGAGGAACGGTTCCGCAAGCTCGAGCGACCAGGAGTCCCCGAGCGGATGCTGTGCGCCGTGGGCGGCCAGCGTGTAGGGCCGGCCGAACGCGCCGTACTGCACCGCCCGGAGGCCGAAGCCGTCGCGGAACGCGAACCCGTTCTCGTAGCTCACGGCCACCGTGAGCCCCCGCCCCGAGTAGTTCTCCGTGCCGAGGGTGAGGGAGGAGACCGTGCCGTGCCGCAGTCCGCCGCCGATGATGACGGGCACTTCGTCCACGGTCTCGACCTCGACGCGCACCCGCCCGGGGCCGTCGGGCCGCGTCCGCACGGCGGCGTACGCGAGGAACGGCTGGGCACGGAGCAGGCGTTCCGACTCGCTCCGGTCGCGCTCGGTGCACCCGCGTCCCACTTCGAGGCGCAGATAGGCGGCGGCGACCCCGGGCCGCGTCGTCGCGTGGAGCGAACGTTCGGCCTGCATCAACGAGCCGCGCACGGTCGCGGTGTCGGAGAAGCGGGGGGGATGCGTGCGGATGTCAATTGCGCTGACGATACGGCCGTCGCACTCTACCGACGCCGGACCGCGCTGCGCGAGCGCCGTCGCGCCCGGCGCCGCGAGGAGCAGCGCGACGAGCGACGACGCGAGGATCGGGGACGTGCGCTCGGCTCCGGTCACGACTCGAAGTTGCGCCGCGCACGCACCGAGAGGGAAGGGGCCCGGAGAGCGCACTGTGGCCAGTTTCGGCCAAACTCCCTACATTCTCTCTCGAATGGTCGTCCGGCGCGCGCCACCCCGGCTCGCGCGCCGGTCGCAGCTCCCACTCGACGTGTCAGGAGGACAGCATGGCGATGAACACCGGAAAGGTCGTCGTCGGAGGACTCGTCGCAGGGCTCGTGATGAACGTGATTGACTACGTCACGAACACGTACGTGCTTGCCACCCAGATGAAGACGGAGATGGACAAGCTGAACCCGTCGCTGATGACGAACATGGAGGGCTCGAACACGATGATCACCTGGATCGTGCTCGACTTCGTCCTCGGCATCCTGCTGGTGTGGACGTATGCCGCCATCCGGCCGCGCTTCGGCGCGGGCCCGAAGACGGCCGTCTATGCGGGACTCCTGTTCTGGCTGATCGGCGGCGTGCTCTGGGCGTCACTCACGGCCATGGGGATGTGGTCCTGGAGCTTCTTCGCGCTGGCGGCATGCGGCTATCTCGTGAACATGCTGGTCAGCTCCGTGGCCGGCGCCGCCGTCTACACGGAGACGTAACCGGCTCCGGCGGCACGGGTTCGCCCGTCGTACGGTGGGGGTGGCCGGTGCGTCCGGCCACCCCCAACGCTTTTTCGCCACGATGTGTCCAACCCTCCCGGAACCGATGCCGAGAGCCGCAGCGATCGCGATTGCTTCGGATGACGCCGCCGTTGACGAACGATCGCTGATCGCCCGTGCGGTGGCCGGCGACCGGCGGGCCGCGCGCGCCCTCTATGACGCGCACGCCGCTCGCGTGCACCGGCTCGCGTATCGGATCTCGGGCGACGCGGAACTCGCCCAGGACCTCACGCAGGACGTGTTCGTCCTCGTCTTTCGTGAGTTGCCGAAGTTCCGTGGGGAGGCGGCCTTCTCCACGTGGCTCCACCGCATCGCGGTGACGGTTTCGCTCAACGCGATGCGGAAGGTGAAGCGGTTGCGGGAGCGGGAAACGGACCTCGATGAGGCCCGGCATCATGAGCACGAAGGCGGGGATCTCGACCCCGACCTCCGGGAGCGGCTCGCGGCAGCCATAGACGCGCTGCCCGAAGGGCTCCGGCTCGCGCTGGTGATGCACACGATCGAAGGGTACACGCACGCCGAGGTGGGCTTGGCGCTGGGGATCGCGGAAGGAACGAGCAAGGCACGAGTCTTCGAAGCACGGGCGCGGTTGCGGAAGGCGCTCGGCGGGTTCCTGGAGGAGATGTGACGATGGACGATCGCAAGCTGGATGAACTTCTGAGTGATGCCGCACGCAGCTATCGCGTGCCGCCCGAGGCGCCGTTGGACGCGATCTGGGCGCGCGTCGAGGCGGAGGCGTTCGCGCCGCCTGCGGCGGCACGCCGGCCCGTGCCTGACTGGCGTACGCTCGCCTTCGCGTTGGCGGCGTCGCTGGTGCTCGGCGTGCTCATCGGCCGCGTATCGGTTCGAGGTGCACGGGGGGCCGACGTCGCCGCGGCCGGCACACCCCTCGCCGTGTCGGCTGCGGAGGCGTCCTATCAGCGGGAGGCGGAGGAGTTACTCGGGAGCACGGCGCTCCTGCTCGCGGCGCTCTCCACCCAGGGCTCGACCGGCCCGGCGTTCGCGCAGTTGCCCGAGCAGGCCACGCGGCTGCTCACCACCACGCGACTGCTGCTCGACTCGCCGGTTGGTAGGAACCCGCGAATGAAAGCGCTGTTGCAGGACCTCGAGCTCGTGCTCGCGCAGGTCGCACGCCTCAAGTCGCGTCGCGAGAACGTGGAGCTTCCCCTGATCACCCAGACGCTGGAAGAGCGGGATCTCGTGCCGAGGATTCGCTCTGCGGTCACCGATCTTTCGGCGTACGACTACTGAGGGATTCCGTCATGCGGCACTGTTCAACGTTGTTCTTCCTGATGGCGTCCGTTCCGCTCGCGGCGCAGCCCGTGCCGCCGGTTCCGCTCACACCGGCGCGGCCGGCACAAGCGCCCCCGGCCCCGCAAGCGCCACGAAAGGCCGTGGCCGCACCGCGGCCGCTGACACCACTTCCGCTCGAGTGGGACGCCTGGACGCGCGACGCGCAACTCCGGGCGCGCGAGCTGCAGGAGCGTTCGATGGAGCGCGCGCTCACGGCCCGATTCGAGCTCGGCCAGCGGGGCGTGATCGCGCCGGTGCCGCCCTTCCGGGAGTATCATCCTCCCGAGCACCCGCCGGCCCCGTGGGCGCAGGGCGATCCCGCGGATTCGCTCTACAAGGCGGCCTACACGGCGCTCAACCGGGGCGACTACCGGAGGGCGGCGGCGATGTTCAAGGAGATCCCCCAACGCTTCCAGTATTCGCGGTATGCCGCCGACGCGATGTACTGGCAGGCACACGCGCTCTACCGCGTCGGGAACACGCCCGAGCTGCAGGAGGCACTCGCCGTGCTCGAGGCGCTGAAGCAGAAGTACCCCGGCGCGCAGGTTCGCTCATCGCAACGCGACGTGGGTGAGCTCGCCGTTCGCATTGCCGGCACGCTCGCGTCGCGCGGCCTGGGCGGGCAGGAGGTCGTCAGGCGCACGCTCGCGGAACGCGGCGAGACGTGCGACCGGGAGGAAACCGACGTGCGCGCGCAGGCGCTGAGCGCGCTGATGGAGACCGACCCTGAGTCGGCGGCGCAGCTCGCGCAGAAGATCCTCAGCAGGAAGGACGAGTGCTCGGTGCAACTCCGCCGGAACGCGGTGATGATCACCGCGCGCAAGCGCGATGCGCAGACGGTCGCGACCCTCGCGAGCGTGGCGAAGAGCGACCCCTCGTCGGAGGTGCGCCAGTCGGCCGTGCGCTATCTGGCGGGCATGTCCGGCGACGACGCGCTCGCGGCGCTCGAGGACCTCCTCAAGTCGTCGGACGACCAGAACGTCCAGCGCGAGGCGGTGCGCTCGCTCGTCACGCACTCGAGCCCGCGGGCACGGCAGGCCGCGCGGGCGATCATCGAGCGGAACGACGCCGCAGAGGCGATCCGCGTCTCCGCGCTGCGCGCGTTCGACCGCGACCGTTCCACGACGGAGGACGCGACCTGGCTCCGGAACATCTATCCCAAGGTGGACAACGCGCGCGTGAAGGCGGAGATCGTGCAGTCCATCACCCGCATCGGGGGCGACGGGATGGACCAGTGGTTCCTCGCGCTCGCGCGGAACGAGGACGAGTCGCTCGAGGCGCGGAACAGCGCCATCCGCCGTGCCGCGCAGACGATGGACATCGTCGGCCTCGGGAGGTTCTACGACCAGGTCGCGCAGCGACAGTTGCGCGAGACGGTCATCTCCGCGCTCGGCGAGCGCCGGGAACCCGAGACGATTGACAAGCTCGTGGACATCGCGAAGAACGGCACCGACCCTGCGCTGCGCCGCACGGCGATCAGCGCGCTCACGCGCAAGAAGGACCCGCGCGCGAACAAGGCGCTGCTGGACCTCATTGACAAGCCGGACAAGCCATGACACGCCCGGAATGGATCACGGCGCTCGCCGCCCTGCTGCTCGCGGGCTCGGCGCCCGCCTGCGCGCAAACGCTCGAGCGCCGAGTCGCCCAAGCGGGCGACCGGCCGGTGGAGTTCCACTTCGCCGCGCGCGCGGGGGTGTGCGGCGACGGCCGGAGCTACTTCCGCGCCGACGACGACGGCTGGTACGGCACGTTCTCCTCGGACGGCTGGCGCGCGCAGCCGTGCGAGCGCGGACCGGTGCGCGTCGTGATCGTGCGCGCCGGGCGCGAGGTCGTGAAGGTCGAGACGTACGCCGGCCCGCTGCAGCGCGATCCCGGGGCCGCGCAGGACCTGGGCGCCGTCGGCGCCCGCGAAGCGGCGATGTACCTGCTCTCGGTCGCCGCGTCCGCGGAGGGACGCCCCGCGCGCGACGCGCTCACGCCGGCGATGCTCGCCGAGAGCACGGCCGTGACCCCGTTGCTCCTCGCGATCGCGAAGGACCAGGGGCGCGGCCGCGACCTCCGGAAGAGCGCCATCTCGTGGCTCGCGCGCCGGAGGGCGGAGCCGGGCGGCGTCGGCGCGGCCGGCATCGCCAGAGCGCTCGACCAGATCGTGCGCGACCGCTCCGAAAACGAGTCGGTGCGGCAGACGGCGATGAGTACCATCTCGCGCTTCGACCGCGGCGAGGGAGTCCCCACGCTCATCGGCTTCGCGGGCGACGGGGATCGCTGGATCTCGCGCCGGGCGTTCCAGATGCTCGCCCGCTCGGGCGACCCGCGGGCGCGGCAGTTCATCCGCGACGCGGTCAAGCGCGCGGACCTCGAGGAGGAGAGCCGCATCGAAGCGATCCGCGGCATCGGCGGCGAGCACTCCACCGGCGCCGACCTCAAGCTGCTCCGCGACCTCTATCCGTCGCTCAACAGCGACCGCGAGCGCGACGCGCTCATCCAGGCGGTCGCGACCGCCGGCGGGAGCGAGAACGCGACGTGGCTGCTCGGGATCGCGCGGTCGAGCACGGAGCCGGTCCAGCGACGCCGGCGAGCGGTGTCGCTGCTCTCGAAGTTCGACGATCCGAGGGTGAAGGAGGCGCTGAAGGACCTGATAGACCGGAGGCCGTAGGGGCAGACGTCAGACATCAGACGTCAGACATCAAACGGGAGACGGGGAAACGCCAGGATCCGTCTCCCGCTCATATGCCCCGGCGTAGTTCTCCATCCCCTCCCACTCAGCGCCGCCGTCTTCCTCGAGCGAGAACAGCTCTTCCACGCGCGCACCGAATAGCCGCGCGAGCTTGAGCGCGACCGGCAGGCTCGGATCGTGCCTCCCCGTCTCGATCGAATTCACCGACTGGCGCGAGACGCCGAGCCGCCTGGCAAGCTCGGCCTGCGACCAGTCTCGCTGAGCGCGTCGGACTCTCACATGGTTCACCACACGGAGAGATGTACAGTATACTTGACTGAATATCAAGTATAGTTGGCTTTTTCGACGAAAGTAGCTCGAGTGGATCACTGCGGATCTCTCCGATCTACGCCGACTCGACCAGCGCGGCCACCGCCCGAACCTTCGCCTCGACGACCGGTGTCTCGGGAAGCTCGTCCGATGCGGCATCGGTCGTTTTCAATCCGTTGCCGGTGATGCAAACGACGACCTCGTCGTCGGCGGTGAGTTTCCCATCGCGAGCCAAGGCCAGCGCGGCCGACACGGTCGCGCCGCCGGCCGTTTCGGTGAAGATCCCGGTGGTCTCGGCGAGCAACCGGATGCCGGCGACGATCTCCGCGTCGCTCACCTTCGCGCCCCAGCCGCCGGTCTCGCGCATCGCCTTGACGGCGAACTGGCCGTCCGCGGGATTCCCGATCGCGATGGACTTGGCGATGGTGCGCGGAATCTCGGGCTCGATCCGGATACCGCCGCGCTCGAGGAGGCGTACGATGGGCGCGCACCCCTCCGCCTGCGCGCCGTAGAGGCGCGGAAGCGGGCCCGACACGAGCTCGGCGGCAAGGAACTCGCCGAAGCCCCTCTTGAGCTTCGTGACGAGCGAGCCGCCGGCCATCGGCGCAACCACGGCTGTGGGGAGCCGCCATCCGAGCTGTTCGGCGATCTCGAACGCGACGGTCTTCGAGCCCTCGCCGTAGTAGCCGCGCAGGTTGACGTTGACGATGCCCCAGCCGAAGCGATCCGCCAGCTGCAGGCAGAGGCGGTTCACGTCGTCGTAGTGCCCCTTCACGCGCACGAGATGCGGGTGGTAGATCGCCGTGGCGAGGATCTTCTCGGGTTCGAGGTCTTCGGGAACGAAGATCCACGCCTCGAGCCCCGCGCGCGCCGCGTGCGCGGCGACCGCGTTCGCGAGGTTCCCGGTGCTGGCGCACCCGATGGTGTCGAGGCCCAGCGCGTGCGCGGCGTTGATCGCGGTGGCGACCACGCGGTCCTTGAACGAAAGCGACGGGTGCGAGACGGCGTCGTTCTTCACCCAGGCGCGGGCGACGCCGAGCGCGGCGGCGAGGCGCGGCGCCTCGACGAGCGGCGTGAAGCCCGTGTCGCGCGAATGCACCGGAGTGCCCTCGAAGGGGAGCCATTCCCGGTAGCGCCAGAGCGACGGGGCGCGGCGGGCGATGTCGTCGCGGTCTGGGAGCGCGCGCGTTCGGGGGTAGAGCGGCTCGAGCGGCCCCAGGCAGTGCTCGCAGATCGCGTTCGGGGCGGGCTCGCTCTCGGCGCCGCAGAGGCGGCAGCGCTGGGGGAGGAGGGAGAGGGAGGGCCCGGCTTCGACGGTTCGTGAGTTCATTGACGAGAAGTAGACAGCTATCAGCTATCAGCTATCAGCTCATCACTGTCGGCTGATCACTGATGGCTGATGACTGACGGCTCAGTACTTGGAAACGGTGGGGTCCACTTCATCGCTCCACCGCAGGATTCCGCCCACGAGGTTCCAGACGCGCTTGAAACCGGCGGCCTGGAGCTGGCGCACCGCTTTCGCGCTGCGGACGCCGCTCCGGCAGTGGACGACGATGTCGCGTGTGCCGTCGAGCCGGGGCAGCTCCTCGGGAAGAGTCGCGAGCGGCACGAGACGCGCGCCGGGAATCCGGGCGATCTCCCACTCGTGGGGCTCGCGCACGTCAATGAGGTCGAGGTCGTCACCTGCTTTCTGCCGCTCGGCCAGTTCGCGCGGCGTGATTTCCGGGAGTTCGCGATCCTTCTTCGCGTCCGCGGTCGCCTGCGGCACGCCGCAGAACTCCTGGTAGTCAATGAGCTTCTTGATCTCGCGCGTGCCGCACGCGGGGCACTCGGGGTTCTTCCGCAGCGTGACCGTACGGAACCGTCCGTGGAGCGCGTCCACGAGGAGGAGGCGGCCGATCAAGGGTTCGCCGATGCCGACAATGAGCTTGAGGGCCTCGGTCGCCTGGATCGTCCCGATCAATCCCGGCAGCACGCCCAGCACGCCGCCCTCGGCGCAGCTCGGCACGAGGCCCGGCGGCGGCGGCTCTGGGAAGAGGCAGCGATAGCAAGGGCCGTGCTCCGTCGCGAAGACGGACGCTTGGCCCTCGAACCGGAAGATGCTGCCGTAGACATTCGGCTTCCCGAGGATGACGCACGCGTCGTTCACGAGGTAGCGCGTCGGGAAGTTGTCCGTCCCGTCAATGACGATGTCGTAGTCGCGGATGATCTCGAGCGCGTTCTCCGACGTGAGCACGGTCTCGTACGTCGTGAGTTTCACGTACGGGTTGACGTCCGCGATTCGATCGCGCGCGCTGTCGAGCTTGGGCCGGCCCACGTCCTTCGTGCCGTGGAGCACCTGGCGCTGGAGGTTCGTGATGTCCACGACGTCGAAGTCCACGAGGCCGATGTGCCCAACGCCCGCCGCGGCGAGGTAGAGCGCGAGCGGCGAGCCGAGCCCGCCGGCACCGATCAGGAGCACGCGCGCGGCCTTGATCTTCTTCTGGCCGGCGAGGCCGACGTCGGGGATGATGAGATGCCGGCTGTAGCGGAGGATCTCGTCCTGGGAGAGATCCGGCGAGTCGGACGTGCGACGTGCGGCGTGCCGTGCTGCGTGCGGGACGTCAGGCGGCGTCGCGGGTGTGGTGAGAGGCGTATGGGCCATCTGCTCACCCTCCCGCGATGGCGGGGACGACCGTGAGTTCATCGCCGTCCTGGACCGCCGCGGCGAATCCGCCCTTGAAGCGGATGTCCTCGTCGTTCAGGTAGAACGTGACGAAGGGATACGGATTCCCTTGGTCGTCGCGCAAGCGAGGAGCGAGGGCGGGATAGCGCGCGGCGACGCCGGCGACGAGTTCGCCGACGGTGGCGCCGTCGGCGGTGAGCTGCTTGCCGTCGGCGAGCTTGGCGAGGATGGCGGGGAGGAAGAGAGTGGCGGGCATTGGACGGCGGGGAGGGGTGCAGGGTTCGGTGCGGGGTTCAGGGGTTTGGTGCGGGGTGCGGCGGTGGTGCAGGGTGCGGAGACGGTGCAGGGTGCGGAGACGGTGCAGGGTGGAGGGGCGGGGGCGATGAGCCGAGTTCAGGGATTGACCCGTTGGAGGCGGCGATCGGGGGCACAGCGCTCGCGGTGGGTGGCGTCCGCGCGCGCGAGGGCCTGCGCTTCGGCGGGGTCCATCGGGTAGAGATGTTCGTTGGCGGGGAACTCGCCCGAGCGCACGGCCGAGGCGTAGACGCGGAAGGCGTCGGTCACCACGGCGTCGAGATTGGCGAAGCGGCTCACGAAACGGGGCCGGATGTCGCCCACGAAGTTGCCCAGGATGTCGTGCGAGATGACGAGCTGGCCATCCACGCGCGGCCCGGCGCCGATGCCGTACACGAGGACGTCGAGGCGCTCGCGAACGAACGCCGCCGACTCGGCGGGGAGCGCCTCGAGCAGGATCGCGAAGACGCCCGCATCCTGCAGCGCGAGCGCGTCCTCCAGCAGGCGTTCTGCAGCGGCCAGCGTCTTCGCCTGCACGCGATAGCCGCTCTGCTGGCCGAGCGACTGTGGCGTGAGCCCCAGGTGTCCCATGACCGCGATGCCGGCGTCGGTCATCGCGCGGACGCGGCTCGCCACGCGCGCGCCGCCCTCGCACTTCACGGCGTCGCAGCCCGCGGCGAGGAAGGCACCGGCATTGCGCACGGCCTCCTCGTCGGAGACCTGGTAGGAAAGGAACGGCAGGTCGCCGATGACGAACGCCCGCTCGGCGCCCTTTGCGACGGCGCGCGCGAAGGTGAGCATCTCGTCCATCGTGATGGCGAGCGTGTTCGGGTGGCCGAGCATCGTCATCGCGGCGGAATCGCCGACGAGGATGAGGTCCACGCCGGCGCGGTCGGCGAAGACCGCGGTCGGGTAATCGTACGCGGTGACGAAGACCGCCTTCTCCCCGCGCTCCCTCAAGGCGGTGAGCGTCGCGAGCGTGACCTTCTTCCCGCGCTGGCGCGGTCCGCAGGAGACGCTCACAGGATCTCCGAGACGGGAGTCGCGAGCGGAGCGGCGCCAGGCGCGGCCTCCAGGGACTCGAAGCAGCCCCGAATGCGCTCCGCCGCGCGATCGAGCAGCTTGGGCGCCGAGGCGAACGAGAAGCGGAGGAATCCGTCGCCGCCGGGGCCGAAGTCGGTGCCCGGGAGCGCGGCGACGCCGTGCTCGTAAAGCAGGCGCGTGGCGAGCGCGCCGATGGAGAGGCCGGCGGCCTCGAGCGGCTTCCGGACGTCCGAGAACGAGTAGAAGGCACCTGAGGGGAGCGGCGCCGCCACGCCCGGGATGCGCTCGAGCTTCGCCGAGAACGCGTCGCGCCGCGCGCGAAACGCCTCGCGGAACTCGGCGATGCAGTCCTGCGGACCCTCGAGCGCGGCGAGCCCGGCGCGCTGCACGAAGGGCGGCGCGCACGACGTGTTGTTGATGAGGAGCGCCGTGACCTGTTCGGTGAGGGCGCGGGGCACGATGCCGAAGCCCAGGCGAAAGCCCGTCATCGCGTAGCGCTTCGAGAAGCCGTCAATGACGATCGTCCCCTCCCGGAGACCGGGGAGCGACGCAATGCTCGGCAGGCCAGCGCCCGTGTAGGTGAGCCCGTCGTAGATCTCGTCTGTGATCACCCAGAGACCCCGTGCGCGCGCCAGGTCCGCGACGGCCGCGAGTTCCGGTGCACTCGCGACCCAGCCTGTGGGATTGTGCGGCGTGTTGAGAAAGACGGCACGCGTGGCCGGGGTGACCGCGGCCGCGAGCGCGTCCGCGTCGAGCGCGTAGTCGCCGCCCTGACGGACGATGGGATAGACGCGCGGTACGCCGCCCGCGAGCCGGACGAGCGAGGGATAGATCGGGAAGCCCGGATCGGGCACGAGCACCTCGTCGCCCGGGTTCACCACCGCGAGCACGGCGTACTGCAGCATCGGCTTGGCGCCGCTCGTGACGATGATCTCCTCGGGCGTTGCGGCGACGCCGCGCGCACGCGCGTACTCCGCGAGCGCGGCGCGCAGATCGGGGATGCCGGGCGGCGGCGCGTACTTCGTGGCGCCCTCGCGAAGGGCCTTCACCGCCGCCTCCACGATGTGTGGCGGCGTCGGGAAGTCCGGCTCGCCGTACTCGAGGTGGATGATGTCGCGCCCCTGCCGTTCGAGTGCGCGGGCCTCGGCGCCCACGCGGAACGACCCCTCGATGAGGAGGGCGTCGAGGCGGCTCGCGACGGGCAGCGAGATCGGGTGATCGGATGGTGATGGGCTCACGGCTATCCGGGGTTCCAGGGGTGCTGAACGGTCGCTCAATCGAGCGACGTCGGGACGAGTGGCGAAACGAAAAACCCGGAGGCGAATGCCACCGGGTGGTCGCGTTTTAGCATTTGTTTAACGTGGCTGCAATAGGCGGCAAATGACCACGGGTCTTCAGTTGTCCCTCGACAATACCGCGCCCGATGCCGGGCGTCAAGCCCGTCGGCGGGTTATTCCTCAGCGCGGCGTAAACCGCAGCGGCTCCTTGGGCTGCATGACCGCGAGGACGAGCTCGTCGAAGCGTGCCGCGGCGGCCGTCCCGGGCTTGTAGGGATTGGACGAGGGAAAGGAAACCGCGAAGACGTCGTCGCCGCGCTCGGCAACCTTGGCGGCAATCGGCGGACCCGGGCGCGCGGCGATGCGCTCCCAGACCGGCTTCGGGAAGATCCGCAGGACGAGGAGCGTTCGCGGCTCGACCTTCCACGCGGGGTCGGGCTTGAAGCGGAACTCGACGGCGAAGCGTGCGCCGGCCGTGGTGTCGTTCTTCTCCGAAGCGGTGTAGCTGCCGCGCCAGCTCGCGGGAAACTCCATCGCGAACTTGCCGGCGGTGCTCTCGAAGTGCTCGAAGGCCGCGGCGCTTCCACCCGCGACGCCGGCGGACGGAGCGTCGCCTCGAGGCGCCGGGCGGTCGGAGCAGGCGATGCCGACGGCGAGGGCGGCGTTGCCGAGACCGAACAGGGCGAGGCGGGCTCCGATTCTCATCACGTGTTCTCCCCTGGAGGGTGCGAGGGCAATCTGACCGCTGGGCGTGATCCCTGTCACCAGCGCGCTGTGCTGATCGTCCGGAAACTAACGACGGCTGACGCCGGGCGTCGGATCTGGCACGATGGGCGCATCCCGCGCCCCGTGAGAGGAGAGGAGGAACGATGCGCATCACGCGACTTGTCATCACCGGTCTTCTGGCCGTGGCCGTCCTGCCGATCGTGGCGGGCGCACAGGACACGACGCGGAAGGCGCGCCCGAAGGCGGGTGCGGCGATCGAACGGAAGGGCGAGCGGCAGGAACGGCAGGGTGAGCGGATGGAGAATCGCGGCGAGCGGCGGGAGAACAAGGGCGAGCGCGTCGAGAACAAGGGCGAGCGGCGCGAGGCCCGGGGCGACAGCCTGACCGCGGCCGGGCGCGAGAAGCGCGGGGCGGCCGTCGAGAAGAGCGGCGAGCGGCTCGACCGGAAGGGCGAGCGGATGCAGAAGCAGGGCGAGCGGATGGAGGGTCGCGGCGAGCGCCGGGAGGCGAAGGGCGAGCGGACCGTGAAGCGCGGGGAGAAGGTGAAGACCGGGACGAAGCCGCCGGTGAAGCGGCCGTAAGCGGGTCTTCCGGCGGAGGTTGTATCCGGCTCCCTCTTCGCTAGATTGTGTGCACGAATCCCGGCCCGCGGTTCAGGGCCGGGATTCGCGTCCTTGGGGTGTAGCTCAATTGGCAGAGCGCCGCACTGTTAATGCGGATGTTGGTGGTTCGAGTCCACCCGCCCCAGTTATCGCTTCGCATAGACGCTCGTCTTGCCGCCCCGCTCAAACGCAATGACCTCGTAGGCTTGCTTGCCGAGCCCCTGCTCCATCCCGGGCGACCCCTGCGGCATGCCCGGAACGGCGATCCCGGTGATCTTCGGCTTCTCGGCGAGCATCTTCTTGATGAGGTCGGCCGGGGTGTGGCCTACCACGACGTACGGCCCGACGAGCGCGGTGTGGCACGCCTCGAGACTCTGCGGCACGCCGGCGGTCCGGTTCACGTCGGTCAGGTCCTCGGTCGGCACGATCTTCACCGTGAAGCCGGCGCCCTCCACGTGCTTCACCCACTCGCCGCAACAGCCGCAGAGCGGGCTCTTGTACACGGTCATCACCGGGGGCGCGGCGCTTGCCCGCAACGCACGCGGTACGATGAGCAGCACCGCGCCGGCGCTCAACGTCGAACGGACGAACTCACGACGCTTCATCGCTCCCTCCTGGTACGCGCCTCACGGCACCGCGGTCACCTTCGCCGCCCACACGTTGTTGGCGCGGTCAATGTCCACCAGCCGCTTGTCGGGATCGAGCTCGATCTTCACGGGCCGCTTCCCGACGAACTGATACCGCCGGACGTAGCGCACGGTGTTCGTACTCCACACTTCCGCCGGATAATTGTAATCCACGATCGTGCCATCGGTCAGCGTGAAACGCGCGCGGATCGGCAGCACGCCACGCGCGCGATTGGCGTAGATCACCGCGACGTTCGTGGTGTCGCCCTTCGTCTGCACGACCACGGTGTCAATCGCCTGGTCGAAGTGCGGATTCTCGACGAACCACTCGCGCCAGAACCAGTCGAGCCGGCGACCGCTTGCATCCTCCATCGTGCGGAAGAAGTCGGCCGGCGTCGGATGCTTGAACGCCCAGCGGCGGACATAGGTGCGGAACGCGTCGTCGAACGCCTCGGGTCCGAGGATCTCCTGGCGCAGAAGCTGGAGCCCCACCGATGGCTTCACGTACGCCGCGAAGCCAAGGAGGTCCGGCGCAATGCGGTCGGGCCCGACGAGGATCGGGCCGTCGTAGCCGGCGCGCATCAGGTTTTCGATTGTCCAGCGCTCCTGATACGCGCGCTTCATCTGGTCGCCGTCCTGCGGGTAGCGGCGCGCCTCGGCGAAGGTGTTGATGAAGGTGTTGAATCCCTCGTCCTGCCACATGTACGCGCGCTCGTTGGACCCCACCATCATCGGAAACCACATATGGCCGATTTCGTGCGTGACGACGCTGAAGAGCGCCTGCTTGTTCGGGCTCTTGTCCTCCATCGCCATCATCGGGTACTCCATTCCGCTGATGGGCCCTTCGACGGCCGAGATCTGCGGCCACGGATAGGGGAACCAGCGCTCGGAGTACTCCTCGATGGACATCCGCGCCATGTCGGCGGCTTCATCCCACGTCTCCGCCGCGCTCGGCCGGTAGAACGCGAAGGCGTAGCTCCCCTTGTAGCTCGAGGCGTCCCACTGGAAGTCGGGTGACGCGGCCCAGACGGCGTCGCGGACGTTCTTCGCGCTGAACTTCCAGGTGAGTGTGCCGTCCTTCTTCAAGCGCGCAGCACCGCTCTTGAGCTCATCGGCGGTGATGATGCGCACCACCTTGTCGCTCTTCTTCGCTTCCGCGAGCCGCGCGATCTGGGCGGCGGTGAGCACCTCACGCTCGTTCTCGAGCGCCCCCGTCGCGGCGACGATGTAGCCGGCGGGGACCGTGATGCTCAGCGCGTAGTCGCCGTAGTCGAGGTAGAACTCGCCCTGGCCCAGATACGGCTCGATGTTCCAGCCGCGGATGTCGTCGTAGACCGCGATACGCGGAAACCATTGCGCGATCTCGTAGAGCGCGCCGTCGCGTCCCATCCGGTCGGCGCCGTGCTCGGGCACCGGGAACCGGTACGCGATCTCGATCGTGGCGGTCTTCCCGGGCGCGAGCGGCTCGGCGAGCGTGACTTTCGTCATCGTCTCGTTGTCGCGCACCGTGAGCGCGACCTTGCGCGGCTTCCCGCCCGTGGCCGGCAGCACTTGTTCGATGCGCGCGAACTTGTAGCCGCCGTCGAACGCGCGCCCGCCGAAGCGCGAGTTCTGTGGGAAGATGAGCGAGTTGAGCGAGTTTGCGCGGAAAGCGTTCTGCTCGGTCTGCAGCCAGAGGAAGGGGAGGGTGTCGGGGGAATGGTTCGTGTAGCGGAGCGTCATCTCGCCCGAGATCGCCTTGGCCGCGGTGTCGAGCACGGCCCGGAGGTCGTAGTCGGCGCGGTTCTGCCAGTACCGGGCGCCGGGGGCGCCACTGGAGGCGCGATATGCGTTCGGCGCGCCGAAGGTGAGCGGGGCGAAGATGGAAGTGTCGCTGACGCCGGTGCGGTCGAACTTCGGGGGCGCCGGCGGCTGCTGTGCCGCCAAGGGCGTCACGGTGAACGCGGCGAGCGCGATGAGAGTGAAGAGCGCGCTGAGCCTCAAGAAAGCGAGAGGCGCGGGATTCGCAACGCGAGAGTGTGACTGATGATGCACGAGACTGGTTGCTCCGGCAGGACGTGGAGTTGTCACGGGGTGACTCCCGACGCCACGCCCGCGAGCGAGGCGACGATGAGGAGCGCCCACTGAGGCCCTTTGTACCCGTCAGCGCCGTCCTTGTACCACTCGCCAAGCGCGTGCGCCTCCGCACCGCTCCCGCCGCCGCCGATGGTGATCGCCGAGAGGCCGAGGTTCCACGGGATGTTGGAGTCGGTGCTGCCGGCGCCCGTGGGCGGAATCGGTGCGCTGAGCGCCTTCGCCGCCTCGAGCGCGACGCGGACGATCGGAGCGTCCTCGGGCTGTGGCTTCCCGGGGATCGGCCGGATGCCGATCGTGTCGAAGCGTGCCACGATTTTCGCGGGCGAGGCGGGCCATCTCGCGTTCTCGGCCGCCAGCGCGTCGGCGATCGCGTTGCGGATCGCGGATTCGACCTGCTCGAGCGACGCGGCGGATTCAGAGCGCATGTCCACGTCCATCGTTGCGCTGCCGGCGATGGAGTTCACCGACGTGCCGCCGCTCACGACGCCGACGTTGAAGGTGGTCTTGGGGCTCGTGGGCACCTTGACTTCGGAGATGTTGGAGATCGCGCGGCCCATTGCGTGAATCGCGCTCGGCATTCCGAAGGCGCCGTAACTGTGGCCGCCCGGGCCGATGAAACGCACGTTGTAGCGCTTGCTCCCGACCGCGCGATTGGTGACGCGGAAGCCGATTCCGTCCACCGAGACGAAGTGGTCCACCTTCCCCTTGAACTCGCCGGTGAGCAGGTGGCGGACGCCGCGCAGGTTCCCGGGGCCCTCTTCGCCGACGTCGCCGACGAGGATCACGTTGCCCCTGGTCTTGACGCCGCCGTCGTTCAGCGCCTTCGCGACGCCGAGCACGACGGCGAGGCCGCGGCAGTCGTCGCCGATGCCTGGTGCCGCAAGACGGTCGCCGTCGCGCTTCACCTTGACGTCCGTCCCCTCGGGGAAGACGGTGTCGAGATGGCCCGCGAGCATCACGGTGGGGCCGCCGCCGCTGCCGGCGCGCTCGGCGATCACGTTGCCGATCGCGTCAATGCGCGCGTTCGCGTAGCCGAGCGCGACGAGGCGCCGGCGGAACTCGGCGCCGCGCTGCTGCTCCTTGAACGGGGGCGCGGGAATCTCGCAGATGGAGGCCTGCTGCTCGAGGGTCCACGCGTTGGAGGCGCGGATGACGTCGAGGGCCGAGCGCACGCGGGGATCCGATGACGCCGGCGTGGACTGGGAGGCCGCCACGAGTGGGACGAGGGCGGTCAGAACGGCGATGCGGAATGCGCTCACGGCGATGCGGAATGCCGGATGCGGAATGAAGGGTGTGCGGTCCATTTCAAGCCCGAATGCGGAATGCGGGAGGATTGGTCGCGAGAGGACGGGTGCTGCATATTCGACCAGCGCTCGCGCATGGGCGAGTGCCTCGGACGCAATCTGGGACTGTGGAACCTAAAGCTCACGCGCCGGAAATGCACCGATGACCGATCGTCCCTGGCTCGCGCACTACGACGCGGGCGTCCCGGCGTCGCTCGCGCCCTATCCGCGGCGCACGCTGCTGGACTATGTCCACGAAGGGGTTGAGGAGCGGCCCGGCCATCCCGCGCTCCTCTTCAAGGGGCGCGCCGTGTCGCTCGCCGAGCTGGAGCGCGCGTCCGATGCCTTCGCGGCCGCGCTGGCGTCGCTCGGCGTCCGGCGCGGGCAGCGCGTGGGCGCGCTCCTCCCGAACTGCCCGCAGTTCCTGATCGCCGAGCTGGCGGTGTGGAAGCTGGGCGCGATCTTCGCGCCGCTCAATCCGATCTACACCGCTGAAGAGCTGGTGGGACCGCTCAACACGAGCGAGCCCGAGGTTGTCGTGACGCTGACGCCGTTTTACGAGCGGCTCAAGGAGGTGCAGCCGCGCACGTCCATCAAGCGGATCGTCACGGCGAACATCAAGGAGTGGTTCCCGGCGCTGCTCCGCCTCGCGTTCACGCTCTTCGTCGAGAAGAAGGGCGGGCACCGCGTCGCGAGGCGGGACGGGGACCTCGCGATGGCCGAGCTGCTCGCGCGCTTCGACGGCCGGCGACCCGACGCCGAGCCGCCGGCGCCCGAGGACGCCGCGATCCTCCTGATGAGCGGCGGCACGACGGGCTCGCCCAAGTGCGTGGTCGGCGAGCACCAGGCGCTGGTGATGAGCGGACTGCAGCTCCGCGCGTGGCTGGGCGACGCGATCGCGCAGTGGAGCGGGGTGTTCCTGCTGCCGCTTCCGCTCTTTCACTCCTACGCCGCGTGCGCGGTGCAATCCACGACGCTGATCGGCCACAATCCGCTCGGGCTCATCCCGAACCCGCGCGATCTGAACGACGTCGTCGCGACCATCGCGAAGGTGCGCCCGACGGTGTTCGCCGCGGTCCCGACGCTCTACAACGCGCTGCTCAATCATCGCGACGTGAGGCGCGGCCGGGTGAGCTTCCACTCGCTCCGGGTGTGCGCGAGCGGGGCAGCGCCACTGATGGCCGAGACGAAACGGCGCTTCGAGGACGTGAGCGGCGCGCGCATCATCGAAGGGTACGGGCTCACGGAATCGCTGATCGCGGCGGTCGTGAACCCGGTGAAGGGCGCGTCGAAGACGGGCTCCATCGGGATGCCGCTCCCCGACGTCCGTGTCCGCATCGTGGACGCCGACGACCCGACGAAACCGGTGCCCCTCAACACCGTCGGAGAGATGCTGCTCACGGGTCCGCAGATCATGAAGGGGTATTGGAGAAACCCGGCGGAGTCGGCGGAGATCCTCCTCACGGACGCGGGCGGCGTCACGTGGATCAGGACCGGCGACCTCTGCACGCTCGACGAGGAGGGCTACGTCTTCATCGTGGACCGCAAGAAGGACCTCATCAAGGCGAGCGGGATGCAGGTGTGGCCGCGCGAGGTGGAGGAGGCGATCGCGACGCATCCGGCGGTGGCGGAGGTCGGCGTGCGCGGGTTCCCGGACGCGGCGCGCGGGGAAATCGCCGTGGCGTTCGTCGTGCTGCGGGACGGGATGGCCGCGACGGAGGCCCAGATCCGCGAGCACTGCAGGGGGCACCTGGCGCCCTACAAGGTGCCCACCAGGGTCGTCTTCCGCCGGGAGCTGCCCAAATCGCTCGTGGGGAAGGTGCTCAGGCGGATGCTCACGCTGGAAGAGCCGCAGCCCACCTGAGGAGCTGAGCCCGCCTGAGGAGTGAGCCCGCCTGAGGAGCCGAGCCCGCCCGAGAGTTCAGCCAGGGAGGCTTACGACGTCCCGGCGGCCGGAGGCGCCTCGGCGGCCGGGGGAGGCTCCGCCGCCGGCTTCCGCCGAAAGACGCGCCACGCCACGAAGATGATCGCGGCGAGCGCCAACAGCGTCGGGATGCCGACGAAGAAGACGATGGCGAGTGGAACGAGGACCAGCAGCGTGAGGAGCCAGCGCAGCCCGAGGCGCGCGAGGATCCACTCGTAGACGACGACCCGCAGGAAAGCCCACATCGGTGCTCCGGAAGGCGATCATCCTCCCTACGGGGCGAGGTGGGCCCGGGGTTTCAGAACTCCCGCCGCTTCATCTCCTTGAAGAACTTGTCGCGTTCGACTTCCTGCTCGTCCACGCCGCGCTGGGGCGCGGTCTTGTCGTACGTCTTGCCGAACTCGCTCTTCGGCTTGGTCGGCTTGCTGAGCTTCTTCACCAGGTTCTGGATCTTCTTGTCATCGTACAGGGTCATCAGCCCTCCGCGGCTTGTGCCTGTATTCTACGCGAGAGCTGGCCGAAATGCTCCCTATGCCCCGGCGAGGAGCGTCTCGAGGTCGAGCGGGGCGGTGAACAGCGTGAGCTTGCCGCCGGCATCGCGGGGCCACTCCTCACGGGGCCGGTCGCGGTAGAGCTCGATGCCGTTCTGGTCGGGGTCGTGCAGGTAGACGGCCTCGCTCACCCCGTGGTCGGAGGCGCCGTCGAGCGCCACGCCGGCCGCCAGCACGCGCTTGACCGCGTGCGCGAGCGCGCGGCGGTCGGGGTAGAGGATCGCGAAGTGATAGAGTCCGGCGGCGTGGCGGGGCGACGGCGGCCCGCCGCGGCTGTGCCAGCTGTTGAGGCCGAGATGGTGGTGGTAGCCGCCAAACGAAAGAAAGGCGGCGGAGTCTCCCAGTTGCGTCATCAGGTCGAACCCGAGCACGTCGGCATAGAATCTCACCGAGCGGGCGAGGTCCGAGACCTTGAGGTGCACGTGGCCGATCAGGGGGACGGTGTCGTTCATGGGAGCAGGGCAGGAACCGACTGAAGATAACCGGTCCGCGCGTGTGCCCGGCGAGCCACGTGATTAGCGTTGGAGCATTCGACAATGACTCGTGGTGAGGTCCGCATGGACTGGTTCGTGAGGGCGTTCATCAAGTCGAGCCTCGTCTGGCTCGCGACGGGCGTGACGCTGGGGCTCGCGATGGCGGTGTACCCGCCGCTCGCGGTGTACCGCGTGGCGCACCTCCATCTCAACCTGCTGGGCTTCGTGGCGCAGATGATCTACGGCGTGTCGCTGCACGTCGTGCCGCGGTTCTTCGGGCAGCCGATCGTGCACCGGCGGCTCGCCGAAGCGCAGTTCTGGTTGGCGCAGCCGGGACTCGCGCTGCTCACGGCGGGATTCGTGCTGCGGGTGCCGGGCGTGCGCGGCGCCGAGGCGATGATCATCGCGGGCGCGGCGGCGTCGGCACTCGCCGCGTACTTCTTCGTCCTCAACCTCTGGACGACGATCAGCGCCAGTCCGATGCGCGCGGTTACCGCGCGCGGTCATTCGGTGCCGATCGCACCGCAGCGGGACTGACGCGGTTTCCACGAGCGATGTCCTCCGCGCACGCACCGCAGGCCGGAACGCCGCGCGCAGCGGCGGGCGAGCGCATCGCGCTGATCTCGCTCGCCGCGGGCGCGCTCGCGACGGTGCTCGCGGTGCTGCCCTATCGCGCCTTCGACCTTGATCGCTTCGCCGGGCCGAAGGAGCTGGCGCTGCACACCACCGCGCTGGTGGCGGGGACGATGTTGCTCGCGGGCACGCGGCGCCTTGCGCTCACGGCGACCGATCTGGCCCTCGCGGCCTGGCTCGCGCTCTCGGCGCTGTCGGCGCTCTTCGCCGGCAACCATTGGCTCGGCCTTCGCGCGTTCACGATCAGCGCGAGCGGCGCCGTGGTGTTCTGGTCGGCCCGGCGGCTGGCGGCCGCCGGACTCGCGAACGTCCTGGCGCGCACGCTCGCGGCGGTGGTCGTCCTTGGCGCGCTGACCGCGCTCGCGCAGGCGTACGGGGTCAAGATGGAGTTCGCGTCGCTCAATCGCGCGCCAGGCGGCACGTTCGGCAACCGGAACTTCATGGCGCATCTGACGGCCATCGGCCTGCCGCTTCTCATCTGGTGCATTGCGGACGCGCGTTCGCGGTTCGGGAGGGTCTTCTGGACGGGCGCACTGACCGTGTGCTCGGCCGCGCTGGTACTCTCCCGCACACGCGCCGCGTGGCTGGCGCTCCTGGTGTGGGGCGCGCTGGCCCTCCTCGCGGTACGGGGGTCCGCGCTCGCGGACGCGCCGTTCGCGAGGCGCCGCGCCGGGCTGGCGCTCGCGGGCGCCGTTCTTGGCGTCGTGCTCGCCCTCGTGCTTCCAAACCGGCTCGACTGGCGGAGCGACAACCCGTACCTCGAGTCGGTGGTCAGCGTGGTGAATTACCGTGAGGGGAGCGGCCGGGGCCGGGTGAGGCAGTACGCGAACTCGACGCGGATGGCGGCCGCTCATCCGGTGCTCGGCGTGGGGCCGGGAAACTGGCCGGTGGCGTATCCGCGATACGCGCCGGGCAACGATCCTTCATTGCTCGAGGGGACGGGGACGACGGCGAACCCGTGGCCGAGCAGTGACTGGATCGCCGCGCTCTCGGAGCGGGGGGTGCCGGCGGCGCTCGCGCTCGGGGCCCTCGTCGTCTCGCTGCTGCTCGGCGCGCTGCGCGCGCGGCGTGACGCGTCGCGGCCGGTGGCCGAACGCGTTGCGGCGATGGCGGGCGGGGGCGTGCTCGTCGTGGCCGCGCTGGAGGGCGGCTTCGATGCGGTGCTCCTGTTGAGTGCGCCCGCGCTCGTCACGTGGGGTGCGGCGGGTGCGCTGATTCCAGGCGGCCGTGTGCTGCGCGAGGTGGCGCTTGGCCGCGGTACGCGCACGGCGCTGCTCGTGCTGACCATCGCGGCGTCGCTGTCCGGCGTGCTCACCAGCGCCGGGCGGGTCGCGGCGATGCGCCTCTACGGCCAGGGGACGACGGCGGCGCTGGAGGAGGCGGCCGCGCGCGATCCGGGCTCGTATCGCGTGCGGATGCGCGCCGCGGAGCTGTACGCCGCGCGCGGGCGCTGCGAGAACGCGCGCCGCCACGCGGTCGCGGCCGGGAAGCTCTTTCCGAATGCGGCGGCGCCGAAGCGTGTGGCGGCGCAGTGTCGCTGAGTGCTCAAGGAGCGGACGACTCCACGCTGCCGGATTCGCGCATCAGCACCTGGATGACTGCCTCGAGCGCGACGGGATCGGCGACCGATCCCTGGGCGACGTGAGGCGAGCCGCCGCCGCGTCCGCCGTGCGCGGCAAGCGCCGCCTTGAGCGCGGCGCCCGCGTTCACGCCGGAGTCCGCTGAGGCCGCGAAGAGGAGCGCCGGCGGCGGGCCCGCGGCAACGCCGGCGAAGAGCACCCTGGGAAGCGCGGTCAGCGCCTGCGCGAGGGCGCGCAGCTCGTCCATCGTCGCCCCCCGCTCGACGAGGCGCCGCACGCCGTCGGCGCCCGCCCCGGCCGCGTCGTAGCGCTCGCGCGCCCGGTGGCGCGCGAGTTCCGCGGTGAGCTTCCGGCGCTCGGCGTCCGCGGCGCGGAGGTCGGCCGATTGCGCGCTGATGAGCGCCGGCAGCTCGTCAATGGCCGCCGTCATGGTCGCCGCGATCGCGCTCAAGGCATCGAAGTCGGCGCGCGCACGCGCGAGGGCGCGCCACCCGCAGAGGAACTCCACGCGCGAGAACTGCTTGTACCGCTCGATCCGGCGGATGACGACCGGGCCGATCTCGGCCGTGACACGGACGTGCGTGCCACCGCAGGCGCTCCGGTCCACGCCGTCAATCGTCACGACGCGAATCCGGCCGGCGCGCTCGGCGCCCTTCCTGAGGCCGGCGGCCGAGGCGGCGTCCTCGAAGGCAACCGTGACGGCGCGGTTCTCGAGGACCATCCCGTTGGCCGCGCGCTCCACGCGCGCGGCGTGCTCGCGCGAGAGCGCCTCGGTGCTCAGGTCGAGCGTGGAATAGCGGTCGCCGAAGTGCACGCTCACCGTCTGGTGGCCGAACAACTCCTCGAAGAGCGCCGACAGGAGATGCTGGCCCGTATGCTGCTGCATGTGATCGAAGCGGCGCGCCCAGTCCACGCGGCCGGATACCGCCGCACCGGGGGCGAACGCGAGAGGCACGGCGAGCACGTGGGCGACGCGATCGCCCTCGTCCACGACGTCCACCACGCGCGCGCCGCCCAGCTCTCCTGCGTCGTGCGGCTGGCCGCCGCTCGTGGGATAGAAGGCCGAGCGGTCGAGATGAACGCGTACGCCGTCGGTCGCGACGACGGTCGCGGTGAAGTCGGTCAGGTACGCATCGGTGTAGTACAGCCGCTCCGTCACATCACCTTCTTTCGCGGCGGCCGCTTGAACTCCGCGTCCCTGTTCCACGTGGGCCACGCCGCGCTGTTCGCGAGCGTGCGCGCGAAGTCGAGCACGATGCCGCTCAACTGGACAGCCCCGGTCAAGTCGAAGTCGGCGCGGTACTGGTCGCCCGGCTGATGATAGCGATGGTCCGTGTAATCCTGATGCACGGTCGTGCCCCACCCCCCGGGCTTGCCGACGAAGTCGTTGCCCTCGCCGATGGAGACCGACGGGACGCCGGCCTTCGCGAAGCTGAAGTGATCCGAGCGGTAGAACGACCCGCGCTCGGGGAACTCCTCGGGCGTGATGCGCATCCCGCGCGGCTTGAGGAACGCGGCCAGCTCGGGCCCGAGCGAGCTCTTGGTGTCGCCGAGCACGTTGAGGTCACGCACGCGGCCGTAGAGATTCCCGCCGTCCACGTTGAGGTTCGCCACGATCTCCTCGGTGGCGACCACCGGGTTCTCCGCGAGGTACTGCGAGCCGAGCAACCCGCTTTCTTCGGCGGTGACGAAGGCGAAGAGGAGCGAACGCCTGGGCCGCGGTCCCTTCGCCGCCGCGCGCGCGATGGCGAGCATGTCGGCCGTACCGCTCGCGTTGTCGGAGGCGCCATTGTAGATCGAGTCGCCGTTCACGGTGGGGCCGATGCCGAGGTGATCCCAGTGCGTGCTGAGCATCAGGTGCTCGCCTCTGAGTTTCGGGTCGCTTCCGCGTACGAGGCCGAGCACGTTCTCGCTCTCGAGATGCTGCACGGTGTTGCTGAACGCGATGTCGAGCGTGATGCCGGTGGGCACCGGGCGGAAGTCGCGGGATTCGGCGGCGGTGCGCAGTCGCGCGAGGTCGAGCCCGGCCTGCCGGAACAGCGCGCCGGCGGCGCTGTCGGTGATCCAGCCGCGGAAGCCGAGCGGAGGCGGCAGCCCGGGATCGCGCGGGAGCATCCGCTGCTCCTTGGCCCAGCTCCCGACGACGGTGTGCCACGGGTAGCCCGCGCGCTCGGTGGTGTGCACCACGAGCGCGCCGCGCGCGCCCTGGCGCTCGGCCTCCTCGAACTTGTACGGCCACCGCCCGTAGTAGGTCATCGCGCGTCCGCCGAAGAGCGTCGGTTCGGCGCCCGGCGCGGGCGGATCGTTCACGAGCACGACGAGGATCTTGCCCTTGACGTCCACGTCCTTGAAGTCGTTCCAGCGATACTCGGGCGCGACGGCGCCGTAGCCGACGAAGACGAGTTCGGCACGGGCCGCGCTCCGCTCCGCGGCCGAGCCGGCCCAGACGACGACATCTTCGGGGTACCGGAGCGTGGCGGTCGCCTTGCCGCTCGCCGAGGCGCGGAGGGATTGGCGCTCCGCGGCGACCACGTCAATCGGGACCTTCTGGATGTACGAGCCCTTTGCGGCGGGTTCGAGACCGAAGGCGGCGAGCTGGCTCTCGATGTAGGCGGCGGCGACACGGCCGCCCCGGGTGGCGGGCGCGCGCCCCTCGAGCAGGTCGCTGGAGAGGTAGCGGAGGTATCCGTCAATCTCCCGCGCGGTGATCTCGGACGACTGCGCGGGCAGCGCGGCGGGGGAAAGGGCCAGGGCGACGCCGAGCAGCGCGATGGCCGGAAGGCGCGTGTTGGGAGGCATGAGTTCGCGGGAGGTGGGTGGTTGGTGCCGCCACGGCGCGGCCGGGTGCTCCATACTATATGCGTGCCTCTCGCCGACGTCACGATCCGGCATCTCGAGATGACCGCGCCCGGCCAGCTCCGACCGAAGCGGTCGGCGCACTTGGGCGTCGCGTTCGTGCGCGTGCGGCAGCCGATGCCCGAGCTCAACCGGTTCTTCTACACCGCGATCGGCGGCGAGTGGTTCTGGCTGGAACGCCGCCCGTGGACGCTCGCGCAGTGGTCGGCGTACGTCGCGCGGCCGGAGCTGGAGACGTGGGTTCTCTCCCGCGACGGCGTACCGGCCGGGTACGTCGAGCTGGAGCGGCACGCGAGCGGCGACGTCGAGATCAAGTACTTCGGCCTGCTCCGCGCGTTCATCGGTGACGGGTTGGGGGGCCACCTGCTGACCGAGGCGGTCGCGCGCGCCTGGGGGATGGGGGCCTCGCGCGTGATTCTCAACACCTGCAACCTTGATCATCCGCGGGCGCTGGCCAACTACCTCGCCCGGGGCTTCCGCGAGTACCGCACGGAGGTCCGGCGGAAGGAAGTACCCGACACCCCGCCGGGTCCGTGGGAGGGCGCGCTCGCGGCGCCGTCACGCTGATGGCGGGCGGCGTTCGTCGTCCTGAAACCCCACCCGGAGCACAGGCCATGCGCCACGTGACGCTCACCCTCGCTTTCTGCCTCCTGCCGGCGGTGCTGAGCGCGCAGTTTGCCCGCGCGCGCGTGCATCCGCCCGGGTACCAGACGCAGCTCGCGCTCGACACGATCGGGCTCCCGCACGAAATCGCGGCGCCCTCCGCGAAGGTGTATCGCGCCGTCGTCGCCGCGTTCGACGAGCTGAAGATCCCGCTCGACACGCGCGACTCGGTGCGCGGGATCGTGGGCAATCTCGATCTCGTCCGGCGCACCTCGCTGGCGGGCTCGCAGCTCTCGCGGTGGGTGAACTGCGGGAGCGGCATCACCGGCCCCAACGCGGACAACTGGCGCGTCTATCTCTCGATCGCGGCGCTGCTCGACCGGCTCGACGCGAACCGGACGCGGCTGCGGATCGGGATGGCGGGCGGCGCGGTGGACGTGCAGGGCAACGCCAAGGATCCGGTCGTGTGCGTGACGACCGGGTCGCTCGAAGCCCTTCTCGTCGAGAAGATCGCGAGGCGCGCGGCCGGCGCCTAGCGGAACTCCTCCATCAAGGTGCTCAACTCCGCGCTGCCCGGGCACAGCTCCTCATACGGCAGCTCCGCGAGCGGCTGCTCCACGCTTCCGTTGACCGCGTGCATGTCCTTCCCGTCCTGGTCAACGAACAGGAGGCCGGTGGCCACCTCGCCCCGTTTCTGGCACGCGCGCACGTGCGCGTACGCCTTTTCCCGGTCCGTGGGGTCGTAGCTCTTCGCGGTGTGCCGGAATCGCACGACGGTGCCGTCGTGCATCGTCAGCGACATCAGGGCGTCGTCGGCGTCGGGCGCCGTGATCGTCCGGCGGAGCGGCACGAAGTCCACCCACGAGATCTCGATGTTGTGCTCGCGCGTGTAGCGATAGCTCTTCGTGGAACCCTCGTGGTCGTTGAAGGAGACGCAGGGCGAGATGATGTCCACCAGGGCGAACCCCTTGTGCCTGAGCCCCGCCTTGAGGATCGGCACGAGGTGGGTCTTGTCGCCGGAGAAGCCGCGCGCGACGAACGTCGCGCCGAGTGAGAGCGCCATCAACACCGGGTCAATCGGCGGCTGCACGTTCGGCTCGCCGCGCTTCGACCGGGAGCCCACGTCGGACGACGCCGAAAACTGCCCCTTCGTGAGGCCGTAGACGCCGTTGTTCTCGAGGAGATAGAGCATGTCCACATTGCGGCGGATCGCGTGGCAGAGCTGGCCGAGCCCGATCGAGAGCGAATCGCCGTCGCCGGAGATGCCGATGTAGATGAGACTGCGGTTGGCGGCGTTCGCGCCGCTCGCGACGGACGGCATCCGGCCGTGCACCGCGTTGAATCCGTGCGACTGCTTCATGAAGTAGGCGGTCGTCTTCGACGAGCAGCCGATGCCGCTCAGCTTCGCGGCGCGGTGCGGCGGCACGTCGAGTTCCCAGAACGCCTCGATGATCGCGGCCGTGACCGAGTCGTGCCCGCACCCGGCGCAGAGCGTGGACATCGCGCCCTCGTAGTCGCGCTTGGTGAGGCCCAGGGCGTTCTTCCGGAGGCCCGGATGGCGGACCGGCGGCTTCTGAATGGACGTCATACGGGGACTCCCTTCTGTTTCCGGCTTCCGGCACCCTTTGGTTTCCCGAGTGCCGTTGTGACGGCGGCCACCACGGTGCGCGCGGTGAGCGGCAGGCCGCCGTAGTCGAGCACGGGGATCATCCGGTCGCGCGCCACGCCGGTCTCGATCGCGAGGAGCGAGCGGAGCTGCGCGTCGCGGTTCTGCTCGACGACGAAGACCGTCGCGTGCGTGCGGAGGAAGGTCGTGACTGCTTCGCTGAACGGGAATCCGCGGACGCGCAGGTAATCCGCCGCCACGCCCTGATCGCGCAACCGGTCCACGGCCTCGCGCACGGCGGCGTGGCAGCCGCCGATCGAGACGATGCCGACGTCGGCGCCCTCCACCGAGTGGATCTCCGGCGCCGGCACGGCGTTCGCCGCCGAGGCGATCTTGCGCGCGAGGCGGTCCACGACCTCCTGGTACTCCGCGGCGTCCTCCGTGTACGCGCCGTGCTTGTCGTGCCCCGAGCCGCGCACGAAGTACGCGCCCTTCGGGTGCACCGCGGGGAGCGTGCGCGCGGTGATGCCGTCGCCGTCCACGTCGAGGTAGCGCGAGAACTTCTCCAGTTTCGCGACCTCCTCGGCGTTCAGCACCTTCCCGCGGTCGGGGCGGTAGTCGTCGTCCCACGTCAGGCGCGGGCACATCCAGTCGTTCATCCCGATGTCGAGGTCGGAGACGACGAACACCGGCGTCTGGAACCGCTCGGCGAGGTCGAACGCGCGAACGGCGTCGTAGAAGCACTCCTCGGGGTTCGCCGGGAAGAGCATCAGGTGCTTCGTGTCGCCGTGCGAGGCGTAGGCGATGGAGAGGAGGTCGCCCTGTTGCGTGCGCGTGGGCATTCCGGTCGAGGGGCCGGTGCGCTGCACGTCGAAGAAGACCGCCGGCACCTCGGTGTAGTAGGCGAGCCCGATGAACTCCTGCATCAGCGAGATGCCCGGGCCCGCCGTCGAGGTAAACGCGCGCGCGCCCGCCCAGCCCGCGCCGATCACAATGCCGGCGGCGGCGAGCTCGTCCTCCGCCTGGATGATGCAGAACTTCTTCCGCCCGGTGTCCTTGTCCACGCGGTACTCGTGGCACAGGCCGCTGAACGCCTCCATCAGCGACGTCGCCGGCGTGATCGGATACCAGGCGCCCACCGTGGCGCCGGCGTAGAGCGCACCCAGCGCGGACGCCGTGTTGCCGTCGAGAAGGATGGAATCGGCCGTGGCGTTCATGCGCCTGAGGTGGAACGGCAGCGGGCAGCGGAAGTGCGCGTGTGCGTACTCGTAGCCGAGCCGGACGGCGCGGAAGTTCGCGTCGAGGAGCGCCTTTTTCCGGCCGAACTTCTCGTTCAGCGCGGCGTTGATCACGTCCATGTCCATCGCGAGGAGCGCGGCCAGGGCGCCGGCGTACGCGATGTTGCGGAGGAGCGTGCGGTCGCGATCGCGCTCGAACGCCTCGACGCACATCTTGCCGAAGGGGACGCCGAGGATCGTGATCCCCTGGCGCTGGAGCGCGGGGTCGAGCGGCCACGAGGAATCGTAGAGGAGGTAGCCGCCGGGCCGGACGGTCGCGACGTCGCGCGCGTAGGTCGCGGGGTTGAGCGCGACGACGAGGTCAATCACGGGCGGCCGCGCCGTGTAGCCCGCCTTGCTCACCCGGATCTCGTACCACGTGGGGAGCCCCTGGATGTTCGACGGGAAGATGTTCTTCCCCGACACGGGGATCCCCATCCGGAAGATCGTCTGCATCAGGAGCGAGTTGGCGCTGGCGCTCCCGGTGCCGTTGACGGTGGCGATCTTGACGGCGAAATCGTTGAGGGCGGACATCAGACGGCGGCCGGCTTCGCGAACGCGTAGGGAATCTCCAGCTCGAACTTCCGCATGTCCCACGCGGCCGTCGGGCAGCGTTCGGCGCAGAGCCCACAGTGGAGGCAGACGTCCTCGTCCTTCACCATCACGCGCATCGTCTGCGGGAGCGCGTCGGACACGTAGAGGTCCTGCTCCGGATTGAGCGCGGGCGCGGAGAGGCGCGTGCGCAGGTCGGCCTCGTCTCCGAGCGGCGCGATCGTGAGGCAGTTCACGGGGCAGACGTCCACGCACGCGTCGCACTCGATGCAGAGCGGGGCGGTGAAGTGCGTCTCGATGTCGCAGTTGAGGCAGCGCTCCACTTCGCGCGCGGTCTGCTCGGGCGTGAAGCCGAGCTCGACCTCGACGTGGACCGCGGAGAAGCGCTTGACCAGCTCCTCGTGCGTCATCTTCGCGCGCGGCGACGGATTGTAGTCGTTGCTGTAGCTCCACGCGTGCATTCCGACTTTCGCGCTGATGAGGTTCATCCCGAACGGCGGGCGCTCGGTGACCGGCTGTCCCTCGCAATGCTGGTGGATGGAGATGGCCGCCTGGTGCCCGTGCTCCACCGCCCAGATGATGTTCTGCGGACCCCACGCGGCGTCGCCGCCGAAGAAGACGCCTTCGCGGGTGCTCTGCATCGTCGTCCGGTCCACGATGGGCATGTCGCGCTCGTCGAACCGGATGCCGATGTCGCGCTCGATCCACGGGAAGGCGTTGTCCTGGCCGATGGCGAGGATCACCGCGTCGCAGGGGATCACGACGGTGCCGAGCACTTCGCTCTTCTGCCTGCCGTTCGGCAGGTCGGTCCACTGGAGCCGCTCGAACTCCATGCCGACGAGCGTTCCGTGTTCGATGACGAAGCGCCTGGGCGCGTGGTTCTCGACGATCTCGATGCCCTCCTCCTCGGCGTCCTCCAGCTCCCAGGGCGACGCCTTGAAGTACGGGCGGGAGCGGCGCGCGACGACCTTCACGTCCGTCGCTCCGAGGCGCTTCGACGTGCGGCAGCAATCCATCGCGGTATTGCCGACGCCGATGATGAGCACCCGGGGCTCGATCTTCCCGGTGTGGCCGAAGTGCACCGAGCCGAGCCACTCGATGCCGATGTGGATCCGGCCCTTCGCGGCGGGGTCGCGACGGCCGGGAATGTCGAGTTCCTTCCCCTTGGGTGCACCGCTCCCCACGAAGACGGCGTCGAAGTCTTGGGCGAGCAACGCCTTCAGGCTCGTGACGGGCGAGTTGTAGCGGATGTCCACGCCCATGTCGAGGATGTAGTTGATTTCCTCGTCGAGCACGGGCGCGGGGAGCCGGAATGCGGGGATGTTCGTGCGGATCAGGCCGCCGGAGCGGTCGAGCGCCTCGAAGATGACGCACTCATAGCCCAGCGGCATCAGGTCGTTCGCGACGGTGAGCGAGGCGGGACCGCAGCCGATGAGCGCGACCCGCTTGCCGTTCTTCGCCTGTGGGGCTGCGGGAAGCCGGTCCGTAATGTCATCGCGCAGATCGGCGGCGACGCGCTTCAGGCGGCAGATCGCGACCGGCTTGCCGTCCACGCGGCCGCGCCGGCAGGCGGGTTCGCAGGGGCGGTCGCAGGTGCGGCCGAGGATGCCGGGGAAGACGTTGGACTCGCGGTTCAACAGGTACGAGTCCGAGAAGCGGCCCTGCGCTATTAAACGAAGGTACTCGGGGACGTTCGTGTGGGCGGGACACGCCCACTGGCAGTCCACAACCTTATGGTAGTAACGGGGATCGGAAACGTCGGTGGAGCCCAAGAAGCCATCTCCCTTCGAGCACAGGCGCTGCGGTTACTGCGAATCATCGCCGGAGGGCGAAGACTCGGCAAGGCGCCCGCGCTGGTGAGGCGGCCGATGGGGGATTAGTATCGGCGGACCAACGACTTGCGCCGCCCTCGCGAATGAAGACACTCGCCAACCGCACCGACGTGGACGTGATCCTCGCGCGGCTCCGCCGCCTGACCCCGGAGAGCCGGCGTCGCTGGGGCAGGATGAGCGCGCACGAGATGCTCTGTCACTTGGCCGATGCGCATCGCCACGTGCTCGGCCTGCGCCCGGTGCGGCCGGCGCAGACGCTCTGGCGGCGCACGGGGCTCAAGTGGATCGCACTCTGGATGCCGGTTCGATGGCCGCACGGCGTGAAAACGCGGCGCGAGCTGGATCCGCAGCGCGAGGGAACGAAGCCGGAGCTGTTCGCCCGTGATCTCGAGATGCTGGAAGAGCTCACCCGGCGGTTCGTCGAGGCAGCGCCGGCGATGCCGGGGTCACATCCCTTGTTCGGGAAGATGAGCGAGGGGGAGTGGCTGCGGTTCGGGTGGCTGCACCTGGATCATCATCTGCGGCAGTTCGGGGTGTAGGCAGATGAGAGATGGGAGGGAGAGGCGAGCGTCTCGATCTCGCTGCTCGCCGCTCCCTCCCATCTCCTCTCTGCTCACGGCACGATGGTGCGAACAGTCGGATACTTGATCCCGAGCTGCTCCAGATACGTCGGGTACTTCTTCGGGTCATAGTAGTACTTCACCATCAGCGGCCGGTATTTCTCCATCCGCTCCTTGTTGAGCCAGATCGGCGGCTGGTCGGTCGCGGCGAAGAAGGGCTTGTACTTGATCTCCTTCGTCTGCTCGCTGAAGTAGCTCCACCCGTCGGTGACGAGCTGCGGCGTGAGGAGGATGTCGAGCATCGTCATCGCCTGCACCTTCGCGCCTGCCACGACGCCCTTGTGCGCGATCGGCGTGGCCATCGCGACCGCGTTCGCCCAGTTGTGGCCGGGCGTACCGGGGATGTTCGACGGGAAGCGCAGGGTGATCGTGGGAACGTTCCAGGCCACGTCGCCGATGTCGTCGGAGCCGCCGCCGGTGCGCGTGGCCTCGTTCGCGGGACCGCCGAGACCGCCGGCGACCCGGGTGCTCAATCCCGTCTCGCGCTGGCCGAGCTCGCGCTGCAGCCCCTTGGCGAGCGTCTGGTCGGCCTCGCTCCACGTGGGCATCCCCACTTTCGTGATGTTCTGATACATCACCTCGGCGATCGGGCGGCTGAAGTGCGCGCTCCAGCCCGAGCCCACCATCATCACGGTGTCCACGCGCGTCTCCGTGATCATCGCGGCGCCGTTGGCGATGCGCTTGCCGTCCTCGAACATCTTGAGCGTGCGGTCGTAGTCGAGGTGGCGGAAATAGAACCAGATGGCGGCGGTGCTCGGCACGACGTTGGGCTGGTCGCCGCCGTCGGTGATCACGTAGTGCGAGCGCTGCGGCAGGTCCATGTGCTCGCGGTGGAACTCCCACGACTGGGCCATCAGCATCACGGCGTCGAGCGCGCTCTTGCCGCGCCAGGGGGCGCCCGCGGAGTGCGCGCTCGCGCCGCGGAACCTGAAGATGGCGGAGATGAGCGCGTTGGATCCCGACTGGCCCCAGGAGACGCCGAGGTCGTTGCCGACGTGCGTGAAGAGCACGGCGTCGGCGTCCTTGAAGACGCCCGCGCGCACGAGCCACGCCTTGCCCGACATCAGCTCTTCCGCGACGCCGGGCCAGAGCACGATCGTGCCTGGAATGCGGTCGCGCTCCATGAGCTTCTTCACCGTGATCGCGGCGGCGACGTTGAGCGGCATCCCGGAGTTGTGCCCTTCGCCGTGACCGGGCGCGCCCTCGACGAGCGGGTCGTGCCACGCGACGCCGGGCTTGTTGCTGGCCTGCGGGATGTCGTCAATGTCGGAGCCGAGCGAGATGACGGGCTTCCCCGATCCCCACCGCGCCACGAACGCGGTGGGCATGCCGGCGACGCCGCGCTCGACCTTGAAGCCGTTCTCCTCGAGGATGCCGGTGAGGTACTTCACCGTCTCGAACTCCTGGAAGCCCGGCTCGGCGAAGGAGAAGACCATATCCACCATCTCCTGGATCTTCTTTGCCATGCCGTCGATTTCCCTGGCGGCATCCGCCTTGAGCCGGTCGAGCTGCGGAGTGCTCGGGTACTTGTACTTGATGGAGTCGGCCCAGCTGGTACCGCCGCCGCGACCGCCGCGGCCCTGGGCGGCGAGCGTGATCGGCGCGACGAGCGCGAGGGCGACGATGAGGGAGAGCACGCGACGATGCATTTGTCCTTCTCCTGAAGAGTCCATGTTCCCGATGCGCTCAATTCTACGTGTTCTGCGTGCTCTGCGGCTAATTCGCGGGGCCGACCGTGGAACCAGCGCGCTTGAACCGTTTCGCCAGGAGATAAACGGGGAAACTCAACAAGATCACGAGCACCGCCCGGATGCTGTTCGTGCGGTCGCTGACGAACGAGCCGACGATGAACGCCACGGCGCCCAGCCACACGAGCGCGGGGATCCACGGGTAACCCCACGCGCGGTATGCGCGCGGGAGGTCGGGCTCACGACGGCGGAGCACGAAGAGCGAGGTGAACGACACCGCGTACTGCATCACGTAATAGAACGCGGCGAGCGCGATCACCGTCTGGAAGGTGCCCGAGAGCACGAGGATGAGCACGACGATCGTGCTCGCGGCGAGCGACACGTGCGGCGTGCCGCCTCCGTTCACGCGCGCGGTGGTGCGAGGCAGGAGTCCGTCCTCGGCCATCGCGTACGGCACGCGCGAGGCCTGCATCAGCACCGCGTTCACGTTCCCGAGGATGCTCACCGCCATCACGGCGCTCACGATGCGCTCGCCCGTGGCACCGAACACGGACCGCGCGGCGGCCGCCGCGGCGAACTTCTCGCCCGCGAGCTGGCCGATGCCCAGGACGTGGAGGAAGGCGCCGTTGAGCGCGAGGTACACGACGGCGACGGTGACGACGCCCCACGCCATCGCGCGCGGGATCTCGCGTCCCGGATTCCGGATTTCACCGCCGAAATACACGACGCCGTTCCAGCCGTCGTACGTGTAGAGCACGCTCTGGAGCGCCAGCACGAGCGCCGAGAGCACGAGGAATCCCGACGGAAAGGTGGGGGTCGCCGCGCTCGAGGCGGGCGTGCCCGGCGCGACGAAGCAGGCGACCGCGACCGCGAGCAGCGCGGCGGTCTTGAGCACGCTCAGCGCCTGCTGCGAGAGATCGCCCGCGCGCACGCCGATCCAGTGCACGCCGGTGAAGGCGAGCGTGACCCCGATGGCGATCACGGCTCCGTAGGGCGCGAGCGCAGGCACCAGCGCGCCCGAGAGCTCGCCGATCGCAATCGAACCCGCGGCGACGGCGGCGGCGCAGGAAATCCAGTCGGTCCATCCGATCACGAACCCCGCGTACTCACCGAGCGCGCGTCGCGCGTAGACGTACTGTCCGCCCGACTCGGGGAGCATCACCGCGAGTTCGGCCATCGTCATCGCGCCGAAGAGGGCGTACACGCCGCCGGCCGCCCAGACGCCGAGGAACCAGGCGCCGCTGGGCAGGCGCGCCGCGACGTCGCCCGGCGTGCGCAGGATTCCCGAGCCGATGGTGTTGCCGACGATGATCGCCAGGCCGAAGGCGATGCCGAGCACCTTGAGGAGCCGCGGGGCGATGCTTGGGGCCGCGACGGTGGCGGCGGTGGTCGCAGGGTGCGCGGCGTCAGGCATCGGGCGAAGCTACGAGAATCGCGCCGGCGGCGTGAGGGTCAGGCCGCGCGCGGCGTGAGTGCCCGGCCGATGCGGCACGTCTCGACGTGTCGGCCGTGCGCCACGGGCGCGGCGGTTGCGGCCCGAGCCGCGTCTCCGTACGCTCCAGACGGTCAGCACGAGAGTCCGGCCCCGGCCGATCGAGTGCACGTTCCAACTCACACGACGACGCCACATGTTCCGCACACTGGACGATTTCCTCGACATCTGGAAGGACGAGTCGGGTCTCACACACAAGGTGCTCCTCACACTCACGGACGCCTCGCTCGCACAGGCGATCACGCAGGATCACCGCACGCTGGGCCGCCTCGGCTGGCACCTGGCGCAAACGATCCCGGAGATGATGAAGCGGACCGGGCTGAAGATTGCCGGCCCCGCGGATCAGGAGAGCGTCCCCACGTCGGCGAAGATCATCGCCGACAACTACTCGCGCGCTTCGATGTCGCTGGTGCAGCAGCTCCGGGCGCGCTGGACGGACGAGACACTCGCGGTGACGGATGAGATGTACGGAGAGAAGTGGACGCGCGCGTTCACGCTGCGCGCGCTCGTGCTCCATCAGGTTCATCACCGCGGGCAGATGACGGTGCTGTTGCGTCAGGCGGGATTGCGCACGCCGGATATCTACGGACCGGCGAAGGAGTCGTGGGCGCAATGGAACATGCAGCCGCCGGCGATCTGAGGCACGGCGGTCCGCCGCCGTTCGCGGTCGCGATCCGGTTCCGCCCCGAGCGTTGACGATGCGCCGGCCGGTGATCGGCGTGATGGGCGCAGCGAGCGCGAGCGCGCAACAGGTGGGCGACGCCCGCGCGCTCGGGCGCCTCGCCGCGGAACAGGGCTGGGTCGTGCTCACGGGCGGCCGCAATGAAGGCGTGATGGCCGCCGCACTCGCGGGCGCGAAGGAGGTGCCGGGGAGCCTCACGGTCGGCATCCTTCCCGGCGCGAGCGCGGCGGACGGCGCGGTCGCGCCGGGCGCGGACGTCGCGATCTTCACGGACCTGGGCCACGCGCGCAACAACGTGAACGTGCTCTCGAGCAGGGTGGTGGTGGCGTGCGGCGTCGAGGGGCCGGGCACAACGTCGGAGGTCGCGCTCGCGATCAAGAACGGCCGGCCCGTGGTCCTCTTGCGCTGTGCGAAGGAGACGGTGCAGTTCTTCCAGGGACTCTCGCGCGCGCTCGTGCGCGAGGCCGCCGATCCGGCCGCCGCCATCGAAGCGATCCGCACGCTGCTGGCGAGGCCCGGCTCCCCGCGCTGATCGCTCGAATCTTCGTCGCACGGAGGCAGCAATGGACATCTCGCGTCGGGAGTTTCTCGCCACCTCGACGGCCGCCACGTCGGCGGTCGTCGCCGGGGCTGCGGGGGTCGCCGCGCCCGGGCCACCCGCGCGCGCCGCGGAGCCACAGCCGTCCACGGTGTGGAACTCGCGCGTGGACCCGTGGCTCGAGATTGACCCCGCGGCGCTCGCGCACAACGTCCGGACCGTGGCGCGGCTCGCCGGCGGCCGGCCGATCCTCGCCGTCGCGAAGAACAACGCGTACGGGCTGGGACTCCGGACGGCGGGGCCGATTCTCGCGCGGCTGCCCGAAGTGTGGGGGATCGCGGTGGTGCGCGCCGAGGAGGCGTTCGCGCTCCACGACGCGGGAGTGCGGAAGCCGATCCTCCTGATGGGCCCCGCGACGGACGACGAGCGTCCGGACCTCGTCGCACGCAGCGTCCGGCTCGCGGCGTTCACCGACGGCGCGCTCGATGAGATCGTCCGCGCGTCGCGGCGCACGGGGCGGGCCGCGATCGTGCACTTCTACGTGGACACCGGGATGCACCGGATGGGAATGCCGCACGCGCGCGCCCTCCCGTGGATTGAGTCGCTCGCTGCGCGCAAGGAGATCCGCATCGAGGGCGCGTTCACCGAGCTCACCGAGGACGCGGACTTCGACCGCGAGCAGGCGGCGCGGCTCCGCGCGCTCGCCGAGGCTGCGCGCGCGAAAGGGCTCTCGCTCGGCCGGCTCCACGCCGCGTCGTCCGACGCCGTCTTCCGGCCCAACGACGCGACGTTCCTCGACCTCGTCCGGCCGGGACTGGCGGTCTACGGCGGCTACGTCACGGACGAGGCGATGGCGCGCGGCGAGCTCAGACCCGCGTACCGGCTCAAGGCGCGCGTGATCCGGGTGGACGAGCTCGCGCCGGGCGACGGCGTGAGCTACCACCGGCGATTCATCGCGAGCGCGCCGACGTGGACGGCGACGCTCGCCGTCGGGCACGTGGACGGCTACCCGAGCGGCGCGGTCAAGGGATGTGAAGTGCTGATCGGCGGCCGGCTCTGCCCGGTGATCGGCACCGTGAGCGCGAGCCACACGGTCGTCTCGCTCGGCGCGCCAGGCGCGTCACCCGCGGCGAAGGTCGGCGACGAGGCGACGCTCGTGGGGCCCGACCATCCGGCGCTCCACCCGAACGAAGTGGCGAAGCGCGCGGGGTGGAGCGAGTACAACATGTTCATGCACCTGAACGCGGGGCTCGGGCGGCGGGTGATCGGATAGTTCCCGCCGCGGAGCGCCATGCTCGGCCCGCCGATTCTACCGCGGCCAGAGCCAGCCGAAGGTGCCGGCGGTAAGGAGCGCGTAGAGCAGTCCGTCAATCATGGACTTGATCGTGGTGCTCCACGAGCGGTGGTACCAGATGGAAAACTGCGCGAGCGCGCCCGCGTAGCCGAGGAATGCCGCGACGCCGGCGAAGCGGAAGACCCTCAGGTAGTCCGCGCCGAGCGGCGACGCGCGGCCCGCGACGTAGCCCGCGAAGACGCCGATGACCAGCGCGTAGAGGAACCAGAGCACGAGGCTCGACCCCATCGCCATCGGCCCGCTTGGCATCACGGTCATCATCCCGACGGGGCCCGCCTTCAGCTTCTCGGCGAACGCCGGCGACTTCATGTCCTTCATGTCCGCCGGGCGAGGCATCATATAGTCGCCGGGGGGGATCGCGAACGGCCGGAGGGCGTTCATCACATCATCCTCGCGCGGCAGCTTGGCGTAGTCGCCTTTGTGCCAGGGCGTCACCATGTGGATCAGGGAGCTGGCGACGAAGACGAACACCGCCGACAACAGGATCGGGAGCCACAGCGCGGAAAGCCCTGTCATCTGGACCTCCTGGAGGGTAGAGCGGCGCGAGGGCCGCGGGAACAACTCATGTCATCGAGATGGTGCAGCTGATGCAAGTCATCCGTTTGAAGAGAACGAAGCCGTCCGTCTACAGTGCGTCGAAGTACGTCTCGATCTGTTTCCGCATCGCCACGTCGGGGAGGCGGCCGCGCGCGGCGCCAAGGTTGTCCACGACGAACTCGACCTTCTCCGTTCCGGGAATCACGCAGGTCACGGCGGGGTGTCCGACGATGTACTTGAGGAAGAGCTGCGCCCAGCTCGTGCAGTCAATCTCCTTCGCCCAGTCGGGGAGCGGCTTCCCCAGCACCTTCTGGAAGACGCGCGTACGGCCGAAGGGAAGATTGATGAGCACGCCCATTCCGCGCTCCGCCGCGAGGGGGAGAAGACGGTCCTGCGCGCCGCGGTTGTCTATCGCGAGATCCACCTGGATGAAGTCGAACTTGTGCGCCTGCATCAGTGTTTCGAGCTGGGCGTACTGGCGGTCGTTGCTCGTGGTGATGCCGGTGTAGCGGATCTTCTTCGCGGCCTTCCACTCGTCGAGGAGCGGGAGGAGCAGATCGGGCGACGAGAGGTTCCAGATCTGCATCAGGTCGATGCGGTCGGTGTGGAGCCGCCGCAGCGACTCTTCCATCTGCGCGATGGCGTCCTCCCGGGTGCCGCCCCCGCCGCCACGGCCGCCCACCGAGACCTTGGTCGCGATGAAGTACTTGTCGCGGTTCTTGAGTTCCGCGAGGAGATCGCCGACGACGATCTCGGCCCGTCCGTACCCGGGCGCGGTGTCTATCACACGGCCGCCCAGCTCGGGGAACCGCTGCAACACCTCGCGGAGCGGGGGCAGCGCTTCGGGCGCCGGGTTCTCGTAGTTGCGCGCGGTGCCGATGCCGACGATCGGGACTCTCTCGCCGGAGGAAGGAATCGCGCGCTCGATGAGGGGCAAGGCCTGGGAAGAGCGCGCGGCTGCTGCGGCGGCGGCCGGGCTGGCCGGGGCCGCGAACGCGGGGAGCCGGTCGAGCGTCAGCGCGAGGCCCGCACCGACGCCGATCTTGAGGGCCTCACGCCGCGAGAGGGGACTTCTGTCGGGAGCGTTTGGCATCTGATCCACCAGTTAGTTGGGGGTGGAGAGGCGTGTCGTGAAACATGGCTTGGCGAGTCGCGCCAGGCCAGCGCGGGCAGCCGGAGCGGAGGGCCCGCTCGACTGTGGTTGGGGCGGCGAGGATCGAGGATGTCACGCGCCGACATCACCGCGCAGCTGTTCTCGCCACGAAGATCAGTTCCCCCGGATACGCGCTCCCGTACGCGCTCCGGTCGAAACCCGCGTACAGGTGCTCGACCTCGAATCCGGCGCGCGCGAGCAGATGCTCGGCCTCGTAGCGGAACAGGTAGCGCATCGGGAACGCGTGAACGAGGCGCTCCGCGCGGCCGTCCGGGTGCGTGACGTCGTAGATGAGCTCGACGTGGTTCACCTGGCTGTGACGGTCGTGGCGCACGATCCGGTGCCGTCGCTCGACGCGCCGGCCGTCCGGCGTGATGAACTCCGGTTCCTCGCCGAACTCGTCCCCTTCCTTCCGGTTCGCGAGCGCGTCGAGCGACGGATTGAAGAGATCGAATACGAGGCGCCCGTCGTCGCGCAGGTGCGTGCTGATGCGCGCGAGGCACGCGAGCTGATCCTCCACGGTGAGGAGGTGCTGAAATGGCCGGAACGGCATCGTTACCAGCGCGAAGCGACGGCTGAAGTCGAAGTGCCGCATATCACCCTGCACCAGCTCGACCCTCGACTGAACGGACTCGTTCTCCGCGCGCAGCCGTTCCCGACAGACGCCGAGCATCGTCGGCGACGCATCGAGCCCGACGATCTCGACACCCGCGCGCGCCGTGGGAATGAGCACGCGCCCGCTGCCGCAGCCGATCTCGAGCACCGGCCCCACCGCCTCCTTCGCGGCGTCCACGTAGAACGCGATGTCCGGCCGCGACCGGTACAGCGCGACCGAGTCGTAGATATCGGCGACGGACGCGTACTCGTCGTGCTCCGCGGGGTGTGCCACAGGTGCTCAATTCTCCCTTACCTCCCGCCCTCGCGCCATCGCGCCCTCGCGCCCTCGCCGAGGTGCTCTTTCGCCCTCTCGCCCGCCTCGGCAAGTTTCCCGAGTCCCTCCCTTTTCGTGATGATCCGGAGCGCCTCCATGCCTCGCCTCTCTCTCGCGCTCGCTCTCGCTGTCTGCGCTGCAGCCGCCCTCACCGCTCAGTCCGGCGCGCCCCCCGCCCCGCGCGCAACGGGGAGGTCCACCGCCGAGAGGCCCGTCTGGCCCGACGAAGGCCCGCGCACGTGGGCGCCGCGGCCCACGGTGCCGGCGATCACCGCGAACGATCTCCGCACGCGGCTCTACCAGCTCGCCGACGACTCGATGATGGGGCGGCGCATCGGCGAGCCGGGCAACTGGAAAGGCACGGCGTACATCGCGCGCGAGTTCGCGCGACTCGGCCTCAAGCCCGCGGGCGACAACGGCACGTTCTTCCAGGAACTCCCGTACGGACCGCTCGTCTTTGACAGCGCGTCGTCGCGACTCGTGGCCGCCGGCGCGCCGCTCGCGGCGCGGAGCGACTGGACGCCGGTGGCGCCGACGGCCGCCAACGGGCTTGGCGCGAAGGCCGACGTCACCAACGTGCCGACGGTGTTCGCGGGACGCTGGGGCGACTCGACGGCGGCGCTCGATCAGGCGCTCTTCAGGGGAAAGGTGGCGGTGTTTCTCGGGGCGCCTCCGGCCGGCCGCGGCGGAGGCGGCGGAGGCGGCGGGCGCGGCGCGGCGGCGATCCGGAGTTGCGACTCGCTCCCCGACCGGTTTGGCGCGGCGGCGGCCGCCATCGCCGACAGCGCGGCTCGGGCCGACTCCGCCGCGCGCGCCGACAGCGCCGCGGGGCGCGGTGGGCGGGGCGGGCGGGGCGGGGGTCGCGGCGCAGGGCGCGGCGGTGCCGCAGCCGCGCGCGACAACCGCGCGAACGCCGCGGGCGCGGTCGCGATCCTCTTCGTTGCGGGGGATACGCTCCCCGCCGCCGCGGTCACAGCCGCCTTCGGCGGTCGCGGCGGGATGCAGCCCGCCGCGCCACCCGCCGGCGCGCTCGGCGCCGCGACGCTCACCAACGCCGCCGCCGCGCGCCTCTTCGGTTCGCCGGTGGACCGGCTCGCCATCGGCGCCACGGGCGCGCCGGTGTCCGCGAGCTGGAGCTACGAGTGGAAGATGTCCAAGACGCCGGCGCGAAACGTCGTCGCGATCCTCGCCGGCTCCGACCCCGCGCGCGCGGGGGAGTACGTGCTCGTGGGCGCGCACAACGATCACGTCGGCACGAGCGCCGCCGCGGTGGACCACGATTCGCTCCGCGCGGTGAACACCATCACGCGCCGTCAGGGCTCGAACGATCCCGTCTGCCGGCCGACGGCGGAGCAGCAGCGGCGCATTGACTCGCTCATCGCGCGCGCACGGAGCATCCGGCCGCCGCGCCGCGACTCGATCATGAACGGCGCCGACGACGACGGCTCGGGCACCGTGGTGCTCCTCGAGATCGCCGAACGGTTCGCGGCGGAGAAACCGGCGCGCTCCGTCATCTTCATCTCGCACCAGGGAGAGGAATCGGGGCTCCTTGGCTCCCGGTGGTTCACCGACCACCCGACCGTTCCGCTCACCGCGATCGTCGCCGCGCACAACATGGACATGCTGGGGAAGGGGCGCGTGGACCAGGTGAAGTTCGGCGGCCCCGCCTCGGTACAGACGCTCGGCTCACGGCGACTCTCGCGCGAGTTCGGCGACATCATTGACTCGGTGAACGCGACGCGCGCCGAGGTGATGGCGATAGACCGGTCGTGGGACGTGCCGGTGAATCCGATGAACCGCTTCTGCCGCAGCGACCAGGTGAACTACGTGCGGAAGGACGTGCCGGTGACGTACTTCTCGACGGGGTACGCGCAGGACTATCACCAGCCGACCGACGAGCCGCAGTACATCGAGTACGACCACTCGGCGCGCGTGGGACGGTTCGTGTTCGACATCATGCTGGCGATCGCGAACCGGAAGACGCGGCCGGCGATCTCGGGGGTGGATCCGAGTTATCCGCGGTGTGCGGGAGGAACTCCGTGACCGGTGCCGTGCCGTAATCGCGGGGCGCGTCGGTCGCACACCATCACGCCCGAGCGAACCACCGCGCCGCCAGCACTCCGCCGAGGAATCCCCCGAGGTGCGACTGCCAGCTCACCCCGGGCGTGCCCGGCATCACGCCGAACACGAGGCCGCCCCACGCGACCGTGACGAGCACGCTCAGCGCGATGCTCCCCCAGCTCCGCGCGAACCACCCGGCGAGCATCAGGAAGCCGAGGTAGCCGAAGATCACGCCGCTCGCGCCGACGTGCACGGAGCCCGGCGCGCCGAACGCCCACGCGGCGATCCCGGAGCCCAGCGTGGCGAGGATCGTGACGAGGAGGAAGCGTCGCGCGCCGCGCAGCAAGACCAGGGCGCCGAGGATCAGGAACGGGACGCTGTTCGCGGCGAGGTGCTGAACGTTGGCGTGGATGAACGGGGCGGAGAGGATTCCCCACAGTCCGTCCCTCGTTCGCGGGACGACGCCGTAGCTGAGGAGAGCACCGCTCGCGAGCGCGTTGGCGCCGAGGGTCGCCCACATCACGCCGAGCGAGCCGCCGAGGACTTTGACCTGCGTCGTCACCGCGGAGGTGGCGCGGCGGGTGAGCGAGGATTGCGGGGCTGCCATGGCAGCAAGCTCGCCAAGGCGGCGCCGTATCGGAAGGCGAACAGCCGGATGCGCGTGGGAGCGGCCGCAGCGCACGCGCGCCCCGGTCACGTCCCGAGGAGCCGCAGGGTTTCCGCCGTCGCCCGCGCTTCCGTGACGCCGAACGAGTCCAGGATCTCGAAGGCGAGACTCTGTTTCTCGCGCAGAATGCCTAGAAGGAGGTGTTCGGGGCCGAGGTACGAGTGCCCGAGCTCGGCGGCGATCTCGGCAGCGCGGTCCATCACCATCTGGACACGGTGCACGAGGGAAATCTCGGCGAGCTCCTGTACCGTTTCATTCCCTCGCGGAACGATTCGATACGCCGGCTCCAGTTTCGCCCGGTCCACGCCAAGGTTCTGCAGTACGGCATCGGCGGCGACGCCGCCGGTTCGCAAGAGCGCGAGGAGGAGGTGTTCGGGGTTGATGTACGATTGTCCCCATTCGCGCGCGACGTCGCGCGCGACGGCGAGCACCGTCTCAACGCGTCTGGTGGGCTGAGGGCGATCCTGTCCCTCGAGGCCGGGCGTGGACGTCTCGCGCCGTGTCGCCTGCATTTGCCTCTCGAGCGCGCCCGCGTCGCGCCCCGGCCAACACAGCTCGAAGATCCTTCTGCCGGCGTCGGTCCGCGGACTGCTGTGGAGGAACATCTCGTGCGCCAGGTGACGAGGAGAGCGGTTCGAGTTCTCAATCGGCACGTCCGGGTTCGCTCCGCGATTCAGGAGGCACTCGACCGTTGGGAGTACCCCATTGCCGACGGAGAGGCCGAGGAGGGTCATCCCCCACCGGTTGTAGTCGACTGGGAATCCGCGGTCTATCAGCGCGTCCAGCACCGCGGTGCGCTGGTTCAGGCCGGCGATGAGGAACGCCTCCCACACAATATCGAGGTCGTCGGCGCTCGGCGAGCACGGTTGTCCCGCCGGTCCGACCGCCACGAAGTCCGGCCGGTGCCGCCGTGCCGCTTCGGTCGGCGCGCCGTTCCGGTCGAGGTAGCGGAGCGTGCCGCGAACGTCCCCAAGTCCGGCGGAGATCCAGAACGCCTTCCGCGGTACCACGCGGCTGGCGATCAGATCCACCGCCTCCGGATTCCAATAGCGTAGGAGCGCGTGCTCCAGGACGCTGATTCCGTTCGATGGCATCCAGTCAGGATCGGCCCCACGGTCGAGGAGGTACGTCACCTCTTCCGTGCTCACGCGGAAACAATGAAGCAGCATGTGGTTCAGTGCGGCCTGAAGGTCGGCGCCTTGCGACACGAGCCAGTCGGTGATCTTGCGGGCTTCCGGGCTTCTCGTCCTCTGTTCTCCCAGGAGCGCGCTGTTCAGGATGGAATGCCATGGCTTCTGCGGATCCGGTGTCTCGAGCAGCTCTGAATGCTCGCCCACGATTCGCGAGAGCGCTCCAAGGTCGTGCTGCCGCACCGCGGCGGAGGCCAACATCAGCGGACTTCCGTAGAAACCAGGGCGGTCAAGCGGGGGCGTCGTGGCATGCGCGACGAGCTCCTCCCAGCTGGAGAAACGGTTCTGGCGGGCGACGACGAGCCGCGCGTCCTCCTCGCGGAGCTCGGCGGCGAAGATCTCGTCATCGGGCCTTCCGTAGAATCGGGGCACAAAGGTCGCCAGTGCCTGGGCGTCGGCGGGTCGGCGCGCTCGATGCCCGGCGATGATCCTCCGCGCACTCGACTGATAGAACTGGAGCGGGTGCGACTGGAACATCGGCCCCGTCCGCTCGTGCCTCTCCCACGCCGTGAAGTACTTGACGAGCATCGGCCAGCTGGTGAAACCGTACTCGCGCGCGATGGCGAACTGCGCGTGGGCGAGCTTGAGCTCCGTGGGTGCAGCGCCCCGCCGCCGGCCGGCGCGCGTCGAGCGAACGCGATTCGGGGCCTCGCGATCACCCGCACGAACTTCGCGAAGGAGCTGCTTGGCGCGCTTGCGCTCGAACTCGAGGTTCGGCTTCGCGGGCAGCGGACGCAGGGCGTCCGGCGAGTCCGGAACGTGCGCACCTGGGGTGCGTGACATAAGGCCTCCTTTCGTATGGCCCGTGTCCGCAAGGTGGGCCCGAAAAGAGGGTATCGCTCGTCAGTTCAATGACTGCATCGGATGGGACAATCCCTGTCCGCGGACCGGGTGCGCTCCGACGGGCGCGACGTGAACATCACCGGGGCCGTCCGCAGTGTCAAGGACGCACGAGCGCGACGTCCACCGGGCTCACGTCCGCTCGAGCCGGTACTGCACCACGCGCTCGATGCCGTCGTCGTCGGTGTGCACGCCGAGGACGTGGTCCGGTCCGACATCGTGCAGCTTGACGGCGGGCGGAACAACGACGCCGGCCACCGCTCGTCCGGCACGATCGAAGATCACGAAGCGCCTCGCCGCGGCTGGATCTTCCTCGAAAAGCTCCACCCACATTTCACCGTCCGGTCCTGTAACGAACCGCGTGAACGCGGGCGCGGTGCGCGGGCGAATGGACTTGTCGTAAAGCGCCTCGAACCGCGCGCGGTCGTCGGCGTCGCGGGCTGATTCCACGGCGCGCTTTCGCGCACGGTCCAACGCGTCGTCGGAGAAACCGCGGAGCGGCATCGGCAACGTCACGCGCCCGACTCGTTTGCCCGCGCCGTCGAAGACGGTGATCTCGCCCGTGCCGGAATCGCCGATCCAGACGCGGTCGGCGGTCGCGCCGGTGATGAGCGTGGGCCCGAGCGTGTACACTCCCGCAGTGGTCCGATTCGGGGCTGATGCGAGCGCGTACCAGAAGTACGAGGTGGCCGTGAACTGGCCGAGCCACGTGACCTCGCCCGGATCCCCGACGCGGAGAGGGTCCACGTCTTCAAGCCCGGCGGGAAGGAAGGAGGCGTTTGCGCGGGCGCGCTCAGCGCGCATCCGGCGGGCAGGAGCACGATCCTCCCAAAAAGGTCGCACCGCCGCCCCGTGAGATCGACGCGCTCTTCTGCCGAGAGCGAGTCACCACGATTCGTGAATGATGCCACTTCCGTAGTCTGGTGAGTTTGCCTGGAGCTCGCCACCAGATGATGTCCGAGCGGCGCCAGCCTCAGCCGTCAGTCAGACGGCGGCAAGAACGGCCCGCCGGAGCGCCTGCGGAAGCTTGACCGATGCGAAGAAGTCGGCCGGGTAGAGATAGTCCTCGCCGGACTCATC
>DATEDF010000104.1:0-22091 GCA_035286465.1 Gemmatimonadaceae bacterium | reverse complement strand
CCCCCCGCCCGCGAGCCCACGGAGGCAGCGGCACAGTCAGGCGAAGCCGGCGCCGTGTTTTCCAGAGGGCGGTCCGTACCGTGCTGGAACGAAGGCCGAGCGACCGAGCGATCTCTGACGGCCCGTAATCCAGGTACCAGTGCAATAACGCGATCGCCCGCTCGCGTTCAGGAAGAGAAACCATCACATCGGTGACGGAATCAAAGTACCTCTCACGGAGGCGCGCCTCGTTCTCCCGCTCGGATTCCGACGCCGAGTCCGCCGCGAGGTCAACTTCGGAGGCGAACTCGGCCAACCGCACTTCCGTGGCACGGCGTCTGCGGAGCTCATCAACGCATAGATGGGCGGCCATCTTGTGGAGCCAGGCGCCGACGGGGCCGCGTCCGGAGTATTGCCCCCACCGCGCACTCGCTCGCTGCCAGAGTTCCTGGAGCAAGTCGGCGGCGGCATCAGCATCCTGAACCATTCGTTGGATTCGCGCGCGCAAGGCTGGAGCGTGGAACGACCAGATCGTCACCAGCGCCGCGTTCTCGCCCCTGTCCGAACGGAGGGTGCTCACGTTCGGAATCCGGTCCCGCCGAGGGATCGAAGATCCGTGAGACATCGCGATCCGATCAGCAGCGGCCTGCGTAGGCGACATTGTTCCCCTGACGCCACCATCAAATCGGGAGGCGCCGCGGACATTGTCAAGGCGTGGCTGAGCGTATGGCTGAGAGATGTCGTCCGGGATTTGTGGCTATGAGGTTGGCGTCCCGGTGCGACCATGAACGGCACTAACTTTCGCTCATGCCGACGCCGCTCCGCGCTGTCCTCTTCGACCTCGACGGCACGCTGATTGATTCCATCGCGCTCATCGTCGCCGCGATGGATCACGCCTTCGACGGCTTCGACGGCCCGCGGCCGAGCACGGAGGAGTGGATGCTCGGGATCGGCACGCCGCTCTGGCTGCAGCTCGCGGACTACGCGCGGAACGATGAGGAGCTGACGCGGCTGCGCGACCGCTACCGCGCGTTCCAGTTCCTGCACCACGACCGGTACATTCGCGCGTACCCCGGCGTGGCGGAGACGCTGGCCGCGCTCGACGCGCGCGGGCTCGCGATGGCGATCGTGACGTCGAAGCTCGACCAGCTCGCGCGGCGGAACCTCGACTTCACGGGGCTCGCGAAGTACGTGCCGCTCGTGATCGGCGTCGAGGCAACGGAGAAGCACAAGCCCGAGCCCGAGCCGGTGCTCCACGCCCTGGAGCAGCTCGGCGTCGCGGCCGGGGAAACGGTCTTCCTCGGCGACTCGCCGCACGACGTGGCGGCGGGGAACGCGGCCGGGGTGGCGACGATCGCGGCGCTCTGGGGCGCGTTCACGCGCGAGCAGCTCGCGCCGGCTGGTCCCGCGCACTGGCTCTCGGACATTCGCGCGCTCCCGGGGCTGTTGGACGCGAGGTAGCGCGCGGGCGCGCGGGGCCGCGAAGCGCGCGCCCGGCGGCCGGACGAGGCATCGAGCGCACCGACGGGCGTAGCGCTTGGTCGTCGCCCTGCAATCGTTCGCCTCACCCTGCATTGAGTTGGTGACGGTTCTCGGCGCGCGCGGACGCATCGTGCGCGCGTGTCATCGCTTCACGCCGCGGCCGCGCTTCTCGCGCGCACCCGCTCCCTTCGCGATCTCGCCCCGCTCGCCGCCACGCTCGGCTTCACGGCGCCCGCGCCGCTCGATGCCGACGCGCGCGGCGCGCTCGGGCTCGATGGCTCGCTTCGCCGCTCGCACGTCGCGATGGGCGCGGGCACGCTGCGCGCGCTCCTGGCCGAGGTCGCGCCAGATGCGCCGGTTCGCGAGACCGTGGCGCGCGCCGCGTCACGCCTGGCGGCCCGATCGCCGGAACTGCTCTGGCTGGTCATCGCCGCGCATCCCGCGTCGTCCGCGCTCGTGATCGCCGCGCCCGCGCCGGGTGCGCGAGCGCGCGTCGCCGCGCTCGCCCTCGACACCCGGCGCGTGATGGATTCCGATGGCGAGACACTCGCCGCGATGGCGGACGCCGCGCACGGCCCGGACCTCCTCGTACACCACCGATGGCGCGAGCTGCTGGGCCGGGACGCGCTCACGCGTCGCTTCTACCGCGAGCTCGAGCGCGTCGTGTTCGACCTCGCCGCGTCCGCGCAGGGCGCCGTGCGCGAGGCCGCGCGACGGGAGATCGCGCTGCTCTATGCGTCCCGCCTCCTCTTTCTCGCGTTCCTCGAGGCGAAGGGGTGGCTCGACGGCGACCGGGAGTTCCTGCGCCACGCCTTCGACGACCGGTGCGGCGCGGGCGGCGAGGGTGACGAGCGCAGCGGGGTCGCCGGGCGCGGCGGACGCGGCGGGCGCGGCGGCGTGCACGCGCGCCTGCTCGACCCGCTCTTCTTCGGCACGCTGAACACCCCGCCGTCTCGCCGCGCCCCGGCCGCGCGCGCGCTCGGGCGAATCCCGTTCCTGAACGGTGGTCTCTTCGCGCGCACGCCGCTCGAGAAACGGTCGCGCGCCCTCCGCTTCCCCGACGACGCGCTCGGAGCACTCATCGGCGGCCTGCTCGCGCGCTACCGCGTCACCGCGCGCGAGGACTCCGCGGACTGGAGCGAGGCCGCGGTGGATCCCGAGATGCTGGGCCGCGCGTTCGAGTCGCTGATGGCGTCGGAGGACCGGCGCGCGTCGGGCGCCTTCTACACACCGCGGGCGATCATCGCGCGCGTCGCGGGCGAGGGGCTCGAGGAAGCGCTCGCCGCACGCGGCGCGAGCGCCGAGCTGGTGCGCGCCGCGCACGCCGGCGAGCGCCTCGGCGCCGCCGAGCGTGAACGGCTCAACGCCGCGGTCGAGGGGGTGCGCGTGCTCGACCCAGCGTGCGGCTCGGGCGCATTCCTGGTGTTCGTGCTCGAGCGACTGGCCGAGCTGGCCGGCGCGGCCGGGGACGTGCGGCCCGTCGGGGCGCGCCGGCGCGACGTGCTCACCCGCTCGATCTTCGGCGTGGACGTGAATCCGACGGCCGTCTGGCTCTGCGAGCTGCGGCTCTGGCTCTCCGTCGTGATTGACTCTGACGAGCGCGACCCGCTCGCGGTGACGCCCCTCCCGAACCTCGACCGGCACGTGCGCATCGGCGACGCGCTCGCGGGCCCCGCGTTCGACGACGCGACGGTCATCACCGCGCCGGACGCGCCCCATGCCGCCGACGTGCCCCGCCCCGAGTCCGCCGCGCCCGCGGCCTCCACCGCGCCCACACCCCTCGCGCGGCTGCGCGGCCGGTACGCGCGCTCCACCGGCGCGCGCAAGCGCTCGCTCGCGCGCGCCCTTGACCGCGAGGAACGCCGCGTCGCGATCGCCGTCGCGCAACGCGCGTGCATGTCGCTCGTGGAGCGCCGGCGCGATCTCATTGCCGCGCTCCGGTCGCGCGACCTCTTCGCGGCACGCACGGTGCCGTCTCCGGCGCAACGGCGCGACCTCGACGAGCTGCGCATCGCCGCGCGGTCGGCGCGGTCGCGGCTGGCGGCGTTGCGCGCGGGGGCGAGCCTCCCCTTCTCCTTTCCCGTCCACTTCGCCGACGCGGCGGCGCGCGGCGGGTTCGATCTCGTCGTCGGCAACCCGCCCTGGGTGCGCCTCCACCACATTCCCGCCGCGGCGCGCGAGGCGCTGCGCCGGCGGTATCGCGCCTTCCGCGAGGCGGCGTGGCTCCCGGGCGCCGAGGAGACCGGCGCGGGCCACGGCTTCGCGGCGCAGGCCGATCTCTCGTCGCTCTTCGCGGAGCGATCGCTGGCGCTCGCGCGAGGGCGCGGCGCCGTCGCGCTCCTCCTTCCCGCGAAGCTCTGGCGCTCCCTGGCCGGCGGAGGGCTTCGGCGCGTCCTCGCCGACGGCGCCGTGCTCCACGCCGTCGAGGACTGGGCGGAGTCGCGCGCGGCGTTCGACGCGGTGGTGTATCCGTCCTTTCTCCTCGCCGTCCGGAACGCCACGCGTGCCCCGGACTTCACTGTGCGCGGTGAGCGCCATGAGACCGAAGACGGGGGCAGGGCCGCGTCCCCCGCCCCACCGCCCGTCCACATCGCCGTCCACCGGCGCGACGACGTGCTTGCCTGGCGAATGGAGCGCGCGCACCTGCCACTCGATGCGACCCCCGGCGCCCCTTGGCTCCTCCTTCCACCCGACGCGCGCGCCGGATTCGACCGGCTCGCCGCCGCCGGACCTCCGCTCGCGCGTACGCCGCTCGGCCGGCCGCTGCTGGGCGTGAAGAGCGGCTGCAACGAGGCGTTCATCGTCACTCCGCGTCCCGGCTGGCAGGACGCGCGCGACGAACAGTGGCCCGTGCGCGAAGGGTCGCACGCCGGCGCGCGCGAAGGCGCGGTGGAGGCAACGCTGCTCCGGCCGCTCCTGAGAGGCGAGCACGTGCGCGCGTGGCGCGCCGAGGGCGACGACGCCGCGATCGTCTGGACGCACGACCGCGACGACCGGCCGCTCACTCGCCTGCCCGCTGGTGCCGCCGCGTGGCTCGCGCCCTGGCGACGACGGCTCGAGGCGCGCGCGGACGCGCACGCCCGCGACCGGTGGTGGGCGCTCTATCGTACCGAGTCGGCGCGGAGTGACGCACCGCGCGTCGTCTGGTGCGACATCGGCAAGTCGCCGCGCGCGCTCGTGCTCCACGCGGGCGACCCGACCGTTCCGCTCAACAGTTGTTACGCGGTGCGCGCACCGTCGCTCGACGACGCGCTCGCTCTCGCGGCATTGCTCAACTCACCCGTCGTGGCCGCCTGGCTCGCCGCGATCGCCGAGCCGGCGCGCGGCGGATACCATCGCTATCTCGGCTGGACGCTCGCACGGCTCCCGGTGCCGCGCGACTGGACGCGCGCCGTCACGATCCTCGCGCCCCTGGCACGCGCCGCGGCGAACGGAGCGCCGCCCGATCCCGCGACGCTCGCCGACGCGGCGATCCGCGCGTATCGCGTGCGCGCGTCCGACGTGTCGGCGCTGATGACCTGGTGCCTGCGCTGACCGCGACGTTGGCCGGTGTGCTAGACGCGATCGCGCGCGCCCTGCTCGGCGACCGGGACTCGTGCGGCGACGCGCATCACGTGCGGATCGGCACGATCACGCTGCGGCCGCACCAGCGTGAAGCGCTGCTCCGCGTGCGCGACGCCGTCGCGGAGTTCGGCGGCGCGCTGCTGGCCGACGAGCCGGGGCTCGGCAAGACGTACGTCGCGCTCGCGCTCGCCCGGGAGTTTCCGTCCACCATCGTCGCCGCGCCCGCCGCGCTCTGCGCGATGTGGCGCGAGGCAAGCACGCGTGCGGCGGTGCCCGTGACCTTCGTCTCGCTCGAGACGCTGAGCCGGCGCGACGTTCCGGTGCGCGCGCCGTTCGTGATCGTGGATGAGGCGCATCACGCCTGCAATCCGGCCGCGGCGCGGTACGCGCGGCTCGCGCGGCTCGCCGCCGGCGCACGTGTGCTCCTGCTGACCGCCACGCCCGTGCGCAACCGACGGGCCGAGCTGGACGCGCTGCTCGCGCTCTTCCTCGGACCGCGCGCCGCCGCGCTCGACGAGGCGACGCGCGCGCGCTGCGTCATTCGCCGCGGCGCCGAGGCATCCGTGCTGCCGGCCATCGTCGGTCCGATCTGGCACACCGCGCCCGAGATGGTCAATGTCGCGAGCGACGTCGCCGATCTGCCGCCCCCGCTCCCCGCCCTCGACGGACGAGAGGCCCGCGCGCTGCTCGCGATGACTCTCGCGCGACACTGGGCCTCGAGTCTCGCCGCGCTCGACGCCGCGCTCCGCCGACGGCTGCAGCGTGGCGCCGCGCTGGACGCCGTGCTCGAAGCCGGCCGCGTGCCGACCCGCGCCGAGCTACGCACGTGGGTCGTCGGCGACGACGCGGTGCAGCTCGCGTTTCCGCTGCTCGTCGCACAGGTCGAGCCCGACGCCGCACGGATGCGTGCGCGTCTGCGAGCGCACCTCGAGGCCGTGCGCGCGCTCCGCGAGCGCGTCCTGCCTCACGTGCCCCGCGACGCCGCGGCGCGTGCGGGGCTGCTCGCCAGGCTCGCCGAGCGGCATCCCGGCGCGCGAATCGTGGCGTTCACGGCGTTCGCCGCCACCGCGCACGCGCTCCATCGCACGCTGCGACGAACGCCCGGCGTGGCCGTGCTCACGGGCCAAGGGGCGCGCACCGCGGGCGGCCCGCGCCCGCGCGCGGACGTGCTCGTGGCGCTGGCGGCGGGTCCGCACCACGCAGCTCCCGGCGGCGTGGACGACATCCGGCTCGTCATCGCGACCGATCTCCTCAGCGAAGGCGTGAACCTGCAGGGCGCGTCCGTCATCGTGCACCTCGACGTGCCGTGGACACCGGCGGGGCTCGAGCAGCGCGTCGGGCGCGCGGTGCGCATCGGCTCTCCGCACACGCGCGTGCACGTCCACGGCTTTGCGCCGCCGCCTGCGGCCGAACGCCTGCTCACGCTCGGGGTGCGCTTCGTCGAGAAGCGCTCGGCGCAGCGAGCCGCCACGCACGCCGCGCGCGATCTCGAGCAGCTCCGCCGCTGCGTCGCGCCGTGGTTGCGGCCTCCTCCGGTACTCGGGTCCCCGGGCGTAGCGTTCGCCGAGGGCCCGCGGCCCGCGTTTGTCGCGGTGATGCAGGACGCCGGCGGCGCCTCGCTCGTGGCGGGCACACGCGACGCCACCCGCCGATGGCACGCTGGCGCGGAGCCGCGCCACCTCCTCGATGCGCTCGCTGGCGCGCTCTCCGGCGCGCCGCCCGACGCGCGAGCGCTCGCGAGCGCCCGGCGCGTGCTGCGCCGGTTCCTCGAACGGCGGCGTGCGCGCACGGAATCGGGCGCCGACCTCGGCGCCCGGTCGTTCGCCCGACGGTGCGTACTGGAACGCCTCGACCGCATCCTCGCCCACGCCACGCCGGCGATGCGCGCTCGCGAGCACGCGCGCCTCGCGGCCCTTCGCGCAGCCGTTTCCACCGTCGCGGGAGCGGGGATGGAATTGGTCCTCGCCGAACTCGCGCGTGGCGCGGCCCATGACGACGCGCGCTGGCTCGACGCGGTCGAGCGTGCGCTCGGCGGCCCGCGCGGCCCGCCGGACGCGGGCGCACAGGCGACGCGGCCGAAGGTCCTCGCGCTGCTCCTCGTGACGCCTGCGGCTTCGTCCGAGCCGTGATCCTTCCGTGATAACCCCTTCGAGGGTACTATAGCTCCCGCGCTCGGGGGCAGCGTCCCGGCCGCATCCCCTCATCGCGGGACCGCCGCCATGACCCTCCTGCCCGGTGAGTTCGCCGGAACCACCCGCTTCGAGGTCTTGCGACGACTCGGCTCGGGCGGGTTCGGCGTGGTCTTCTCGGTGCACGACCGCGAGCGCGACGAGCGCGTTGCACTCAAGACGCTGCGTTGGGCCGACCCCGCCGCGATCTACCGCCTGAAGAAGGAGTTCCGCTCCCTCGCCGACGTCGTGCACCCGAACCTCGTCGGCCTCTACGAGCTCATCGCGCACGACGAGCAGTGGTTCTTCACGATGGAGCACGTCTCCGGCGTGGAATTCACCGAGTTCGTGCGGACACCGGAACTCTCGGTGGAGCGCTTGCGATCCGCGCTGCGCCAGACGGTCGAAGGGGTCGCGGCCATCCACGCGGCGGGCAAGCTCCACCGCGACCTCAAGCCGTCGAACGTGCTCGTGACTCCCGAAGGCCGGGCCGTGATCCTCGACTTCGGCGTCGTGGGGGAGATGGCGTCGGGCGACGCTGCGCTGGAGACGGCGGACGAAGGCGCCATGGGGACGGCCGCCTACATGGCCCCCGAGCAGGTCTCCGGACAGGCGGGCGCGCCGGCCGACTGGTACGCGCTCGGCACGATGCTCTATGAAGCGCTCACTGGACGGCTGCCGTACGCGGGCACGGCGTTTGTGATTCTCTCGAACAAGCACACCGTGGACCCCGTGGCGCCTCAGGTCATCGCGCCCGGAGTGCCCGCGGACCTCGCGGAGCTGTGCCTGCGCCTCCTCGCGCGCAACGCGGCGGACCGGCCCGGCTACGCCGAGATCCTGCGCGCCCTGGGCGAGCAGGCACCAACCTCCGACCGCCGGCCGCGGAGTCTCGACGCCGATCTCGCGCTCGTGGGGAGGGAGTTCCAACTCGCGGCCCTCACCGAAGCGTTCACCGCGTCTGGTGAGGGCGAGGCCGTTTCCATCTACGTGCAGGGGCCATCGGGCATCGGCAAGTCCACGCTCGTGCAGCGATTCGTGGACGATCTGGCGCGAACCGCGCGGGCACTCCCGCTCACCGGGCGCTGCTTCGTGCGCGAAACGGTGCCGTACAAGGGCTTCGACGGCGTGATTGACGCGCTCTCGAGGTACCTCCGGGCACTCTCGCCGGAGGATCTCGATCGACTCCTGCCCGCGGACGTCGCAGCGCTGACGCGGCTCTTTCCGGTGCTGGCACGCGTCGAGGGAATCGAAGCGCTCTTGAACACGGCGCAGCCAGCCCACGACCCGGTTGACCTGCGCTTGCGCGCGTTCGGTGCCCTGCGCGCGATGCTGGGTCGCATCCGCTCGTCGCGGCCGGTGGTCATCTGGATTGACGACTTCCAGTGGGCCGACGTGGACACGCTCCTCCTGTTGAACGACCTGATGAGTGAACCGGATCCGCCGTCCCTGCTCGTCGTCGCGAGCTTCCGGTCGGAAGAGCGCGACACGCACCCGCTGCTGCGCGCGTTGCTCGAGCGAGCGAAGACCGGGCGCGTCCGGGAGGTGACGATCGAGCCGTTCAGCGAGCCGGCGGCACGCCACCTCGCACGCGTGCTGCTCGGCGACGGCGAGCCGGAAGCCGACGCGCGCGCCGACGCGCGCGCGGCCGCGATCGCCCGGGAAGCCGGAGGGAGCCCGTTTCTCGTGGAGCAGCTCGTGGCGCATTCGCTGGCATCGGGCGAGGATGCGCCGACGGCCGGAGTCAGCCTCGCGGAGATGCTCGAGGCACGGCTCGCGCGGTTGCCGGAAGGAGCGAGGGGCCTGCTCGAGGTGGTGGCGACCGCGGGCCGGCCGATCGGGTCGAAGATCGCGCTCGAGGCAGCGGGCACGAGCGGCGAGGTGCGTCCGCTGCTCATGCGGCTCGGCGCGGAGCACCTGCTCCGCGCGACGAGCACGGTGGACCAGATCGAACTCTACCACGACCGGCTCCGGGAGACGCTCACCGCGCAGCTCGATCGCGAACGGCTTGGCGGGTTGCACCTCCGGTTGGCGCACGCGATGGAAGCGCACGGCGCCGACGACCCGGAAGCGCTGTACGAACACTTCGCGGCGGCGGGGCGGCGGCAGTCGGCGGCTGAATACGCCAGGCGGTCGGCCCAGCGCGCCGAGAGCGCCCTCGCGTTCGAGCGCGCGGCGCTGTTCTACCAGCGCGCGATCGAGCTGGCGGACGGCGAGGGAGACGCGCGGGATCTCACCGCGCTCCGGATCGGGCTTGCCGACGCGCTGGCCAACGCGGGACGCGGTCCGGAGGCGGCAGACGTGTATCTCACCGCGGCTGGTGCTTCGGACGAAGCCGAAGCGCTCCGGCTCAGGCGGCGCGCCGCGGAAGAGCTGCTCCGTTCCGGGCACGTGGATCGCGGGCTCGCCGTTCTCGAGACGGTGTTGCGCGCCGTGGGGCTGCGTCTCGCGCGTTCGCCGCGCACCGCGCTCCTTCAGCTGATCTGGCGGCGCGCGCGCCTTCGCCTGCGCGGCCTCGCGTTCACCGAGCGGGCGGCGGAAGACGTTGATGCATTGGCGCTTCGCCGCATGGACGTGTGCTGGGGCGTCGCGACCGGCCTCGGCCGCGTGGACAAGGTGCGGGCCGAGACCTTCCAATCGCTGGGTCTGCTGCTCGCGCTGAAGGCGGGCGAGCCCTACCGCATCGCCCGCGCGCTCGCCGCCGAGTCGGCGTTCTTCTCGACGGCAGGCGAATCCGCCCGGGAGCGCGCCGCCGCACTCGAGCGCGTCACGCGAGCGCTGGCCGAGCGCGTCCAGCATCCGCACGCCCTCGGATTGGCGAGTTTCGCGGAGGGCATCGCGCGCTTTTTCACCGGGCGCTTCGCCGAAGCGCGCCCGCGCTTCGAGGACGCCGAGGCGATCTTTCGTGGCCGGTGCACAGGCGTCGCGTGGGAGATCAACACGTCCCAGACCTACTCACTCTCCTCGCTCTGCTTCCTCGGCGAGTGGGGCGAGCTCACCCGCCGCGTGCCGCTCCGGCTCCGCGAGGCGCGGGAGCGCGGCGACCTCTACGCGGCGGCCGACGTGGCGGCCGGCCGCCCGAACCTGGCCTGGCTCGTGGCCGATGACGTCGCGGGCGCGCGCGCGGTGCAGAGCGAGGCGATGGACCGCTGGTCGCGCCAGGGATTCCACTTCCAGCGCTACGTCAGCCTGATCGCACTGGGACAGATTGACCTGTACGTCGGAGAGGGGGAATCGGCCTGGTCCCGGGTCTCGGCGCACTGGAGCGACGTCAGCAGGGCGATGATGATGCGCCTCCAGATGCTCCGGGTCGAGATGCTGCACCTGCGCGCGCGCAGCGCGCTGGCGGCGGCCCGTGAACCGTCGAGGCGCCAGGCGTCCCTCGAGAGCGCGTCGCGGGATGCGCGTCGCCTCGTGCGTGAGCGAACCGCGTGGGCCAGGCCCCTCGCCGACCTCGTGCTCGCCGGCGTGGCGGCGATGCGCCACGAACCCGACGCCGCCGCGCTCGCCGAACGGGCGGTCTCGGGATTCGAGCTCAGCCACATGGCGGCGCACGCGGCCGCCGCGCGCCGGCGCTTCGGCGAGCTCACCGGTGGCGACGGCGGCGCCACGCTCGTGGCGGAGGCCGATGCCTGGATGCGTTCCCAGGGCGTGGTGAACGTGGACCGGATGACCGCGATGCTCGCGCCGGGATTCCCGGAGTGAGCGTCGTCGGCGCGGGCGCTCAGCTCAGCCGCTTCAGCACGATCCGCTCGTGGGTCATCAACCCGCGCTGGAAGGCCTGCTTGTTGTAATCGTGCCAGAGCGCCTCGAGGCGCAGCCCGAAGTCCCGGTCGGTGACGAAGTGCGGAAGCATCCTGAGCACCGCGACGATCTTCCCGAACGAGACGCGCTTGAGGCGCGTGCTCCACTCCTCCATCGTGCGGATGTAATCGGCGCGGCCGTTGTTGGTGGACTCGACCGAGAAACACCGTGCGGCAGCGCGGGCGATCTGCTCCAGGCCGCTCGGGGGCCACGAACCCGGGAAGAACTGCTTGAGCACCGCGAGGATATACGCATCCGACCCCCTGGGCGCCTTCAGGTTGAAGTCCTCGGGGGCCGGCACCTTCCGATCCCACAACATCGTCTGGAGGAACATCCAGCCACCGGGGCGCAGCGCCCGGTGGCAGAACTCGAACAAGTGCCGATAGACCTCCTCCTGGCGTCCGGCAAGGTGCTCCTCCACCGAGCAGAACGCCTCCATCGCGCCGATGCTCACGACCGCGTCGAACTGGCCGATTGACTTCGTGTCGGCCTCCTTCCAGTCGAGCAGCCGGGCATCAACGCCGGCGTCGCGGCACACGCGTGCCTGCACTTCGCTCAGCGTGAGGCCCACTCCGGTACCGCCACGCCGCATCACGGTCTGGAGGAACCCGCCCCAGCCGCAGCCGATGTCGAGGACGCGCTGACCGGGCAAGAACCGGACTCGCGAGAGGATGTAATCGTGCTTGTCGGCCTGGGCCTGCTCGAGCGTCTTCGTGTAGTCGCCGTCGTAGAACGCACCGGTGATGTCGGCGTGGGCGCCGGCGCTCAGCCGCCAGAACTCCTCCATGAATCCGTACGTCGTATCAATCTCTTCGTACGTGGCCATCAGCGCGCCGTCCCCTCCACCTTCGGCGCCACGCCCACGCGCTCCGCCAGCAGCTTCGACGAGAAGCGCTGCGCCTCGCTGATTCGCTCGATCTCGATCGCCATCGCGTCCACGGAGTCCTGCAACTGGCGGAGCTGCGGCGTGACGTCGGACCCCCCGATCCGCAGCGCCTCGGTCCTGCGGTCAATGCGCCGGGCGAAGGCGCGCGCGAGCGGATAGCCGATGATGCAGATCGCGAACGTCGTGAAGAACGCCACCGAAATGTCCACCGCGCCCGTCGGGATGTCGGGGCCACGCCGGCCGCGGGGCGGCGGCACGAGCACGCCGGGCGTGGTCTGCGGCCCGCCGGGTCCGGGAGAGCCCGGCGTCGTCACGGGGCCCTGCGTCCCCGCCTGCGCGGGTCGCGCGATCGGCGGAGGCGCCTCCATCTTCGGAATCGGCGGCACTGGCGGTTGGGTGCCCTGGAATGTGCTGAACGGCATCGTGACAGCTCCGACACTGAGGGCCTTCGGCTTCCGTACGTAAGGTACCGCGCCGGAGTGTCGGCCGAGAGCGCCTTCAAACCATTCCCACCAGCCGCCTATCTCATCCAGTGAGAAGAACAGGACCAATGACCGAATGGCGGTGGCATTGCGATTCGAGCCCGTGAACGGGCCGGCGAACCGACCGCAGGACGACGTCGCGCTCGCTGCGCGCGGGGATCGGCGGGCCTTCGAGCGGCTCTACCGTGGTCACGTGGACCGGATCTTCTCCCTCTGCGCCCGCATGGTCGGCGACCGCGCGCACGCCGAGGAGCTGACGCAGGACGTGTTCGTGCGCTGCTGGGAGAAACTCGCGCAGTTCCGTGGCGAAAGCGCGTTCGGCACCTGGCTCCACCGCCTCGCGGTGAACGTGGTGCTGAACGACCAGCAGGCGGAGCGCCGGCGCCGTGAGCGGCACGATGATTCGGTCGAGGATGTGGATGCGATTTCGTTCGGTGACGCGCGGCCGGCGCCGGTGCCGGGCCTCTCGATGGACCTCGAGCAGGCGATCGCCGGCCTCCCGCCCGGCGCACGCAAGGTCTTCGTGCTGCACGACGTGGAGGGGTACACGCACGAAGAGATCGGCGCGATGCTCGGCGTGACCGCGGGGGGATGCAAGGCGCAGCTCCATCGCGCGAGGATGCTCTTGAGGGAGGCGTTGACCTGATGACCGACCCGATGATGACCTGCGCGGAGTTCCAGGGACTCGCGAGCGACTACCTCGAGCCGCACGCACTCCCCGTCGCGCAGCGCGCCGCGGCCGACGCGCACGTCGCCGGCTGCGCCGAATGCGCCGCGCTCATCGCCGATCTGCGCACGATCGTGCGCGACGCGGCGGAGCTTCCGGTGCTGGCGCCGTCGCGCGGCCTCTGGGCGGGAGTCGAGGGGCGGATCGAAGCCCCGATCGTTCCGCTCGCGAGCCGCAGTGATGAGCACGCGATTGCCGGCGGCGAACGCCCGGTCGCGGAAGGCGACGCTGAGGCGACCGGCGGCCTCGGGCGCGGCCTCGGGCGCGGCCTCGGGCGCGGCTTGCCGTGGCGCCGGCTCGCGATCGCGGCGTCCATCCTCGTGGTCGCGACCGCCGGCATCACGTACACTCTCGCGCGGCGGAGCGCGGAATCGCCGCTCGCGTCCGGCGCGGACTCCCTCGATCCCGCCGGCGTGCGCCGCGCGGTCCCCGCGGTCGCGGTCGTGCACGCGACCGCCGAAGAGACGTTCGACCGCGAGATCGCCGCGCTCCGGAAGATCGTGGAGGCGCGCCGCTCGGAGCTCGACACCGCGACCATCCGCATCGTCGAGAAGAACCTCCAGCTCATTGACGCCGCCATCGCCGAGAGCAAGGCCGCGCTCGCCCGCGATCCCGCGAGCACCTTCCTGCTGGACCGCCTGACGCACGCGTACGACACCAAGCTGCAGCTCCTCCGTGGCCTGGCGACGCTTCCCGCGCGCACTTGAGATTGCCCACGTGACCGGTTCGCCCCCGAGGACCCGCCCGATGACCCGCGTGATCGCCCGCGCGCCACGCCTGCTCGTCGCCTTCGCGCTCGCCGCGGCCGCGTGGCCGCACGCGACGGCGTGCGCGCAGACGGAGTTGCGCACGCGCATTGACACGACCTTCGCGTTCAACAAGAGCGCGTGGGTGGACCTGAGCCTCGTCTCCGGCGAGATCATCGTCACGGGCTGGACGCGCCAGGAAGCGCGCGTCGTCGCCCGGCTCGAGCGCGAAGGCCAGCTCGAGACGACGCTCACCTCGAGCCGCATCTACATCCGCGCGCGCGCGCGCCGGGGCCGACTCGGCGAGGGTCGCTACGAGCTGATGGTGCCCATCGGCACGCGCGTGCAGGCGACCAGCACCTCGGGCGACATCCAGATCCGGGCCACCGCCGGCGAGGTGCAGGTCAACACCACGAGCGGCGACGTGGAGGTGCTCGACGCGAACGACCGGATCGCCATCCAGACGATCTCCGGCGACGTGCACGCCGAGAAGCTCGCCGGCCGCACGCGCATCGGGACGACGAGCGGCGACCTCGAGATTGACGACGTCACCGGCGACCTCAACGTGCACGCGGTGAGCAGCGAGATCCGGCTCTACCACGTCAAGTCGTCGCAGGTGAGCGTGACCACCGTGAGCGGCGACATCGAGTACGCCGGGACGGTGGACGCGAACGGTAGTTACGAGTTCTCCACGCATTCCGGCGACGTGCGCGTCGAGCTGCCGTCGGACGCCGGCGCGACCCTCGAGCTGCAGACCTACAGCGGCGAGATCTCGAGCCGGTTTCCGATGACGCTCCAGCCCGGCGACCGCGGGCGCCGCGGCAAGCGCTACGACTTCACGATCGGCTCGGGCGGCGCGGGCGGCGCGCGCGTCACCATCGAGACCTTCAGCGGCGACATCACCATCGAGCGCGGCCCGCGATCGGGCCGCGGGGAGTGACCATGCGACGCTTCGTTCCCATCCTCGCGCTTCTGGTCGCCGCCGTTCCGCTCGCGGCCGGCGCACAGCGCACGCGCTCGAGCGACGAGCCCTTCCGCTGGTCCGGCGAGGTCGAGGCGGGGCACTGGGTCTACCTGCACAACCTGAACGGCGACGTGCGCGTGGAGGCGGGCACGGGGAGCAAGGTCGAGATCAGCGCCGTCAAGCGCTGGCGGCGCGGCGATCCCGACGACGTGCGGATCAGCGTGCGCCAGGTGGGCTCCGGCCGGGGCGACGTTCTCGTCTGCGCGCTCTGGACGGACGAGTCCGAGTGCGACGAGGACGGCCTCCACACGCGCCGGAGCGGCTGGTGGCAGCGCGGCCACAACAACGACACTTCGGTCGAGTTCACCGTGCGGCTCCCCGCGGGCGTGAGAGTCACCGCCACGACCGTGAACGGCGGCGTGGAGATTGACGGTGCCACGTCCACGGTGGTCGCGAGCACCGTGAACGGCGGCGTGGAGGCGCGCTCCACGGGCGGCAGCGTGCGCGCCAGGACCGTGAACGGCGACATCCGCGTGCGGGCCGGCGCGCTCGACGACGACCGCACCGAGTACACCACCGTGAACGGCTCGATCACCGTGGAGCTTCCCGCGATGGTGAACGCCGATCTCGACATGCGGACGACGAACGGCAGCGTCTCCTCGGACTTCCCGCTCACCATCGAGGGCACCTTCTCCCCGCGCCGCGTACGCGCGACGCTCGGCAAGGGCGGGCCGTTCATCCGGCTCTCGACCGTCAACGGGAGCATCCGGCTCCGGAAGGCGTAGCCGGGCGCGGAACGCCGCGCGCGCGCCGCCACGGCCACGCCACCGCGCGCACGTCACCGCGGCCACGCCACCGCGCGCACGTCACCGCGGCCACGCCGCCGAAGCCACGCCGCCGAAGCCACGCCGCCGGGGAGCGAAACTCCCCGGCGGCCTTTGCGTACGGTGTCGCATCGGAGGGACCACGATGCCCACAAGAACCGGGTCCGCGGCCGGCCGGGCCGCGCGGATCGTCATCTTTGCGCTCCTCGCGCTTGGCACGCTCTCCGCCGGCAGGTGCCACGGCGTCGGCGGGGAAGAGCAGAACCTGAACGCGTTCGAGTGGAGCGGCCCACTGCAGGCGCCCGGCGTGGTGCACCTGCGGAACACGAACGGCCCGATCGAAGTCACGCCGTCGGACGACGACAGGGTGCACGTCGTCGCCGACGTGCGGTGGCGTCGCGGCGACCCCGCGAAGGACCTCAGGTTCCCGGTCGTGACCGAGGGGAGCAGCCTCACCGTCTGCGTGCTCTGGACGAGCGGTACCTGCTCGGCCTCCCGCTACACGATGCGGTCGGACTTCTGGAGCAAGCTGTTCGGGAGGCGCGGCACGGACGCGAACGTCAAGCTCACGGTCCGCGTCCCGGCGCGCGTCGGGGTGAACGCGCTCACGGTGAATGGCGCGGTCAGGATCGCGGCCACCGCGCCGGTCAAGGCACGCACGACGAACGGCTCCATCGAGGTCGGCACGGCGGTGGGCCCGGTGGACGCCGTGACGGTGAACGGCGACGTGGACGTGCGGATGACGACGCTCGGCGGCGACGGCCCCGTGCGCGCGGTGACCGTCAACGGCACCTCGAGCGCCTTCCTGCCCGAGACGTTCGACGGCGACGTCAAGCTCGGCACGCTGAACGGACGGGTCGGGAGCGACTTCGCCATCAGCGTGGTGGGCGAAGGAGCGCGGGCGAACCACCTGAACGGCACGGTGGGTGCAGGCGGTCGAGTGGTGGAAGTCACCAACGTGAACGGCTCCGCGTGGCTCCGGAAACTGAACGCGGACGGAACGGTCGCGGGCACCATAGCGGTCACGGGAGCGGGCGCGGCCACGACCGCGCCGGCGAAGGCCCCGCAGGCGAGACCCTCCGCCGCGAAGAAGTCGGCGCGGCCCTGATCCGGTGAGGGGACCGTAGGCCGTAGCTCGCAGTCCGCTGGCATCGCTGCGCTTCGCCCGGCGGCACGACGCGCCGGGCGTTCCGCTATAATTCGACGTCACCTCTTCTGGAGTTGTTTCTCGATGGGCTTTTCCCGTTATGCCCTCCCCGCCGCCGGCCTGATTCGCACCGGAGAGGAGCGGGCGACGCTGGTGCGGCGGACCTACTCGCTCGTCTTCGCGAGCGTCGTCATCACTGTGCTTGGCACCTTCTTCGGGCTGCAGAACGCGTCGGTGATGCAGGCCGTCGCGGCGCATCCGTTCATCTCGGCCATCCTCTGGTTCTCGCCGCTCCTCCTCGCGCATCGCGCGAGGGCGACGACGCCGCAGCGGCTGGGACTCGTGCTGCTTTTCGCGTTCGTGAGCGGGGTGCTCTACTCGCCGCTGATCTTCATCTACGAGCGCACCTCTCCGGGCATCTCGCTCCAGGCAGGCGCCCTCACGCTGAGCGCCTTCGGGGTGCTCACGGCGTACGCGTGGCTCTCGCGCCGTGATTTCAGCGCGTGGGGGAGCTTCTTCGTCGTGGGGCTCTGGGTGCTGATCGCCACGTCGCTGGTCAACATCTTCCTCCAGAACCAGACGGCGAGCCTCTGGATCGCCGCGGCCACCGTCGTCGTGTTCAGCGGGCTGCTCGTCTTCGACACGTGGCGCCTCCGCAACGTGTTCGGGCCGGAGCAGTACGTCGGCGCGGCGGTGCAGATCTATCTCGATCTGCTGAACATGTTCCTGGCGGTGCTGCAGCTGCTGGGTGGGGGGCGGCGGCAGTAGGCGACAACAGCGAGTAGACGGTAGACCGTCTACTCGCCGTTGTCGTTCATCCCGCCAGCCGATCCATCTCCTTCGCCAGCGCGATGTCCTTCGCCGTGATCCCGCCCGCCGAGTGCGTCGAGAGCGTCGCCGCGATCTTCGTGTACCGGATGTCCAGGTCGGGATGATGATCCATCTTCTCGGCGAGGGCGGCGACCCTGTTCACGAAGCCGATCCCATCGAGGAACTTCCCGAACGCGAACGCCTTGACGAGCGCGTCGCCGCGGCGGGCCCATCCGGGGAGTGACCCCAGCTCGCGCTGGATCTCGATGTCGGAAAGTTTCGAGGCCGCCACTCAGGGCTCCCCGGTCGCAGCCGCGGCGCTGGACGCTGCCCCAGCACCGGCGGCGCCGGTGCTGCCGCGGCGGCGAGATCCGGCGCGCCGCACCGAGATCATCTCCGCGACCACGCTCACCGCGATCTCCTCCGGCGTGTCGGCGCCGATCGCGAGTCCCACCGGCGCGTGGATGCGCGACACGTCGACTTCGCTCACTCCCCAGTCGCGCAGCACCTTCGCCGAGAGAGCGACCTTGCGGCGGCTGCCGAGCATGCCGAGGTAGCGGAGCGGACGCGGCGCGAGCTGTCCGGCGAGCACGACGTCGTGCTGGTGCCCGCGCGTGGCGATGACCGCGTAGGCGTGCTCGTCGAGCGGCACCGCGGCGGCGACGTCGTGGAAATCGCAGACGACGGCGCGCTCGGCGAACGGGAGCCGCGCGGCGTCGGCGAAGTCGGCGCGGTCGTCCACGACCGTCACGCGCCATCCCGCGAACGCCGCCGCCTGCGCGATCTTCGCGCCCACGTGCCCCGCACCAAACACCACGAGCCGCGGCTTGCCGGCAATCGTCTCGACGAGGACGCCCCCCTCCAGTGACGGCGCGTCCTGACGATCGTCGAATGCGCTCATCGCGCGAACGAGCGCGTCGTCCGCGCGTCCAATAGCTGCACTCGTTTCGTCCGGCGCCTCGCACCGCCGCAGCGCCTTGCGCGGCGTCTCCGCCCACGTGAGCCCCGTCGCCATCAACGCACGCTCACCTCGCGCCACCACCGCGGCCGCCTCCGCGTACACGGCGGCGAGCACGGCGTCGGGGTAGACGGGCTCGATCAGCATCTCGGCCGTCCCGCCACAGGTGAGCCCGTAGTCGCCCGCCAGCTCCGCGTTCAGCGTGTGGCTCGAGAGCGCCGGCACGCGACGCTCGAGGACGTCCATCGCGCGCTCGATGATCTCGGCCTCGAGGCAGCCGCCGCCCACGGTGCCGAGCCGCGCGCCGCCCGCGGTGACGAGCATCTTCGCCGTCGCGCTCATCGGGAGCGAGCCCTTGCGCTTCGCCACGGACGCGAGCGCGCCCGCCCCTGCTCCGGCGGCGAGGCGCGCGCACTCGGCGAGAATCTCGGGAAGGCTCATGGGCTCGAATACTGTGCGCGCCCGTGGGGTGCGCGCCAGCGGCACCCGGGCGGCCGTGCGCGCTACGGCCGCACGCGCAGCAACTCGACCTGGAACACCAGCACGGAGCCGGCCGGAATCACGCCCACGTCGCGGTAGCGATAGCCGAGTTCGGGCGGGATCACGAGCTTGCGTACACCACCCTCGCGCATCCCCTCGACCCCGATGTCCCACCCCCGGATCACCTTCCCGGTGCCGAGCAGGAACTCGAGCCCCTCGGAGCTGTCCACCTTCGTGCCGTTCACGAGCCAGCCCGTGTAGCGCACGGTGACCTTCCGCCGCGCTCTGGCGAGGTCACCACGCCCCTCCGTCAGGTCCTGGTAGTACAGGCCGGACGGCGTGCGCGTCATCGTCGCGAGATCCACCTGGAGCGATCGCTCGAAGCGGGTGTCGGAGAGGTCCGGCGGGGCGCCGCCGGCGGAGGCGCAGGCGGCGGCTCCGAGGAGGGCGGCGAGGAGGGCGGCGAGGAGGGCGGCGAGGAGGGAAAGGGAGCGGCGGAGGGGGAGGGCGCGCTTCATATGGATGGAAATGTACGGAGCCGGGGGGTGGCTTGCGGTTTCGGTGTTTGTTCGGTATAACATACGAGTGAGAAAGACGGAGTGCGGGGTTTACCGGGAGGGGTGAGAAGCGCGGAGGGCGACGTGAAGTGAGGGGTGCGGAGGGTCACCTCCCTTCTCACTTCACTTCGCCCTTCTCCCCCGTCCCTCCTCACGGTCAACTCCGTACTCCGCCCTTCTCACTTCTCACTCGGCCATGTCCCTCGCCCTCCTCCGCCAGCAACTCTCCGCGCTCGTCGAGGCCTCCAGGCCCGGCACGCCCGGTCTCGCCACCGGCCTCGCCGCACTCGACGCCGCGCTCGCCACGGGCGGCCTGCCGCGCGGCCGGCTCACCGAGCTGGTCGGCGCGCCGGGGGGCGGGAAGACGACACTCGTGCGCCGGATGGTCGCGCGTGCGGTGGCCGACGGCTGGTGGGTGGCGTACGTGGACGCGGCGCGCACGCTAGCGCCGCGCGACTGGGTGCACACCCCCGCCCTCTGGGTCGTGCGTCCCCGCGACGCGGCGCGCGGCGCGTGGTGCGCCGACGTGCTGCTCAGGAGCGGCGCCTTCGCGCTCGTCGTGCTGGATGGTGCGCCGGTGCTTGCGCGCGCCGTCGCCGTGCGGCTCACGCGGCTCGCGCGCGAGGCCGACGCCGCGCTCCTCGTGCTGGGCGACGGCACGAAGGCGTCCGAGCTCGCGGGCTCGCTCCGGTTGCGCGTGCAGCGGGCGGTGCCGCAGGCGCACCCGCCGCCGCGCGTGCAGCCGATGACGCGGCGACGACCAATCGCCGGCGGCGCGGCGGACTTCACGCGGCGCATCAGCGTGGTGATCGAGAAGGGCGGGCCTTACCAAACAGTCATTGCGGGAGAAGTGGACCGTGGCATCGAAGTGGCGCGTCGCGTGCGTACGCATCCCGAGGTTCCCGATCGGCGCGGTGTGGCGCGACAGCAGAGCGGAAGAACAACACGAATCAACGCACGCAGCCGGCGATGCGCCGAGCCGCGAATCCCGGACGAGCCCTTCCTCGCCGACGCCGCCCGGGAGAAGCTCGGGTAATGGCGCCGCGCCGCACCCGGACGCCGGCGCCGCGCCGCCGCATTGGGACGAGCTTCCCATCGCGCTCGAGGAGGGAAGGCGTCGCGTCCTGCGCGCGGTGACGTCGGCCGCCGCGCGTCAGCACGTGCGCACGGGGATGACGGTCCCCGAGGCGCGCTCGCGCTGCGCCGCGCTCCACGTGCTCGCGTGGGACGACGGGGTGATCGCGCGCGAGCTTGCGCGGGCGACGGCGGCGTTTCTCTCCGCGAGCCCGCAGGTGAGCCCGGTGCGCGACGCGCAGGAGAAACCCGGCACCTGGTGGATCGGTGCGGGTGGCTTCGAGCAGTTGGGCGGCGAGCGCGCGCTCGCGCTCACGCTCCTCGAGATCGCGCGCGCCTGGCACCCGAAGGCGCGTGTCGCGATCGCGGACTCGTGCGTGGCGGCGCGGGCGGCGACGTGGGCGGTGCCGGCGTTCGAGCACGCGTCGGTCAAGGCAGCGAGGGAGGGCCACGGGTCCGTTTCCGAGACCCGGCCGCAGGACCGCGAAGCGGTCCGAGAGGGTCGCGGAAACGGACCCGTGGCCCAACCGAGCGGTGACGGCGGACGCGCGGAACCCCGCATCATCCCGCCCGGCGGCTGCGCCGCGTATCTCGCGCGCGCGCCGACGGCGCTCATCCCGATGGACGAGGAGCTGCGCGACGCGCTCACCGCGCTCGGGCTCCGCACCGCCGGCGCGTTCGCCGCGCTCGACCCGGGCGAGGTGGAGCGCCGCTGGGGCGCGGAGGGGCTCGCCTCGTGGCGCCTCGCCAACGGCGACGACGCGCGGCGCCCCGTGCTCGCGCGCACCGACGCCGCGCGCGTCGTGAGCACCGAACTCGCGATGGCGACGGCGACGATGGAGCCGGTGCTTTTCATCGTCCGCGCCGCGCTCGGCCAGCTCGTGGACGCTCTGATCCACGACGGCCGCGCCGCGGCGGCGATCGCAATCACGCTGACGCTCGACGACGCACGCGGGGCGATCCCCGCGGGCTTCGGTCACGCGCTCGACGAGATGCGCGGCGCCTCGGCCGGCGTGCCGGCCGCACGCGGCGCGCCGCACACCGTCACGCGCGAGGTGCGGCCCGCCGCTCCCGTCGCGCGCGTGGCGCCGCTCTTCGAGCGCTGCCACGCGCTGCTCGACCAGTGGACGCTCGCCGCGCCCGTCAGCGCGGTGACGGTGACAGTGAGCGCGACGGCGCCGCTCGGCGCCGAGCAGGGGGATTTGCTCGCGACGGCCTGGCGGGATCCCGCGGCAGCGGACGCGGCATTCGAGCGGCTGCGCGCGGAGTTGGGCGCGGGAAGCGTGGTGCGGGCGGTGGTGCGTGACGAGCACCGGCCGGAGAAGGCGGGGGAGTGGACGGAGATTCTGGAGGCAGGACTCGGTTCAGGGTTCAGGGGTCTGGTGCAGGGTGAAGCGGCGGTTCGGGGTGCAGCAGCGGTGCAGGGTTCGGACCCCGCACCC
>DATEDF010000103.1:0-3958 GCA_035286465.1 Gemmatimonadaceae bacterium | reverse complement strand
CTTCGTCTTCGGGTCGCGCACCAGCTCGACGCCAAGCATCAGTCCCATCCCGCGCACGTTCCCGATCACCTTGTGCGACTTCGCGAGGCGATCGAGTCCCGCCCTGAGTTCGGCGCCGCGCTCCTTCGCGTTCCGCTGGAGGCCGTCCTCCTCGATCACGTCGAGCACGGCGAGCGCGGCGGCGCACGAGACCGGATTGCCGCCGAAGGTGTTGAAGTGGATGCGCTGCGCGAGCACCTGCGCGATCTCGCTGCGCGTGGTGACCGCGGCGATCGGCGCGCCGTTCCCGAGCCCCTTCGCCATCGTCACGAAGTCGGGGACGACGTCGAAGTTCTGGAACCCCCAGTAGTGGTCGCCCGTGCGGCCGAAGCCGGTCTGGACTTCGTCCGCGATGCAGAGTCCGCCCGCCTCGCGCACAACGGCGTACGCTTCCTTCAGGTAGTTCGGAGCGCCGTGGGTGAGGCCGCCCGCGCCCTGGATCGGCTCGCAGACGAAGGCCGCGACCTTTCCCGGCGTCGAGAAGCGGATGATCTCGCGGATGTCGGCGGCGCTCTTCGACGAGACCTCCTCCGGCGTGCCGGAGAACGGGTTCCGGTAGAAGTGCGGATTGATCGCGTGGTGCACGTCGCTGCCGGGCGCCTCGCTGAACTTCCACGTGGAGAGCGAGGTGAGCCCGCGGGCGCTCGGACTGTTGCCGTGGTAGGCGTTCCTGAGCGCGATGACGTCGCGGTTCCCCGTGACGAGCCGTGCCATCGTGATGGCGAGGTCGTTCGCCTCGCTTCCGGAGTTCGTGAAGTAGGTGACGTCCAGCCCCGGCGGCATCTTCGACGCGAGCTTCTTGGCGAGCATCGCGAAGTTCGGGTGCAGGTAGATCGTCGTGGCGTGCGGGAGCGTGGCGACCTGCTCCTGCGCGGCTTTCACGATTTTCGGGTGGCAGTGCCCGCACCCCACCGTGACGATGCCGGCATAGAAATCGAGGTAGCGCCGTCCCGTCTCGTCGAAGACCCACTGCATGTGGCCCTCGACCAGCATCAGCGGGTCCTTGTAGAGCGTGAAGATCGCGGGGTTGGCGTAGCGCTTGCGTGCGGCGAGCACGTCGGCGCGCGACGGGCCGGTGTACTTGCGCGGCGTATGCGAGCACGCGGGCATCTCGACGCGAGTCGAGGGGCGTGCGGCGCTCCGTGCGGCTTGAGGCGTGGGGGCGGTCTTGGTGGTCGTCACTTGGAGGTGACCTCTTCGGTTTGCGGTGCGGCGTAGCCCTCGACGGGCTCGTAGCCGCCCTGGTATGCGTCGCCGTCGGGACGGCGAATCTCGGATTGCGGTTTCACGCGGTCGCGGCGAAGACCGCGGAAGTCCTCGACGCGCTTCCACCCCTTGTCGGCGTGCTTCTCGAGGAAGGCGTCGAGCCCGGCGTTCAATCGCTTGATGACGTTCGGTCCCACCGCCTGGTCGAGCATCGCCGCGGTGCAGACCTGCACCGTGCCGCAGCCGAGGAGGAAATAGGAGAGCGCCTGCGCGAAGTCGGAGACGCCGCCGATGCCGGAGAACGCCTTGTCGGGGAAGGCCTGCGTCATCCGCGCCATGTTCGCGAGCGAGAGCGGGAGGATTGCGGGCCCGCCGAGCCCACCGCTCGACACGAAGCCGTCCACGTTTATCTCGAACTCGAGCGTCTCGGGATCAATGATCGGGAGCGAGGGGAAGGTGTTCGACGAGACGATCGCGTCGGCGCCTCCGCGGAAGCAGGCGGCGGCCTCCACGACGATGTCCTGCGTAGCCGGCGTGAGCTTGGTCCAGACGGGGACCGTCGCGACTTCCTTCACCGCCTCCGTCACGACGGAGCAGAGCCCTTCGTCCTTGCCGATGTTCGAGCCCATGTCCTTCCGGTCCATGTGCGGGCAGGAGAAGTTGCACTCGATGCCGTCGGCGCCGGCCGTCTGGCACGCCTTGGTGAGGAGCTGCCAGTTGCGCAGCTCCTTGTCGCTGCCGGAGCCGGCCATGATGGACGCGATCACGACGCGGTTCGGCCACGCCTTCTTGATGCGCGTGATGCGCGGCACCCACCAGTCGAGCGGCTTGTCGGAGATCAGTTCCCAGTTCCACGAGCCGTGGAGTGCGGCGCCGGGCCGCTTCTTCATCGAGACGGAGTTGTCCTCGGGGCTCGTGCGGAAGAACTTCGTGCGCGCGCCGACGACGTTGACCACCGGGTGAAGCCCGATCGTCTTGCACACGACGCCGCCCCACCCCGCCTCGAACGCGCGCTGGATGTTGCTCTCGCTCTCGGTCGGCGGCGCCGAGGAGAGGAGGAACGGGTTCTCGAACCTGATGCCGGTGAAGGTTACGGATCGATCAGCCATATCGAGGTCCTCATGTTTCGGCCCGGCGACGTGGGCCGAACTGCACATCACGACATCCAGTTCACACCCGCTTCACGGTTCCACTTGGTGGTCATCTTCTTGGCCTGCGTCCAGAACTCGATCGAGCCGCGGCCGGTGATGTCGCCGACGCCGAACTTCGAGTCGTTCCAGCCGCCGAACGAGAACGGCTCGCGCGGCACCGGGACGCCGACGTTGACACCGACCATCCCGGCGCTCGCCCGCTCCATCACCTTGCGCGCGATGCCGCCGCTCTCCGTGAACACGCTCGCCGCGTTGCCGTAGGGCGAGGCATTCTCGACGGCGAGCGCTTCATCCACGTCCTTCGTCCGGATGATCACCATCACGGGACCGAACACCTCGTCCTGCGCGATCTTCATCTCCGGCCGCACGTGGTCAATGAGCGTGGGGCCGATCCAGTAGCCGCCCTCGCGGCCGGGCACCGTCACGTGGCGCCCGTCCACGAGTACCTTGGCGCCCTGGGCTTCGGCCTCGGTGATGTACTTCGTGATCCGCTCCTTCGCTTGCCGGGAAATGACCGGCCCGATGTCGCGCCCCGGCACGATCGCCTTCGCGTGTTCGACCATGCGCTTGATGATGTGCTCGACGTTCTGCACCGCGACCATCACCGACGCGGCCATGCAGCGCTGCCCGGCGCAGCCGCTCATCGAAGCGACGATGTTGGAGGATGCCATCTCGAGGTCGGCGTCGGGCATTACGATCAGGTGGTTCTTGGCCCCGCCCAGCGCAAGGCAGCGCTTGAGCGTGGCGGTCGCTCGCCGGTAGACGAGCTTCGCGACCTTCGTCGAGCCCACGAAGCTGATCGCGGCGATCCCCGAGTGGTCGCAGATCGCCTCGACCGCCTCCTTCCCTCCGTGCACGATCTGGAGCACGCCCTCGGGGAGCCCCGCCTCGCGCAGCAGCGCCGCGATCCTGATCGAAGAGAGCGGCACCTGCTCCGACGGCTTCAGCACGAAGGTGTTCCCGAGCGCGAGCGCATTCGGGAGCGACCAGTTGGGCACCATGTTCGGGAAGTTGAACGGCGTGATCGCGGCGACGACGCCCATCGGGAAGCGCTCGACCCGGCACTCCACGCCCTTGCTCACCTCGAGCACCTCGCCGGTCACGATCTGCGGGAGCGAGCAGGCGAACTCGGTCAGCTCGGCGGACTTGAGGACCTCGGCGCGCGCTTCGCTCGCGATCTTGCCGTTCTCCTCGGTGACGAGCGCGGCCAACTCGTCAATGTGCTTCTCGAGCAGCGACTTGTACCGGTAGAACACCTGCACGCGTTCCTTGATTGGCGTCCCCGACCAGCCGGGGAACGCCCGTCGCGCGGCCTGGACCGCGAGGTCCACCTCGTGGTGGCCGGACATCGGCACGCGCGAGATGACCGACCCGTCACTCGGGTTATGGACCTCGATCGTGGGGAGTGCGGCGACTTCGTTCTTCGGCGCGCCCGCGATGACGTTGGGCACGGTCGCGTATTTCATTCAGGGCTCCGGACTTGCGGAAGGCTATCTATATAGTAGCCTCCCATCGGGAGCAAATCACCCGAACTGGGTTGCTTTCACGACTGCAGCGACACG
>DATEDF010000102.1:0-15818 GCA_035286465.1 Gemmatimonadaceae bacterium | reverse complement strand
GAGGACGTTGGTGAAGCGCAGCACGCTCGCCACCCAGCGTCCGTCGGCGGAGATCTGCGCGCCCTCGATGGCGCGCCATCGCGAGTAGTCGCTCACGCCGAGGACCTTCTTCTGGCCGGCCTCGGAACCGCCGGCCTGTGCGAGTGCGGGTGCCGCGGGCGACGCGAGCGAAAGGGCCAGGGTTGCGGTCGCGATCAGGCGACGGAGCGCTACGGCGAATGGGAACACAGGGCTCTCCTCGCGGGCGAGGTGCGGCGATGGGGCGTGGGCATCGGTCCGGCGCCTTGGTCGGGAACCGGCATTCAGAAAGAAACTAACGGCGCTTGGGCGAGGCGGCGAATGGCGATCGGATTGCAGTCTTCGAGAATCAGCTATACGCTTGGCCCACCCGAGGCACGCACGCAGACAGTGCCCTCGAAGAGCGGACTCCAGTCTTCAAGGAGGAGCTGATGAGCATCGGTCCACGTGCGGGAATCCTCCTGACGCTCATTTCGTCCACCGCCGTGACCGCCGCGGCGCCCGCCCCGCAGCCGCCGGTGCGCTGGACGCTCGACGCGACCCCGGCCCTCACGCTCGGCGCCAACGAGCGCGATACCGTCGGCATTTTCCAGACCGTGCTCGGCGCGACGCGGCTCCCCGATGGCTCGATCCTCGTGGGCGACCGGGGCGAGTTCGCGCTCAGACTCTTCGGGCCGACGGGCGCGCCGCTTCGTTCGTTCGCGCGGATCGGGTCGGGCCCCGGAGAGGTGCAGCGGATCGCAGGCCTGTTGCGATGCGGAGATTCGATCTACGCACACGATTCGCGGCAGGGGAATCTGTACTCGGTCTTCACGCTGGCCGGACGATTCGTGCGGTCGTTCCGCTTCGCGTCGCCGCAGTCCGGGTTCCCGCCGTACCAGACCGCGTGCAACGGGCGCGGCGACTTCGTCCATCTGGGCTATCAGTCGCCACGCGACATCAAGGCGGGCCCGTATCGCTCCACGTTGCCGGTGTGGCTCAGCGGCGCCGACTCGGCGATCCGTCGCCTCATTGACTCCGTTCCGGGATGGGAGGCCTGGGGGCAGGTGCGCGATGGGCGGATGGCAGGAGCACGCGCGCTCCCGCTCAGCAGGCAACCCGTGCTCGGCGCGGGACGCACGCAGTTCTACGTCGGGAGCGGCGATCAGTTCCGGATCCGCGCCCTCGATTCGTCCGGCCGGGAAGTGGCCGTGCTGCAGCGGACCGCATCGGCGGACGCGGTGTCCGAGGCGGACGTGCGCAACGAGATGGAGCGTGAGATCTCGATCCGCGGTGAGAGTTGGCGGCGACGCACGGAACAGGACTACGCCGAGATGAAGCTGCCCACCACCCTTCCGCCCTACACCATACTCATCGTTGACGAGAGCGATTACGTCTGGGTGCGCCCGTGGCCGCGCGCGGCGTTGGCGTCGCTCCGGTGGTCGGTCTTCGATCCCCGTGGCAGGCTCGCGGCCGAGGTTGACGTTCCCGCATTCCTGGAGGTCTTCGAGATTGGGCGGGAGTATCTGCTCGGCCGTTACTTCGATCCGAACGAGGCGGTTCCCCAGGTACGCCTGTACCGGCTGAGGAGATAGGGCGCCGGAGGACGCGCCACGACCGTCAGCATTCCGGCGGCGTCCACGATGTACAGCTCGCCACCCTTGATGGCGATACCCGTCGGACGCGTGAGACCGGGAATCGCATGCGCCGCCACCACCTGCCGCAGCCCGAGGTCGATCGTCAGCAGCGTGCCGTACGCGGCGCTGAGGGTGAATAGCTGCCCGTCCGCGACCGCCGCCCCGGTGACGGTGAGTTCGTCGAGCGCCCGATTGGGGCCGAGTGTGAGGCCCGATTCCGGTGAGAGGGGCGGAGAGTACTCCTCGGACAGCGTGAGGTCGCGCCGGTCGAAGCGCGAGACGATCAGGCGCTTCACCCGGTTGTTCGGGACGGTGACGGTGTACACCGCGTTCGAGGCCGGGTCGTAGGCCGCCGACATGATGTAGAGCAACCGGGCGCGTACCGTGGCGAAGCGCGAGCGCGATATTTCGTCGAACCGGTCACGCGACTCGAGGAAGAAGCGGAAGTTGGAGTCCGCACTCGCCTGATCGTTCGGCCGGAGGATGACATAGCTCTTGTTCTCGCCGACCGCGATGACCGCACCCGCGTCGAGGAACGCGGTGCCGGCGATGCGGCCGACGTCCACCGAGAAGCCCGGGTCGATGATCGTATACCGGTTGACGCGCGCGAGGGTGCCATCGGTGAGGTAGACCCCCTTGGCGGTCGTCAGCAGGAACTGATCCGTCGCCAGGTCGTACGCGAGGTCCGTGGGCGATCCGTCGAGCGTGAGCTTCAACGGCTTCCGCTCCTTCACCGTGAGCGGCGGCAGGTTCACCAGCGGCCCGACGGCGGGGTCGCTGACCACCGTGACAAGATCCGGCTTGTGGACGGCCCAGCGTCCGCGCAGAGAGATACGCACAGGGTTCCATTCCTCGAGCGACCAGGTCCAATGCCTGGGACTGAACGAGAAGCGCACGGGATCGCTCTGACCCATGAATGGCGGAGGACCGGTGCTGGCGAAGGCCTGTACGATGTTGGCTCCGACGACCACGAGGAAGGCGCCGCCCGCCAACCGTTCGATGCCCCGCAGCGTCCGCGGATCGGTCTGGAGGTGCTCGCCCCGCACCATCAGCAGCAGCGCGCCCATGACCACCACGCACACCCAGTAGATGAAGAGCGCCCACGAATACGTGTGCGCACCGAGTATCTCGGTGCTGAAGCCCTGTCCGACATCGCGTGCGGCGTGCATCCCGGTATGGCGCATGCCCATGAAGATGCCCCAGGCCGCAATGAGCACGGCCATGCCGATGTACTTCGGCTTCGGACCGAATCGCAACACAAAGAGCCCGACGAGCGAGATGAGGATCATGCCGATGCGCTGCTCCCAACACATCACGCACGGCGAGTCGCCGCGGGCAAACCCGAGCCAGAAGACGGCCATCCCGACCGGGACGATGGTGAGAAACAGGATGGCCAGCGCGAGGACGGTGAACAGGATGTCGTGCCGCACCAATGGCTGGTGGGCTCCCGGGACCGCTGATGAAGTCTGGTCCATGGTCAGTAGTTCACGCCGGGCAGAAGCCCGGTGCGCGTGGCCACCGAGAACAGGAAGACCATCAGGATGGTGCTGATGACGAGGAGCCTGAAAGCCAGGCGTTCCCGGCCTGGCCTTCGAAGCACGAGGAACGCGGTGGTGAAGATCAGGACAAGGTTGAGGAACTCCACAGCAATACTCCCGGGCGCCGAGTCATGGGTTGGCGGTCAATCAGTGTTGCCACCTCGGCAATTCTGCCCGTCGGAGGGCTGGGCGCAATGTCTGATAACGCTGCGGTTCAGCGGCGGCGCGCCGCGCCGTCCGTCCCGGCGTGGCGACGCCCTTGATGAGTAGCCACAGCGCGAGCGTCGTTTCGAACACGAGCATGGGCATCCACACCAACCAGGTTACCAGTCCGCAGAAGACGCCTGCGAGCTGCAGCGGATGGAGACAAGCATACTCAGAACGCCGATGCGGTAGGTCAGCCCGGCGGCCGTGATGTTGCGGGCGGTCGCCGTTGCGTCGCCGGGGACAATGCAGGTCCTGGTGATGTACCTGGTCAAGACCGCCGGTAGCCCCATCAGCACATAGAGCACGCCGATGGACCGCGCCGTCGGTTTTTTCGAGGTCGTGTCGCTGCTCCAGGGCTCGTACTGCTGACTACGAACGCATCGTGATCGCCGGATCAATCCGCGCCGCACGCAGCGCCGGAATCCAGCACGCGACGATCCCGATCGCCGCCATCGTCACCGCCACGCCGATGAACGTGATCGGGTCGTGCGGCGCGACGCCGAAGAGCAGTCCGCGAATGACCCGCGCGGCGAAGAGGGCCCCCGTCACTCCCAACACGAGGCCGATTGCCAGCAACACGCCCCCTTCCCTCAGGATCATCCGCTGCACCCGGCCGCGGTCGGCCCCGAGGCTCATGCGGATGCCGATCTCGTTGGTACGCGCGCTCACCGAGAATGCCAGGACACCGGCGATGCCCACCGCCGCGATGAGCACCGCCAGGATGCCGAACGAGGACACGAGCGCGGCATTCAGGCGCCGGGGCGAGACGCTCTGATCCTTGATCTGCGCCACGGTCAGCACGTTCTCGATGGGAGCGGTCGGCGCGATGCGTCGGACGATGCGCGTCGCCGCCGCCGTCAGGCCCGACACGTTGCTGTCGGCGCGGATCACCAGCCCGCCTCCGATCGCCAGCATCTGCGCGAAGGGCATGAACACCACGGGTCGGGGCTCCGCGTCCAGCCCGCCATCCTGTGTATTGCCGGCGACGCCGACGATCGTGCGCCAATCGGCGCTGATGGGCGTGAACCGCAGCACGTCGCCCGTCCACGCGATCCGTTGTCCGACCGGGTCCTCATTCGGGAACAACCTGGCCGCGAGCGTCTCGTTGATGATCACGACCTTGCCGGAACCCGCCTCATCGGTCGTGGCGAACGGGCGGCCCGTGAGCAGGGGAATTCCCGCCGCGCGGAAGTACTGGGGATCGGCGGTGCGAAGCTCGGCGTGCGGCAACGCTTCGCCGACGGCGAGTGCTTTGCCCTCTGCCTTGACGTCGAACTGGACATTCGAGCTGCGGAGCGGCGCGGGGGAGCCGATTGCCGCGTCCACGACACCAGGGAGGGCGGCGATCGCGTCGCGCATGCGACCGTAGCGTTCCTTGGCCGAGGCGTCGGCCGCGGGATTGAACAGGAGCTCTGTCGGGGTCAGCAGCGACACCTGCATCGTGAGCACTTCCTCGGTCTTGAGGCCTGTGCTCACCTGGGCGAGCTGAATCATCGTCCGCGTGAGCAATCCGGCGCCCGCGAGGAGCACGACGGACACCGCGATCTGCGCGACGACGAGTCCGCGCTGAAGTCGCTGCCTCCTCAGGCCGCCGCTCATCCGACGCACGCCCGCGGAGATCCAGCCGGCGAAGGTGCCTTCCCTCGGCAGCGAAGCCACGAACGAGAGCAGCAGGGCGAGCGTGACCGAAAGCGCGACGGTGAAGCCAAGGACCACGGCGTCGAGACGGATCTCGTTCGCGCGCGGCGAATACCGCGCGGCGAACGAGATGAGCAGCCGGACGCCGCCGATCGCCATGAGCACGGCGAAGACAGCACCCGCGAGCGTAAGCACGAGATTCTCGGCCAGCAGCAACCGCCGCAGCCGCGCCACGCCCGCGCCGAGCGCCGCGCGCACCACGAGTTCGTGCTCTCTGCGCACGCCGCGCATCAGGGTGAGGTTGGCGACGTTGGCGGCCGCGATGATCAGAACGAACGCGGCGGCCCCCATGAGCAGCCACAGCGTGAGACGCGCCCGCTCGCCGAGCGCCTCGTGAAACGGGATGACGGCAACGCGATAATGGGACGCGGGATCGTAGGCACCGTTGAACCGGCTCTGCATCCGCGCGTAGGCCGCGGCGACCTCGGCCCTCGCCCGCTCGAGCGTGGCGCCCGGCGCGAGGCGCGCGACCACCTCGGTCATGCGATGGGTGCGCCCCTCCACCATCGTCGCGCTCAAGTGGTGCTCGCTGTTCACCATGTTGAGCAGCGCGTCCACGCGGTCAGGAAAGAACGGCGCGGGCTGAAGGACCCCGATCACCGTCACCGACTTCCTGTCCAGCGTCAGCTGCCTCCCGACGATGCTGGAATCTCCGCCGAAGCGTCTCATCCAGAACTCGTGCGTGAGCACTGCGACGGGCGGAACACCGGGCCCGTCGTCGCTCGGCCGGGTCAGCCTGCCCAGCACGGGTGAGAGCCCCATCACCTCGAAGTAGTTGCCGGTGACCAGGCCCACGTTGATGCGTACGGCGCCGTCGTCACTCTGATGGATCGAGGTCCACGGGGAGTACTCGGCGATGCCGGCCAGTGATGGGGCTCCATTGCGCAGATCGCGGACCTCCGGAACCGAGAAGACGATGTTCGTTCCTCCCGGTCCGTCCATTGACTGTCGCAGGTAGACGAGCCGATCGCCGTCACGGTGAGGGAGCGGCTTGAGCAGCACGCCGCGCACGACACTGAAGATCGCGGTGTTGGCGCCGATGCCGAGCGCCAGGGTGGTCACGACGACGGCGGCGAAGGCGGGGCTGCGTCGCAGCGCGCGCAGCGCGTACCTGATGTCGGCCGCAACGCTCTCGATCCACGGCAGTCCGCGCCGATCGCGGACCGCCTCGGCGGCCTGGGTGAGGCCACCGGACGTGAGCAACGCCCGCCGGCGCGCCTCGTCCGCAGGCACGCCACGCCGGATGTGCTCGGCCGTTTCCATCTCGAGATGGGCCCGCAACTCTTCCTGAAGCTCGGCGTCCGCGCGGTGTTTCGTGAAGACGCCGGCGATGCGCGCGAGCGCGGCGCGAAGGTGTCTCATCGTGCCTCCCGTTTCGGCGCCAGAAATGCGGCGATCAGATCGGTGGTCTGGTGCCATTCGTGCGCTTCACGGGCCAACTGCTTCCGACCCGCGGCGGTGAGGGCATAGTACTTCGCGCGACGATTGTTCTCGGACTGGCGCCATTCCGCGGTGACGAAACCCTCTTGCTCAAGCTTGAGAAGCGCGGGGTACAGCGTGCCATAGTTGAGCGTGAGGCGGTTCTTGCTCGTCTCCTCGATGCGGCGAGCGACGCCGTAGCCGTGAAGCGGTCCGAGTACGTCGAGGGTTCCGAGAATCATCAGGGCGAGCGTGCCCTGCTTCACGTCCAGTTTCTCCGCCATGTTCCGTCCTATGGGAGTCCCATATGACGGTAATGTGGAGAGTCGGATCACGCAATGGGGGTGTCGAGCGCGCGGATGTTCGCTGATTCAGTGCGTGTCGTTTCGCATCGTCAACGCGCGGCCGACAACCGCGCGAGCGTGCCGCGCATTCTCCAGTCTCGCCTTGCCCGACTGTTCAGGGACAACGTCACAGCTCCTGTCGCGCGACGCGTATACCGTGCCGCTCCAGCGCCGGGAACACGAGTTCGTGAGGGACCTCGATCGGCGTGCGGAGGCCCGGGCGGCCGAGCGCCCCATCGAGAATGAGCCGCGCCCCGCGGGCGAGCGTGAACCCCACCGTGCGCTGCATCGCCGTGAAGCCGGTCGCGAAGTCCCGCCGGTCCACCAGGTCGTACACCACGCGCACGCGCTTCCCTTCCCGCCTGCCGCGCACGTCCACCCGGATCCACGCGAGGTCCTCGTCCGCGTCGCCGTACTGGAACTGCGGCTGCGCCGCGAGCAGCGCCGCCGTGAACGCGATCGGCGACACCGCGACGCCCTCCACCGCGACCGGCGTGGAGTCGAGGAACCCGCTCCTCACCATCACGTTCCAGAAGGCGCAGTGCCCGGGGAGCCGGCCGGTGTAGCGTGCCATTTCGCGCACCTTCCCGCTGAGCCCGAACAGTTCCGCGTAGTGCACGGCGTCGCCGTTGGGATAGCATTCGAGCGGAGCGCCGATCGCCGGCAGCTCGACGAGGTGATGGCGTCCCGGCTCGAACAGCGTTGCCGGGGCGATCTCCACCGGCTCGCCGCCGGTGATGATCCGCGCCGGGCGCCGGTACGACCGCATCACGCCGATCGGCGACCACGAGAACCTGTAGCCGAGCGGGTTGTCCCGCGCGCGCGGCCCGGGGATGCCGGCGCCGTAGGCGCGGAACTCCTCGACTTCCTCGACGTCAGCCAGTGCCCGTGCACCAAGGATGAGGTCGAGTCCGGGATCGAGCCCGAACTCTGGGAGGATGACGATCCCCTTCTCCCGCGCCGCGCGATCGATCTCCCGAATAGCCTGCTCCGTCGCGGCAATGCTCCCCGCGTCCTGCTCCTGCGGGTCACGAAGGTACATGCTGCTCACGAGGCTCACGCCACAGCCGGCAGCGAGCCGGGCCATCGGGAGCGCGAACGGGCCCGGCAGCGCCTCCACCACGACGTCGGCCTCGCGCATCAGCGCCGCGATCCCGGCCTCGTCCGTGGCGTCCTGGACCTGCGCGGCAACGCGCGACGCGGGATAGCGCCGCACGCTCGCCTCCACGCCCGGATCACGGTCGGCCACCACGACGTGGATCGCCTCGTCGCCGGAGACGAGGTCGTGCAGCGCCGCCTTCCCCTGCGCGCCGCAGCCGAGGAGGAGGACGCGGCGCGTCATCGAGACGTGTGGATGACGCCCGGGTTCCGGTGTCCGTTCATCCGGACCGCGAGTGGCCTCTTGAACTCGAGCAACCGCACGTTGCTCGCCTCAGCGGTGGCGGGGCTGCGACGCCCGAAGAACCACGGCATTCGGCTGCCCTCCGTTCTCAGTGGCGGCTCGCTCAGGGCCTGCACGATTCCCTCGTTCGGAATCCGACGCGTCCGAGCTGGGCCTTCTCCCTCCCGGGAGTTTGGCCCCGCAGTTTGGCTGCGTCAACGCGTGCATCCGACCGGCTCCGCTTCCGGTGAATGGCGCCTTTCACGTCGGCGATGATGTCGGCGAGTTTCGGTGAGTTGACCGGGCCGAGCTTCAGGTGCACGTTGCGCATCAGGCGTCGCGCCACGAGTGTTCGTGGTCACGCGGTCTATCTGCGAGCTGCCGACCGCGCGGTGTCCATCTCTCGACAGTTGAGGAGCGACAGCCTATGAGCGCGAACGGTGGCGGCGAGCGGGTACTGGTATCGTATCTTACCCTCAGGCGGGTGGTGGGTATCCTGGGCGTTCTGCTGCCCGTGCTGCTCGCGCTGGGTTGTCTCGTGTTCGGCTCGTGCGCCGAGCTCCGGAACTCGATCAGCGACTACTACGGCACTGAGATGCGGGACGTCTTCGTGGGCATCCTCTTCGCGATCGGGTGGTTCCTGTTCTCGTACAGGGGCTACGATCGCAAGGACGACATCGCGGGCAGTCTCGCCTGCCTCTTCGCCCTCGGTGTGGCGCTCTTCCCTGCGACCAGCGAGAGCAAGGCGATACGGACCGCGCACTTCCTTTCCGCGGCCGCGTTGTTCCTGGTGTTGTCGTGCTTCTCGCTCTACCTCTTTCGCAAGACAAAGCCGGGTGTTCCCCCGACCCCGCAGAAGGTATGGCGGAACAGGATCTACATGGCCTGCGGCGTGATCATGCTGGCGTGCATCGCATCGGTCGCCGTGTACCTCCGCTTTCTCCAGGACACGTCCGTCGCCGCGATCAAGCCTGTGTTCTGGTTGGAGTCGTTGGCGTTGTGGGCCTTTGGTTGGTCCTGGTTCGTCAAGGGCGAGACGCTATTGAGGGACGCGTAGCGGGGGTGATCGTGGAGTGGGCACGGGGCTGCCTGCCGATCGCGGTTGGTCAGGCGGCCGAGGCGTTCGGGTCTCCGTAGAAGCAGTACGCGGCGTAGGTGTCCTCCCCCGTGGCTTCGTCATAGGCGAGGGCACGAATCTCCCGCATGGTGTCCGCAAAGCCCTTCCGCGCTGCGCCGGGGGGCGGAGTGACGGCCGCCTCGTAGAACTTCCTGGCAACCTCGTAGGCGATGGTGTCCTTGACGCTCCAGAGCGGCGCGATCACCGCCGCGGCCCCGAGGTCGAGGAATGCCGCGGCGAACCCGCCGATGCCGGCCAGCGCAACCGTGGGCCGGCCGACTTCGCAGGCGTTGAGAAAGACCATTGGCCGCACCTTGAACGCCTGCGCGAACGGCGGGATGGCGGTCACCTCGAGCGAGGTCAGCCGCTCTTCGCCGCCTTCGAGAAAGATGGCCTGGACGTCGCTCTCGTCTCCGCCGGCGCCATGGCAGACGAAGTGCAACAGCGACCGCCCGCCGGCGGACAGACATTCCTTGATGCTGCTCAAGTTCCCCGGCTCGACCTTCCTGCCGGGCACGGCGGCGAGTACGAGCGCCACCTCTTCGGCGGATTTTGCAAGGGGCGCCGGGTCGGTCTCGTAGGTCGGCGCGATCACGTAGCAGTCCTTCAACGGTACCGTGGGTGGCGGAGACTGGTGATCGTCTCTGGTCCAGCGGCCCACCTTGAACTCCACCCCGAGCGCCGCCCGGGCCTCCCGGGTCCCATCCTTCCCTCTGCGGTACGGAACCATCAACTCCCACGGAATGTTCGGCTCGTCGGACGTGATGAGGATGGACGTCGGCGGCGTGCCCCGGTCAATGAGACCCCAGAGCACCTTCTTGAACGAGTCCGGCGCGGCCTTGTATAGCTGCCTCCCGGCGCCGATCAGGCTGTAGGCGCGGTGGTTCTTGTCGTCGACGAACTCCTTCATGTATTCCCTGACCAGAGCGCCGCTCTGCTTCGTGAGATACCAGTTCTCCGGCTGCGGCTGTTCCTCCAGCGTGAGCAGCCGCGACGAGACCTTGCAGACGAGGTGCTGACACGTCCGCTCCGGATCGGTGATCTCGATGGTGAGATCGGCCGAGGGAACTCCCGGCGTGATCAGGAAGCCGGCGGCGGGCGGGCGCCGCGGAGGCGCTCCGGCGGCGCCGACGGCCGGCTCGGAGGGCGTGAGCTGGACCGCGCGGCTGACCTGGCCTGACGGCCTGCCCTGATAGGTGAAATACGCGAAGAGGACGGCGCCCGCCGGATCGTCTATCTTGTCCGCCACTCGCACCGTGAATGGCACCGGCCGGGATTTCTTCTCGCGCACGTCGAGTGTGATGACCCCCGCCTTCGGCTCGGCCACGATGAAATGGCTGCTGCCGGCCATCCAGACGTCCACCAGATACGTTTTCTGATCGAGCTTCTCTTCGATTTCGAGGTCCTGGGACGTTTCTCCGGCCCGTGGCTTCTGTGTGTCGAGGTACACTTCCACCGTAAACGAACCGCCCGGTCCGGGAGTTCCCGGGGGCAAATCAATGTGCGGAGTGCGCCGGATCACGCCGGGCATCTCCGGGCCCTTCGCCACTTTCGAGGTGGCGCGCGTCGGCGCACGCCGCGCAGCGGGACGCTCGGCTTGACTGGTGGTCGCTCGCACCGTTGCGCGAGTCGCTTCAACGGAGGTCTCGAAGAATTCCGCTGTGTGGGCGACGGGACGCTCCGGAGAAAGGAAGGCGCCGCCGCCCCAGCCGCGTCCACCTCCACCTCCACCCCCCTTCTTCTTGTGGCCCCACACCTTCTTGGCCAGGTGCGGCGCCCGGCTCTTTTTCACCAAGTTTGGTCTGGCGCGCTTCACGGCTTTCTTCGCTCCCGCGCCGTTCATTCTGCGCGGCGGCTTCATACCGCCTTTGGCCAGTCGTGCCAGCAGCACACGTGCCTGCGCTTGGTACGGTCCCTTGACTCTGGCGACTCTCAGGAGCAACCGGCGCGCCTCCGCGAACCGCCTTCGCGCGATCAGGGCTCGCGCCCGTGAGAGCAGTACTCGCGCCCGATCGGAGGCGAGCGCGGCGGCGCTCCCGGCCTTCGCGGCGCTCGGCTTCACGGACTTACGCAATTGTTTCTCTGGCATGCTCCACCCCGTCCTCGTCCAGGTAGCGCGCCTCGATGCGATCGCCGATGAGATCGAGCACCGCGAAGCCCATTTTGGCCCAGTGCTCCAGGCCGTGCTTGATGCAGGCGCGATGTTCGTAGGTGCCCGGTGCCTTGACCGGATCACCCGCCTTGTGCCACTGGTACACCGGCACGCCGCCGTCACCGAGGCAGCGGCCGAAGGCAACTTCCACGTTCGTTGAGAAGTGCATGCAGCGGTGCTCGTGCCCCCAGAACCAGGCGGTGACCGGCTTGACCTCGAGGATCGGGGAAACTTTGGCGATCAGGTCCTTCGCGACGCTCTCGTATGCACTGACGAATTGATGGTGGCTCAAGAGGAGGGTCTTCCGATTGCCGGAGCTCCTGAGCTCGTCGCGCAACCAGTCCGATTGAGGATCCTTGAGACCTCCGTCATCCCACGCCGAATCGAGACCGAGAATCTTCCAGTTCGCGTTCACCAGGCTGAAGAAGCTCGACGGTCCGTTGGCGTTCGAATGCCAGGGAGCAAAGCGCGGTTCCTTGAGCGCCGTGCCGAAGTAGGCGTGCCCGCCCGAGTACATGTCGTGATTGCCGTTGAGGCACCACGAGCCGATCGTGCCGGCCTCCGCTTGTTGCACCGGCCAGTAGGGGAGGAACCGGCGCTGATACTCGTGGTCCCAGCCGGAGTAGTACACGTCGCCGAGGTGGATCACGTGCGTTGCCACCCCGTCCTTCCGGGCCGCCACCACCTCCTTTCTCATCTGCTTCGCGACGGCGCGGGCGCGGGGCACTCCGCTTCCCCAGTCGCCCACGAGCACTAACCGGGCCCGCGCGGGAATCGTCGCCGGTTTGGCGGGCGCGTCGTTGAATGCGTGCCGCTTCCGGAACAGACGGATCCCCTCAGCCAGCTTGGCGCGGACCCAGCCAAGGTCGGTGATCGAGAATTTGTCGAAGATGCGGCGGCCCGGCGGGGCCGCCCGCGGCTGCTCGAAGCCGAGGGAAAGGTCGGTCACCGGATCGGTCGTCTTGCCACCGCGGCGATCAGCCCCCGGCGCCTCCTTCTTGATGAGCCTCCGGTATTCCGGCTCCTGGTACAACGCGTCGAGCGCGGACTGGAGGAGACTGATCACCCAGTCGCTGCTGATGAAGGCGCGATCCTCGATCGGGGGAGGCTGGGTGTCTGCCCCCCCGCCGCGGCGGCCCTCGGCGGGCGGCAGCGGATAGCTGCGCGGCCCAGTCGGGGTCTGCCGGTCCCGGGCTACCGCCGCCGTCAACTCCTCGAGCACGAGTCTCGCGTCCTCCGGCGACACCGTTCCCTGCGAGCGACGGTCGCCGACGTCGGTGGGGAGCTTCTTGATGTCCTCGATGACCCGGAGGACAACATCTCGATTCAGGAATTCGGCGATCATGGTGATGACGCTCGATCGATGGGGTCAGGAGGAGATTCTGCCTCCGAACGGACGCTTTGGTAAGGTTCTGCGCTTCTCCGGACGGGTAGTGCGTGTAGGTCGCCCTCCGGCTCATTGACCCCGCGGGCTGTTCGCCGAGCGAGAATCCCGACGATGTCACGTTCGGTGCGACCGCCACGCTCGTCACGGACACGCCGATGGCGCGAGCGGTGATCCTGCCCATGAGCCCGCTGACGTTTCCCGTGTTCGGGCTCCCGGGCGGCAAGGCGAAGGCGACATACACGGTGAGCGTTGGACCGTTGGTGGAGGTCACGGCGACCCTGGCTCTGACTTGCCGCAATCCGGCTGGCGAGACGAACGCGAGTGGCGGGACCACGCTCGAGCGCGGGCAAACGGTGCGCTGCACGGCATCCGTGAACCCGCCATGTCGATCTTCTTCGCGCCGGACCCGAGTGCGGTCAAGGTCGGAATCATTTCGACGGGACCGAATACGCGCCATGCCCACCTGACGGATGCCCCGGTGCTGCCCCGCGGACAATGGTGGTTGAATTCGGAGCTTGTCGTGGGCGGACGGCGGCGCAACGACCAGAACGGTGGATTACAACGATCCATGAGCATCCAGAGTACGGCGCATATCAGCAGGCGATTTCATCGGATGCGATACGCGATTCTCTGCGGCGTCGCGTTTGTCGCCATTCGCGCAAGCGTCGCGGGTGCGCAGACGCCACCCGGCACGCCGCCCGACGACAAGGACTGCAAGAAGGCGGCGAGAATCGTGGAGAAGGGCAAGCCGGAGAAGAAAGAGGAGTGGGCGTTTGCGGTCCTGCCCGCCTGCGCGCCCGCGACCAGCGTGCCAGCCGCGGTTTCCGCCATCGCCGCGATGCACGCCGAACAGGACACGTCGGCCCTGTACCACGTGTGGACGCCGTTCTTCGGCGTGCTGGACGTTGCGATCACGAATGCGTTCGTGGACGGGATCGCCGATCGTGCTGCGACGCAGGAGGCGCGCGTCGTGGCCGCGCTGGGACTTGTAGCGCAGGTCACGGATGCCACCATCGTTATCACCTACGCGGCCGCGGCGGGATCTGGTGGCGCCTGCCAGATTGGAATGTGGTCGGCGACAAGAACGACAATCGGGAATGCGCCGACGCAATCGACCGCCACAAGCGTGCTTTCGAGGCTCGGCCCGCTCGCGGACGATCCGACAGCGCCGGCAGCGGTTCGAAGCGCTGTTTTGAACCAGTGGAGTTGACCCGGGTCGACTCCGGTCATGAGGGTCGCCTATCGCACGATCCCGTACCGCACCACGAACGGCACGCCATCCTCGTCCGGCACCACCGCGTACAGCTTCTCGTCGCGCACGAGGAACGGCAGGTACTTCCCGAACATCACCGGTGCGTCGAGGGTCGCGAGCTGCACGCCGTTCCGTGACCACACGTCGAGCGCGAGGCCGGTCGGGCCGCGGCGCCGGACCCAGAGCCGCCCCTTGTCGTCCACGTTGATTTCACTGATCCGCGGGTAGCGCCTCGGCACGCGCGACGCGTCCACGGTGCCGGAGGGGTACGCGCTCGTGCGCTTCTCGAGGTCGGCGATCACCGAGTCACGCACGCGCGACGGCACCTGCACCACCGGCGCTTTGCCGTGGATCTCGGCAAGCGTCTCGCCCGCGCCGAGCGTCATCAGCTTGATGTGGTAGTCGGAACCCAGCCCACACCACCACGCCCCCGACGGATCGATCCGGCTCACGCGGATCGGCGCCAGCGGAACCTGCATCCCGCCGCCCCCCCGCGCCGTCCGCCAGCTGAAGGTCCACTGCGAGCCTTCGTCCACGCCCGGCAGGCACGGGGGAATCTCCAGCGTGTCGAACTTGGCGCTGGCCGGATCGAACCGCCGGACGACCGTCGTCCCGGGCGCGTTCCCGGCCGCGTGTCTCGGGACAGTCTCGAGCACCCGCCCCTGCGCATCAATCACCCCGTCCCAGCGATACCCCCACCCCCACGGCGGCACGCGCACCTGCTTCAGGAACGCTCCGTCTGCGGTAAACACCGTGAACCGTGCGTTGCTGTGGTCGTTGACCCACAGCGACCCGTCGGGTGCAGTGCGGATTCCGTTGGGCTGCGTGAACTCGCCCGGCCCCGCTCCCTTCCGCCCCACGAGACGCACGAACTTCCCGCCCGCGTCGAAGAGGCGGATCTCCTGCGCCTGGTAGTCGAACACGTAGATCTGGCCGCGGGCGCCCAACGCGATGTCACGCACGTCGTTGAGCGACGCCGCCCCGCTGTCCGCGCCGCCGATCCGCAGTTCCTCCACCAGCCGCCACCTCGGCTGCGCCTCGGCGCGCGCCGCGAGCGCGACGGCCAGCGCGCCGATGAGGGTGGCCCGGCGCACGGGATTCGCAATGCGCGGGTACCGGTCGCCCCGGCACCTTCCAGGTCCGTGTCGCCTTCGATCGTCGTGCACTCGTGTGGTTCTGGAAAGAGCCGAGGTCGGAGGGCGGCAGCTGAGGCCGCCCGATCCTACCGGCCGAGCGTGACCGCGATCACGACGCCCACCACGGCGAGGAGCGTGGTGGTCGAGAGCCCAACGATCCACCGGAACAGCCGCGCCTCGAAGGCATCGAACCGGGCGTCAAGGGCGGCAAAGCGCCGCTCGAGATTCGCCTCGAAGGCACCGAACCGCGCGTCAACGGCGGCAAAACGCCGCTCGAGCCTCGTCTCCAACTCCGCGAGGCGCTGCCCCAGCTTCGCCTCGAACCGCACGAAGTTGGCTTCGTTCAGCTCCCTCAAGCCCGACTGGTAGGTGGCGTCCACGGCATTAAACCACTCGACGAGCTCGTTGGTGAGCTGGTCCCCGAATCGTTCGTAGAACTGCCGCGACAGTTTCGCGGTGACGGGCATCCGACCCTCCAGTGGCGGAACCGGACGCCAAGATAAGCGTACGCTCGGCGCGCTCCGTCATCAATCCCTTGCGGTGCGGATCGCAG
>DATEDF010000101.1:0-3834 GCA_035286465.1 Gemmatimonadaceae bacterium | reverse complement strand
CCACGGCGCCTTCTGGCGCGAGGCGAGCCGCCAGGCCGAGGCCACGTGGTGCTTGCCGCGCCGGGTCTCGGTGACCACCTCGGCGCAGACGAGCAGCGCGACCTTGATGCCGACGCCCGCGAAGCCGATGCCGGCGCCGCGCACCTTCGCGCTCGACGCGATGTCGTGGTAGCGGGCCAGCTCGCGCCGCCGCATGCCCGCGCCGTCGTCCACGAGGGTGAGCGCGGGCGCCGCCGCGTCCGTCGCGATCGTCAGCGTCGCCGCGCCCGAGTCGAGCGCGTTGGCGACAATCTCGGTCAGGATGGTTTCCTCGGTGGACCCGGGATAGGCGTCGCGCAGGTCCTCGAGGAGGTGGAGGAGATCGACCCGGGTCTCGCCCACGGGCTACGCGATCCGCTCGAGGTACTCGTGGACGAGGACGATCTTTCGGGTCACGAGGTCGCGGTCAACCATGCGCGGGGGGGGTCCGCGACGGCCCTGGCGACGAAGCGCCGCTCGAGGTAGAGGTATTTTCGGTGATCCTGGTAGCGCCTGAACGCGTAGAGCTTGAGGCGCTGCAGCGCCGACGGCTCGCCGTGGAGCAGGCGACAGCTCTCCGTGACCTTCCCGAGGAAGAGCGGACCGGCCCGGTCGAGGATCGCCAGGTCCACCTCCCGGTCCGGGAACAGGCCCTGCAGCTCGTGGAGAAGCCCGGCGCGTTCCTCCAGCGTCGGCGCGGGCCGATCGAGCACGACCGCGAGATCCACGTCGCTCGCCGGGTGCAGCTGCCCCGTGACGGTCGATCCGAACTGGAGGATCAGCCGGATCCCGTACGTCCGCGCGATGCGCTCGAGGTCGGCGGCGGTCATGCCCAGATTATACGGGCGGCCGGGCTCTAAGGCGGAAGATCGGCCACCGCGACCCGGCCACGCCGGGCGCAAGGAACCAGCGCCGGAAGGAAGGGCGCCAAGAGTTCATGCCGGCACCGCGCCCCTGCGGGTCCGACTACCTCCGCGATGCGGTCATCGTCTCTGTCCGATGCGCTCCGCACCAAGACCGTATCGATCGAGGAAGCTGTCGCACAGCCTCCAGAGCGCGTCCTCGTCGCGGATGACCTTCGAGACCGCGTTGAGTCCCGCCACGAACGCAACGAAGGCCCTCGCGGCCGCCCGGAGGTCCCGGGGCCGCTCGATCTCGCCCTGGTCAGCGGCCTGCTTGAGTACCCTCTCGTATACCCGCACGCTGTCCCGAACGGCTTCCGCCACTGCCTTCCCCAGCGTCTTGTGGACGCCGACCAGCTCCCCGATCGCGTTGATCAGGAGACACCCGCGGGCCTCCGGGTCTGCAGCCCGGACACGGCATATCTCGCGGAACACCTTCCGAACTGTCGGCCGCACGCGCACGCCGGGCGCGATGCCGGCCAGCGCCGCGTCCGGGGCCAGCCGCCGGTAGGTCTCCAGCGCCTCCCGGAAGACGCTCTCCCGGTCTCCGAAGCTGTTGTACAAACTCGACCGCGTGATCGCCATGGAGTCGGCGAGGTCGCTGGCCGGCACCGAGCCGAAACCGCGCTTCCAGAAGCGATTCATCGCGGCGCGCACGGCGGCCTCACGGTCGAACTCGACCGGTCTGCCCCGCGACTGCTTTCCCCTGGCGCTCGTCTTCCTGCCCATGCGTCCCCCGCGGAGGGTTGCGGTCGTTCACAAGATTCTCGACACAACTGTACAAACAACGTTCGCGGGCGGTCAATCACCGGCGCCCGCCCCCCTGAGCGGCCGCCTGTCGGCGGCGGCACAACAACCCCTTGACGCCACCCTTACCATTTTATACATTAGTGACCAAAATCATGGCCTCACCACAAGGAGGACACAGCATGAAGTTCCACGTGCACACGCCCGACAGCGCCCCCGCTGGCGCTCGGGAAATCCTCGGCACCATCGCGCGGAGCTACGGCTTCGTGCCCAATCTCGCCGCCGTCCTCGCGGAATCGCCGGCCACGCTCAACGGTCTGCTCGGCTTCATGAGCGCATACGATGCGAAGGAGATGACCCTGTCGCCGGTCGAGCGGCAGGTGGTCCTTCTCGCCGTCTCAGCGAAGAACGGGTGCGAGTACTGCGCCGCCGCCCACGGCATGCTGGCCAGCAAGAACGGCCTCGACAGGGCCGAGGTCGTGAACCTCCAGCAGGGCCGGCCGCTCCGCGACGCCAAGCTCGAGACGCTCCGCCGGTTCGCCGAAATGATTGCCGGGACGCGTGGCCGGGCGTCCGAGGCCGACCTCGAGGCATTCTTCACGGCGGGCTTCAGCAGGGCGCAGGTCTTCGAAGTGATCTTCGGCGTCGCCCTCAAGACGCTGACCAACTACGCGAACCATATCGCAAGGCCGCCCGTGAACGAGCAGTTCGCGGCGTTCCTGCCGAGCTGGGGCGACGCGGCCTGATCCTCGGACCCCAGGGCCATGGGCACGACGCGCGAAACATTCAAAGGCTTCCCGAGCGAAGCGATCGCGTTTCTGTCGCAGCTCGCCCGCAACAACAACAAGGGCTGGTTCGATGCCCATCGGGCGACCTACGATGCCGCGATCGTCGCGCCGGCGCTCGCGTTTGTCGAGTCGATGGGGGCCGCGATTCGGACGTTCGCGCCCAGCGTCGTGCCGGAGCCCCGGATCGGCGGCTCGCTGTTCCGCATCCACCGGGACACTCGATTCTCGAATGACAAACGCCCCTACAAGACGCACGTCGGCATCCGCCTCCGCGACGGCGACACGGCCAGGGCGTCGAGCTGCACCGGGCCGCTGTTCTACGTCGAATTCGACGCCAGCCGCCTGCGCCTCGGCGTGGGCGTGAAAGAGTTCGACACCCGTACGCTGGAGGCGTACCGCAGAGCGGTCGCCCGGAGGAAAGACGCGACGGCGCTCGGCAACATGATCCACCGCGCGGAGGCGCAAGGACACCACGTTCTTGGCGAGATGCTCACGCGCGCGCCGGCTGCCTACACCCATCAGGCGGACGACGAGCTGCTGAGGCGCAGAGGCCTCTTCGTCTGCGAAGAGCGGACGTTGCCGAGGGAGATCCACGGGCCCGAGTTCACACTCTACTGCAAGCGCTGGTTCGCAGCGTATGCTCCGCTCTTCCACGGGCTTCGAAGAATCGCGATCGCGGGCCTGGACTGAGGCCGCCGGCGCGACGGGGCGGCGACGCCCGAGATTGGATACAGTACCCTGCGGAGGACACCCCTCAGGGAGGCGAGAATGCCAGAGCAACCGCTCCCCACCGAGCAGGAAGTCCGGAGCTGGCTCCGCGAGCGCCGCAACTGGGGGCGCTGGGGCGCGGACGATCAGGTCGGCGCGATCAACCTGATCACGCCGGCCAAGCGCACGGCGGCGGCGCGCCTGGTCCGGAGCGGGCGCAGCGTGTCGCTCTCCCGCCCGTTCCCGACGGCGCCGGGCCCGAACAACGCGCTGCCGGCCCAGCACTACATGAAGACGCTCGCGCGCGGCACGGGCGGGTTCGCCGCCGACTACTACGGCATCTTCTATCACGGCGTCGCCGCCACCCACATCGACGCGCTCTGCCACACCTGGGACGCCGAGGCGATGTGGAACGGGCGCGACCCCAAGCAGGAGATCACGTTCGACGGCGCCCGCTTCGGGTCGATCGAGCACTGGGCGGAGGGCATCCTCACCCGGGGCGTCATGCTCGACGTCCCGCGCCACCGGGGCGTGCCGTGCGTGACGCAGGACGCGCCGGTGCACGGCTGGGAGCTGGAGGACATCCTGGTCGAGCGCGGGATCACGCTCGAGCCCGGCGACGCGATCTGCGTCTACGCGGGGCGCGAGGCGTGGCAGGCGCAGGATCCCGA
>DATEDF010000100.1:0-2039 GCA_035286465.1 Gemmatimonadaceae bacterium | reverse complement strand
CGGTGCTTGCAGTTGTCGCAGTAGCCGATCACGGCACGACTCGAACTCGGATCTGCACTGGCTGCGCCCGCGTCCGTTCAAGTCGCCACTGGAAGCGGTCCTTCTCTTCGGCCGGCAACGGCTCCATGTCGGAGACCTTGACGTCCTTGTAGCCGGCCTCGCGCAAGGCGTTCTCGATGAGCCGGGCTGTCGTGGTCTTGCCGCTGTCAGGCGGCCCTTCGATGGTGATCTGCAGCGTGGTCATCGTTCCTTCTCCTTCTCCGGCTCCGGCAGCGCCTTCATGCTGATTCCGTGTGCGCGGCCGGTCGTACGGATGTGCTCGACCAGCCGGCCGACCTCGCCCGGATCCGCACCCGCGAGCGTCGCGCGGACGAGCCCGATGGCGACGTCGCGCGCGTGCTTCAGGTCCCCGATCTCCTCCTTGGAGCCGGCGAAGGCATTGCGGAGCTGCGTGAGCTGGACCTGGATCGTGCCGCCCGCGTCGAGTGCGGAGGCGGCCCGGTCGTAGCGTTGGATCAGCTTCGTGAGCCGGTCGTTTTCCTGCTCGAGGAACTCGACCCGCGCCTGGAGCTGCTTCTTCTGCTCGCGGTTCGACTTCTCCGAGCGGAGAAGCTCCGCGAACTTCTGTGCCATCGAGTCGATCTGCTTCTCGGACGGCGGCTTCGCGGATTCACGGTAGGCCATCAGGATTCCTCCTCTTCCTCTTTCGCCGCCGCCACCCTCGGCTGCGTCGCCGCGATCAGTTCAATGCGCTCCAGGCAGAAGTCGATGAGGTTGTAGACGCGTTCTTCGTTCCGCTCGTCCATGAGGATCTGGACCTGGGGCTTGCCGTCCGTGACGCCGAGGACGTGCGGCTCGACGAGCTTGATGAGGAGCACCGCCGTCTCGGCCCAGGTCTTCGAGATCCGCGCCGGGAGGTCGGCGCTCGCGAGCCCGGCCATCCCGCCGAGCGTCTGCAACATGCCCATGACCTGTTCCGATCCGCCGTCGTCTTCGTTCATTGTGGTCCTCCTGTTCGGATCGGCTTCATCCCTTTGCGCCTGCTCTTCTCGCCGTTCGCGAGGTCGTCGCTGCGGCGCAGCGCATCCACGACGTCGGCGTAGACCTCGTAGCCGACGTCGTGCTTCCAGGGCTTCGTGTAGGGGAAGACGATCTCCTGATCGCGGCCCGAGTCGTCCGTGAAGAGGATCTGCCCGAGCCGGAAGTCGCGGACCTGGGCGATGCCTTCGGGCTTGCGGCGTTTCGAACGCGCAGGTCGGAGGTTGATCCAGAACTCATCGTAGCCCAGCTTGTTCTTCCGCACGTAGATCGGCTTCGAGACGTAGTTCCACTTGTCGGGCGGGGGCTTCGTCACGACGAGGTACTGGACGACGAGCCGAGAGCCTCTCGGCGGCGGCGGTCCTCAAGCGGCGCGCTTCGCCATCGTTCACCCCGTCAGTTGCCGCAGGTACGCTTCGCCGCCCGGCACCTGGAGGAAGACGTGCAGCCCGAGCAGTTCTTCGGGCGCGGGCACGCTCCAGTCGTGGACGCAGAAGGCGAGGTTGTCGTCGAGGTCGAAGAGGCTCCGCTCGAACCGCTTGATGTCCGGCGAGCGCCGGCTCGTGAGCATGTAGCGGTGGCCGGTATCACACCCGACCGACACGAAGCGGCCGTGCCGGTCGAAGTCCTCGACCTGGGGGATCGTGAGGAACGCGCCGAGCACGCGTGTCGCGCGGTCGTGCGCGACGTCGAAGTCCGGCGCGGGGCAGCCGATGGTCGGCTGCGCGACCGTCACCGCCGCCGTGGTCGCCTCTTTCGGAAGCTGGCCGAAGACCTGCGCCATCTTCCCGCCGACGTACCGGACGGCCGACAGGAGCGCCCGGTCGGGCTTGAGTGCCTTCGAGACGAGCTTCTGGACCTTCTCGAGCGGCGCGGGGATCTCGAACGCGGCGTTGTTGCGGTAGCCGCCGTCGAGGAAGCCGTCAAGGCTCGTCTCATCCGCGAACTTCTTCTTCGCGAGGACGCGCAGCGCCTTCTTCTCAGCCTCCGTCGGGTCGTTC
>DATEDF010000099.1:0-7840 GCA_035286465.1 Gemmatimonadaceae bacterium | reverse complement strand
ATCGCCGGCGGCGTGCGCTTCGTCGTCACCGCGAAGAGCGCGGGCGATGCGAAGACCGTCGCGCGGATCCGCGGGCTCGGCTTCGCCGGGCTGCTCGCCGAGGGCGATCACCACGCGATGCACCACCTGGAGCTCGCGCGTGGGGGCGCGATGATGGGCCACGAACACAAGCCGTAGGCGGGCGGGGTGCCCGAAACAGGGTGCCCGCCGCGGGGTTGACACCCCCGGCCAACCGTGCGATTCTTGACCTCCAGCCTTACCAGAAGAAGCGATCTCGTTCACCTGAACGGGGTTGCGTGATCCGCAAGGAGGAGCTGATGTTCGGAGACAAGAAGAGCAACCAGCGGCCGATGACCCCGGTAAGCCCCGTCAGCGCCAAGCCCGTCGAGCCGACCACGCTGCTAACCGTCGTGGGCGACAACGCGCGGATGGAGGGCAAGTTCGACATCACCGACTCGATCCAGATCGAGTGTGAGGTGGGCGGCGAGGTGAACGTCGGGGGCAAGCTGGTCATCGGCGAGAAGGGCGTCGTCAACGCGAACGTCCAGACGGTGGACGCGATCATCATGGGCCACTACGAGGGCAACATGGTCGCCACCGGGGACGTGGAGATCACGGAGACGGGCCGCGTCACCGGCAACATCCAGACCGACTCGCTCGTGATCTCGAAGGGCGGCTTCTTCAACGGCAACGTGACCAAGATGAATGAGGGCGTCTCGCGGCAGGTCGTCCCGATCGAAGAGAAGATGGGGGCTCAACAGTTCGGACAGAGGTAACCCCTCGCGCGCGGGACAACGTCTATGTGGTGGAAGAAGAGTGGTCATGGTGACGGGCACGAGAGCGATCCCACTGCGTTCATTGACGAAGGGTCGGAGATCGAGGGGAAGTACACGTTCAGCGGTACGCTGATGCTGAACGGCCGTCTCCGCGGGGAGATCGTCTCGAACGACCGCCTCATCGTCGGCGAGAAGGGCATCGTGAACGCCTCGATCCGCGCCGGCGTGGTGCTGGTCGAGGGCGAGGTCGTCGGCAACATCAATGCGTCCGAGCGTGTGGAACTCCGCGGCAAGGCCCGCGTCTACGGCGACATCGAAGCCCCCGTCGTGGCCGTCGAGGCGGGGGTGCTCTTCGAGGGCCACTGCCGAATGACCAAGGCCCGGCCGGTGGAGGTCCCCCAGCCGCGAGGGCGCGACTTCGCGGTCGTCCCGCTGAAGCGTTCCGAGATGCCGAGGTAGGCGGCGCGGCGATCCGCGGGCCGTGACTGCCTAGCGGCCCTGGCTCAGCGGTCCCTCTGCTCGCGCAGGGCCGCCCACGCACGCTTCTCGAGGTCCGTCTCGTTGTTGTCCGACTCCAGCACGAACGCCACGAGTTCGTGGGGACACGGCCCCGGGCGCTCACAGGGCGGCAACTCCGCGTCGAGCAGGAGTTCGCACGAGACATACGCATCAATCCGGTGCGCGGGCGACACGCCCGACGCCTGCGGTATCGGGGACACGAGTCGCAGGTCGGCGATCAGGCAGGACGAGATCGTTGCCGGCTTCTCCTGGAAGCGAATCCGGACGAACAGCCGCTCCTTGCGGCGGGCGGTCTTGCGCCGGACTTCCTTCAGCTCGCTCCAGAGGCGCGCGCGCAGGTCGCGCGCGCCGTCGTGCGTCGCCGCGTCGAACTTGAGCCGGATCGCGTGCTCCTCCTCGGAGAGCGACCGTCTGGTGCCGTCGGCCATTGCCCGTCCGCCGTCTGCCGTCCGCCGTCCCTACCTGCTCCAGGGCGGCACGACGTTGTTGATGCGCGCGTAGGCGATGGACTGGCCGAGGTGCTCGTGCAGGTGCGTCACGGTGAGCACCATCGCGCGCTGCCGGCTCCAGTCCTGGCCGAAGAACTTGATGGTCTCGCCGAGGTTGGAATCCGTGGTGAGTCCCATCGCCTGGTGGAGGTGCCTGAACGATGCATCCAGCTCGGCGATGATCTGGTCCTTGCTCAGCTTGCGGTGCTCGAACGCGTCCACGGACTTGAAGTCGCTCGTGATGCCGCTCGCCTCGGGCGCCGGCTTGCCCATCGAGATCGGGATCAGGTAGTTGTCCGAGGCCACGTGCAGAAAGACCTCGCCCACCGAGCGCACGCCGGTGCCGGGGCGCCATCCGTACGCGGTCTCCGGAATCGCCCTGGCGAGGTCGAGGAGCTTCTTCTGCACTTCATTCACATCGCGGTGCATGTCGGCCATGAGCCCCTGCGCGGAGACGGGGGCGGCGACGGCAAGTGAGAGGACGAGCGCGAACGCACGAGAGCGCATACGGGTACCCTGAGGTCGAGAGGGAGGCGGCGGGGGTATCACGGGGAAGATCGGCAGGCGATTGGGGTTTGGCAACCGCCATCCCGGTTTGCATGCCCCGGACCCGGCGTTGCCGCACGACTGGGGGCCCGGCGCGCCGAGCGCGAAGCGCCCTGCATTCGCATATTCCTCGCCGATGCCGCCCACCGTCCGCGCCGCCGTAATGCCCGCGCCACGCGCACCGCTCGAGCTGCGCGAAATCCCGTGGCCCGCGCTCGAGCCCGGCAGCGCGATGCTCCGTACGCTCTACTCCGAGGTGTGCGGCACCGACGTGCACCTGCATCACGGGCGGCTCGCGGGCGTGCCCTATCCGATCATCCCCGGCCACGTGTCGGTGGGCCATCTCGAGGCGATCCGGGGCGAGATCCGTGACATCGGCGGCGACCCGTTCCGCGAGGGCGATCTCGTCACCTTCCTCGACGTGCACGAGACCTGCGGCCGTTGCTACGAGTGCCTCGTCACGAAGCAGACCACGCGCTGCCCGAAGCGCAAAGTGTACGGCATCACGTACGGCGTCGCCGACGGCCCGCTCGGGGGCTGGGCCGACCACATCTGGATGAAGCCGGGCGTGAAGCTACTGCGGTTGCCGGCGCGCGTGGACCCCGCCGCGTTCATCGCGGGCGGGTGCGGGCTGGTCACCGCGGTGCACGCCGTCGAGCGCGGCGACGTGCGGCTCGGATCCTCCGTCGCGGTGCTTGGCGCGGGACCCGTCGGGCTCGCCGCGGTGGCGCTCGCGAAGCTCTCCGGTGCGCACCCCATCGTCGCGGTGGGCGCCCCGGAGCCGCGGCTCGCGTTCGCGAAGCGGATGGGCGCCACGCACACGCTCGCGCTGGAGCTGCCGCACGACGAGCGCGCGGCGCAGGTGCGCACGCTCACCGGCGGGCACGGCGTGGACGTGGTGATCGAGGCGGCGGGCGACCCCGCCGCCGTCGCGCAGGCGCTCGACCTCGTGCGCGACGGCGGGCGCGTGGTGGTCGCCGGGCAATACACCGACGGCGGCGACGCGACGCTCAACCCTCACCGGCAGATCAACCGCAAGCACGTCGAGATCCGCGGGTGCTGGGGGTGCGACTTCTCGCACGTGCATCGCGCCGTGCGGTTGCTGGCGGAGCAGGCGGCCGCGCTGCCCTGGACCGAGGCGATCTCGGCGCGCTACCCGCTCGAGCGCGCAGGCGAGGCGCTCGAGGCGGTCGCCGCGCGGTCGGTGGTCAAGGCCGTGATCGCGCCCGGCTGAACAAACTGCACCGGGCGAGTGATGTGCGCGAGGCTCCGCTGCTCGCGTACTTCCGGGAGAGCTACCGCGACGCGGGGATGCAGGAGGGGTTGACGCGCGCGCGGCGACGGGCTTATGAAAGGCGCCAGGATGAGCGGAGGATTCCTGATGGACCGTCGGGATTTCGCGAGGTTGCTCGTGACGGGGGCCGCGGGCGCGGCGGCCGCGGCGGCCGCCGTGTGGCCGCGCCGGGCCGCCGGAGTGCGCCGCGCGGCCGCCCCCTCGCCGCTCGTCAACGGCGCCCGGCTCAACTCCCATCTCGCGCTGCTCTCCGAGTACGGCCGCAACCCGCAGGGCGGCGTCACGCGGCTCGCCTACACCGAGCCCGACCTGGCCGCGCGCGAGTACGTGGCGCGGCTGATGCGCGGGGCGAAGCTCGAGGTGTCGCTCGATGCCGCCGCGAACATCATCGGCCGCCGCGCGGGGAGTGACGCCGCGCTCAAGCCCATCCTCTTCGGCTCGCACATTGACTCCGTGCCGGACGGCGGCAACTACGACGGCGACGTCGGCTCGATGGGCGCCATCGAGGTCGCGCAGACGCTCGCCGAGCACGACGTCGTCACGCGGCATCCGCTCGAGGTCGTCATCTGGCAGAACGAGGAGGGCGGACTCTGGGGGAGCCACGCGGCGACCGCCGAGCTGACCGCGGCGGAGCTCGGGGTCGTGAGCCGGAGCGGCAAGACGATTCGCGACGGGATCGCGTTCCTGGGCGGCGACCCCGACAATCTGGCCCGCGCGCGGCGCGGGAAAGGCGACGCGGCCGCCTACCTCGAGCTGCACATCGAGCAGGGCGGCTCGCTCGACCAGGCCGGCGTGGACATCGGCGTGGTCGAGGGGATCGTCGGCATTCGCGAGTGGGACGTCACGATCGAGGGGTTCGCCAACCACGCCGGCACGACCGCGATGAGCGAGCGGCGCGACGCGCTCCTCGCCGCCGCGCGCTTCGTCGAGATGGTGAACCGGGTCGTGACGAGCGTCGCGGGTCGCCAGGTCGGGACGGTGGGGCGCATCCAGGCGTTTCCCGGCGCGCCCAACGTCGTTCCCGGCCGCGTCACGTGCACGCTCGAGCTGCGCGACCTCGACGGGGCCAGGATCAGCTCGCTCTACGCACGCATCGTGGACGAGGCGGCGAAGATCGGCGCCCGGAACGGGACCACCTTCTCCTTCAGCCAGTTCACGAACAACGTGCCGGCGCTCACCGAACCCGCGATTCGCGCGATGATCGCGGCGGCGGCCACCGAGCTGGGGCTGACGCACCGGCTGATGCCGAGCGGGGCGGGGCACGACGCGCAGGACCTCGCGCGGATCTGCCCCGTCGGGATGATCTTCGTGCCGAGCGTGGGCGGGATCAGCCACGCGCCCACGGAGTTCTCCGATCCGCGCGCGATCGAGCGCGGCGCGAACGTGCTCCTCCACACGCTGCTCAAGCTTGACAGGGCGACGGACACCAGGTGAGCCGGCGCGCGGCGCGCCGCCGCCGCGTCCGGCTCGAGGGAGACCACCAGCGATGCAAGCGACCCCGCTCGCCACCGGCGTCCACCAGCTCGCGGTCCCGTGCCGGGACGTCCCGCGCGCGACCGCGTTCTACCGCGACGTCGTGGGCCTTCCGTTCCTCTTCGACGCCCCGGGGCTCTCGTTCTTCCAGTGCGGCGGCGTGCGGCTGATGCTGACGACGGACCCGAAGGACAAGATCGTGCCGCTCTTCGGCATCATCTTCTTCGCGACCGACGACATCGAGGGCGCCACCAACGCCGTCGTGGCGCACGGGGCGAAGCTCGAAGGCGCGCCGCACGTGATCGCGAAACTCCCCGGCCGCGACGTCTGGTTGTCGCACTGGATGGACCCCGAGGGCAACCTGATGTCGTTCATGCAGGAGAAACCCGCCTGACCCGCCGTCCCGACTGACGAACGCGCTCCGTCAGAACGGCTTCACGATCACCATCGCGACGATCAGCCCGAGCAGCACGGTCGGCACGATGTGCAGCAGGCGCGCGCGGCGTTCCGTCAGCACGTACTGGTCGCGCGCGACGTGAGCGGCCGCCCACTCGGCGTAACCGTGAAACGCGAGCATCCCGAGCACCGCCGCGAGCTTCACGTGCATCCAGCGATGAGCGAGCAGTTCGGGCTTGCTCACGAGCATCGCGATGCCCAGCGCGACGGTGACGGCGGCGCCGGGCCGCATCACGATGAGCAGCATCTTCCGCTCCATCTCGCGGAAGACGGCGGCCGTCTCCCGCTGCTCGCGGTGCTTCGTGTGATACGCGACGATGCGGAAGATGTAGAACGCGCCCGCCATCCAGGTGATGACGGCGAGGACGTGGAAGGTCTTGAGCCAGAGGTAGGTCATCCGGGAAGCTTGCGCGCGGGGCGCGCACGGGGCAACATCCCGTCTCGTGAGTGCCGGACCCGTCGCGTTCCTCCTGCTCCTGATCGCCGCGCCGCCCGCGCGCCAGCCGGCGACGAGCGTCGAGCGCGCGCTCACCGTAGACGGGCGCCGCCGTACGTATCGCCTCTACGCGCCGCCCTCGGCCGGCCGTGCGCGCGCGCCGCTCGTGCTCGTCTTTCACGGGGGCGGTGGCCGGAGGCGCAACGCCGAGAGCATGACGCGCTTCAACGGCATCGCCGCGCGCGAGGGCTTCGTCGTGGCCTACCCCGACGGCTACGGCCGGAACTGGAACGACGGCCGCACGGATTTCGACGCGACGGCCTTCCGCGAGCACGTGGATGACGTCGCCTTCGTGCGCGCGCTCATCGCCGATGTCGCTCGCGTCACGCCGATTGATCCGAAGCGGGTCTTCGCGACGGGGATCTCCAACGGCGCGATCTTCTCGCACTACCTGGGCGCGAAGCTCGCCGCGCAGATCGCGGCGATCGCGCCCGTCGTGGGCGGGATGGCGGACCCGTTCTACCGGGAGTTCGCGCCGAGCGAGCCGGTGAGCGTCTTCGCGATTCAGGGGACGAAGGACCCGCTCGTGCCGATCGGCGGCGGCAACGTCGCCGGCGAAGGACGCGGCCGCATCATCGCGACGGGCGAGGCGATGCGGATGTGGGCGGCGGCCGACGGCGCGTCACCCGCGCCCGTCGCGGGCCGGCTCCCGGACCGCGACCCTCGCGATGGCTGCACCGTGATCTCGAAGAAGTGGACGGGCGGGCGGAACGGCACCGAGGTCTGGCTCTACGAGCTGCACGGCGCCGGGCACACCTGGCCGGGCGGCTCGCAGTACCTCCCGAAGCTGGTGGTGGGCGGCGTGTGCCGCGACTTCGACGCGAGCGAGGCGATCTGGGCGTTCTTCAGGACGCACCCCAAGCCGTAGCGCCGTCGTGCCACCAGGGCGCGCCCGGGCGACCGATTGTGCTCGCGCGCAGCCATTGCGCGCAGCCATTGCGCGCAGCCATTGCGCGCGACCGTCGGCACCTGCAACGTCTAGCGCATGACCACCCGTCGCGAGTTCGTTCGGACGGCGGCGGCGGCGACCGCCGCGGCGGCGGTCCCGGAGGCGATGCGCGCGCACGCGCCCCGTGTGGAGCGCCTCGACCGCATCGGCGTCCAGCTCTACACGGTTCGTACCGAGATGGCGAAGAGCGTCGAAGCGACGCTCGAGCGGGTCGCCGCGATCGGGTACCGGGAGGTCGAGTTCGCCGGGTACTACGACCGCGAGCCCGCGGCGCTGCGGGCCACGCTCGACCGCCTCGGCCTCTCGGCGCCCGCGTGCCACGTGGCGCTCGAGGCGCTCGACGGCCCGTTCGATGCGACCGCGGCGGCCGCGCGGGCGCTCGGCCATCGCTGGATGATCGTCCCGTCGCTTGCCGGCCGCTTCTTCCAGAGCGTCGCGGCGCTCAGGGAACTGGCGGCGCGGTTCAATGCCATCGGGCGGCGCGCCCGCGACGCGGGGCTGCGCTACGGGTTCCACAACCACAACGCCGAGTTCCGGCCGGTCGAGGGCGCGGTGCCGATGGAGATCCTCCTCGCGGAGACCGACCCCGCGCTCGTGGACTTCGAGATGGACCTCTACTGGATCACGCAGGCCGGGGCCGACCCGCTCGCTTGGTTCGCGAAGCACCCGGGGCGCTTCCGCCTGGTGCACGTGAAGGACTCCGCCGGCGCGCCGCAGCACGAGATGCGCGACGTCGGCGCGGGCACGATGGACTGGAAGGCGCTCTTCGCTCGGCGCCGCCTGGCCGGCATCGAGCACTTCATCGTCGAGCACGACCGGCCGGCAGACCCCTTCGCCAGCGTC
>DATEDF010000098.1:0-2420 GCA_035286465.1 Gemmatimonadaceae bacterium | reverse complement strand
TCGGCATTGGCGCACACGCGGCACTGCTTCGCAATCTGGAGGCCATACAACGGTACTGCACGCAGTCTTCCTCATGCGATGAGCGGCTTCAGCCGTACGTCCGGTATTTCGGCGGAGTTGGCCTCGCCGTGCAGTATGGCTCGTCGGGCTCAACCGGATGGCAGTACCATTTCCGTGGCTTCGCGGAACCCATCGTCGGGCGCATTGTGCAGCTTCGCAGCATAGGCCCCGACTGGACCTTCGCGGCCTCCTACGGCGGCGCGGCTCTTGGAATCTCGCGCGGCCGATTCCGACTGGACCTCGAAGCCGGGCTCGGCATCAATGTCCGCGCCGACTACCCGAAGGTGGCGAGCTTGCAACTGGGCTTCGCACCATGAATCGAACGCATTCGCCAAGTGGGCGCGTAGCGTGGAATTGCCGACGTCGCGGCGTCGCACGGCAGCAGGTGGCTGCGCGCGCCGTCCTTGCCGTCGAGCATCAATGTGTGCGGCCATTCGGCCGCGCAGCTGAGCCCTGATCCGTCAGGGCGATCCCGAGGACCTTCGAGCAGGCGATGAGTGGGTTCGTTGCAACGTTGCGCTTGGCCGCGGCTGTCGCGTGCCTCTCGTGCCGCGATACATCCCCGGTTGGGGCGGCAGGCGGGGCACGTCCGCCCGGTGAGCCCGCGCCTCCCGCGCGCGACAACTCGCCTGTGCAGACGGATTCCGTCAAGTACACGCTTCGGCATGTTGGCAACACATACATTGCGCGAGCGCTCGCGTCATACACGAACCGCACGGCGGCTCCGGTGTTCTTCGCTCGCTGCATGCCGACCGATCAAGGACCGATTTACTCACTCGCTCGCACCGACGCTGACAGCACTGCGCAGCTATTTCTTGGCATCGCATGGGCCTGCGTGGGCGGCGTCCCGGCTGGCGTCGTACCACCGGGCAGTCTACTGTCGTTTGAGATTCCACTCGTCAGTTCCGATTCACCAGACGCGAATCCACCGATCCAGCCCGCTTGGCGCACGGGGCGCCTGCGCGTGGCGCTCATTCTCTGCGCCAACGCACCAGCCACCCCGGGCAGTTGCGCGACGCTCCCGGTCGCCGAACGCCAGTCTAACGCGTTCGACGTTCGCCTCCCGAGCCCATAGGCAGTTTCGGGGACGCCCCGACCCCGAGTTGCTGCAGACGCGGTTCGGACACCCGTCAGATGATTGCGCTCACGGCGGAAGCGGTACAGCATCAATGCGTGCGCTCAACCTGGCGGTGCAGCAGAACTCGATCTCCTTCGGCTTACGACGCGGCCAGGCGCATCGAGCCGAGGCGGTTGGACAGGCCGACTCCGGTCAGCGACCGTAGCATCGGCTGCCTGTGGACGGCGCTCATCGTCGCCTCGTCGAACCTGAGTGCCCAGCAGCAGCCCCTTCCCGAATGGCGGCTCAGCGGTCCGCGGCTGGAAATCGGGCGCGACGGCGTCGAGCTGCATCGCGTGCGCGCGGCCGCGTGGCTTCCCGGCGGCGGAATTGCCATCGCCGACGGCGGCAACGCGCGAAGCGTGCTGGTGCTCCGGCGCGATGAGCTCGGCGTGGAGTACATCGCCGTGTATGAAGTGGTACGATAGTCGGAACGGAGGTAGGGATGCGATATCCATTCGTCGCCGCTGTCCTGTTCCTGCCGAGCGCGGCGCTCGCACAGGCGATCCGGATCACCCCACTCGCTCCGCCAAGCGGCAGGCTGGACCACGAGTTCACACGCGTGGAATCGGTGCGGGAACTCAAGGACGGACGCGTGATCGTCTCGGATCCAAACGACCGCGGCCTGGTCGTTATTGATTTCAGGAACGGCTCCGTAGTGGACGTGAGTCACAAGGGCCGCGGGCCCGGTGAGTACGCGCGCGCGGGTACAGTTTACGGGCTTGCGGCGGACTCGAGCGTCATGTCCGACAATGCCAATCGCCGCTGGCTTCTCTTGCACGGCGATCGCGTCGTCGCGACGATCCCACCCGACGATCCCGCGGTTCTCGCGGCAGCGGGGATTGTGAGCGGTGCGGACACCTTCGGCCACGTGCTGACCCAGCGCCGTCCTCCACCCAAGCCGGGCCCTTCGATCATCGGCAAGGACGACAGCACCACGCTCGTACTCGTGTCGCGCGCGCGCGGGACGGTGGATACGCTCACCGCGGTCCGGCGCCAGCCGGCCCGAGTGGAAGCTCGGTACGACGCCGACGGCAGACTCTCGACTGTCACGATGCGCATCAACCCGTTCTTCGCGGGTGAGAAGTTCATTCTGTTCCAGGACGGTTGGCTGGCTGTCGCGCGTGTCGAACCATACCGAGTGGACTGGCGTGCTCCAGACGGCAAATGGACGCGCGGTGCTCCCCTTCCGATTCCGTCCATCAACATGAACGATCGTGAGAAGCGCGCGGCGATGGCACGG
>DATEDF010000097.1:0-2446 GCA_035286465.1 Gemmatimonadaceae bacterium | reverse complement strand
GGCGGAGAGCCCGTGCGCCGCGGGTGAGCGGTAGCGCGCGCCGATCGCGCCCGGGATCGTGAGCAGGCCCCGCACCTCGCCGAGCAGGCGCAGCTTCTTCGCGAGCACCCACGCGCCGAGCGCGTTGGTCAGCGCGCCGGGAAGGATGATGAAGACGCCGGCGAGCCCGATCGCGTAGACGAGCCCCGGGCCGCCGACGAACGAGAACCCGGAGAGCGTCGCCGCCATCTTGGCGATGGCGAGCGTCCAGAGCCCGATGCCGGACCCCGCGACGAAGAAGTCGCGGACAGTCCGGGTGCGGCTCGCCGCCCAGGTCGCGATCGCGGCGACGACGACGAGATAGACGAGCGCCACCGCGACGATCACCGGCTGCGCGAGCGGCGGAAGCGAGGCTTGGAGGAGCGGACGCATCAGTCGGGCGCCCCCCCACGGCTCTCGGGGGCCTCCCGACCCGCCGCGGAGCGCGCCTCCAGCGCCTCACGTGCCTCGCGCGCCTCACGTGCCTCGCGCGCCTCACGCGCCTCGCGCGCCTCGCGCGCCTCGCGAACGCGGCGCAGGTCCTCCTCGCCGAGCGTCAGGCTCTCGAAGGCGAGCGCCCAGACGAACGGGAGGATGAGGACGGGGACGAGGCCGACGCCGTAGACGACGATCGCCGCGCGGAGGGGGAGGCCGAGCAGCAGCGGGCCGCCGGGCCCCTCCCGCGCCGGGAGCGCGAGCGAGACGGCGAAGGCGGCGGCGCACCAGAGGAAGGTGGCGGCAAATGTCCAGCCGAGCGCGCCCGGCAGCCGGCCGCGCCGGAGCGCCCCGAGCGCCATCAGCGAGAGCAGCATTCCCGGCGTGCCGATCGCGAGGCACCAGGGCGCCCACGACCGCGACGGGCCCGGCAGGAAGGCGGCGCCATACCCCGCGGCGACGGCGAGGCACGAGAGGACGACGAGCGACAGCACCAGGCGCTTCACGAACGTGAAAACTACCCGCCCGGCGCCGCTACGACACCAGTCGCTCCAGCGCCAGCGGCGTGCGCCCCGAGAGCGTGGGCGTCGTCGGCCGCGCGATGCCGTACCCCTGCGCGTACGTGGCGCCGTGCGTCTGCACCCACGCCAGCTCCTCCTCCGTCTCCACGCCCTCGGCGATCGTCTCGACTCCCAGCGTGGTCGCGATCTCGATGATCTTGTGCGCGACCAGCCCCTTGTAGGCGTCGGCGTGCACGCCGCGGATCAGGTCCATGTCGAGCTTCACGAAATCGGGGCGCAGCTGGTGCAGGAGGTTGAGCGACGAGTAGCCCGCCCCCACGTCGTCGAGCGCCACGCGGAAGCCCGCGTCGCGGTAGAAGCGGAGCAGCCCCTTGAGTTGCTGCACGTCGTGCGCCTCGTCGCTCTCGACCACCTCGAACACGATCCGACGGTGCGCGATGCGGGCCTCGTCAATCATCGCCACGGTCCGCTCGAGGCTCGAGATCGGATCTTCGATCGCGCTCGGCGCGAGGTTCACGAAGAGTGTCTCGCCGACGTCGTCCAGCACCATCCGGTCAATCGCCGCCTGGCGCGCCGCGAGGTCCACCTGCACGAGCATCCCGCAGCCGCGGGCCACGTCGAAGATGTAGTTCGGATAGACGATCGCCTCGTCCTTCGCCACGCCGCGCAGCAGCGCCTCGTGCGCGAACACGCGCCGCGGCTCGTTCGCCCAGACGATCGGCTGCAGCACGCTCGTGAAGCGCCGCTCGGCGAGCATCTCCGAGAGCCACGACGACTGGCTCACCAGCGAGAAGGCGGTGTACGACTGCACCCTGGGGAAGTCCGCGGTCGTCAGCTCGCCGCCCGCGGGCTTGAAGAGCGCGCGCACATCCTCCGCCTCGCGATGCGTCAGGACGCGGCGAATCGGAATGACGAGGTCGCGCATCACGTCCCACGCAACGTCCGAGATGATGCAGTCGCCCTCGGCGAGGTCGTACTCCGCGCCGCCGGCGTGGAGCTGCGCGACGATCTTCGCCTGCGTCTGGGGGCCCGGACACCAGATGAACCAGCGTCCCTGTGGCGCGAGCGGCCGGCCGGCCGACTCCCGGGAGGGGAATCGGCGCACGGAGCTCTTGCGGGCGGGGGTCATCATGAGGGCGCTGGCCGGGGTGTGGACGCTAGCCCCGAGCGAACGCGCGGGCGGTGCGGCGGGTCACACATTCCCGCGGAAAAGAGCGGGGCGGCTCTCGCGAGCCGCCCCCTCGGTTTACCGCTGGCCTGCAATCACGAGCAGGCGCCGGCGCGCCGCGCGCTCAGGGAATGACGCGCTCCACCCTCGGCCCGCCGACGATGGCGTTGAACAGGAGCTTGAACGTGCCGTGCGGCTGCGCGCGGAACGTGATCTCGGGACCGTAGAGGTAGAGCGTCCCCTGGCCGTACCTCGCCTCGGCCATCGCCACGCCGCCGTCGAGGTAGTTCTGTCCCCACGCCCA
>DATEDF010000096.1:0-3371 GCA_035286465.1 Gemmatimonadaceae bacterium | reverse complement strand
TCCTCGTCGTGCAGCGTGGCCTGCCCGTCGTGGAGCGGCGCCTCGGTGATCATCACCCGCACCTGGCGGTCGCAGGCGCTGCAGAACAGCGTGGCGCTCTTCATCGCGTCCTCCTCAGTCAGGTCAGCGGAATCACGTCCGCGTCACTCACCAGCCGGCGCGTCACCCGGACCGCCGCTTTACGCGGGAGCCCGAAGACAGCCGTCGCCGCGGCATCGGCGTCCATGCAATGGCCGGCGAGCACGGTCACGCTGTGGAATGTGCTGCGGCGCGGCGCCGCCGTTGCCGGATCAATCAGGTGGTGGTACCGCGTGCCGCGCCACCGGAAGAATCGCTCGTAGTCGCCGCTCGTCGCCACGGCCCGGTCCGACACGTCGAGCGTCGCGGCGAGCGAGCGCGGTTCGTGCGGGTCACGGATGCCGACCTTCCAGGGTCCGCCGTCCGGTGATCCGCCGAGCGCGTAGAGGTCGCCTCCCACCGTCACGATGGCGTGTTCGATGCCCCGCGCGCGCAGCGCGTTCGCGGCGCGGTCTATGCCGTAGCCCTTCGCGATCCCGCCGAGGTCGAGGTGCAGGTCGGGGTCCTCGAACCGCACGACGCTCGCGCCCGCGAGTGTGCCGAGGTCCACCTTGCGCCAGAAGCCGCGGCCGGCGAGCCGGCGCACCCGGTCCGCCGGGGGCGGCTCGTGGCGATTCAGCACGTCCCACAGCTCGGACGCGGCGCCGACCGCCGGGTCGAATCGCCCGTCGCTCGCCGACGCCCACCGCAGCGCGGCGGCGATCACCGTCGTGCTCGCCGCGCTCACGCGCACGCCGTCGCGGGCCGCGCCGAGGTTCGCGCGCCCGATGTCGGAATCGGCGCGGAAGTTCGTCATCGTCCGCTCCACCCACAGGAGCTCGCCGATCGCCGCGTCAATCGCGTCCTCGGCGAGCCGCTCGTCACGGTGCGCGACCTGCAGCTCGGCGATCGTCCCCATGAGCGGCACGGAACGGCGCACCAGCGCCGCGCGACGGCGAAGCGCGAGCGGCAGCGAGGCGACGACGAAGGCGCCGACGCCGATGCCGACGAAGTGCCGCCGCGTCAGCGAGCGGCCGGTGAATCCGTCACGGGATCTCATCGTCCTCCCCTTCGAAGCGCCCGCAGGCGCGAGTGCATCCCGCGCAATGGCCCGTGCACCCGCGGTACCGCACGAGGCCGAAGAGCGCGAAAAGTGCCGCCACCGCGGCGATCGAGAACACGGCCTGCAGGATCGTCACGCTGCCCCCAGGCCCGCGAAACCCATGAACGCCAGCGACAGGCACGACGCGATCATGAGCGCGATCCCGAGTCCGCGCGCCACGGCGGGAACGTCGGCCACGTCCAGGCGCACGCGGATGGACGCCATCAGGGCCAGCGCGAGCGTGAGCCCCAGCCCGGCCCCGACGGCGAAGGCCAGGCCCTGCGCCAGCGTGTAGCCGCGGTTCGTCTGGAAGATCGCGAGCCCGAGAATCGCGCAATTCGTGGTGATGAGCGGCAGATAGATGCCCAGCGCCCGGAAGAGCACGGGGCTCCATTTCTTGATCGCCATTTCCACCACCTGCACCACCGACGCGATGACGATGATGAAGCTGATGAGGCGGAGGAACGGCGCGGCCGGCAGGATGAACCGGTTGAGGAACCACACGCACAGCGCCGTCAGCACCAGCACGAAGAGGTTCGCCAGGCCGAGGCGCACCGCCGTCTGGATCTGGCGGGTGACGCCGAAGAACGGGCAGAGCCCGAGGAACAACGTCAGTACGAAGTTGTTGACGAGCAGCGAGGAGATCAGGATCCAGGCCAGGTCGCTCACGCGGCCGCCTTCGCGAGGCGCTTCTTGCGCTCCGCGTGCCATCCCATCGCCAGCATGATGAGGCCCAGCGTGAGGAACCCGCCGGGCGGCAGGACCATGATCACCCACGGCTCGAAGTGCGGCCCGAGCAGATTGAACCCCAGGAAACTGCCGTTCCCGAGTACTTCTCGAACGCCACTCATCAGGACGAGCGCGATCGCGAACCCGACGCTCATGCCGATGCCGTCGAGCAGCGCGCGCACGACCGTGACCTTGCTCGCGAACGCCTCCGCGCGGCCGAGGATGATGCAGTTGACGATGATGAGGCCGACGAAGGCGCCGAGCTGCTTGTGTACGGTCGGCACCAGCGCCTCGAGGGTCATGTCGGCGATCGTGACGAACGTCGCGATGATGAGCACGTACGACGTGATCCGCACCTGGTTCGGAATGAACCGCTTGAGCGCCGCGACGAAGACGTTCGAGGCGATGAGGACGAACGCCGTGGCGAGGCTCATTACGAGCCCGTTGACCACGGAGTTCGTGACGGCGAGCGTCGGGCAGAGCCCGAGCATCTGGACCAGCACGGGGTTCTCCTTCCAGAGCCCGCGCAGGACGTCGTCGAAAGTCGCCGGCGCTTCGCTCATCTGCTTCCTTCCTGCCGGTATGCCTGCAGGAGCGGCCGCCAGCGCGCCGTGGCGTTGTTGACGATGCGGATCACCGTGCGCGACGTGATCGTCGCGCCCGTGATGGTCTGCACCTCGCTCTTGTCGGCGCCCTTCGTCTTGACGCCCTTGAGTGGCGTGAGCGCGCCGACGAACTGCTGGAGGAACATCGGGCGTTCGATCTTGTCCCCGAGCCCCGGAGTCTCCTTGTGCCCCAGCACCTTGACGCCCAGGAGGGCACCGGTGGCCGGGTCGAGTCCGAAGATCAGCGAGACGACGTCCGCGAATCCCGGCTCGCCCGCCGTGATGGCCGCGCCGAGCGTCTGGTCGGCCGCGTCGTAGCCGACGAACACGCGCTCCGCGGACTGCGCGCCGGGGCCCGTGGGCGAGTGCTTCGTGAGCTTCCCCTCCACGAGGTAGAGCGTGTCCCACCGGGCCGGCGCCTTGAGCACCTCGCGCACCGCGCCCACGACCAGCGCCGCCTTGTGCTCCGTGATCCGCTCCACCGTGGCGAGGAAGGCCGTGACGATCAGACCGCCGGCCAACGCGCCCCCGACTCCCAGGACCGCGAGGAGTCGCCACGACGGAGTCGCCGTCGCCGGTGCGGGCAGCACCGGCGTGACCGGTACGGGAGTCGCCGGCCCGGATGCGCCGTGCATGGACGGCGGCGTCACGGGCGGAAGCTCCGTTGTGTGCCGAACACGCGCGGCTGCGTCACACGGTCAATGAAGGGCACCGCGGCGTTCATGATGAGAATCGCGTACATCACGCCCTCGGGCAGGCCACCCCACAAACGAATCACCACGACAAGCACGCCGATCCCCACGCCGAAGAGCCACCGGCCGCCGTTCGTCACCGGCGACGTCACCATGTCGGTCGCCATGTAGACCGCGCCGAGCACG
>DATEDF010000095.1:0-4404 GCA_035286465.1 Gemmatimonadaceae bacterium | reverse complement strand
CAAGCTCTTCGTCGTCCGCGGCATCACCCGGCGGCGAGCGGCGGCGGTGCACCTCGCTCGGGTCGGCGCGGTCGAGGTCGAGCAGGGTCTACTGGGTCGGATACTCGGCTATGGAACGCTGGTCGCCGGCAGCCTGGAGATTCCGTACGTCCCGGATCCGCGAGCGGTCTGCCGTCTCATGGTGTAGGGAAGCGCCTGATACGAGGGCTTTTTACAAGGCATGGTGCTACGCTGAGGTAGACGAGCCGAATCTTCTCCTCGTTAAGTCAGCCTTCTACAACGGGGATCGAGGATGGCTCATGCGGGAAGCACACGGAACGGAGACGGTCGCTCTGAAGCTCGCGGCTTTGCCACGCCAAGCCCTTCAGGAAGAGGCGCACGTCGCGGCTGCACGTCATAACGGTTCAACAGTCGCTGCGGAGTCGGCCGAGCAGCCGATCGCGCCGCGCCGAGTGATGCTCCGCGTCGTGATCGAGAGCAAGCTCGACCTGGGGCCGAGCGACCATCGAAGCAGCAGAGCGACGGTAGGCGCGGAGCCGGTGCCCGCCAAACGGGCGCGAAGCCGCCGTCGCAGCTAGCACAACCTCAAGGCGGGGCTCCCTCCGTCTACGACGAGGTTCAATACAGGGTCTGACCCTGGGCCCTGGCTCGTTCGGCCCTGCCCTTTGGGACAACTCTCGCGCGATGCTGTGAAATGTCTCGCACGCGAGGGGACGGCCGGCCCTTCGAGTCGTAGGCTGACTGCGTGCCGCGACAGCGACGAAGCGACCTACCAGACGGCGTCTACCACGTGACCGCACGCGGAGTCGCCCGCGAGCTCATCTTTATCGACGACGACGACCGCCGCGCCTTCTTGCGGCTCCTCGCCGACGCCGTGGCCAGGCAGCAGTGGCACACCCATGCCTTCTGCCTCCTTGGAACCCACTATCACCTGATCGTCTCGACGACCCGAGCTCGCCTCTCCAAAGGCCTCCACCGCTTGAACACGATCTACGCTCAGCACTTCAACCGCCGCCACGGCCGGCGTGGCCACGTCTTCGGCGACCGCTTTGCCTCGTGGGTCATCGACGAGGACGAGCACCTGGCAGCCGCCTGCCTCTACGTGCTGGAAAACCCGGTCCGAGCAGGTCTCTGCGAGCGCGCGGAGGACTGGCGTTGGAGTGGCGTCAAGAACGTACGTTCGATTCTGTAAACTGGCCCGGGATGCCCGCCGAAGAGCTCGTTGTCCACGGCGCCCGCGAGCACAACCTCAAAGACGTCACGGTGCGTCTGCCGCGGAATGCGCTCATCTGCGTCACCGGACTTTCCGGATCCGGGAAGTCCTCGCTCGCCTTCGACACGATCTACGCCGAGGGGCAGCGCCGCTACGTCGAGTCGCTCTCGGCGTACGCTCGGCAGTTCCTCGAGCGGATGAAGAAGCCCGACGTGGACTTCATTGACGGTCTCTCGCCGGCCGTCGCCATCGAACAGAAGAACCCGACGCGCACCTCGCGCTCCACGGTCGGCACCGCGACGGAGATCTACGACTATCTCCGGCTGCTCTGGGCGCGCATCGGTCGCACGATCTGCCCGGCGTGCGGCCGGGAGCTGAAGCCCGACACGCCGCAGTCCGCCGCCGAGAAGACCCTCGAGCTTCCGGCCGGCACGCGCGTGCAGGTCGCCTTCCCGCTCCGGCTCTCGAGCAAGGTGACGCACGCGCAGGTCGTGGAGAACCTCAAGGCGAAGGGGTTCGTACGTGTCGTCGCCGATGGCGAAGCGCTCCACCTCGACGAGCTGCCGGCGACGGCCAACCTCGCCGCGTGCGACGAGCTGCTCGTCGTGGCCGATCGCCTGGCCGTCGCACCGGATGTGCGCTCGCGGCTCACCGACGCCTTCGAGACCGCGTTCACCGAGGGCGATGGCGACGCCCTAGCCCTGATCGCGCAAGACCGTGAACTGTCCACTGTCAACCGTCAACCGTCCACTCGCCTTTCATTCACCACTCGTTTCGAGTGCCCCGCCGACGGCCACCGTGCCCCCGTTCCGTCGCCCCAGTTGTTCTCCTTCAACAACCCCCGCGGCGCCTGCCCCACCTGCAACGGCTTCGGCGCCACGCTCGAGTACGACCTTGCGCTGATCGTCCCCTACCCCGAGCGCACCCTCGCCGGCGGCGCGATCGCGCCGTGGACGATGCCGCGCTACGACAACAAGCGCCGCGCCCTGGCCGAGTTCGCCAGGCGCGAGGGCATCCCGATGGACCGCCCGTGGCGTGAGCTGAGCGACGAGCAGCACGATAAGCTCCTGCGCGGTCGCGCGAAAGGATTCCTTGGCGTGCTGAAGCACCTCACGTCGCTGGAACGCAAGAAGTACAAGCAGTACATCCGCGTCTTCCTGCGGCAGTACCAGACGGCGCAGACGTGCGCCTCGTGCCGCGGCGCGAAGCTCCAGGCCGACGCGCTCAACGTGAAAGTCGCCGGCCGGACCATCGCCGAGGTCGCCGCGATGCCGGTGGATCTCCTGCGCGCGTGGATTGACGCGCTCCCGCTCACGCCGCACGACGAGGCCGTCGCCGCGCACATCCTGCGGGAGGCGCAGAGTCGCGTGCGCTTCCTCTGCGACGTGGGGCTCACCTATCTCACGCTCGACCGCGCCACCCGCACGCTCTCGGGCGGCGAGGCCCAGCGCATCGGGCTCGCGAACTCGCTCGGCGCGCACCTCGTAGACACGACGTACGTCCTCGACGAGCCGAGCATCGGGCTCCATCCCCGCGACATGGATCGCCTCCTCAAGCTGCTCGCGCGGCTCCGCGACGGCGGCAATACCGTGATCGTCGTCGAGCACGACCTCGAGGCGATGCGGAAGGCCGACTGGATGATCGAGCTCGGGCCCGGGAGCGGTGAGCAGGGCGGGCGCGTGGTGTTCGCGGGGCCGCTCGCCGAGGCGGCGAAGAGCCCGCTCACCGGGCAGTACCTCACCGGCGCGCGCACCATCGCGCTTCCCGACGAGCGGCGCGCGCTGGGCCGGCGATGGCTCACGCTCACCGGCGCGCGCGAGCACAACCTGCGAGGCGTGGACGTGCGCATCCCGCTCGGCGCGCTCACCGCGGTCACCGGCGTCTCGGGGAGCGGCAAGAGCACGCTCGTCCACGACGTGCTCTTCCGCGCGCTCGAGCAGCGGATCACGGGTGAGCACACCGCCAAGCAGCACCTGGGCGAGCGCGTCGGCGCGTTCGACGAGATCGCGGGCTACGAGTCGCTCACCGACGTCGTGCTCGTGAACCAGGAGCCGATCGGCCGCACGCCGCGCTCGAATCCCGTGACCTACATCAAGGCCTTCGATGAGATCCGACGCATCTTCGCCGACGCCCCGCTCGCGCGGCAGCGCCGCTACACCGCGAGCACCTTCAGCTTCAACGTCCGCGGCGGCCGGTGCGAGAAGTGCGAGGGCGCGGGCTATCTCGAAGTGGAGATGGTCTTCATGGCCGACGTGTACGTGCCGTGCGAGGAATGCGAAGGCCGGCGCTTCAAACCGGAAGTGCTGGAGGTGAAGCACTTCGGCAAGAACATCGTCGAGGTGCTCGACCTCACGGTGGACCAGGCGATCCGCTTCTTTCCGAAGGAGGAGAAGCTCGGCCAGGCGCTCTGGCAGGTGCAGCAGGTGGGGCTCGGCTACCTGCGGCTCGGCCAGCCCGCGACCACGCTCTCGGGCGGCGAGGCGCAGCGGCTCAAGATCGCGCGCGAGCTCACCTTCTCGGCGAAGACCGCGGGGCGGAAGCTGTACGTGATGGACGAGCCCACGACGGGCCTCCATCTCGAGGACATCCGCAAGCTCGCCGACGTGCTCGACCGGCTCGTGGAGGCGGGACACACCGTGGTGCTCATCGAGCACAACCTCGACGTGATCAAGCTCGCCGATTGGATCGTGGACCTGGGCCCCGAGGGCGGCGATGGCGGCGGCCGCGTGGTGGCGATGGGGCGGCCCGAGGAGATCGTGAAGGAGTCGGCGTCGCACACGGCGCGGTGGCTCAAGCCGCTGCTCACGGCGAAGCGGGCGCGGCGCGCCGTTGAATCACCGGTCCGCGCAGTCTAGCTTTGACTTGTCTTCCCGAGTAGCTCAGTTGGTAGAGCAGCCGGCTGTTAACCGGCGGGTCGGGGGTTCGAGTCCCTCCTCGGGAGCTGGAAGCGGGGCCGGCACGACGCTGTGGCGGTCCCGCCTTTTTCTCAGCCACCACGAGCGGGGCTCAGCACGGCGACCTCTGCTCCAAGCGCGTGTTACCCAGACCGGCGGTACAGTCCGGGCTGAGTACTTACAGAACATTCTAGGGTGATCCTTTACACTCGCACCACCTTCGTGGACACCGGGAGGTGTCCATGCCGTGGAGCGAGGTCACTGTGGTCAACCAACGCACCCGATTCGTCGCCGATG
>DATEDF010000094.1:0-2101 GCA_035286465.1 Gemmatimonadaceae bacterium | reverse complement strand
CGCGAGTTCCTCGAGAAGGGCGGGACGATCATCGCGATCGGCAGCTCGGCCGCGAACCTCGCGTCGGCGCTCAAGCTCCCGGTGGAGGACCAGCTCGTGGAGAACGGCGCCCCGCTTCCGCGCACGAAGTTCTACGTGCCGGGCTCGCTGCTCACGGCGCGCGTGGACACGCAGCACCCGCTCGGCGCGGGGATGGCCGAGCGCACGGATTTCTTCTTCGAGAACAGCCCGGTGTTCAAGCTCGCGCCGAACGCGGAGGCCGCGGGCGTGAGGCCGGTGGCGTGGTTCGACAGCAAGGCGCCGCTGCACAGCGGCTGGGCGTGGGGGCAGAACTACCTCGAGCACGGCGTGATCGCGATCGAGGCAAGGGTCGGGAAGGGGACCGCGATCCTGTTCGGGCCGGAGATCCTCATGCGGAGTCAGCCGCACGGGACGTTCAAGTTCCTGTTCAACGCGATCACCTACTCGCCGCCGCCGCAGGTCGTGCCGTAGCACCGCGGTCGAGGCCGCCGGCGCCGAGCGAGGAACGGCGGGACGGGTTACACCGAGCTGGAGCGTGGGCTCGACCGACCTTAGCGTACACGTGGCCGCGTGCATGCGGCCAGGAGGACGCCATGACCCTGAACCGGGCGGCACGCGCCTGTTTCGTGCTCGGGATCGTCTCACTCGTCGCGGTGCTGACGAGCCACCTCGCGCTCACCGACATCTACCACGCCGAGGGCGACGTGGACCTCGAGTGGGGCGTGCTGCGCGTCTCGCTCGGCGTGATCGTCGTGTTCCAGCTGTGCGCCCTCCTGACGCTGCGACGCATCGCGCGAGAGGGGCACGAGTAGGCGGGCCGGGCTCGGTGGCCGCGGGGCTCCCGGAATGGCCCGGTGCGGCGCCGGACACGTCGGGTTTTCTCCTCCTGCCGCACGGCGTTTTGCCTATGCCGCCGGAGGCCCATCGCGGGTAGCTTTCAAAGGTGTCAACAACCCTCTGCAGAGTTACGGTACCGACCCATGGCAACGACAACTGAGACCAAGCCCGCGCCCAGCTCCGGCGCGTCGGGCGCCGCCGCCGCCGGCGACCACCTCGAGATCAAGGACTCCCGCACCGGGAAGGCGTACAGCATCCCGATCACGGACGAGACGATCCGCACCTCCGACCTCAAGCAGATCAAGGTCAAGGACGACGATTTCGGACTGATGGGCTACGACCCGGCGTTCATGAACACCGCGTCGTGCCGGAGCAAGATCACGTTCATTGACGGCGACAAGGGGATTCTGCGGTACCGCGGCTATCCGATCGAGCAGCTCGCGGAGAAGGCCACCTTCCTCGAAGTCGCGTGGCTGCTTCGGCACGGCGAGCTGCCGACGCAGGAGGAGTACAACCTGTGGGTGCGCGACGTCACGTACCACACGTACGTGCACGAGAACATCAAGCAGTTCATGGAGGGGTTCCGCTACGACGCGCACCCGATGTCCATGCTGACGGCGGGCGTCGCGGCGCTCTCGACCTTCTATCCGACGGCCAAGAACGTGTACGACGAGCGCGAGCGCGAGATCGCGTTCGTGCGGTTGCTCGCGAAGATGCCGACGATCGCCGCGTTCGTGTACCGGCACGTGAAGGGGCTGCCGTACGTGAATCCCGACAACTCGCTGCCGTACACGGAGAACTACCTCTCGATGATCGCGCGGATGTCGGAGCCGAAGTACGAGGCGCATCCGGTCTACGCGCGGGCGATTGACGTGCTCTTCATCCTGCACGCGGACCACGAGCAGAACTGCTCGACCAACGCCGTGCGGGCGGTGGGCTCCTCGCACGTGGATCCGTACTCGGCGGTCGCGGGGGGGATCGCGGCGCTCTACGGGCCGCTCCACGGCGGCGCGAACGAGGCCGTGCTCCGGATGCTCGAGGAGATCGGGCACCCGTCGAAGATCCCGGCCTTCATCGAGGCGGTGAAGAGCGGGAAGGGAGAGCAGCGGCTGATGGGCTTCGGCCACCGCGTGTACAAGAGCTACGATCCGCGGGCGCGGATCGTGAAGAAGCTCTGCGACGACGTCCTCAAGATCGCGGGGATGACGAAGGACATGGAGATCGCGGTCGAGCTGGAGCGCAT
>DATEDF010000093.1:0-5663 GCA_035286465.1 Gemmatimonadaceae bacterium | reverse complement strand
GTGGTCCTGGTGGCCGCTGTAGAGCACCACCTCGTCGCGCAACGCGGGATCGGTGCCACGCACGCGGCCGATGATGTTCACGCTGGGATAGATGTACGTGTCCACGCGGAGGTCGAGCGCGAGGCGCGCGCCGGGGGCGCGGAGCGCTTCGCCGGTCGCGCCACGCACGACGAGGACGGGCGGAGCAGTGCGGGGACGCGGCGTGGCGCCGGTGTCGAGCGCGTAGGTGCCGCGCGCGGCGGCCGAGGCGAAGTAGTCGAACACGGGCTCGGTGGTCGCATCGGCCACGAGGATCACCGCGCGCGCGCCGCGGGCGAGGAGTTGTTGCTGCTGGCGGCCGGCGCCGGCGGTCGCGTTGCGGTAGGCGGGAAGCGAGCCCCACCGATCGCTAGAGCCCGGGACGAGCGTGGCCACGGCCGCTGTTCCGTCGAGGCGTGCGTCGGGGGCAAGCTTGTCCGCGTCGGCGATGGGGAGGTCGAGGCGGGCTTCGACCGGCGCGCGGACGATGACCTCGCGCCAGAGCGTGAGCGCCGTTCCGCCGATGCTGACGGTGGAGGCCGCGGCAACCTGCGTGCGGCGCATCGGCCACCACTGGAACCAGCTTCCGTCGTCGCCGGCGGGCTCGGAGCCCGCCAGCCGCGCCTGCTCGGCGACCCACATCGAAGCGCGCATCTCGTCGAGCGTGCCGGCCTCGCGGCCGCGCATCGCGTCGCCGGCGAGCGCGAAGAGGTCGCGCTTCAAGTCGGCTTCGCGGATGGCGGAGATCGCGGCGGGCGGGCGGGTGGTGCTCGGCTGTGCCCGCGCTGGTGCAGGCGAGACAAGCGAGGCGAGCGAGAGAAGCGAGAGGCGAGAAACTGCCAGGAAGCGGCACATGGGGGCGTTCGGAGGAGTGCGAACTCAGGGAGCGCAACGATGTGGCTCACGGGATGCCGTGCGCCAGTGTGAGCGTCAGCGGGCCTTCCAATCTGCGGACCTCCACGGCCCGCCGTCGATCCATCGAGAGTCGAACGACTTCCCCTCGCGAGCAGCGGTGATCACCGGAACAACGAACCCCGCGAGTGCCGACACCACGGCCCCGAACTCTTCCGGCGCCGAGCGCAGAGCACTCTTCGCGAGGAAAGCCCTCCACTGTACCCCCTTCTCCGCCACGTGAGGGGACTCCGCGATCAGGAGTAGCGGCGGTGAGTCCGGAAACGCCGTGCGCCGCCGCTCGAACGTCGCCCGGAGCGCGCGAACGAGAGGGTCACCGCGAAAGTCTCTCCTCTTCGCGAGGACGAACACGTCGTAGAAATCTCGCATCCGGCTGTTGTTCGGGCCGAGGGCGACCATCGTGTGCACCTTCTCGGCAATCGTCGTTTCGACACTGTAAGCACGAAGCCGCGGAGACGGGAACTCGAGGAGGCAGGGATAGTCCAGCAATCTCGGCGGCGGTGTCACGGCGTCGCCGAACCCGACGTCCACCCGCACACGGAGTCGCGCGTTCCCGAGACGAGCTCGGAGAGTGATACGAAATCCACCGTACGCATTCTCCGGCCGGATGGCCGACACGCTGACCGACGACGCGTCGAAGGCCATCCCGTCAGCTTCGACCACCAGGTCGCAGATCTCGGCGAAGAGTTCCCTGAGCGCCACGTCGGTCAGACTCTCAAGGCCGAGCAGGTCCGCGTCGCGCGTAGGCCGGATCGTTTCGCCGAGCCACGCGAGCAGGAGCAATGCGCCCTTGAGAACGAACTGCTCCGCGTGCCGCGAGCGCGAAAGGCGATACAAAAACCTCTCGACGGCGTAGCGCGTGAGCACGAGATTCGGGTCTGTCCCCAGTCGCTTCGCGTGCGCGACGAGTCGCGTGTGAACCGACTGCGCGAGTCCGGTCGTCGCAGGCGTCACGCGACGAGCGCTTCGAGGTACGGCCGCATGACGCGCTCCACTCGGCAGACACGCGCGAAATGATCGATCTCGTCCATCGTGAACCTTCGCGCGTGCCAGCCATCGCGGAGGGCCTCGAGTGCCACATCGAGGCCGATCTTGTTTCGATACTTGAAGCAGTCGGCGACCGTCTTCGCGACCGAATAGACGCGAACGTCCACTCCCTCGATTTTGTGCGTCTCGATGCCCTCGCTCAGGGCGGCGCCAGAGAAGCGCATCACCCGCAGCCGCGGATAATCGAGCCGCGGCTTCCGCGCCTTCTCAGGAAGCGCGATCCAGACTTCGGAGGGGTTTTGTGTCGTGATGTCGTGGAACAGCAGGGCGGTCAGGAGGCACATGACCGCTTTCGGCACCCGTTTCGCGACTTGCGCGAGCGTGTGTTTCTCCGTCATGGGATGGCCTGCCGCGACGTAGATGCCGCGCCCGTGGCGCTCCACGAGCTCCTCTCGGACGAGCCGGTAGAGCCTTGAGCGCGAAACCCCGCGCGCTTCGAGGTCGAGCGGGCGGACGACGCCGAGTCGGCGGATCATCCGAAGCGCCTCACGGTCTTCCGAACTGTTCGCCATGGAGGGAACTATACAAAATGTCGGGACTTATGCACAACCCCCGACACTTTGTAATGCCCCGCCGGCTGATGCTCCTTCACATACCGCGTCACCAAGGGGAAAAGGGTCAGTACCTCGGCCGCGTCACCCGCGGCACCTTGCCGCAGTTGGCCGGCCAGTTGGCCGGCCAGGTGCCCGGCGCCTTCTCACGCGCGATGAAGTCCGGATCTTCCGACGCGAGATAGACCAGCGTCGCCGCCAGCGTCGCGTTGTGCTTGAGATCGTCCATCACGACCTTGTCGTACGTGTCGCGGTTCGTGTGCCAGGTGTACGTGTTGTAGTTCCAGCCCACCGCGCCCATCCCGAACGAGGGCGTCGCGAAGCACGCGAACACCGCGCCGTCCGTTCCGCCCGGGTTCCCGGTGGGCACGTCGTTGAAGCTCCACGACACCACGTTGTGGCTCAGACTGTCGGTGTAGAAGCTCGGCAGCTTCTCGTACCACGACTTGAGGTGGCGCCCGATGTCGCTCAGTCCCGACGACGAGAGCGACTGCACGCGCCCGGTCCCGTTGTCTTGGTTGAACAGCGCCTGAAGCCCCTTCATGACCTCGGGATGATCCTCGGTGAACGCCGTCGAGCCGTTGAGTCCCTGCTCTTCGCTCGCCCAGTGCCCGACCATGATCGTGCGCTTCGGGTTCGGGTACGCGAGCTTCAGGATGCGCATCGCCTCCATCGCCATCAGCGTGCCGGTGCCGTTGTCGGTCGCGCCCGAGGAGCCGTCCCACGAGTCGAAGTGCGCCGAGAGCATCACGTATTCGTCCGGCTTCTCGGTGCCCTTGATCACGCCGATCGTGTTGAACGCCGGCTGCTCGCCGAGGAGCTGCGCGTCGAGGTCGAGACGCACCACCGGTTTCTGGCGGTTCTCGGCGAGGCGGAACACGAGACCGTAGTCCTCGCACGTGAGCGTGACCGCCGGCGCGACGGTGTTGTACGTCTCGAAGATCTCGATCGTGCCCCAGCCGCCGGCGCCACCGGGGCCGCCGCCGCCGCCGCCGAATCCGCCACCACGTCCGGCCGCCGCGGCCGTGGCCGCGATACTCGCGGCGGGCCCGCCGCCTCGCGCGCTCGCCGGCCCGGGCTGTGCGCCGCCACGCCCGCCGCCGCCGCCGCGTCCGCCGCCGCCGCGTCCACCCGCGACTGCCGCGGCCGCGAAGGGGTTGGCGAACCCGCTCAGCTTGTTGCGCGACGAGATCATCCCGACGACGCCCGCCTTCTCGAGCCGCATTCCGAGCTTGCCCGTGCCGAGCGCGAGCCCGTAGCCGGTGCCCCGATAGAGCTTCGTGCTGTCGGGCCGGCCGGCGGAGTCGTTCATCACGGCCCACTCGCGCTGCATCAGCGCGATGGTCGTGTCCATCCGCGCCTTCGACTCGGGAGTCGCCCACCGGAGCCAGTCCTCGGAGGGCCGGCAGGTGGGCCACGCCGGCGAGAGCAGCACGATCTTCCCCTTCGCCTGCGGCAGCCACTTCACGAACTCGGTGCTGTCGCTGAACTTCGGCAGCACGACGGCTTCGGCGGTGACCGGCCTGTTGCCGGTGCCCGGGCTCCACGCCAGCATCGTCCCCTCGAGCGAGCGGACGCGCGGCTGCACGAGATCAATGTGCGAGACGCCGCGCCGCCAGCCGCGCCACGTGCCGTACTGCTCGCGCCGGGCGTCAATGCCCCACGACTTGTAGCTGTTGATCACCCAGTCGCTCGCGGCGCGCGTGCCGGGGGCGCCGGTGAGACGCGGGCCGAGGGAGTCGAGGAACGTCTGGGCGAGCTGCTGGACGCGGGAGCTGTCCATCCCGAGCCGCCAGATGCGCTGGATGTTCGGATCGGCGGTGGGGAACCGCGGCTGCGAGGCGAGCGGCGCGGCGCCCACGGAAAGCAGGGCGAACGCGCCGGCGACGGAAAGCGTGCGGAGGCGTGGCATTACAGGTGCTCCTTGAGGAATCGCGTCAGCAGGTTGAAGAGGTGCACGCGCGTGTTTCTCCCTTCGAAGATGCCGTGCGTGCGGTTCGGGTACGTCATCATCGTGAACGGCTTGTTCGCCGCGATGAGCGCGTTGATGAGCTGCTCGGTGCCCTGGTAGTGGACGTTGTCGTCGCCGGAGCCGTGCACGACGAGGAGGTCGCCCCTGAGACCGTTCACGAAGTGAATCGCGGAGGCGTCGCGGTACGCCGCGGAGTCCGGGCCCGGGAGCCCGACGTAGCGCTCCTGGTAGATCGTGTCGTAGTTGCGCACGTCGGCGACGGGAGCGACGGACAGGCCCACCTTGTAGACGTCGGGTGCGCGGAACATCAGGAGGAGCGTGGACGAGCCGCCTCCGCTCCACCCCCAGACGCCGACGCGTGTGGAGTCCACGTACGGCCGCCGCGCGATGATACGCGCCGCCGCCGACTGCTCGCGCACGCGCAGAGCGCCGATCTGGTTGAGGACGGCCTTGCGCCAGTCGCGCCCTTTCGGCGCGGGCGTGCCGCGCTGGTCCACGCTCGCGACGAGGTACCCCTGCTGCGCGAGCATCAGGTGCCAGAGCCAGCGCGCGCCGCCGTAGTCGTCGCGCACGGTCTGGTCCCACGGCTCGCCGTACACATAGAAGAGCACCGGGTAGCGCTTCGCGGGGTCGAAGCCGGGCGGCTTCATCATCCACGCGTCGAGCTTGACGCCACCGCCGATGTCCACCTGGAAGAACTCGACGGGGCTCTGAGCGAGCGCGCGAATCCGCGCGGCGAGCGCGTCGTTGGAGACGAGCGTGCGCGCGACGGCGTGCGAGGGGAGCCGCACGAGCTCCGTCACGGGCGGCGTGCCCCACGCGGTGAAGGTGTGGATCGCCCAGCCGCCGCGCGGGGAGACGTCGTACGCGTGCGTCCCGCCGGCGCCGGCGGGGGTGCCGGCGGGTGTGCCGGCGGGTGTGCCGGCGGGTGTGCCGGCGGGAGTGATGCGCTCGGGCGCGCCGGTGCCGTCCAGGCGGACGCGCCAGAGGAACATCCGCGTCGCGTTCTCCGGCGACGCGTTGAACCAGAGCCATCCGCCCTTCGTGTCCACGCGCACGACTTTCATCACGTCGTAGGCGCCCTTCGTGACGAGCCGCATCGCGCCGTCGCGCGAGACCAGCCAGGCGTGCCGCCAGCCGTCGCGCTCGCACACCCAGATGAA
>DATEDF010000092.1:0-33670 GCA_035286465.1 Gemmatimonadaceae bacterium | reverse complement strand
GAAGGGCGAAGGGACAAAGCGAAGGGCGAAGGGACAAAGCGAAGGGCGAAGGGACAAAGCGAAGGGCGAAGGGACAAAGCGAAGGGCGAAGGGTCGGCGAAGGGCGAAGGGCGAAGTGGGAGATCGAACCCCCTTCGCCCTTCGCCTTATCCCTTCGCCCTTCGCGTCGCCCGCCTCACCCCTCACCCACCCTTCGCCCTTCACCATTCGCCCTTCGCCCTTCACCAACCCCCTCACCCCTCACCTCTCACCCCTCACCCCCAGACGCTCAATCACCGCCCACGCCAGCATCGGCACCATGATTTCGTGGTGCCCCGTGATCTCGTATCCCCTGCCACCCTCGAGCGTCGGGCGCTCGACCACGTTCACGCGCGGCCGGTAGTGCCGCTGCATGTCGAGGTCACACGTGACGAACTCGCGCGGCCTGCCGCGGCCCAGGTTCCGCGCGACGGTGAGCGCTTTGACGAACACCTCCGGCATGATGACCGCGCTCCCCACGTTGAGCACGACGCCGCCGCGATCGAGCGCGCGCAGGCTCGCGGCCAGCCGGCGGAAGTCGCGATGGCTCGTGTCACCGATCGCGGCGCCGTCGGCCGAGGGGTGCTGGTGGATGATCTCGGCGCCGAGGGCGGCGTGCACGGTCACCGGAATCCCGAGTCGCCACGCGTTCAGAACGATGGAGAGTTCCGGGTGCGCGAGCTTCCGCTGGGCGTCGAGGGCGACCGCAAGCGCCTCGCCCATCCCGCGCTCCTGAGCGCGCCCGCGGATGAACGCCTCGTTCATCCCGCGTCCCGTCTCGTCGGCCATCCCGAACGTCCCGTCGCGGAGCCCGGCGGCCACGTCCTCGGAGGTGCCGCCGAAGCGGGCGACCTCGTAGTCGTGGATCGCGGCCGAGCCGTTCATCGCGACGTGCGTGAGGACGCCGCGCTTCATCAGGTCAATGAGGACGCGGGAGAGTCCCGTCTTGACGACGTGCCCACCGAGCATCGCGACGACGCCCTTCCGGCGCCGCACGGCGCGGGCGATGGCGTCGGCGACCGCGAGGAAGTCGCGCGCCACGAGGACGTCGGGGAGCGCGCGGAGGAAGGCGGCGAACGAGCGATCCCTCCCGGGCGGCGCGGCGAACTCCTCGGCGCTCACCTTGTTCGGCCGCTTCGCGATGGGGACGGTGCGCACGCGCGAGAGATCGGACTCGGCGGGTCGCCGCTTCTTCGCGCTCACGAGCGGGGTGCCGGGGCGGCTGAGGAGTCCTGCGGCAGACGCATCTTTTTCAGGTACAGATTGAGCGAGCCCACCGAAAGTCTGGTCTTCATCTGCAACAGGATGCGGCGGTGGTCATCAGAGAGCCAGATCTCGGCCTCCCCGCCCTCGCCGAAGAGGCCGCTCGTCTTGATGATCGGCTGGATCACGATGGCGTCGAACGAGCCCGCCGGCACGCGGACGCGCGCCTTGCGCAGCACGCGGATCGTGACGGGGTTGGCCTTGGGGTCGAAGTAGCGGTGGAAGTCGTACGACTCGCCCACGACGAGCGGAATGGTGCGCACGAAGTAGAAGAACGCGGCGTCGTCGAGCGGATCGCTCACCGACGCCTTCTCCTCCTTCCCCATCTGCTGGAAGACAGCGCGCTCGGGATCAATCCGATAGTCGCGGTGCGTCCGCTTCCCTACCTCGTCGAGGTCCTGCACGAACCGGAGGGAGTTGAGGGTCTCGACGTCCAGCCAGCTGTCGTAGGAGTCGTTCACGCGGATAGGCCACACGCCGCCGCTGACGTTGAAACGGAGCCGCCACGCGGTGCGGCCGCGGATGGTGTCCGTGCCGATGACCTGCATGCGTCCGGAGCCGGCGGTGAGCATGCCGAACTTCACGCTGTACTCCAGGTATTCGCCGGACGCCCACGGGACGCTCGCGCTCTGGGCGTCCGCGTGCGCGAACGCCATCGGGAGGAGCGCGAGGACGAAGGCGCAGCACCGGCGGCCCCGCATCGCCCGGCGCGCGAGGCCACGCATCACGCCGCGACCGTGGGGCGGCGGCGGCGCGCCTTCCAGCCGCGGCGGACCAGGTCGAACGTCTCCGGCCACGGCCGCAGCCGGCTCCCCCGCGGGCGGAGGTCCCACCGCGGCTCCACGGCGACGGTTTCGATGCGTCGCGCGCAGTGCGCCGCCGCGCGCAGCAGCTCGACGTTCGCCGCCGGTACGGAGCCCTCGCCGAAGCCGCGCGCACCGCCCTCCGTGAGCAACTCCCGCACGACGCTGATGCGCAGGAGCCGGAAGCCGCCGAAGGGGTCCTTCACGCCGGGCACCGTGACGAAGGCGCGGACCGGCCAGAGGGCGCGGAGCCACCGCGTGAGCCTCGCGAACGTGCGCACCGCGCGGGGCGCCGAGGGCCCCACCACCCGCTCGGCCGCCACGACGTCGGCGCCGCCCTCGAAGCGCTTCACCAGCTCGACGAGCTGCTCGGGCCGGTCGGTGAAGTCGGCCTGCATCAGCACGACGGCGTCGCGCCGCGGATACCGCGTGCGCTCGCTGGCTGCCCGGAGCAGGGCCTCCACGGCGCGCGCGTAGCCGACGCGCGGTTGGCCGCCCAGCACGGTGAGCGGCATCACCTTCGCATACGGCTCCAGCACTTCGCGCGTGCCGTCGGTGCTTCCGTCGTCGTACACGAGCATCTCGTACTCGCGCGAGTACTCCTGGAACACCTTGCGAATGCCCCAGAGCAGCACGCCGACCGTCGGCGCCTCGTCGTATGAGGGGATACAGATGTAGATCACGGTGGGTGGGCGGGTGCGGTGCCAACATAGTAGACGAGCGTGCGCCGCGCCCGCTACGGGGTACTACGGGGTACTACCCTGTATCCGGAAGGCGGATCGCTCGTCGTGATTACCAACGGGAGGTCTGCATGATCGTCGCCAACGTTCGCGCCCGCCTCACCCGTGAAGATGTCCAGCTCGCGCTCGCGCTCCTGGCCCGGTCGGAGCGCGACCCGGCCGAGGAACCGGAGTCGCGCCTCCGCGAGCACGGGATCAACGCGCTGCTCGACGATCCACGCCTCCTTGGCGCGCTCCTCTCCTCGGGGCTGGGCGCCCGCGCGTCGCTGCCGTTCTTCGTCTACGTGGTGGCGCGCCACGCGCTGCTGCAATCGGGCGAGGACGACGTGATGCTCGCGGATTACGCCGCGTCCATCCTGCTGCACTTCGGTCTGCGCGGCCGCGCCACCCGCATCGCGGAGGCGGATGACGAGATCTACGACACCGTGGTGGCGCTGGTCGCCGCGGTGGACGGCCCCGACGCCCGGCGCACGTTCCTGGTGCGCGCGCACCTGGGAAACTACGTGCTCTGGCTGGCGGGACTCTACCCGGACTTCATCGAGCACCGGCGGTGGCGTCGCGGCGGGCCCGACCTCGACTACTACGACGAGATGGGTCGCCGCGGTTTCCGCCTCGCCGCCGGCCACCGGCTCGCCAACGAGCACGGGCTCTCCCCGCTCTTCGCGCGCGCGGCGGACCGGTTTCCCGTGATGCGCGCGGCGCTCAACCGCGTGAGCGACACGCTGCTCTTCCCGAACGTCAGCTCGCCGGAACGCGTGATGCGGCAGGTACGCGATGAGGTGCGATGGCGGGTTTCATAGGGCCACGCGGGGTCCCTGCTCCGGATCGAGAGACGGGCCGCCCCCTCCGGTCCCGCGTCACCGGCGTTCCCCCACGGCCTCCGCGAAGGCCTTGAAGATCCCCCGGTCCCACGCCTTCACGTCGGTCGTCAGGTCCTCCGGATGCCACTGCACCGCGACGACCCACCACGCCCGGTCCTCCACCTCCGCGCCTTCGATCACGCCGTCCAGGGCCGTGGCCGTGACGCGGAGGCCGTGCCCCAGGCGGTCCACCGCCTGATGATGGTAGGAATTGACGGCAATCGCCGTCGCGCCGGTCGCGGCGGCGAGCGTGGAATCCGCGGCGATCGCGACGTCGTGCGTCCGCGCCTCGCGGTCGTGTGGCTGATCGTGCCGGATCGCCGAAGGGCGCTCGCTCGAGAGGTCCTGCACCAGCGTGCCGCCCAGTGCGACGTTGAGGAGCTGGATGCCGCGGCAGATCGCGAGCACGGGGAGTCGTCGTTCGCGCGCGGCGGCAAGGAGCGCGACTTCCGTCGCGTCGCGGGCCGTGTGCACCGCGCCGAGCGCCGGGTGCGGTGCGGCGCCGTACCGGGCGGGATCCACGTCCTCGCCGCCCGTGAGCAGGAGGCCGCCGGCGCCGGCGAGGATCTCCTCCGCGCGCGCGGGAGCCGCGAGCGGCGGAACGACGATCGGCACGAGTCCGGCACCCTCGATCGACCGCACGTAGTTCGCCGAGAGCCGCACGCGCTCGGCGCCGTGAAAGGGGCCGCACGTGGCGCTGATGGCGACGAGGTGGCGCATCCCCTATGCTACAGGCCTACGCCTCGACGCGCACCCGCATGTTCGACTCGCTGAAGGCCGCCATCCAGGATCTGCTGCACGGCCGCGTCGCTCCCGGCGATCGCCGGGCCGCGATCGCCGACATGAAGCGCGCGCTCGTGAGCGCGAAACTCGGCGTGGAGGACCTGCGCGAGGGCGTCGAACAGACCCGGCGAAAGCTCGCCGCCGAACGCGAGCAGCTCGCGACGATGCAGCGACGCAAGACGCTCGCCGAGGGAATCAACGATGTCGAGACTGTCGCGCTGGCGGACAAGCACGCCGCGCAACACGGGGAGCGCGTGGCCGTGCTCCAGCGCAAACTCGAGGCGCAGGAGGCCGAGGCCTCGCTCGCCGAGCGGGAGCTGGGCGCGATGCTGGCGCAGCTCAAGTCGGCGAGCGCGGGGGTCGGCGGCGCGCCGGTCCCGGGGCTCAGCGACGAGGACCTCGGCCTCCCCGACGACGCGCGGCTTCACGGCGAGCTCGATGCCCTGGCGCGGCACCGCGCGCGAAGCGAGGCCGAAACCGCCGCCGAGGCCCAGCTCGCCGACCTGAAGAAGAAAATGGGGCGGTAGCGGCGGCGCGCTCCGCCGCGCCCCCCGTGCGCTCCGACCCTACGCCTTCACGCTCGCCGTCAGCCGCTTGAGCAGCGGCACCGTGAGGAGCATCACGAACGCCGCGCCGAACGACGACACCACGAAGATCGTGTAGAACTGCGTGAGCGTCGGGATCTTCTCCACCATCGCCGCTACGCTCCCGCCGAGCTTGTTCGCCGCCGCGTTCGAGAGATACCAGACGCCCATCAGCAGCGCCGAGAAGCGCACGGGGGAGATCTTCGAGACGTAGGAAAGCCCGATGGGCGAGAGGCACAGCTCGCCGAACGTGTGGAAGAGGTACGCCGTCGTCAGCCAGAGCCAGCTCACCCTGAGCCCCTGGTCGGCGCCCTTCGCGCCGAAGATCATGAACACGAAGCCGAGCCCCAGGCACCCGAGGCCGATCACCATCTTGAGCGGCGTCGAGGGTTCCCATCCGCCCCTCCCGAGCCGCATCCAGAGCGACGCGAAGACCGGCGCAAAGACCAGGATGTAGAACGGATTGATGGACTGGAACCAGCTCGACGGGATGCCTCCCGGCGCGAGCCCGCCGAGCGTCAGGTCGGTGTTGCGGTCCGCGAACAGGTTCATCGAGCTCCCGGCCTGCTCGTAGGCGGCCCAGAAGAACACGACGAAGAATGCCACGAGGAAGAGCGCGATCACGCGCTTGCGCTCCTCGCCGTGCGACCCGAGGATCGCGAAGCCGAGCGCGGCACCGATCACCGCCCCCATGGCGAGGCCCAGCACGCTGCCGCCGCCGCTGAACCACCCGATGAGCGCCCCCAGCGTCCCGCCGCCGACCCCGTGCAGCGGATGCGATACCGGAACCGCCTCGCCGGCGGCCGCGACGTGCCTCGTGCGCTCGGGAAGTCCGATGCCGGGGAGGTACTTCTCCCGTCCGTAGAGGTACCCGATGAGGCCGAGCACCATCCCCACGCCCGCGCACGCGAAGCCGTAGTGCCAGCCCCACCGCGGGCTCTGGCCGAGGTAGCCGCAGGCGAGCGGCCCGAGAAAGGCGCCGAGGTTGATCCCCATGTAGTAGATGGTGAACCCCGAGTCGCGCCGCGCGTCGCCCGGGCCGTAGACCTGGCCGACCATCGTCGCCGCGTTCGACTTGAAGAACCCCGTCCCGATGATGATCAGCGCGAGGCCCGCATAAAAGGTCGTCTCGCTCGGCACGGCGAGGGTGAAGTGTCCGGCCGCGATGACGATGCCGCCGATCACCAGCGAGCGCCGCGTGCCGATGAGCCGGTCGGCCAGGTAGCCGCCGATCAGCGGCGTGAGGTACACGAGCATCGTGTACGTGCCGTAGAGGTTCGCGGCGCGCTCGGCCGTCCACTGCTGCGCGTTCACGAGGTAGAGCACGAGGAGCGCGCGCATGCCGTAGTACGAGAAGCGCTCCCACATCTCGGTCACGAAGAGCAGGCCGAGGCCCTTCGGGTGGCCAAGGAGCGATCGGTCGTCGAAGACGCCGGCGGTGGTCATGGTCGGGCGACGGGTGAAGGGTGGCTGCTCTCGTTTCCGGCGGACGGCTTCCGGCGAATCTTGATGCACGCGGCGAGCTGTGCGGGTTCTACCTCCTCGAGCGGCGGCACCGTACGGGTGCACTCGACGTCCCTCCCCGGGTGGGGGCATCGGGGATGGAAGGCGCATCCCGACGGCGGTGCGGTGGGCGACGGGACTTCGCCGGTGAGGAGGATGCGGCGCGTGCGGGCGCCCGGCGTGGGCACCGGCACCGCCGAGAGGAGCGCCTGCGTGTAGGGGTGCCGCGGTGAGGCGTAGAGGCGCTCGGCGGCGGCGATCTCGACGATCCGGCCGAGGTACATCACGGCGACGCGCGTCGCGACCCGCTCGACGACCGCGAGGTTGTGCGCGATGAAGAGGTACGTGAGCCCGCGCGCGCGCCGGAGCTCGGCGAGCAGGGCGAGCACGTGCGCCTGCACCGTCACGTCCAGCGCCGAGACGGCTTCGTCGAGCACGACGAATCGCGGCTCGACGGCGAGTGCTCGCGCGATGGCGATGCGCTGCCGCTCTCCGCCCGAGAACTCGTGCGGATAGCGCGCGGCATCAGTCGCGCGGAGCCCGACCTCCTCGAGCAACCGCGCGACGCGCGCGTCGGCGGCCGCGCCTTCGGCGAGGCGGTGCGCCTCGATGCCCTCGCGGATGAGGGCGCCCGCGCGCATCCGCGGGTCGAGCGACGCGTGCGGGTCCTGGAAGACGAGCTGCATCTGGCGCCGCATCCGCCGGAGCGCCTCGCGCTCGAGTGCGCGGACGTCCACCCCGTCGAAGCGGACGTCGCCGGCGGTGGGCTCGACGAGCCGCAGGATCGTGCGCCCCACGGTCGTCTTGCCGCACCCCGATTCGCCGACGAGCGCGAGTGTCTCGCCGGGCAGGATGTCGAACGTCACGCCGTCCACCGCGCGCAGCGCGCCAGTGGGCCGGCCGAACGCGGATCGGCGCACGGGGTAGAGCTTCGTGAGGTTGCGCACCGTGACGAGCGGCGGTCCGGTCATGGGCGCTCCGCCAGCCGGGGCACCGCGCGCAGGAGCTCGGCCGTGTACGGGTGCGCGGGCGCGGCGAACAGGCGCTCGACCGGCGCGTCCTCGACGAGACGCCCCTCGCGCATCACCAGCGCGCGCGAGCAGAGCTCGGCGACCACCCCGAAATCGTGCGTGATGAAGAGCACCGCCGTGCCGGTCTCGCGCTGCAGTTCGCGCAGCAGGTCCAGAATCTGCGCCTGCACGGTGACGTCGAGCGCGGAGGTGGGCTCGTCGGCGATCACGAGCGCGGGCTCGAGCAGGAGCGCCATCGCGATGAGCACGCGCTGGCGCATCCCGCCCGAGAGTTCGTGCGGGTACTGCCGCGCGCGCGCCGGCGCGTCGGCGATTCCCGTGCGCCGGAGCATCGCCACGGCGCGTTCCCAGGCCGCGCGCCGGGACCGCTCTCCGTGTACGCGCGCCACCTCCGCCACCTGCTCGCCCACCCTCATCACGGGGTTGAGCGCCGACGCCGGTTCCTGAAAGATCATCGCGAGCCGCCGGCCCCGGAGGTCGCGCATCGCGCGCTCGTCGAGCCCGAGCAGGTCCCGGCCGTCGAATGCGACCTGGCTGCCGGGCTCGATGCGACCATGGCGCGGGAGCAGGCGCATCAGCGAGAGCGCGATCGCCGTCTTTCCGCAGCCCGACTCGCCGACGAGGGCGACGGTCTCGCCGGACGCCACGTCGAAGGAGACGCCGTCCACGGCCCGCGCGGGGCCACTCGCCCGCAGGTACGTCGTGCGGAGGTCCCGGACCGCGAGGAGGGCGGGCGCCGTCATCGCGACGCCTCCTGGCGCGGATCCACGGCCTCGCGCAGCCGCTCGCCGATCGCGTTCACCGCGAACACCACCCCCACGATGGCCATTCCCGGAAAGAGCACGAGCCACCAGAGCTGCGCCGGCCGGTCGGCGCCGTCGAGAATGATGCTTCCCCAGCTCGGAGTGGGCGGGCGAACGCCCAGGCCGAGAAAGGAGAGGCCCGCTTCGAGCGGGATGACGGACGCGAAAGCCACCGTGGCCGCGACGAGCACCTGCGGCGCCACCGCGGGGAGCAGGTGGCGGGAGAGGATGCGGTGTCGGGCGACGCCCATCGCGCGCGCGGCGACGACGAAGTCCCTCTCGCGCAACGCCCGCACTTCGGCGCGCACGATCCGGCTCGTCGCGGGCCAGCCCGTCAGGCCGAGGAGCAGGATGATGCCGCCGACGGGCAGAGGCCCGGTGCTGGCGACGAGCGCGATGAGGAGCAGCAACCTCGGCACCGAGAGCACGGCGTCCACGGCGCGCATGCACACGGCATCCACCCAGCCGCCCGCGAGCCCGGCGACGGCGCCCAACGCCGTGCCAAGCGAGACGGCGATCAGCACCGACGCCGCCGCGACTCCGAGCGAGACGCGTGCCCCGAAGATCACCCGGCTCAGGACGTCGCGCGAGAAGGGGTCGGTGCCGAACGGGTGCGCCGCGGACGGCGGGAGATTCTTCAGCAGGACGGGATCGGGATGCACCGTGGGATCGTACGGCGCGACGAGCGGCGCGGCGATCGCGGCGATCACGAAGAGCGCGAGCACGGCGCACGCGACGCGCGCGCCGGTCGAACGCAGCACCCGGCGCACCATCGCGCGTGCGAGGCCGGCGAACGGTTCGCTGCTCACGCGGCGCCCCGCACGCGCGGATCCGCCACCGCCGCGAGCACCTCGGCCACCGCGCCGCCGAGCGCCACCAGGACGCTCCCGACCAGCACGCTGGCCAGGACCAGCGGGTAGTCGCGCCCGCCGACCGCGTTCACCATCGTGAGCCCCATGCCCGGCCACCCGAAAATCTTCTCGACGAACACGGCGCCACCGAACAGCGCCGGCAGCATCAGCCCCGCGATCGTGATCACGGGACCGAGCGCGTTCCGGAGCGCGTGTCGGACCAGCACGGCGACCTCGGTCACCCCCTTGGCGCGCGCGGTGCGGACGAACTCCTCCGGCAACACCGCCAGCATCGCGCTCCGGTGAAAGCGTGACACGGCCGCCGTGGTCAGCAGCGCGAGGGTGCCGGCGGGCAGCAGCAGGTGGCGCAGTACGTCGGCCGCCCGGCCGGCGAGCGAGAGGCCGTCGTGCAGCACGGGATCCACCATCCCGCTCACCGGGAGCAGCCGCCAGCGCACCGCGAACAGGCCGAGCGCCCCGAGCGCGACGAGGAACTCCGGCGCCGAAAGCGCGAGCAGCGCGAGCGCGCCGCTCGCGCGCTCAGAGCGCGAACCCTGACGGGCCGCCTGCCACGTACCGAGCGCCACGCCCGCCACGAGTCCGAGCCCGAGTGCGGTGGCCATCAGCAGGAGGGTGTTGGGAACTCTGCGGGCCAGCACCTCCTTCACGGGGCGTGCGTGGGTGTGCGACCAGCCGAGCTCGAGGCGGGCGAGATTGGCGATCCAGCGCACATACTGCTGCGGGAGCGGCCGATCGTATCCCCACTGGGCGCGCTGCGTCGCGCGAATGTCCGCCGTGACCGACGGATCGTCGAGACTCGCCGAGAACGGGTCACCGGGCGCGACATGGATCAGCACGAACGCGAGCGTCGCGACCAGCGCGATGACAACGGCGGCCTGCGCCGCGCGCGAGAGGAGAAGCCGTCGCAAGCGTTACGGCGCGGCGGCGGAGTCGCGCGAGAGCCGCGTGCCCGGCACGATGGACCACGCAGGGATGTCCAGCCACCACGCGTCCGCGCGCAGCGGGCCTGTGCGCAGGCGCCGGTGCGCGCCGGCGACCTGGGGCGGTTCGTAGAGCCAGATCGCGGGCGCGTCCTCGTTGATGATCCGGTAGGCCGCGCGGTAATACGCCTTCGCCGACGCGACGTCGCGCGCGTTGAGCGCGCTGTCCACCTGCGCGTCGAACGCGGTGTTCAGGTAGCGACCTGTGTTGAATCCGCCGGGCTTCGCGGCGTCGCTCGTCCAGGTCTGCCGGATGCCGCTCGGGCTCGGCGTCGCGATCAGGCCGCCGAAGTAGGCGTCGTACTGGCGCGCCCTGCCGCGCGCGACGAAGGCATTGTTGTCGGCCCCATCCAGCTCCACCCGCACGCCGAGGCCGCGCAACTGCTCCTGGATCAGCACCGACATGTTCTTCCGGTTCGTGCTGGAAGCCGGATAGAGCAGCCGGAAGGCGAGCGGCCGGCCGCCGCGCGTGCGCACGCCGTCGGGCCCCACGCGCCAGCCGAGGGAATCGAGCGTGCGCGCGGCGGCGGCGCGATCGAACGGCAGCTGCGCGAGCGACGTATCCGCCGACCACTGGGCCCGCACGAACGGACCGGCCAGGACGTGGCCGAGCGTGTCGAAGAGGCTGCGCACCAGCGCGCGCCGGTCGAGCCCCATCGCCAGCGCGCGGCGCAGTGCGCGGTCGGCGAACAGCGGATGCGGCCGCTCGCTCGGCCCGTCGAACAGGTTGAGCTGCAGGAACGAGTAGTCGAAGTTGCCGCGCGGCAGGAGCCGGACGTCCGGGTGACTCGCGGCTTCGGGAACGCTCGGGGGTGGCACCATGTCGAAGAAGTCCGCTTCGCCCGCGAAGAGCTTCTGCACCAGCGTGGACATCTCCGGGGCGTAGCTCCAGATGACCCGGTCGAGCACGGGCCGGCCCCGGTAGAACGACTCGACCGCGGCGATCTCCAGCCGCTGGCGCGGTTCCCACTTCACGAACCGGAACGGCCCGCTGCCCACCGGCGCCAGTGCGAATGCCGACGTGCGCACCGAATCGCGCCGCACGCCGCCGAGCAGGTGTTCCGGCAGGGGCGCGAGGGTTGTCACCAGCGTGTTGAACTGCTCGGGCGTCCGCGTCCTGAACCACGCCGTGCACGTGAGCGAGTCCGACACGCTGATCGAGTCCATCGCCTCGCGCAGGTCTCCGCCGAGCCGGGACGCGACCGCCGGATCCGTGTACAGCAGAAAGGCGAACCGCACGTCGCCGGCGCGCACCGGCCGGCCATCGTGCCAGCGCGCCCGCGGGTCGAGGTGGAACCGCACCGAGAGCGAGTCGCGCGACCACTCCCAGCGCCGCGCAAGCCGCGGTTCAAAGCCGACATCGCCTACGGTGTTGAGCGCGGGGCCGCGTTCCGCGAGCCGGTCGAACAGCAGCTCCCCGACGACGCGAGCCTCGCGCGTCTCGTAGGTCGCGGGCAGGAGGCCGTCGGGGTCCTGCGCCGTGGCGATGACAATCGTGCCCCCACGGCCGGCGCCCTCGCCGCACGCCGCCGCGAGGAGGGACACCAACCCGAAGGCGGCCCGCGCGTTGCGTCCAACCGTATCGAGCCGCATGGCGCTCCGGACAGAGTCGGCCAACATTACGCGGCTACCGTCGCCACGTCCACCCCGCGCTCCCGTAGCGCGCGCGGTGCGGCGCGGCGAAGTGGTCCGCCTCGGCGGCGTCGAGCGTGGCGGCCTCGCCCTCCCGTGCCGCCAGTGCCGCCACCAGCGCCTCGCGGACCTCCGCGTACGACGGCGCACGGCCCAGCACCGCGCGCAGTGTCGCGGCCGGAGGCGCGGGCGCGAGCGGGCCGGCCGCGAACTCGACGATCCGTCCCTGGTCGTCGTCCACGAGAATCGAGCCGTGCTGCAGGAGCGCCCCGCGCTCGCGGAGCTGCGCGCTCCCCACGAGCTTGCGCCCATCCACCACGAGCTCTCCGGCCGACGGCTCCGCGAAACACGAGACCAGCCCGGCGCCCGGGGTTCGTCGCGCGCGGCCGGCCGGCGTCGCGGCGGCGCGTACGCCCAGGCAGGCGAGCGCGTCGAGGAGCAGCGCGTTGATGCGCCGGTAGCTCGGCCCCACGCTCTCGCCGTCCGGCGCCGGCGCCGTCACGCTGTAGGTGACCTCGCGGTCGTGCAGGAGCACGCGACCGCCCGTCGGACGTCGCACCACACCGATGTTCGCGCGCTCGATCGCCGCGCACGCAAATCGCGCTCTTGCCACCTCGTGGCGCCCGAACGACAGCGTCGGCCGGGACCAGCCGTACACGCGCAGCACCGCCTCGCCCGTCGCGCGCGCGCGGTCCAACAGCCCGGCGTCGAGCGCCATCTGCTCGGGGCCGTCGAGCCGGCCGGAGTCCAGCACGCGCCACCGCACTCCCGGCCCCCGCTCAGCGCGTGAGCGCGAAGTAGATCACGTACAGCCAGGAAAAGAACCCCTGGAGAATCGCCCAGAGAATCGAATGGTGCTGGCTCCAGGAGATGGCGATGGCGAGCGCGCTGCCGAAGCTGATGCCGGCGCGCGCCGCCTCGGCGCGGGCCGACACGAAGGTTACGCCACGAGGTGAGGTCATGACGAGAATCTAGCGCGCGCTGGAGACGCGGGGGCCGCGCGGGTTCCACACTTCCGCGCCTCCTGTAAGCCGTCCGGGCCGTCGTTACCTTTCTATCGCGGTGACCTCGTCTTCTTCGCCAACTCCCGAAGCGCCCGCGGCGCTCGGTCAGGAGCACAACTTCGTGTCCTCCGTACTCCCCCGGGCCGACGCGTTCGTCCCGCGCCACCTCGGGCCGTCGGCCGCCGACGTGCGCGCGATGCTCGACACGCTCGGTTACTCCTCCCTCGACGCCCTCATTGACGACACCGTCCCGGCTGCCATCCGCCTGGGGCGCCCACTAGACCTTCCCGCGCCCATGTCCGAGCAGGAGGCGCTGGCCGCCTTCGAGGCGATGGTCGCGCCGAACGAGGTCTGGCGCAGCTTCATCGGCCTCGGTTACTACCCGACGCACACGCCCGCCGTGATCCAGCGCAACGTGCTCGAGAACCCGGGCTGGTACACGGCCTACACGCCGTACCAGGCGGAAGTCGCGCAGGGACGCCTCGAGGCGCTGCTCAACTATCAGACGGTCGTCAGTGAACTCACGGCGCTGCCGGTCGCGAACGCCTCGTTGCTCGACGAGGCGACGGCCGCCGCCGAGGCGATGCAGCTCGCGCACGCGGTCAACGCCGGGCGCGACGCCTTTCTCGTGGCGGACGATTGCCATCCGCAGACCATTGCCGTGGTCAAGGCGCGTGGCCGGGCGCGCGGCATCACCGTGACCGTCGCGCCGGCGACGGACTTCGCGCTCGACGCGAGCGTGTGCGGCGTGCTGCTGCAATACCCGAACACCTTCGGCGCCGTCCAGGACTGCCGCGCGCTCTGCGCGCGCGTGCGCGCTTCCGGCGCGCTCGTGGTGGTCGCGACGGACTTGCTTGCGCTCACGCTGCTGGTCCCGCCCGGGGAGTGGGGGGCGGACGTCGCGGTCGGCAGTGTGCAGCGTTTTGGCGTGCCGATGGGCTACGGCGGGCCGCACGCGGCGTTCTTCGCCACGAAGAACGAGCACAAGCGCCACATGCCGGGGCGCCTGATCGGCGTCTCGCGGGACGCCGCCGGCCGCGCGGCGCTCCGGATGGCGCTCGGCACGCGCGAGCAGCACATCCGCCGCGAGAAGGCCACGAGCAACATCTGCACGGCACAGGTACTGCTGGCGGTGATGAGCGGGTTCTACGCGGTCTGGCACGGACCGGAGGGACTCGTGCGCATCGCCTCGCGCGTGCACCATCTCGCGGAAGCGCTCGCCGCCGGCCTGCGGAAGCAGGGGCACGAGATCGCCCACGAGGTGTTCTTCGACACGCTGCGCATCAAACCGTCCGGCGCCACGCGGCAGACGCCCGCGATTCGGGGCGCGGCCGAGGCCCGGCGGATGAACCTGCGCTACTTCGAAGACGGCACGATCGGCGTCGCGTTCGGCGAGACGCATGCGTGGGAGGACGTGGACGACCTGCTCACCGTCTTCGACGGCGGTCCGGGTCCCGTGCGCGCGGCGGAAGCCGCACGCGACGCCGACCCGCGATTCGACGAGCGCTTCGCGCGCACCAGCGCCTTCCTCACGCATCCGGTCTTCCACACGCACCATTCCGAGACCGGGATGCAGCGCTACCTGCACACGCTGGAGTCCCGCGACCTCTCGCTCGTGCACTCGATGATCGCGCTGGGCTCCTGCACGATGAAGCTGAACGCGGCCGCCGAGATGTTTCCGGTCACGTGGCCCAAGGTGGGCGCGCTCCATCCGTTCGCGCCGCGGGAGCAGGCCGGGGGCTACGCGATGCTCTTCGAGCGGCTCGAGCACGCGCTCGCCGAGATCAGCGGGCTCCCGGTGGTCTCCCTGCAGCCGAACGCCGGCGCGCAGGGCGAATACACGGGCCTGCTGGTGATCCGCGCGTACCACGAGGCACGCGGCGAGGGGCGCCGCAATGTCTGTCTCATTCCGCAGTCGGCGCACGGGACGAATCCGGCGAGCGCGGTGATGGCGGGACTCGCCGTTGTCGTCGTCAAGACCGACGCACGCGGGAACATTGACGTCGCCGACCTCGAGGCCAAGGCCGCGGACCACGCGCCGAACCTCGCGGCCCTGATGGTCACCTACCCCTCCACTCACGGCGTCTTCGAGGAGGCGATCGCGGACCTCTGCGCGATCGTGCACCGGCACGGCGGGCAGGTCTATCTGGACGGCGCCAACATGAACGCCATGGTGGGACTCTGCCGCCCGGGCGACATCGGCGCCGACGTCTGCCACCTGAACCTGCACAAGACCTTCTGCATTCCGCACGGCGGCGGCGGGCCGGGCATGGGCCCGATCGGCGTGGCACGGCACCTCGCGCCCTTCCTGCCGGGCCATCCGGTGATTGCCATCGGTGGCGAGCGCGCGATCGGCGCCGTGAGCGCGGCGCCCTGGGGCAGCGCCAGCATCCTCCCCATCTCCATGATGTACATCCTGATGATGGGCGGCGCCGGACTCACCGAGGCGACGAAAGTCGCGATCCTCAACGCGAACTACGTCGCGAAGCGCCTCGAGCCCCACTATCCGGTGCTGTACAAGGGGACGCGCGGCACGATCGCGCACGAGTGCATCGTGGACCCCCGGCCGCTCAGGCAGTCCGCCGGCGTCGAGATCGAGGACATCGCCAAGCGGCTGATGGATTACGGCTTCCACGCGCCGACCGTGTCCTTCCCCGTGCCCGGCACCCTGATGATCGAGCCCACGGAGAGCGAGCCCAAGGCGGAGCTCGATCGGTTCTGCGACGCGCTCATCGCGATTCGCGAAGAGGCGCGCGACATCGAGGCCGGCGTCCTCCCCAGAGACGACAATCCCCTGAAACATGCCCCGCACACGATGGACACCGTGATCAGCGATGCGTGGGTCCACGCCTACTCGCGGGAGAAGGCGGCGTTCCCCCTCCCGTGGGTGCGGGAGCGGAAGTTCTGGCCGGCCGTCGCTCGCGTGGACAACGCCTACGGCGACCGGAACCTCGTGTGCGTGTGCCCGCCGGTGGAGCTGTACGCGGCGGGGTGAACTCGCCCTTGCCGCTACTTCCCGTCCAGGTGCTTGGCGTACGCTCCCGCGTCCATCAGCCCCTTCACGGCCGCCGGGTCCGCAACCTTCAGCTTGATCATCCACCCTTCGCCGTAAGCGTCCGAGTTGACGAGCGCCGGCTCGGCCTCGAGGCGACCGTTCACCGCGACGACTTCGCCCGCCACAGGACAGAACAGGTCGCTGACCGCCTTGACCGCCTCGATCGTGCCAAAGCTGTCGTGGGCGCCGAACTTCGCGCCGGGCTTGGGCAGCTCGAGATAAACCACGTCGCCGAGTTCACCTTGGGCGTAGTCGGTGATGCCCACCGCGACGACGCCGGCATCCGGCGTGGCTTTCACGTACTCGTGGTCGGAAGTGTAGCGGAGATCGGCCGGGATATTGGACATCGGAGGCGGGTTGCGGGATGCGGAATGAGGTGAATTAAACGCGTCGGCTTGGCCCTTCTCAAGCTGACGTAACTCCCGCTCGTGCCTCGATGGCGCGCCAGACGTCGTCCACGCGCGCGGCGAGCGCCTCGCGCGAGCCGGCGTTCTCGATCACGAAGTCCGCTCCCGGGCGCTTCGCCTCGGCGGGGAGCTGCGCGGCGATCATGGCCTGCGCGTCCTCCTCACTCAGCGCCCGGTCGCGCCGCAGGCGCTCGAGGCGCACGGCCGCCGGCGCGTCCACCAGCACCACCACATCCACCTCGCCCGTGAGGCCGGCCTCGAAGAGGAGCGGGATGTCGCACACGACGATCCGCTCGCCACGCGTGCGCGCCGCGTCGAGCAGCGCGTCGCGGCGCCGCGCGACTTCGGGGTGCACGATCGCGTTCAGGGCGGCGAGTTCCGCGGGATGCCCGAAGACGTGCCGGCGAAGCGCCGCGCGGTCGAGCGCGCCGTCAGCGCCGAGCAACGCGGGACCCCATCGTGTCACGATTCTCGACAGTGCGGCGGAGCCAGGGCCGACGGCGGCCCGGGCGAGCACGTCGGCGTCAATCACGGTCACGCCCCGCGCCGCGAGCGCGCGCGCGACCGTGGACTTCCCGCTCGCGATGTTCCCGGTGAGTCCCACGACGAGCATCGGGCTGATTCCTGTGATCTGCGCCACTTCGCAGCGCGCGGGGGGGCGGGTTACCTTGAGACCAGTGCCGACGTCGGCAGTATACCGCGTCCGCGCCAGACGTCCAACTTCCGGAATTCCCCGTCCCATGCCTCCTTTCCGCACACGGCGCGAGCGATCAGGTTGGACCGTGATCGAGTTGGCGATCGCCCTCGGGCTGATCGGGATTCTCGCCGCGATCGCGCTGCCGAACATTGACTTTCAGCGGTTCCGGATGGACTCCCAGACGCGCGTCATCCAGAACCAGATCATGGGCGCGCAGATCCGCGCCGTGCAAATCAACGCGCCCGTGCTCCTCACGTTCTTCTTCACGCAGAGCCAGTTCCGGATCGCCGAGGACTCGAACGGGAACGGTCTCTGGCAGTCGTACGAAAAGCGCAACTGGCGGTCGCTCGCCGAGCGGATGAAGTTCGTGATCCCGCCGTCCACGATTGACGGCGCGACCCCGTACTACGCGACGGGGCCCGGGCTCTCCTACGTCAATGCCTCCGGCGCTCTCGGGACCTGTACGTCGTGCCCGACCCTCACGCTGAAGCCCGACGGCTCCTCGAGCGGCGAAGTGGTGGTTTACGTCGGCTCGGGGCAGAGCGCGCGCAAGGAGGACTTCCGCGCGCTGCAGGTGTCGGGCGCGACGTCGAAGGTGCGAATCTGGCGGATGATGTCCGACGGCGTGTGGAAGGAGTCGAATCAGTAGGCGAGCCGCGCGGTGCGGGGCGAATTGCGCGGGGCGAATTGCGCGGACGGCAGGCGGCGCCGGGAAAGCGCCGCCTGCGTTTTTCTGTGTCTTTCTAGCCGGTCCGCCCCACCGAGGCGAGGAACGCGTCCACGACGAAGCGCGCGCCGCCCTTGGCGCGGATCTCCTGGGGCGCCGCGCGAAGATAGCGCTGGCACGTGTTGCGGAACGCGCTCCCCGAGGGGAAATCCAGCACCCGCGCGATGCTGTCGGCACTCCGGTTCCGGTCCTCGAGCATCTGGGCGGCGACGATGAGCCGCCCCCAGCTGATGAGCTTCTGCGGGGGCGGGAAGCGGTCCTGGGCGAGCTTCGCCACGAGCGTCCGGCGCGGAGCGGAGAGGATCTCCGCCAGGCGGTGCGCGGTGAGCCGCAGGTGCGCGCGCGTCACCGCGACGAGCACCGCGTCGCGCACGAGCGGCTGGAGCGCCCCCAGCCGGTGGCGGATGAGCCCCGCGACGCCGCGCGCCTCCGCCTGCTCGATGACGCTCTTGAGCTGCAGCAGGGAGTCGTCCTGGTCCGCGATGAGCAGGCCGTCGAAGCCGGCGCGGCCGGCGTCGAAGAGCTCTCGCGCCCGGCTCGGCGTGAATGTGACGTAGGCCACCAGCGTCACCCGGGCGAACCGCAGCTTGAGCTGGCGGACCGGATCGAAGTTCGCCCGCCCGTCCGCGAAGAGATCCACCACCGCGAGGTGCACCGCCTCGTTCTGGCAGGCCGTCTGCAGCTCGGCCCACGTCTTGCACGCCACGACGCTATGGTGTCCGTGGACGGCGCTGACGACGCGCTGGAGGCAGCGGTCGTCCGGGAGAAGGGTCGCGACGACGCCCATTGGTGACTCCTCTCACAGACAAGTGATAGTCTGCGAATTACCTTCATCACGGTTCAGAGTGCAACATACCACGAGAAACGAGCAGAAGCCATCACAATGTGATAGTAGCGCTTCCCGCCGTGACAACCTGGTGCTGGCGCAGCGGACCATTCGTCTGAAGAATACGGTATGCGCAATTCCGGCTGGACGCTTGGCGCCGCAGCGGGGCGCCGTCACGGCAGGGGCGTAGGCGCGGCATGATCCGCCGGGCCCATGCGGGGAGACAAGGGATATGGACACACGGCTGATGAGGATCGCACGGGCGACACGCGGCTTCACCCTCGTGGAGTTGCTGATGGTGGTGGCGCTCATTTCCATCGTCGCGGCGATGGCGATTCCCAAGATCAACTTCAATCGCTATCGCGCGGACGCCGCGGGGCGGCTCGTGCGCGTGCAGCTGCAGTCGGCGCAGCGCAACGCGATCACGCGGCAGAGCAACGTGATCGCGAGCTTCGACCTCGCCAACAATCGCCTGCGCATGGTGCAGGACTACAACAACAACGACACGCTGAACACCGCCGACAAGGTGGACTTCCGGCATCTCGAGGAGGGGGCGCAGTTCGCCACACCGACCTGGGCCGGGCCGAACGGCACCACGCCGTCCGCGGCCGTGACCGGGTCGAACCTGCGCACCGTGTCGGGGATGAAGAGCGTGATCTTCCGGCGTGACGGTTCGGCGAGCAGCGACCTGGAGGTGTACGTCACCACGCGCCCGGCGGTGCGGGAGGAGTATCGCGCCGTGATCATCGCCCAGTCCACCGGCAAGTCCGATCTCTACAAGTGGAATGGCAAGGCCTGGATCCGGATGACCCAATGACAACTCTCATCACGCCCCGGCCGCGCGCCGCCGCACGCGCCGGGATGACGCTCATCGAAGTGATTCTCGCCGTGGTGATCCTGTCCGGCGCGATGCTCGGGCTCGCGAACTTCGGCCGGAAGTTCCAGCACAACACGTCCGAGTCGTCCACGACGACCCTGGCGAGCGACCTGGCGATGCAGCGCCTCGAGCAGGTCAAGGGGTGGCGCGTGTACACGACGCTCGTGGCCACGTTCAACGGCACGAGCGAGACCTTCGCGAGCGACCCCGTGTACCGGGGCTTCACGCGCACGACCGCGGCGGTGCGCTGCAGCGGCTGCCCGACGACGACGAACGACTACATCACGATCACGGTGACGGTGACCGGGAACCAGCTGCCGGCCGTGATGAAGAAGACCGTCATCATCGCGGCCTTCTGATGTTCCTCCCTCAGTTCATCCCTCTCGAGGACCGACTGATGCCAGCCAGCGAGCCGATGCGGACCACCCGCCCTCGAGCGGGATTCACGCTCGTCGAAATGATGATGGCGATCCTGCTCACGATGCTCGTGTTCGCCATCACGGTGCCCTTCTTCCGCGTGCAGACGAATGCGGTGGACGTGAGCGCCGGGCGGCTCGACGCGCTCCAGAACGCACGCTATGCCGAGAGCTACATTGACCGCGAACTGCGCCTCGCCGGCGGCGCGCCCGGCCAGCCGATCATCGTGCAGGCGGCACCGTACGCGATCAGCTTCAACGTGGACCTCGTCTCGCGCCTCACGAGCGATCCGAACGCGACGTACTACAACCCGACCGCCGACTCGCTCGCGACGGAAAGCTGGGCGCCGTCGCGCGCCAAGGCGCTGCCCACCGCGGTCAAGGTGTACCCCGCGCAGTTCTACAACGACGCCAACGGCAACCAGAGCGCGGCCGAGACCATCTCGTACTTCCTGTACGTGGATGCATCCAGCGGCCGGAGCGACATCTTCACGCTCTTCCGCCGCGTGAACGACCGGGACAGTACGGTCGTCACCCGCAACCTCTGGATCCCCACCGACACGGGCTACTTCTTCCGTTACTCGCGCGCGGACTCCTCCGGCGCGATCATCACGATCCCGTCGGCGAGTCTCCCGGTCTACTGGGACGCGGCGAACCACTGGGCGGACTCGATCCGCATCGTGGACATGCGCATCGCGGGGCTCTATCGCGACGTGAAGCAGGCGAAGGACGTGACGCGCACCGTCTACCACCGCGTGCGGCTGATCAACGCCGGGATGCTCCAGCAGCAGAGCTGCGGCTCGGCGCCGCTCGGACCCGTCTCCGTCACGGCGACGCAGGTCTTCGACGCCACGCCCGCGCTGACGCAGATCAACATCGCGTGGACGGCCTCACTCGAGGAGGCGGCCGGCGAGCGCGACGTGGCGACGTATATCGTGCTGCGGCGGCTCTCGGCCTTGTCCGACTGGGAGACGCTGGGGAACATCGTCGCCACCGGCGCCGCGAACTACGCCTTCGACGATTACAACTTCCAGCCGGGCACCTGGATCTACGGTGTCGTGTCCCAGGACTGCTCGCCCCGCAACTCCACGGTCACGGTGGGCAGTTCCGTGACGAACCCGTAGCAGGAGAGAGCGAACGATATGACCGCGCACCGCACGCTTCCGCGCCGCTCGCGCCCGCGCCGGGGATCCGCGCTGATCCTCGTGCTGATCATGACCCTGTCGCTGGCGGGCCTCGCCATCTCGGCGATCTACCTCTCGTCCAGCGCAGGCCTGCTCACCCGGTACTACGACCGCGAGCGCGACTATCGCTACGCGGCCGAGGCGGCACTCGCGCTCGGCAAGTCGCGCGTCAACAAGGACACGGGCCTCGGCCTGCCCGAGGACACCGCCAAGCGGATCGTCACCGCCGGCTCGCTCACCGACGCGAGCGGCGCGACCATCCCGCGTCTCAAGTACAACCTCTATGGCGCGTTCACGGGCGACACGGTGGGCACGTTCGGGAAGTTCGTGACGCTCGTGTCGCAGGCCTACGACTCGGGCGGCACGCGGCACGTGCGCCGTCTCGACCTCACCGCCGAGAGCTTCTCGCGCTTCGCGATGTTCGTGGACTCGTTCCCGTCCGGGCTCGTCTATGGCACGGGCGAGTTCATCCGGGGCCGCGCGCACAGCAACACCAACTGGTACTCGCAGGCGGGCGCGCCGGGGCCCGATTACTACGACACGGTGTCCGCGTTCGGCACGATCAACGGCACCGCGAACTATCACGGCTACCCGACCAAGCCGGGCGTGCCGAAGATCCCGTTCCCCACCGTCGCGAAGCTGGCGGCGTTGCCGGGGTACGCCACGGCGGGCAACCTCAACTTCACGCCGGTCACGGCGAGCGTCGGTGCTTCGATCAGCGGTGGCGTGGACATGTCGGGGCGGCTCACAGCGGGGAATGCCGTGCGCGGCACGCGCCTGCGGTTCAAGCCGGTGGACGTCGCAGGCGACGGGCAGTGGGGCGAAGAGGACGGGATGATGATGATCTTCGACCTCGCCTCGGGGATTGACACCACGGCGCTCCGCGTGGATTTCTCGCGCTCCGCGACGTGGGCCAGGCCCTTCTCGACGTTCATCACGATGCTCAACCAGTGCGGCTTGATGGTGACGATCGCCGGGCGCAAGGAGTTCTTCCCCGTGGCGCGCTTCCGCGAGGCGTGGGTGACGACTCGCGTGCAGCTCTCGACTTCGCCCGTCATCAACGCGGGCGACGCGAACCAGATGGACGACGGCAACACCGGCGCCTACAAGAAGATCCTGGGCTATGGCGTGGGGTTCTCGCGCTGCTTCCCGGCGGGAAGCCCGTACCTGATGCTGGCGGAACGCTACGTGACGGCGGGCTGCGTCGTGTCAACGGGGGCCGTCACGCCCTGGGCGTGGGGCGCCACCGCGGCCGGGTGCGGCGCCGGAACGCAGTACGGCGGTCAGGACACGACGTTCACTCCCACCGTCACCCGGTGCATGATCTCGCAGGCGCTCACGTCCGGCATCTGCACGGGCACCCAGGTCGCGCTCGGCGCGTGGCGCGCCTGGACCGGCACGGCGCTGCCCGGGATCTCGAACACGATCATCCAGGCCGTCGAGGTGCCGTTTCTCTGGCCGCTCTTCAAGCCGTACAACCTGAGCGCGAAGGGCGTCATCCACTCGACCAGCGGGCCGCTCTTCGTGAGCGACACGGTGCGCGGCAACATCACGCTCTACGTGCTTGGCAACGTGATCTTGATTGACGATCTCGTGTACGACCAGGATCCGGTCATCCTCACGGCGATCTGCCGCAACTTCCTCGGGATCATCGCGCAGAACAACGTGATGATCGCCGACAACGCGCTCAACCGGCCACGGCCGGATTCCGCGACCACCACGCCCGCCGCCGCCGTGGCGTGGCGGTTCTTCGGCTCGCCACAGGCCACGCTGCACATGGTGACGATGAGCCTCACCGGAACCGTGGGCGTGGAGAACTACGCCGGCACGCAGGTCACGAGCCCGGCGGTCCAGTGCCAGGGGTATCCGCAGTCGGGCGGGTGCATCAACCAGACGGGCGGCGTGATCGAAAAGCTCATCTCCGCAACCTATAACGGGAACAACACGGGCTTCCGCGAGAATCGCAGCGTGGACCCGTGCCAGCTCACGAACCGCCGGCCGCCCTTCTTCCCGGCGACGGGGCGCTATCTCGACAACAAGTACTTCGAGATTGACCCGGTCAACGTGGACACGTGGACGGAAGTGAAGAACTTCTACTCGCGGCTGCGGGGGAGGAGTGCACCCTGAGTGCGGTGAGGAGTGAGGGGTGAGGGGTGAGGGGTGAGGGGTTTGGTGAAGAGTGAAGGGCGAATGGCGAAGGGCGAAGGGAGCGTGAACAGCGAAGGGCGAAGGGCGAAGGGCTGGTGAGGGGTGAGGAGCCCATAGGGAGGACTCTTCGCGCTTCACGGACCCTTCGCCCTTTGCCCTTCGCGGACCCTTCGCCCTTTGCTCTTCGCAAACTCCTCGCCCTTCACCATTCGCCCTTCACCCGACTCCTCACCCCTCACCTCTCACCCCTCACCATTCGTCAGAGCAGTCTTCCCTGCTCCCCTTCGTCCCTCGTGACGACGTGGCACGTCCGGCAGCGCGCCTCGTAGTTCTCCGCGCCTCCCACCATCAGCTGGGGTGAGTCGTAGCGCGCCGGCTTGCCGTTGATGAGCCGTTGGTTTCGCGTGGCCGGCGCGCCGCAGAGCACGCAGATCGCGTGCAACTTGTCCACGGTCTCGGCGACGCACATGAGCTGCGGCATCGGCCCGAACGGCTCGCCGCGGAAGTCGGTGTCGGTGCCCGCGAGGATCACGCGGCGCCCGCGCGCGGCGAGGCTGTTGGCGAGCGGGACGATGCCGACGTCCAGGAACTGCACTTCGTCCACGGCCACGACCTGCGCGAGCGGGTCGAGCCGCAGCGCGATCTGCTCCGAGGAGTCCACGGGGATCGCCTCGATCGTCCGCCCGTCGTGCGATCCGACCGCGTAGACGCCCCCGTACCGGTCGTCGAGGTGCGACTTGAAGACCTGGACGCGCTTTCTCGCGATGAGCGCGCGGCGCACGCGGCGCATCAGCTCCTCGCTCTTGCCGCTGAACATCACGCCGGCGATCACCTCGATCCAGCCGCCGCTCAGCTGAAATGCGCCAACCGTCATCTCGCTCTCCGCCGCGCCGCGTCGCGGAACGCCGCGGCGCGTCAATGGCGCCGCGCTGGCCGCGCGGATATCGTTCCACGGGCGTCGGAAATCTAGCGTCCGCGCGCCCTGCAAGGAAAAGCAGACCGCACCGTTCCCTCGACCGGTCGCCGAAGCCCGATGCCGCTCGCCCCCGCGTTCTCCCCGTCCGCCAACATCGCGCAGTTGAAGGAATCCGCGACCATCGCGGTGTCGCAGCGCGCCAAGGCGTTGCGCGCGGCGGGACGCCCCATCATTGACCTGGGCGCGGGTGAGCCCGATTTCGACACCCCGGAGTTCATTCGTCGGGCGGCGCAACGCGCGCTCGACGCCGGCGCCACGAAGTACACGGCGGTCGAGGGGATCCTGCCGCTGCGGCAGGCCATCGCGGACGACGCCAACGCCCGCTGGCGCGGGGCGGACCGCGTGACGCCCGCGGAGGTCGTGGTCTCGACGGGATCGAAGCAGTCGCTCTTCAACGCCTGCTTCGCGCTCTTCGGCCCGGGCGACGAAGTGCTGGTGCCGACGCCGAGCTGGACGAGCTACTACGAGATGGTGTCGCTCGCGCGCGCCACGTGCGTGCCCGTGCCGGGCGATCCCGACGCCGGCTTCAAGGTCTCCGCGGCGCGCCTCGAGCGGCATGCGACGCCGCGCACGCGGGGGCTGATGCTCAACTCACCGTGCAATCCGACGGGCTCCGTGTACGACGCCGACGCGCTGCGCGCCATTCTCGAGCTCGCGGCCGCACGCGGCTGGTGGACCATCAGCGACGAGATCTACCTGCGCATCGCGTATGGCGCCCCGGCCACGTCGTCGCTCGACGTGGCGCCGTCGCGCGACCGGCTGGTCGTGGTGAACGGCGTCGCGAAGGCGTATGCCATGACGGGATGGCGCATCGGCTGGGCGATCGCGCGCGAGTCGCTCGTTTCGGCGATGACCGCGTTGCAGTCGCACACGACGTCGAACGCGGCCGCCGTGTCGCAGCACGCCGCGCTGGCGGCGCTCACGATGCGCGAGCCGGCGGACGCCGCGGTCGCCGGGATGGTCGCGCACTTCCGCCGCCGGCGTGACGCCGCGCTCGCGATTCTCGCGGACGAGCCGCGCCTCAAGGTCCTCTCCCCCGAGGGCGCGTTCTACCTCTATCTCCGCGCGCCCGGCGCGGGCCGGGAGCCTGAGGCGGGCACCGCGTTCGCCTCCCGCCTGCTCGAAGCGGCGGAGGTCGCGGTCGTCCCGGGCGCGGCGTTCCTCACCCCCGACTGGGTGCGCGTGTCGTACGCCGCGGAACAGGCGCAGGTGGAGGAGGCGATGCGCCGACTGGTCGCCACGTACCGGGCGCTGGCGTGAGTGGGGTCGGGGAGATCGCCGTGCGGATCGAACCGAGCGACGCGCCACTCCCCGCGGTGGACTATCGCTGGGACGCGGACACGGACATCCTCACCGCCTCGCTGCGCGCCGGCCCGGCGGGGCAGGGCATGTCCGGGACCGTCGAGATGGAAGGCCAGGACGGTTCGTGGGTCATCTTCGACGTGAGCCGCGGCAACATCGCGGGTGTGGAAGTGGCCGTCTGGCCCGACGTGCGCAAGGTGGCCGACCTCGAGGCGCCCGCCGACGCCCTGCCGGCGCGCGTGACGGTGCCCGCCCGGCAGTCACAGCCCGGCATCGCCGCCGTCGAAGTGGACACGCGCCTGAGCGCGGAAGCCGACCGCGCGGAGCGCACCATTCACTTCCGCTTCGGCAGCGCCCGCTCCGCGCGCGCCGTGCGCCTCGCGCAGGATCTCATCCTCGATGTGGACGACCGCAACCGGATCGCGGGCGTCTGGCTGCTCAACGTTCCCCCGTTCCCCGCTGACCAATGATCACGACCATCGTGCTGGTGCGAGCGGAGCCTCGCCTCATCCCGCAGTGCGCCAGGAAACTCGCCGGCCTGGAGGGCGTGACGGACGTTTACTCCGTCTCCGGCGAATGGGACCTCGTCGTGCTCGTGCGCGTGCCGCAGTACGAGGACATCGCGCGGATCGTCACGGAGGAGTTCCCGAAGGTGCCGGGGCTCGTGCGGACGATGACGCTGACCGCGTTCAAGGCGTACTCGAAGGCGGACCTGGAGCAGGCGTGGGACATCGGCGTGGAGTAGGACGAGACCGAACCCGGAGCGCGAGGCGGGACCACCAGGCGAACGTCACGAATGCAACGTCACGACTGCGTGGCAGGCCCCCGTCGCGTCATCTGGTCTTCGGTGCGTCGAGGCACCAGTTCTGCTTCACCCGCACCGCCTCGTGCCACTGCCCCGCCTTGAACGAGAGCACGACGAGGTCGTTCTGCGCGGCGTAGCGCCACGCCTCGAGGATGATCTCGTCAATCCCGTCGCCGTTGAGGTCGAGGTGGTCCACGACGCGCCGGAACTCGACCGCCCGCGCGTCACCGCTCGCCGAGTGGCGGTAGGTGGCCTCGTAGGCGGCGCCCGGCTTGTCCGCGAGCACGAACAGGTGTGAGGTGTGCCCGGCGCCGGGCGCGACGTCGCCGGCCCCGGGATCAATGAACGAGACCAGCATTGTGGGCTCTGCCGTCGCGCCGGTCACGATCAGCCGTGCGTGGAAGTCGAGCGAGTCGAGCTCCTGGTCGTCCATGGCGGCCTTCTTGCCGATCGCGTGCCCGAGTTCGCGGCCGAGCTTCGCGACCTCGGCCTCCGTGAGCAACCTCCCCTGGTACGGCGCGTGGCGGGCGAGCGCTGCGCTCGAGGCGATGAAATCCACCGTGGGGTCGGAATGCGGCGTCTTGAACGTGAGCGTCCCCGCCCCGATCGGCATCATCGCCTTGCATCCCGGCAGGGGGACGGGCGAGGCGCCGCCGCTCCACATGCCGTGCGTGACGATGACCTCGCCCACGTCGGCGTCGTCGTGGTAGACGGCATACCGCGCCCCGGGCGCGAAATAGAGGGCATCCAGCGTTCGCCATCCCTGCGCGGTGAGGCCGATGGGCCTGATCGCGCCGTTCACGACGGCGGCCAGGGGAATCAGCTGCGTGCTGTCGCGCGTCCCGAAGACCTGGAACAGGAGCTGCGGCTTCCCCGCGAGGTCGAGCGCGGGCGCCCCGGCGGGCGCGATCGTCTCGGCTGCCTCCCGGTCGTCTGTCGAGCCACCGCACCCGGATGCCACCGCGAGCCACGCGACGCCGAGAGCCACCGTCACTCCGGGAGTCGGGCGCATGTCGGCAACGTATCGTGCCGCCCGGGAGGGAGCAAGCGCGTCACCGTTCCGCGTCGCGTGGTCGGACGTCGGGAACAGCGGCCTGGGCAGCCGCCACCGGTTCTAGGAACGCCCTCCGGGAGCGCGTAGATTCCCGGCGTGCGCCTGGTTCACCTCTCCGACCTGCACCTCGGCTTCCGTCAGTTTCAGCGGACGACGCCCACCGGCATGAACCAGCGGGAGGCGGACGTCGCGGAGTCGTTCACGCGCGCCGTGGATCGCGTGATCGGGCTCGCGCCCGATCTGGTGCTCATCGGGGGCGACGTGTTCCACACGGTGCGGCCGACGAACCTGGCCATTCTGCACGCCTTCACGCAGTTCTCGCGTCTCGTGCGCGAGCTGCCCGGCGCGATCGTCGTCATGGTCGCCGGCAATCACGACATGCCGCGCTCCACCGAGACGACCTGCATTCTGCGTCTCTTCACGCCGCTTGGCATCCACGTCGTGCACGGCTCATCGAGGCGCCTGTCCTTCTCCGAGCACGGCCTCTCGATCCTCGCCGTGCCGGACCTCCCCCCAGGGAGCGTGACGCTGGAACCGGACCCCACGATGCGCCTCAACGTGCTCCTGTTGCACGGGGAAGTCGAGGGCGTCATCCCGCTGCACGCCGAGCACACCGACCGCACGGCGCTGACCATCCCCGTCGAGGCGATCTCGGCGCCGGAGTGGAGCTACGTCGCGCTCGGGCACTATCACGTCTACAAGCGGGTGGGGCCGAACGCCTACTACTCGGGGGCGACGGAGTACACGAGCTCGAACGTCTGGGGCGAGATCGAGGAGCAGCGCTCGCAGAAGCTTCCCGGGAAGGGGTTGATCGAGCGCGACCTCGAGACGGGGAAGCAGACGTTTCATCCGCTGCCGGTGGTGCGGGAGTTTCTCGACTTGCCGCGCATCGAGGGACGCGGGATGTCGGCGACCGACCTCGACCACGCGATCGGCGCCCACGCGGCGAGAGTGGCCGGCGGCGTTGACGGGAAGGTGGTGCGCCAGGTCGCGCGCAACGTGCCGCGCCACGTGGGGCGCGAACTCGATCACCGGGCGTTGCGAGAGCTCCAGCGCCGCGCGCTCCATTTTCATCTCGACACCCGGCGTCCCGAGGTCATCCGGCGGAATGCGAGCGGTGCGCCCGGGCGCCGTCCCTCACTCGCCGACATGCTGCGAGACAGCCTGCGGGGACGCGTCCTCACGTCGGACATTGACCGTGACGCACTGGTGGAGCTCGGCCTGCACTACCTCCGCGAGGCGGAGCAGGTGGGCGCGGTGCGCGATCGGCCGACGGCGGTGGAGGAGTCGTGAGGCTGAACCGCCTCCGGATGCTCAACTTCCGCCAGCACGCGGAGACGGAGATCGAATTCGACTCCGGGTTGACCGGCATCATCGGCCCGAACGGCGCGGGGAAGACCACGATTCTCGAGGCGGTGGCGTGGGCGCTCTACGGCGGCGACACCGCGCGTGGCGGCAAGGAGTCGCTGCGGTTCGCGCGGGCGCTCCCGCGCGCCGCGGTGCGCGTGGAGCTCGACTTCGAACTCGCGGGCCACCGGTACCGCGTGGTGCGCGGCTTGACGATGGCGGAGCTGTACCTCGACGGGGCCGAGCGGCCGATCGCCGACTCGGCGACCGCCGTGGCCGAGCTGCTCCAGCGGCGCCTGGGCATGACGCGCAACGAGTTCTTCAACACCTACTTCACCGGGCAGAAGGAGCTGGCGGTGATGGCGTCGCTCTCGGCCACCGAACGCGGCCAGTTCCTCTCACGGGTGCTCGGCTACGAGAAGCTGCGCGCCGCCCAGGACCTCGCGGACGTGCGGCGCCGCGAGCTCAGGGGCGAAATCGCGGGGATGCGGAGCGGGTTGCCCGATCGCGACCTCGTCGCCGCGCAGATCGCCGAGTCGGGGACGAAGCTCGAGGCGGCGAAGAGCCGGCTGGCCGACGCGGAGATCGAGCGGTCGCGGCTTGCGACGCAGGTGGACGCACTCACGCCGAAGTGGGCCGACGCGCAACGTCAGCGGGACGAGGCCCACCTGCTGGAGAGCGATCTGCGCGTGGTCGAAAGCGAGCTGGCCGGGCTCGGGCGCAATGTGGAGCGCGTGGCGATCGAGCGGCAGCACGTCGCGGAGGCTCGCGAAGCGCTGGTGCCGCTTGCCGTGCAGCTCGCTCCCTTCCACGACGTGGGAGACGAGCTCGGCCGGATGCGCGAGCTGGCGGCGCACGACGGACGGCGCCAGGCGCTGCTCGAGCAGGAGCGCACGCTCGCCGCCGAGCTCGAGGAGCTGCGCGAGCAACGCACGCGCGTGCAGGCTGCGCCGTCGCTCGAGGAGCAGGTGACGGTTGATCTCGAGGCCAGGCGCCGGGCGCTGGAGGAGACGCAGGGGCAGCTCGAGTTGCGGCGCACGGAGTGGGTGCGCGACCGGCAGGAGGCCGAGACGCGACGGAACGCGTTGCGCACGCAGTACGCGGAGCTCAAGGATCAGCGCGACAGGCTCGTGGACTTGGGCGAGGAGGGCACCTGCCCGACGTGCCAGCGCCCGCTCGGCGACCACTACCGGCAGGTGCTCGATCTGCTCGACAACCAGCTCGAGACCGTCAGCGCCGATGGCTCGTATTTCAAGTCGCGGCTCGAGCAGCTCGAGGCGATGCCCGACGACATCGCGGCGCTCGACGAACAGCGGCGCAAGGGCCAGCAGGACGTCGGCGCGCTCGAGCGGCGACTGGCGCGCGTCCAGATGGGCGTGCAGCAACTCGAGCAGGTCGCGCGCGAGCTCGCGGCGAAGGAGCAGCGGTACGAGACGCTCGTCAAGGAGCTCACCGAGATTCCGGGCGGCTACGACCGCGCGCGCCACACCGAGCTCGAGCAGGCGTTCGAGCGGCTCGCCACGCTCAGCACGCAGGCCAACCGGCTGACCACGCAAATCGAGCGCGAGCCGGCACTGAAACGCGAGCAGCAGCACCTCGCGCAGAGCGGCGCCGCGCTCACGGCGAAGCGCGACGAGTTCCTGCGCCGGCGAACTGCGCTCGCGCTGTCGGAGGAAGACTTCGTGATGCTGCGCGACCAGCACGCGTCCGCCGCCGCGCAGCTGCACGCGGCGACGCTCGCGGCGATGAACGCGAACACGGAGACCGCGCTCGCACAGGCGGCGCTCGATCGCGCGATCGCGGCGCGCGAGGAGCTCCAGCGCACGGAGCGCCGGCTCGAGACGCTCGAGACGGAAAAGCGGCTCCACGACGAGCTGCACCGCGCCTACAGCGACCTGCGCACCGACCTCAACTTCGCGATGCGGCCCGAGCTCTCGGAGCTGGCGAGCGCCTTCCTCACGGAACTGACCGACGCGCGCTACGCGGAGGTGGAGCTCGACGACAAGTACCACATCGTCGTGCTCGAGGACGGGGTGCCCAAGCCGGTGATCTCCGGCGGCGAAGAGGACCTCGCAAACCTCGTGCTCCGGCTCGCCATCTCGCAGATGATCGCCGAGCGCGCCGGCCAGGCGTTCTCGCTGCTCGTGCTCGACGAGATCTTCGGCTCGCTCGATGACACCCGCCGCCGCAACGTGGTCGAGCTCTTCCGCGGCCTCCAGGACCGCTTCGAGCAGGTCATCCTCATCACGCACATCGAGGGCGTGCGCGACGGGCTCGACCAGGTGATCGAAGTGCGCTACGACGAGCAGACCGGCGCCGCCGTTCTGCGGCGGGGGAGCGTGACGCCGCCGCCCGCGGACGAGGCGCTCGTGGCGGCCGCGCCGGCGGCGGCGAGCGGTACCGACGTGGCGGGTTCCGGGGAGCGGCCCTGATGGTGGCGCGCGTTGACGTCCGCCACGTGCGCCATCTCGACGGACCGTTCCCCATTCAGCGGGCCGACATCGGTCCTCTGAACGCGCTCTTCAGCGAGACCTTCACCGACCGGTACCGCCGCGACGGCCTGGTGGGCGTGCGCGTGCCGCCGCTCAACCCCGCCGTCTGGCGCTATGCGATCGAGGATGCGGGCGACGGCGCGATGCTCTGGCGCGACGATCGGGGTGCGATCGCGGCGTTCAACATCGCGCACCGCTCCGGTGTGGAGGGGTGGATGGGCCCGCTCGCCGTCCGCGAAGACTGTCAGGGTGCGGGGCACGGCAAGACGGCCGTCAACGCGGGGATCGCGTGGTTGCGCGGCGCCGGATGCCGGGTGATCGGGCTCGAGACGATGCCGCGCACGATGGAGAACATCGGCTTCTATGCGGGGCTGGGCTTCGTGCCGGCCCGCCTCACCGTGACGCTCACCGTCGAAGCCGAGCACGCCGGGCGCGCGCCACGCCTCCTCTCCGCGCTCCCCGCGGCAGATCGCGCCGACGCCGTGCGCGAGTGTGCGGCGCTCGTCTCGGAGTTGCTCCCCGGCTACGACTTCACGCGCGAGATCCTGCTCACGCAGGAGCTTGCGCTGGGCGATACGGTGCTCGTGCACACCGGCGACGCGCTGGCGGGCTTCGCGCTCTGCCATTCCGCGCCGCTGGTCGAGGGGCGCTCACGCGACGAGCTTCGCGTGCTCAAGCTGGCTGTGCGCGACGAGTCGCTGTTCGATGCGCTGATGCCCCAACTCGCCGACCTGGCGCGCCGCACCGGCACCGCCCGCGTGGCGCTCCGCCTGCAGGGGGAGTACGGCGCCGTCTTCCACCGGCTGGTCGCGCGCGCGGCGCGCGTGCGCTGGACCGACCTGCGGATGGCGCTCGCGGGGTTCGAGGAGCGGCTGCCGCGGTATGGGGTGGCGCTGTCGAACTGGGAGATCTGAACGGCGATCCGACAACAACGGCGAGTAGACGGTAGGCCGTGCACCGTGTTCGTATGCCACAACCCGAGCGAACGCGAACGGCCTGCCGTCTACGGTCTACCGTCCACTCGCTTCTGCTTCTTGCCGTTCCGCGCGACGACCCGCCACACGAGCAGAAACACCCCCCCCGTCAACAGCAGGTGCACCCATCCCGGTGCCTCGAACAAGACGGTGGCGACCGCCCAGACGGCGAGCATCGCGATGGCGGCGAACAGACCAAGGTCCATGAGGGAGTCCTGTCTGGCGAGGAACGATTGACGCTCGCGGTACCTCAACCTACATTCGCACACGGCAGGAACGAAGAGGCTCACTTTTTGAGCCGATAAGTCCTCCGGGTGGGTCCGACACGCTTCGTTGACGCCATGCCCGCACGGCGGGAAGGCGGAAGGCGGGGTGAGGGCCTCAATCATTCGACAGGGCTTCAAAAAACCCCTCTTCGTTCCACTTCTTGCGGAAGCTCCGTCCCCGGTCTGGACGGAGCTTCCGGTTTTCTGGACGCGCGTCGGCCCTCGCGCAACCGCGGGCACGGTGTCAGGCTTAACCGGGCCCGCGTTCGTCGCGGGCCCGCCGGTCATTCCGCCGCCGGTCATTCCGCCGACGGCATTCCGCAGACGGCGTTCCGCAGACGGCGTTCCGCATCGCGACGACATGCCCCTGGTCACGGTCACCCGCCTCCTCCGCTTCAGTGCCGCGCACCGCGTCCACAATCCCGGGTGGAGCGACGACGAGAACGCGCGCCGGTTCGGTCCGTGCAACAACCCCAACTGGCACGGTCACAACTACACGCTCGAGGTCTCCGTCACCGGCGAGCCCGATCCGGAGACGGGGTACGTGATGGACCTGGCGGAGATGAAGCGCGTCGTCGAGCGGGAGTTCGTTCGCCACGTGGACCACAGGAACTTCAACGTGGACGTTCCCTTCACCCGGGGGATCATCCCGACCACGGAGAACATCATCGTGACCTGCTGGCGCGTGCTCGAACCGGTGCTCCGGCCGCGGCGACTCACCCGGCTGCGGCTCTGGGAAACGGAGAACAACTATGTCGAATACGAAGGCCGCTGAGCCGACCCGGAGCGCTGCCGGCGGCAACGCGCTCGAGGAGCTGCGGGAGTTCGGCGAGGAGCCGTCCCGCATCGGCGACGTCCGCTGCCGCGAGCTGCAGGAGCTGGTGCGGCGACAACTCGAGCTGCTGGGCGAGGATCCGGAGCGCGACGGGCTGGTGAAGACCCCGATGCGCGTCTCGCGCGCGATGGCGTGGCTCACGCGCGGATACGAGATGGACGTCGCGAGCGTCGTCGGCGACGCGGTCTTCGAGGAACCGCACGAGTCCATGGTGATGGTCCGCGACATCGAGGTGTATTCGCTCTGCGAGCACCACCTGCTGCCGTTCTTCGGCAAGGCGCACGTAGCGTACCTGCCCAACGGCAAGATCATCGGGCTGTCGAAGATTCCGCGGATCGTGGACCTCTTCGCGCGCCGGCTCCAGGTGCAGGAGCGCATGACGGACGACATTGCGGACGCGATCATG
>DATEDF010000091.1:0-19114 GCA_035286465.1 Gemmatimonadaceae bacterium | reverse complement strand
TACATCACGCCCTCGGGCAGGCCACCCCACAAACGAATCACCACGACAAGCACGCCGATCCCCACGCCGAAGAGCCACCGGCCGCCGTTCGTCACCGGCGACGTCACCATGTCGGTCGCCATGTAGACCGCGCCGAGCACGAGCCCGCCCGAAAAGAGCATGAACGGCGCGTCCGGGTAGCGCGGATTCACGGCGTGAAGGAGCGTGGCGAAGGCGGCCACGGCGAGCAGGATGCTCACCGGCGTGCGCCAGTTGAGATAGTCGCGCCACGCGAGATACGCGCCGCCGAGGAGGATGACGATGGCCGCGGTCTCGCCGAGCGACCCCCCCGTGGTGCCGATGACAAGATCCCGAAGGGGCGTTCCCTTCGCCTCGAACTTCATCAGACCGAGCGGAGTGGCGGACGTGAGGGCGTCCGTGGAGGCCTGCATGAAGGGCAGCGCGAAGTTGTCGCCCCGCAGCGTCCAGAAGCCCCGGCTTGCCGTCGGCCAGGTCGTGATCGCCACGGGGAAGGCCGCCTGCAGGAACGCGCGCCCGATGAGCGCGGGATTGAACACGTTCTGCCCGAGACCGCCGAACAGCAGTTTTCCGATCGAGATCCCGAAGAAACCGCCGAGCGCAGCCATCCACATCGGCATGCCGGCCGGCAGGCAGAGTCCGAGCAGCAGCCCGGTGATCACGGCCGAGCCGTCGGCGAGCGAGCCGCGCTTGCCGAGAATGAGCTCCGCGAGCACCGCACCGAGCGTGGCCGCGGCAATCACGAGCAGCGCGCTGACGCCGAAGAACCAGGCCCCCGACGCGACGACCGGCACGAGGCTCGCCACCACGTGCCACATGATCCGGGGCGTCGAATCCGGCGCCTTGACGTGTGGCGACGCCGTGACGACGAGCGCCGGCCCGCTCGGCGATGCGTCCGCCATTACGCCGCCGCCACGGCCACACGCTCCGCCGCCGCCGCCGCCGCCTGAGGCGTCCCCGCCGTCGCCGCCGCCCCCGCCTGGAGCCGCTTGAGCGCCGCCTTGCTCGCCAAAAAGAGCTGCGCGAGCGGGATGTTCGACGGGCAGACGAACGCGCACGACCCGCAGAGCATGCAGTCGGCGAGGTGCAGCTCGACCATCTCCTCGTACCGGTCCACGCGCGCGAGATCGCCCAGGCGCGACGGATTGAGGAAAACCGGGCACGCGTCGAGGCAGCGGCCACAATGGATGCAGGGATAGGTCCGAGCGCCGCGCGTCTCGCGTTGCGCGAGCACCACGACGCCCGTCGTGCCCTTGATCACGGGCGCGTCGAGGTTCGCCTGCGCGAGCCCCATCATCGGCCCGCCGATGATCACCTCCGCCGCATCCGGCGTCACGCCGTCGCAGAAGGCGAGCAGGTCGCGGAGCTTCGTCCCCACCGGCACGATGAGATTGGCCGGGCGCCGGAGCCCGTGCCCAGAGACCGTCACGATGCGCTCGATGAGCGGGAGCCCCGTCTCGAACACCTCGGCGATCGCGGCGACCGACCCCACGTTCTGCACGATGACGCCGACGGCCGCGGGCAGCTTTCCCGACGGCACTTCCACGCCGGTCACGGCGTGGATCAGCATCTTCTCCGCGCCCTGCGGGTACTTGACGGTGAGCGGCAGGATCTCCACCGGGAGGTCGGCCGGGACGGCGCCGCGCATCGCCGCGATCGCGTCCGGCTTGTTGTGCTCGATGCCGACGACGCAGCGCCGCACCCCCAGCGTGTGCATCATCACGCGGATGCCGAACATCACCCGGTCGGGATACTCCGCCATGGTGCGATGGTCCGAGGTGAGGTAGGGCTCGCACTCGGCGCCGTTGATAATGAGGGTGTGGACCGCGAAGTCCGGGGGCGGCCGGAGCTTGACGTGCGTGGGGAACGCCGCGCCGCCCAGCCCGACGACGCCCGCCTGCTGCACCGCGCGCACGACGTCGTCCGGGCTCAAGCCCTCCCAGCGCGGCACGAGGCGCGGCCTCGGGACCTGCGGCGCGAAGCGGTCCACGCGAATCCGCACGGCTTCCGCCATCGTGCCGTCGGGGTGCGGCCACAACTCGACGGCCGCCACCACGCCGGCGGCGGAGGCGTGGATCGGCACCGAGACGAACCCGTCGGCCTCGGCCAGCGTGTCGCCGCGCTCCACGTGGTCACCGACCCGCACGCACAGCTTCGCCGGCTTCCCCGCGTGCTGGCGGAGCGGAAGCACGAGCTCGTTGGGGTACGGCATCCGCCGGATGCGGAGCCCGTTGCTCAGCTCCTTTTCTTCTGGGGGATGGACACCGTGACGGAACCCGAGCGCGAGCTTCATCGCCGGCTCAGTTGAACTTCTCCGCGCGCTTCACCCACTTCGCGAGGTCCTTCTCCTTCGGATTGAGCGGCGTGCCGGGATGGATGATGGCGACCGGGCAGCGCTCGGCGCCGAGCACGAGCTGCTGGAAGGTGCCGGCGCGCGGGTCCTTGATGTACGCCTGCTTGTCGGCGTTGTAGGCGAAGAGCTTCTTGTTGAGGTTGGTGCACTCGTTGCACGTCGTGCAGCGCGCGGAATCAATGTAGGGCTCGAGGACGAGTCCCTCCTCCGTCTCGGCCCCTGCCGTCGCGGTCGCGCCGGGCGCAGCAGCCGCCGTCGCGCCGGCCGTGCCGGCGGCCGTCGGGGATGCGGCGGATGCCTGAACGGCCGCAGTCACTCCGGCCATCGGCGCACCGCGTGGCGGCGCGCCGGCCTCTGGCGCCGCGGCCGGCCGGTGCTCCCCATTGCCCGAGACGGGCGGCGCCGGCAGCGACGCGAGCAGTTCCGCGATCGCCGACGAGCCGCTCGCGTGCCGCAGCAGTCCCTCGGCGAGGCGCCGCGCCATCTGCGCCGGGTACGTCGCCTTCAACTCGGCGAACTTCGCCTCGTATTCGGCGCGCAGCACGCCCGCCCGCCGGTCGAACTCCGCCTCGAGCTCGCCCGCGACGACGTCGCGCACCGACCCGGCCACCTCGAGCCCCGCGAGCTGCCGCAGCTGGGACCAGTGCTGCAGGCGCTCCTCGGCGAGCTGGACGATCTCTCCGGAGACGCTGAGCCGGCCGAGCCGCCGGTCCTTCCCCACGGCGTGGATGAAGGGCGCGCGTCCCTCGCGCTCCGCGGCCGGCGCGACGAGGTACTCGTGCAGGGGCATCATCGCCTCGTCCCACTTGTCCGCCGGCACGACGGCGAAGTGCTGCTTGAAGCGCGCCTCGGTCGCGGCCCAGTCGGCGATCGTCACCGGCACTTCGAGCGTCTGCTCGGCACCGTCCGCGTCGAGGTACTTCAGCTCGTAGGTGGGCCACGCCGCGTCGAGCGCCGGATTCCCCTCGAGACTGAGGCAGTCCACGAAGCTGGCGCCCGCGTCCGGGTCGAACGTGAGGAACGGGAAGGCCCGGCTCTCGAGCGCGAGGCGCGCCGCGTGCTGCGCCCAGTCGTCGGCCAGCCCGTGCTCCACGGGGCACGGCGTGTAGATGTTGAAGACCGCGGGCCGGCGCCTCTGCAGCCCCTTCAGCACGCCGGCGATGAGGTGCGACGCCGAGGCCTGCGACGACTGGTGTACGTAGACCCCGCGGTGCGCGATCGCGATGAGCCCCAGCTCCTTGCGCGTCTCCGTCTTGCCGTGCTGCGCGCTTCCCCACGCCGACATGTCGGCCACCTGGCCGGTGTAGCCGGAGGTGCACGCCTGGCCGCCGGTGTTGGAGTAGACCTGCGTGTCGAGCACCACGACGCGCACCGGCTTTCCCGAGGCGAGGAGCCGCGAGAGGTTCTGGAAGCCGATGTCGAGCATCGCGCCGTCGCCCCCCATCGCGACGATCGGTGGGCAGAGCGCGAACTCCTCGTCGGTGAGCTGTGGCCAGTCGAGCGCGGCGAGCTCCGCCTCGTGCGCCGCGGCGTCGTACGTGCGCGAGCGCAGCAGCTCCGCGCGCCGCAGCATCCGGAACCCATCGGTCATCTTCCGCATGTGCGCCTCGAACACGCCGATGGCGATCGAGGGGGCATCCTGGAAGAGATGGTTGACCCACGGGAACGGGTACGGGTTGTACGGATAGGTGCTGCCCCACACGGAGGAGCAGCCGGTGGCGTTCGTCATCCCGAGCGAAGCGCGCCCCCGGCCGCTCGGGCCCTCGACGTAGCGCCAGCGCAGGTCCCTCAGCTCGCGCAACGTGCGCGTCAGCAACTCGAGGCGCTCGCGCTTCGCGGGATCGAGCTCGACGGCGACGGGGCCGCTCGCCGCGGCCGCCTCGTCCAGGTTCGCGTCGGCGGCGAGCAGCTCGCGCGCCTGCGCGTCGAGCGCTTCGATCAGCTCGCCGAGCGTCGCCACGTGGCGCGCGACTTTCGGTTGCAGCGAGGCGTGGATGGCCGAGACGATGAGGTGCACGGCCGTCTTTTCGCCGCACCCCATGCAGGCGCCGTCGCCGCCGACCATCGAGCGGTAGGTCGCCTTCTTCAGGAGGAGCGACGACAGCACGCCGATGCCCTCGTCCACGTCGGAGACGTTGATGAAGCGATCATCGGTGTCGGGGAGCCGCTCCCAGAGCGCCCAGTTCCGCCGGAGCCGCGCGAGGATCGCGTCGTCCTGCCTGGCCGTCACGAGCGCGGCGTCGGGACACACGTCCACGCAGAGGTTGCACCCCTTGCACGTCTCGGGGTTCACGGTGACGGAGAGCAGGCCTCCGGCGCCCTTCTGCTTCGCCTCGACGGCGTCGTAGAAGGGCTTCGTGCGCGCGAGCGGGAACTCGGCCAGCCGCGCGTGCACGCGCGCGAACTCGGCGTCCGTGGCGGCGCGACGATCGGCATCCCACTTCATCTTGTCGGCGAGGGACTCATACGCGCGCGCGAAGACGTCGGGCAGCGGGAGCGCCGGCTCCTTGTCGAGCAGGCGCTGGGCCTCCTTCGCCCAGAGCTTCGCGATCGGCGCCATCCGCTCCAGCGGGTGGCCGTTCGCCGCGGCGGCGATCGCCGTGGCGATCACCTGCTCGACGCTGTTGACGAGCCCCGGGATCGCGGAATCGGGGCACTGCACCCAGCACTGGCCGCACCCCGTGCACTTCGCGGCGATGAAGTCGGGCACTTCGAGCCGGACGCCGCTCATGTCGCGCACCGCGCCGGTGGCGGCGGGCATCGCACTGATCGCGGCGAACGGGTCGGCGATGCCGTCCTGGCCCATCTGGCAGAGCGCGCACACCTGCTCAAAGAACCGGCCCTGATTCCCGATGCCGGGCGCGGCCAGCGGGGCGTCGAGCAGAATGGGGAGGTGCGGCACGTCGCCGGGCGTCTCGGCCTCGGCGTCCGCGGCCAGGACCACCTCGCGCACTTCGTCGAATCCACGGCTGATGACGCGCACGTTGTCATCCACCACACGCGCGCCGCGGTGACCGAACTTCTTCTCGAGCTGCACGCGGATGCCTTCGAAGAGGCGTTCGCGCGTGGCGCGCTCGCGCTCGAGGAGCGGCGACGCGCGGAAGAACGCGCCGAGGAACGCCGCGCCCTGCATCCGGTAGCGAAGATCGGCGTCGGACGCCTCTTCGCGTGCGATCTGGAAGGCATCGAGCATGTACACGCGGATCTTGCGCTCGCGGATGATGGCGCGCGCGCGCGCGGGCAGCGTCTGCCAGAGGGCCGCCGGCTCCAGGTCGCTCTGCAGCACGAAGACACCGCCCTCAGCGAGGCCGTCGAGCGGATCGCTGTTGCGGAAGACGTTGGGGTCCGGCGAGAGCACGACGTCCACGTGCTTGAGTTCGCAGTTGAGCCGGATCGGCTCGTGCGCGAGCACCGCATAGAACGTCGTCGGCTGCCCTTTCTTCTCCGACCCGTACTTCGGGTTGGCCTTGATGTCCAAGCCGAAGAGCTCGAACGCGGTCATCGCGAGGTTCTTCCCCATCGTGATCGCGCCCCAGCCGCCCACCGAGTGGATGCGCACGGCGGTGGAGCCGCGCGGGAGGAGGTTCACCACGCTCGAGGGACGGACCGCCAGTTCGGCCAGGTGCGGATAGCTCTCCACCAGCCGTTCCTGCCAGATCTGCAGCTTGGGCACGCGTGTGCCCTCGCGCACGAATTCCACGCCGAGGTAGAACTGGCGACGCCGCGCGCCTCCCGGGAACATGTTCTTCACGGCGGCCACGATGTCGCCCGGCTGGAGGTCGCGGCTCCCGAGGCCGAAGCAGCCGGAGAAGAAGTCGGGCACGTCGAAGCTCTGCAGCGCGGCGATCCCCTCGTACGGCAGGGGGAGGCCCGGCGCGACCCGCCCATTCTCGAGCGCCTTCGACATCGCGGCGCGGATCTCCCGGAGGAGGGGCGGGTCCACGGCCAGCGGCTGGTCCGTGCGCTCGAGCACGACGACACCCTTCTTCCCCGCCAGGAGCCTGGTCACGAGGTCCCCGGGGAACGGGCGGAACATGGTGAAGTTGAGCACGCCGACCTTGAGCCCGCGCGTCTCGCGCAGGTGGTCGGCGACGGCCTCGGCGTTCGGCACGACCGAGCCCTGGCCGACGATGGCCCACTCCGCGTCGTCGAGCCGGTAGCCGTCTGCGCGCGCGTAGCGCCGGCCCGTGAGCGTGGCGAACTCGTCGAAGGCACGCTCGGCGAGCGCCGCCAGGTGGTCGAAGTAGAACGGCCGCTGCGCGGCGACGCCCTGGGCGTAGCTGTCCTGGTTCTGCACCACGCCGAGCATGGCGGGGTAGTCGAGGTCGAACATCTCCGGGATGCGGCGGCGCTTCTCGCCGAAGACGAGGCGCTGCGCGGCGGTCGGCGACGCGATCAGGTCCGACGGATCGCCGAGGTACGCCTTCACCAACTCGGGCTCCGGGAGACGCACAGTCTCGATGACGTGGCTCGTGAGGAAGCCGTCCTGAGCGCAGATGCCGGGATTGAGCGACAACTCGGCGAGGCGGTGCGCGATCAGGTTGAGGTCCGCGGTTTCCTGCACGTCCTTCGCGAAGAGCTGGAAGAACCCGGTGTCGTCCACCGCGTGATAGTCGTCGTGCCCCGCGTGCACGTTGAGCGCGTGCTTCGTCATGGCGCGCGCCGCGATATTGAGCACGTACGTGAGCCGCTTGCCGACGGCCGCGTACAGCGATTCGTGCATGTACGCGACTCCCTGCCCGCTGGAGAAGTTCGTCGCGCGCAGCCCGGCCATCGCCATGCCCGCCGTCACCGCGGCGGCGGCGTGCTCGCCCTCCGGCTCGAAGAAGATGAGCCGGCGGCCGTTCACGTTGAGCCGGCCCTCGGCGACCGCCTGGGCCCACCCCTCGCCCATCTGGGTGGATGGCGTGATCGGATAGGCGCCGGCGGCTTCGCCCGCGGCGGTCTCCATGGCCACCACCGCGCCGCTCCCGTCGAGCGCATTGCGCAGGCCGGGGAACGGCGGTGGTGCGACCGCCGCCGGCTCCTCGCGCTTGGACGGCGTCCAGAGCTTCACGCAGCCCTCCTCGGCGCGGTGGCCGGCACGCCACTGAACTGCGCGCCGGCGAGCCAGACGATCGAATCGGTGGGGCAGCGCTCCACGACGCGCGGCTCGGCGAGCGCGATGCGCTCGTAGTCCACCACCGCCACGCCGCTCGCCACGCTGAGCAGCCCCCCCGCGGCGTCCTGCACGCACTTGCCGCACGCCGTGCACGCCACGCGGCAGTCCTCGAGCACCTCGTCGCCTTGCACGAGGTTCCTGCACTGCACCAGCAGGTGGTGATCGAGCGGCATCAGGATGAACAGGTCCTTGGGGCACGCGTCCACGCAGTCGCCGCACGCGATGCACTTCACGACGTCCACCACCGGGAGGCCCGTGGGGCTCATCCGGATCGCGTCGAAGTCGCACGACCGCTCGCAGTCGGCGAGCCCGAGGCACCCCCACGCGCACGCCTTGCCGCCGCCGGCGACCGCGGCGGCGGCGGCGCAGGTCGGGAGCCCGCGGTACTCCGCCTGCTGCGGCGCGACGTCGGAGCCGCCCGCGCAGAGGAGCCGGGCCACGCGTTTCACGGCCTCGCCCGCCTCCACGCCAAGGAACCCCGCGATCGCGTCGCGACCGGCCGCGTCCACGACCGTGCACTGCGCCGGCGCGACCTTCCCCGCCACCGCCTGCTCGGCGAACGCGCGGCACCCGGGGAGCCCGCACGCCCCGCAGTTCACGCTCGGGAGCAGCCCCGCGACGACATCAATGCGCGGATCCTCCCAGACCCAGAGCTTGCTGTTGGCGAGGGCGATCAGGGCCGCGAAGAAGAGCCCCGTGCCGCCCAGGATGAGCACCGCCGTGAGGATCATCGGGGGCCGCGCCCTTACCCCGTCACGATCCACCGGCCAGCCCGGACTGGCCGAGCAGCCAGCTGGCGATCCGGTCGGCGGCATCGGCCGCACCCACGGCCGCCGTGCCGGCGCCACCGCCGGGCGCGGGGACGGCGAACGGCGTGCGCGAGAGCGTTTCCAGGAGTTGGAGGTCTTCGCTCATCTGCCACGCGCTGAGGGCGCCGACGGACCGCTTCGGTTTCTCCGGAAGATGCCCGACCGTCAGGCGCTGCCAGGACTCGCGGCCCCCGCCGGGATCGTGCGCGAAGGTCGCGGCCCCGGCGGGGACCAGCGCGGCGATCGCGGGCCCCTCGAACGCCGCGACGCGTTCCAGCCCGCTTCCGTCCGTGGTCTGCAGCACGAAGGTGCCCGGCGTGATGCAGCGCGCGAGCGGCGCCGGCGCGCACGAGCCGTGCACCACCAGCACGAGCTTCTCGCGCCCGTCGGCGAACTCCGCCAGCTCGCTCGCGAGGAGCGCGGTCCCCTCCAGCACCACGACGAGCGGCGGCGCGAAGCGCCGCTCCGCCCGATTCCACGTCCGGAACTCGAACGTGTCCAGGAGCCGGTCGTGCTCGTCGGCGCGATAGCGACCGCCGCGCACCAGCTCGGACGTCACCACCGCGCCGAAGGCGCGGCCCGCCTCGGCCAGCGCCAGGTCCACGGTGGCGCCGAGCCGGCCGCCCGGAGGCACTTCCACCACGAACAGCTCGTCCCCGCGCTCGCGCACGGACCGGAGCGTCTCCACCGCACGCCCGAGCGCGGCAAGGGCGTCGGCACCGGCGCTTCCGGCGAGGGGGAAGAGCGCGGCGAAACGCGCAGCGTCGAGCCGCTCCGCGGCGAAGAGGCCCAGCTCCGCGCGCGCGCGCGCTGTTCGCTCTTCCGCGTCGGCGCTCTGGGCGGACAGGTAGTGCTCGGCCTGCGCGAGGGCGCCCTGCACCAGCGACCGGAACTCGGCGATCGGCTGCGTCAGCGCCTCGAGCGCCTGGGCAACGCGGGGGTCAGACGGCATAGCGGTCGAGCTCCTGGTCGAGCAGCGCGAGACGCTCGTCGCTCGTCCGCGGCGGCACGCGACGCAGCTCTTCGTAGCGAGGCCGCGAGACGTCGCGGAAGAGCACGCCGAGGTGGATGCGGTCCGTCGCCTCGGCCAGGGCGCGCGCCGCGGCGAGATCGCGCGGGTCGTGCGCGACCTGCGTGGCGTACACCTTTTCCAGCTCGGGCACGACCACGCCGTCGTCGTGCACGAGGAGCGCGATGCGCGACGGATCGCGCACTGCCAGCTGGAAGAGGTCGGGCGTGTAGACGGGACAGCGCTGGAGTATCCGCACGAAGGAAAGCCCCCGGTGCCGGTGCGCGGCCTTGAGCGTCGCGTACAGGTGCGCCGGCACCCATTCCGCCGTCTGCGCGACGAACGACGCGTTCGTCACGCCGAGCGTGGCCGAGAGCGGGTTGAGCGCCGGAAGGAAGCTGCCGTGCGGCTGGGTGTTGCTGGGGTAGCCCTGCGGCGTGGTCGGCGACGTCTGGTTCTTCGTCAGACCATAGATGCCGTTGTCGAGCAGCATCACAACGATGTCGAGGTTGTACCGCAGGGCGTGAATCCAGTGGGCGGTGCCGATCGAGCAGCAATCGCCGTCGCCCATCACGACGAAGACGCGGAGATCCGGCCGGTGCAGCTTGATCCCGGTCGCCACCGGAAGCGCCCGGCCGTGAATCCCGTGGAAGCCGTAGGTCTTGACGTAGTGCGGGAAGCGGCTGGAGCAGCCGATCCCGGAAACGAACACCGTCTGCTCGGGCACGAGCTGCTCCGCCGTGAGGAGGCGTTGCACCGCGGTGAGTACCGAATGGTCGCCGCAGCCGGGGCACCAGCGGGCCCGCGCACCCTCGTAGTCGCTCAGTGCGTAATGCTCGTCCCCGTCGTCCGGCTCGAGGATCGAGAGCAGGCCGCAGGAGAACGTCATGAAGCACCTCCCCGCGACACACGCGCGCGGATCGCGTCGAGGATCGCGCCCGGACGGAGCGGCTCGCCGGGCACGCGCGTCCAGCAGTCCACGTCCACGAGCGTCGTCGCGCGCAGCAGCCAGCAGAGCTGGCCCCGTCGCCGGTTCTCGTCGGTGATGTAGGGGTCGTCCGGTTCGTCGCTGTAGTTGATCTCCACCGTGACGACCCGCTTGAACCGCTTGAAGATCTGCTTGAGCCCGGGCTCGAGCGGCGAGAGAAAGCGCAGGTGAAGCGACGAGACGCGCAGGCCTTCCGCCCGCGCGCGGTCCACCGCCTCCTCGATCGTGCCCTTCGTGCTCCCCCACCCGACCACGAGGACGTCGCCGCGCGGCGCGCCGTGCACCACGGGCGGCTGGAGCAGCCCCTGCAGCACGGCGATCTTGCGGCTCCGCATCGCGGAACTGCGCTGGTGGACGCCGGAGCTGTAGGCGACCTTGCTCCCCTCGTCGTGCGAGAGGCCGGTGGCCGTGAACATCCCTCCCGGCTGTCCGGGGATCACGCGCCGCGAGAGTCCGGTCTCGCGGTCCCACCCGTAGGGCCGGAGCCCGTCGGTGACGGGGGCCAAGTCCGGCGGCTGCGCCTGCCAGTGCTCGTCGGCCTTGGGACGCGGAAAGGGCGTCACTCCCGTTGCGAGGTTCGCGTCCGAAAGCACGATCACGGCGGTGCGAAAGGCCTCGGCGAGGCGCCGCGCCGTGACCATCACGTGGAAGCACTCCTCGATCGTCGCGGGCGCCACCACGATGTGCGGCGAGTCCCCGGGCTGCCCGACCATGGACGCGAGAAGGTCCGACTGCTCGACCTTCGTCGGGAGCCCCGTGCTCGGGCCGCCGCGCTGCACGTCCACCACCACGAGCGGCGTCTCCGTCATCACCGCGAGGCCAATGAACTCCGTCTTGAGGGCGAGGCCGGGCCCGGAGGTGATGGTGAACGCCACCTTTCCCGCGAACGACGCCCCGAGCGCGACGCCCGCGGCGGCGATCTCGTCCTCCGCCTGGTGCACGATCCCGCCGAAGCGCTCGAACACCTCGCTCAGGTAATGCGACACCGACGTCGCCGGCGTGATCGGGTACATCGCGCACAGCTCCATCCCCGCGGCGATCCCGCCCAGCCCGATCGCCTCGTTCCCGTTCATCACCACCAGCGCCTCCGCGGGCGGCGCGCTCGGCACCTCGATGCGGAAGTCGAGATGCGCCGCGGCCCAATCGTGCCCGAGCTGCATCAGCGCCACGTTGCTCTCGAACACCTCCTCGCTCTTCTTGCGGAACGCGAAGGCGATCTGGTCGCGCACGCGCTCCAGGTCGCGCTGGTAGATCCACGTGAGCACGCCGAGCGCGAACATGTTCTTTCCCTTGCGCGCGTTGTCCACGAGAGTGAGACACTGCGCCTCCATCGGGACCGGCACGATGCGGTACGAGCGCCCCGACAGTTCCGCCATCGCCTGCTCCCACGCCGCGCGGATGTCGGCATCCTCGTGCGTGGCCCACATGTCCTCGATCAGGAGCGTCGCGTCGTTCGCGAGCGCACCGAGCCGGTGGCGCGCGAGCAGCACCTGCTCGTTGAACGCGATGGCGAGGTTGGTCGCGTCTCCCCCGTTGGTGACCGGCGCCGAACCGAGCCGGATGCGGTTGCCGCTCGCGCCTTCCGGAATGCGCGGGGGCGGCTGGATCTCCGCGGGGATGATCTCGACGGTCCAGACGCCGTTGCCCATCTTCGCGGACACGGCGCCGAAGATCTGCCCGCATTTCTGCGCGCCCTCGCCCGAGTCCGACACGATCTCGATCGTGTGCTCGCGCAGTCGCTGCGCGGCGGGGGGAGCGGCCACCGCGGGTGCGGCGGCGCGTTGAGGACTCTCTGTGACCGTTGCCAAGCGTCCACCTCGCTGACACAACCTCGACAACCCCAATTGGGGTTGCGTAGCAGCCCACGTCTGTCGGGGGTCTCGCCAGCCCGTGCGCGGGAATCCCTGACGAAATAGCTTCTTACCCTGACGAAACAGCTTCTCACACCATGCTCATTCGCTCCTTGGCTCTCCTGGCGACTCCCGCGCTCCTCGCGGCGCAGCGCGCGCGCCCATCGCCGCCGGAACCGTCCCCGCAGCCGGCCCGCGGGGCCGTGGAGGCGCACTTCGCCAACGTCCGGGCGCGCTATTCGGGAGACCGCGCGCGCGAGACCGTCGCCTACCTCGACCGTTTCGTGCGATGGCCGGGGAACGCGGGGTTCGACTCGAGCATCGCCCACGTCGTCGCGCGCCTCGCCGCCGCGGGGTACGTCGAGCAAGCCGCCGCGAAGCCGGGCGATCGGCTCACGTATCGGGTCGAGCGCTACCCGCTCCCGAACCCCGCGTGGGAGCCGCTGGACGCGTCGGTCACGATCGTGGACGCCGCCGGCCGGCACTCTCCCGTCCTCGCGTTCGCCACGAACCGCAACATGCTCGCCACGAACTCGTTCTCGACGCCCGAGCAGGGTGTCGAAGCCGAGCTGGTGCGGGTCGCTTCCGCGACCGCCGCCGCGCTCGACTCGGTGGACGTGCGCGGCAAGATCGTGATGGCCGACGGGCGCGTCGGCGGCCTCTTCGCCGAGGCCGTGCAGCGGCGCGGGGCGGCCGGCGTGCTCGGGTACGCCATGCCGAGGTACACACGGCCGGAGGTGAACCGGGGTTCGATCCAGTTCACGTCCATCCCGTACGACAGCGCGAGACGGAGCTGGGGGATCCCGCTGTCGTTCGCGGCGCGCGAGCAGCTCCTTGCGGCGCTCGCGGCCGGGCCGGTGCGGCTCCGCGTGCGCGCGAAGTCGCGCTTCGTCTTTCCCGCCACCGAGCTGGCCGTCGTCGCCGACCTCAGGGGAAGCGCGAAGCCCGAGGAGCGCTTCGTCTACAGCGCGCACGTGCAGGAGCCCGGCGCGAACGACGACGCCTCGGGCGTCGGCGCGCTCACCGAGATGGCGCGCGTGGCCGCGGAACTCGTGCGGAGCGGCCGCGTGGACCCGAAGCGCACGCTCACGATGCTCTGGGGTCGGGAGATCACCGTCACCGACCGCTACATCCGGCAGGACTCGGCGCGCGCCCGGGGCATCCGATGGGGCCTGAGCCTCGACATGGTCGGGGAAGACACGAGGAAGACGGGCGGCACCTTCCTCATCGAGAAGATGCCCGACCCGTCGGCCATCTGGACGCGCGGCGACGATCACCACACGGAGTGGGGGACGCCGCGGCCGCTCGACGAGCAGGCAATGCGGCCGCACTACTTCAACGACTTCCTCATCGAGCGCTGTCTCGACGAGGCGCGCGCCACCGGGTGGGTGGTGAAGACGAATCCGTTCGAGGGCGGGAGCGACCACACCGCGTTCCTGAACAACGGGAAGCCGGGCGTCCTCTTCTGGCACTTCACCGACCAGTTCTACCACACCGACGGCGACCGGATGGACAAGGTGTCGGCGGACGAGTTGCGCCACTCGGGCGTCGCGGCGCTCGTGAGCGGGCTCACGCTCGTCACGGCGGACGGCGCGGCGGCGCGGCGGATCGTGCTCGAGGTGGAGCGCGCCGCGCTCGCGCGGCTCGAGACCGAGCGGCGGCTCTCCGCCGACACGCTCGCGAAGGGCGGCAGCGTGCCCTTCGAGGCGCACATCCTCGAGGTCTGGGGCGCGTGGTACCGTGGCGCGCTCGCGAGCACCGAGGACATCGAAGTCGGCGGCCCGAGCGACGCGACGCGCGCCGCGATCGCGGGGGCGGTGAAGCGCGTGGAGGAGACGACGGCGCGGGCGATTCTGACGCTCAAGACCAGGGGAGACTAGCGATGCAGCGGACCACCCTCATCCTGGCCCTCGTCGCGCTTGGCGCGTGCGAGAAGGCCCCGCCCCCGCCCGCGCAGGCGCCCGCCGCGGGGACGACGACCGGCGACACGTCCGGCGCGCAACGGTCGCCGGCGGTGGCCGCCCGACTGCTCACCCCGGATCCCGCGAAACTCGACGCGGCCGGGCCCGACAGCTTCACCGTGCGCTTCAGCACCTCGCGCGGCGACTTCGACGTGATCGTGCACCGCGCGTGGGCGCCGCGCGGCGCCGACCGGCTCCACTACCTCGCCGACAACGGCTTCTACGACGGCGTGCGCTTCTACCGCGTCATTGACGGCTTCATGGCCCAGTTCGGCGCGCACGGCAATCCGGCCGTCGCCCGCACGTGGGAGAGCCTGCGGATCGCCGACGATCCGGTCCGCAAGAGCAACACGCGCGGAGTCGTGACCTACGCCACGTCCGGCGCCGACAGCCGCACCACGCAGCTCTTCATCAACTTCGGGAACAACGCGCAGCTCGACGGCATCGGATTCGCGCCGGTCGGCCGGGTCGCGAGAGGGATGCCGGTGGTGGACTCGCTCTTCAACGGCTACGGCGAGGCCGCGCCCGAGGGGAACGGGCCGATCCAGGCGCGGATCGCCGGCGAGGGCAACGCCTACCTGCAGCGCGAGTTCCCGAAGCTCGATTCCATCGTCACGGCGCGCGTGACGAAGGAGTGGCGGGGCCCGTGAGCTATCACGAGCTCCACCACCGTCGCTGGCGCATCGCGATCGCGCTCACGCTGGCGGTGGCCGCGGTCTACTTCGGGTTCATCGCGCTCATCGCCTTCCAGAAGGAGCTGATGGGAACGCTCCTCACCAGGGGGCTGAGCATCGGGATCCTCCTCGGCGCGCTGGTGATCGTGCTCTCGTGGCTCCTCACGTGGGGCTATGTGCGATGGGCGAACACGCACTACGACGCCCGGCTCGAGGAACTGCGCAAGGAGGGCGACTGATCTCCTCGCGGCTCCTCGCGCACGCGCTCAGCACGGCCCTCGCGCCCGCCGCGCCCGCCGCGCCCGCCGCGGCCGCCGCGGCCGGCGTGCCGGCCGCCCAGAGCGTCGCCCAGGGCGCCGCCCCCGCCACCGCCATCGGCCAACCGAACTCCGTCGCGATGGCGTTCTTCTTTCTCTTCATCGCGATCACGCTCGGCATCACCTACTGGGCCGCCAAGCGCACGCGCACCACCGAGCACTTCTACGCGGCGGGCCGAACGGTGAGCCCCGTGCAGAACGGATTCGCCCTGGCCGGCGACTACATGAGCGCCGCGAGCTTCCTTGGCATCGCCGGGCTCGTCTCCACCACGGGATTCGACGGACTCATCTACTCCACCGGATGGCTCGTGGGCTGGCCCGTGGTGCTCTTCCTGATTGCCGAGCCGCTCCGCAACCTCGGCAAGTACACCTTCGCCGACGTCGTTGCCGTCCGGCTGCGCCAGACCCCCGTGCGGCTCGCCGCCCTGCTGGGCACGCTCTCGACCGTCCTCTTCTATCTCATCGCGCAGATGGTCGGCGCGGGCACGCTCATCCGGCTGATGTTCGGCCTGAGCTACGAGATGGCCGTCACCATCGTGGGCGCGGCGATGATCGCCTATGTGCTCTTCGGAGGGATGCTCGCCACGACGTGGGTGCAGATCGTGAAGGCGGGGCTGCTCCTGGGCGGCGCGGCGACACTCGCGCTCCTGGTGCTCGCGAAGTTCGGGATGAACCCCGTCGCGCTCTTCGCCGCCGCCAGCGCGAAGTACGGCGACGCGGTGCTCGCGCCGGGCAGTCTCGTCTCGGTGCCGCTCGACACGATCTCGCTCGGGATGGCGCTGATGTTCGGCACCGCGGGGCTGCCGCACATCCTCATGCGCTTCTACACGGTGCGTGACGCCAAGGCCGCGCGCACGTCGGTGTTCTACGCGACGGGACTCATCGGCTTCTTCTACCTGCTGACCTTCGTGCTCGGCTTCGGCGCGATGGTCTTCGTCGGCCCCGACGCGATCCGGGCGATCGACAAGGGCGGCAACATGGCGGCGCCGCTCCTGGCCGAGTTCCTGGGCGGGACGCCGTTCCTCGGGTTCATCGCGGCAGTCGCGTTCGCGACCATCCTGGCGGTGGTGGCCGGGCTCACGCTCTCCGGGGCGGCGGCGCTCTCGCACGACCTCTGGACGAGCGTGATCCGCGGCGGGCACCCGCGATCCGGCGAAGAGCTCCGGGTGGCGCGCGTCGCGACATTCGTGCTCGGGGTGGTCGCGGTGCTCCTCGGGATCGCGTTCAAGGGGCAGAACGTCGCGTTCATGGTGGGGCTCGCGTTCGCGATCGCGGCGAGCGCGAACTTCCCCGCGCTCGTGCTGTCCATCTTCTGGCGTCGCTGTACGACGCACGGCGCGGTCGCGAGCATGGTCACGGGCACGGTCGCGACGCTCGTGCTGATCGGGCTCTCACCCGTGATCCAGGTGGACATCCTGCATCACCCGGGAGCGTGGTTCCCGCTCAAGAACCCGGCGGTGCTCACCATGCCGGGGAGCTTCCTGATCGGAATCGTCGTGTCCCTGCTCACCTCTGACGCACGGGCGATGGCCGAGTACGACGGGCACGTGCGCGAGATGATCGAAGGCGCACGAGCGCATTAGCTCCCGACGGCCGGCTGCGCGCGCCCCCGCGCGTCCACCGGCCAGCTCGTCTCGACCCGCTCCCCGCGCACGCCGTACGTCACGTCGTTGAGATGAACCACGTAGCACACGTGGTTCGGCACGACGCGCACGAGCTCGCCGACCGCGGGGCGCCAATCGGAGCGCGAGAGGTCGAGGATGCCGTGCTCCTCGCTCATCCGGGAGACCGCCACGTCGGGCCGGTCGAGCAGCACGCCCCACCCTTCGCCGGCCGTGCCGCGGGACGGCTCGCGCCCGAGCGCTTTCGATCCGGCGTCGATCACCGCCTGGTGCGGGACGCTCGTGCTCACCACTGTCGCGAGCACCGTGAAGGCGCAGTCGCTCCAGGTGCACGCCCCGATCGCCGCGGTGCCGCGGTCGTTGTAGACGTAGGTCCCCGGCCGGATCTCGGTCACGGCGCCCGCTTCGTGCGAACGCCACATCGTGGGCGTGGAGCCGCCGCTGACGGCCGGCGGGGCGACCCCGGCGCGCGCCAGCGCCGACGTCGCGCTCGTGAGCGCCTCGCGCAGCGCGTCGAGCTTGGCGTCCTGCGAGCCCACCTCGTCGCGGATGTGCCCGGGATAGAAGGCGATCCCCGCGTACTCGAGCGGAGGCCGCTCGCGCACGAGGCGCGCGAGCCGGGTCGCCTCGTCCCACGCCGTCACGCCGACGCGGTGCATCCCGACGTCGAGCTCGACGTACACGCGCACGGGTCGCTGCGCCGCGCGCGCGGCGGCGGCGAGCCCTTCGATCGCCGCCGTCGAATCGAGCGCGACGGTGAGTCGCACGCGTTCGGGGAGTGCCACGAGCTTCGCCACTTTGGGGCCCACGGGCGGATACGCGAGCAGGAGGTCGTCGCTCACCGCGCTCATGACGGCCGCCTCCGCGGGCGTCGCGCAGGTGAGCCCCGTGGCTCCCGCCGCAAGCTGCGCGGCCGCCACCACTGTCGCCTTGTGCGTCTTGACGTGCGGCCGGAGCGCGAGGCCGTGTTCCCGCGCATACGACGCCATCCGCGCGATGTTGCGCTCGAGGCGGTCCAGGTCCACCAGCGCCGCCGGCGTCTCGAGTTCCGCAAGCGGCGCGCCCACGCGCAGCGGCACATCGTGCATCGGAAACAGCATCTGAGTGTTCTGCGTGTTCTGCGTGTTCTGCGTGTTCTGCGTGTTCTGCGGTGAGGTTCGCCCGGCCGACCGGCGCCCGGCCTCGGCCGTCTGACGTCTGATGTCTGACGTCTGATGTCTGATGTCTGATGTCTGCCGTCTGCCGTCTGATGTCTGCCGTTTACAGTCTGAACAGATAGCTCGCCTTCACGAAGAACGCGTCACTCTGCCGCACCAACTTCCGCAGCGAAAACGCGTCCGGTTCCGACAGGTCGGCGCCGTATCCCACGTAGAACACGGTTCCGGGCGTGGGCTTGTACGAAAACAGGAACTCGCCGTGCACGGTGTTGTCCGTGTGTTCGACCGTGCGCACCCACCGCGTGCTCGACGCATCGTAGACCAGCAGCGGGTGGTTCGTGCGACTGTCGTCCCGCAGCGCGTCGGTGTAGTCGGTGAAGTACTCGCCGATGGCCCGCACGAAGACACTGCGGTTCACCTGGTACTCCACCTTGAGCCGCGGGTCTCTCCGGCGGGCGACGCGCCGGTCGTTCGTGTGGCGGATGTAGTCGTTCTCGACGTAGCTCGCGGTCACGCGCAGCTGCTCCGACGCGCGGATGGTGGCGCTGACGTTCCAGTGCACGATGTGCCCCGGCGACCACTCCTCGAAGTTCTCGTCCTGCCCGTTGATGTAGAGCACGCTGAGCGACAGGTGTTTGAGCTGCGGCGTCGCGAACGAGACCACCCAGTCGCGGTTGGGGAGCCGTGGCGTCCCCGTGAACGGCAGCGTGTCGCTCGGCACGCCGCCCGCTCGCGGCACCTCGATGCGGTACCGGCCACCGTAGAACGCGGGATCATAGCCGAACGTCTCGAGGAGCAGCGAGGCGCCCGCCGTCCATCCGCCCCGGAACTGCGCGTTCAGGTTGAAGTGGAACTTCTTGTCGCGCGCATCGCCGTGCCGCTTGAAGTTGCCGTAGTCCCAGATGTCGTCGAACACGAGGTTCACGCCGAACTGTTGCAGGCGCGACGCGCGCTCGCCGAACCAGGTGTACCGCGGGGAGAAGTTCGCCTGCACCTGTCCCACGCGCGACAGGAATCCGCTTTGCGTGCGGAAGTCGCTGGAGATTCCCTTGAAGAGCGACCGGAAGCCGAACGCACGCCCGTTGCGGTTGAGATTGGCCTGCCAGAGGGGACCGGTGGTCCGCACGCCGGCGCGCTCCGTGGCGCTCCCCGCCAGCTGGAACTGCAGGGAATAGACCCGCTGCCACACGAGGCG
>DATEDF010000090.1:0-3633 GCA_035286465.1 Gemmatimonadaceae bacterium | reverse complement strand
ACCGCGGGCACCAAGGAGGGCGCGGCGCTGACCAGCGGCAAGTTCACGCTCGTGCTGCACGTGCGCGAGCCGTAACCCCTGACGGCGAGGGCGCGGTCCTCACGGGCCGCGTCCTCGCCACGGAGGCCCGATGCGCGGGCTGTTCGTCCGGGACGACCCCGGCGTCCTCACGGACTGCGAGACCGGCTACACGTGGGCGTTCGACGCGACCGACCGCGTCCTGAAGTGCTGGGACGGCTCGGCGTGGCGGCACTCGTGCCTCACGCAATACCTCGTGCCGGTCAGCGACGGCGACAAGTTCATCGCGGTGCCCGACGGCGCGGGCACGGCCGCACAGGTGCTCACCTCCAACGGCGCGGGCGCCTATCCCTCGTTTCAAGCCGCCGCGGTGGCGACCTGGCTCGGCGAGCTGACGGGGCTCGGGCTCTCGCACGGCGTCGATACGGATCATGACATCACGATCGCGGTCGGCGCGGCCGCGAGCTACCACGCGACGATCACCAGCCGCGTCCTGCTGAATCTCACGACGGCGCTCACCAAGCAGATCGACGCGGCGTGGGCGGTCGGCACCAACCAGGGCGGGCTCTTCTCGGGCGCGGTCGGCAACACCACGTGGTATCACGTCTTCCTCATCCGCCGGAGCGACACGGGCGTGGTCGATGCGGGCTTCGACACCTCGGTCACGGCGGCCAACATCCCGGCGAGCTACGACCAGTATCGTCGAATCGGCTCCGTGCTGACGGATGGTGCGGCGAACATCCTCGCGTTCGTGCAGGATGGCGACTGGTTCGCTTGGGCCGCACCAGTGCTCGACGTGGATAGTGATAACCCCGGCACGAATGCCGTAACCGCGACGCTCACCGTCCCGCCCGACGTGACGGTGCAGGCGGTGCTCACGGTCTTGCGGACGGGAGCTGTCACGGCGAGCACCCCCGTCTATTTGAGTGAGGTGGCGGTCACTGATGCCGCGCCATCACTGACCGCGGCCCCGCTCGGCATCAACACTGTGGAAAGCGCCAATGGCTTTCCCGAGGCTTCACAGATCCTCGTGCGGACGAATACGTCGAAGCAGATCCGTTATCGACTCGCGAACTCGGGCGCTGGTGTCGTCATTCGCATCGCAACGCGCGGCTGGTTCGACCGCCGCGGCCGGGACGCCTGATGGCGCTCACGACCGGCAGCCAGGTGCTCGCGGCCGGGACATGCGTTGTCACGATCTCGGGCAGCTTCCCCGCGCCGCCCTACCAGCCGATCGTCACCGCGGGGTGGGCGTCCGAGGCGCATCCCTCGGCGATGGCCGCCGCGTCCTTCCGCGTGGACCTCTCCGTCCCCGTGCCGGGCGGCGGCTGTACGCTCTACTGGACGATCGTCGGCGGCATCGGCGGGATGCCAGCGACCTCGCTCGACATCGTCAACAACGCGCTGCTCCTGATCGGCGATCAGACGATCACGAGCCTGGCGCAGAACGCGCCGCGGGCGCAGCTCATGAACGCGCTCTACACGCCGACGCTCGACGAGGTACTGCGCGCGCACAACTGGAACTTCGCCAGCGTGCGCGCCGGCCAGGGCTGCGGGCTGACCGAGCTGACCTGCGCGCCGGTGTGGGAGTACACCTACCAGTTCAGTCTCCCGGACGGCACCTGCGCGCCGCTGGTGCTCATGGTGCTCGAGACGAATCTGAATGAGGAGGAGCCCTGGCGCATCGAGTACGGGTGCAGCGGCGGCACCGCCTCCAAGGTGCTCGTCACGGACGGCTGCTCGCCCGCGATCCTCTACATCGGGCGCGTGGACGACGTGACGCTCTGGGACCCGTTGTTCACCGATGCGTTTACGTATGAGCTGGCGTTCCGCGCGGCCTATCCGCTGACGCGGAACGCGGCCCTGGCCGAGGTGCTCGCTAAGCAGGTCGCGGAAAAGTGGAAGCTGGCGAAGTCGCGCGATGGCCAAGAGGGGCGCATGCTGAAGCGCCTGTTGAGCCGCACGCTGACGCGCGTGCGCTGAGCGAGCATGCCGCGCCCGCTGCCCGTCATCTTCGGCTTCGGCACCGGCGAGGTCGCCGAGACGATCTACACGCGCCCCGACCTGGCGAAGTACGCGCAGGGGGCGCAGGCGATCCTCAACTACCACAACCTCCCGCAGGGTGGCGTCACTCGGCGGCCCGGACTGCGCTTCGTCGCCGAGGCGAAGGTGGCCGCCACGCGCACGGTCGTGCGCCCGTTCGAGTTCTCTAAGAGCCAGGCGTACATCCTGGAGCTGGGCGCCCTCTACAGCCGCTTCTATCATCAGGGCGCGCGCCTCGAGGTGAGCGGCAATCCGGTCGAGGTGACCACGGTGCACGCCGCGGCGGACCTCTACGACCTCGACTTCCTGCAGAGTGCCGACGTGCTGTATGCCCTCTCGTGCAACCAGGCGACGCGCCGGTTCGAGCGCTACAGCGACACGTGCTGGCGGTATAAGACCGTGACCTTCACGCCCCCGCCGACCGTGGAGTACGGCGACCGCCCGCCGGGCCATCTGACCGTCTCGGCGCTGACCGGCACCGTGACCGTGACCTCTGCCGGCGAGTCGTCCTTCTATCCGGCGGACGAGGACCGCGAGATCGTCGTCACGGCCGGCGACAATGCCGGGGCGCGGCTCGGCATCCTGACCTATACCAGCGGGACGCAGGTGACCGGCGTCATCTGCGACGCCTTCGTGTCGCTGACGGCGACCTGTTCCGGCTCCTGGAAGATCACGGGCTCGCCGCGGACCACGGTCACGCCCGCGGCGAAGGACCCCGTCGGCAAGGCGACGACGCTGACGCTCGCCCTCGCCGGCTGGCGCGGCACCTCCGTGCTCTCGGATACGGACTGCGGCAAGTACGCGGTCATCAACGGCGGGCAGTACGAGATCACCTGCGTGCTCTCGACGACCGTCGCGGGCGCCACGATCCGCGGCACCGCGAGCGCCACCACGGCGGCCGAGGCCGGCGCCTGGACGCTCGAGGAAGCCCTTTGGGGCGTGACCGCGGAATACCCGGAATGCGGCGACTTCTTCGAGGATCGCCTCTACCTGAACGCCGGGCACCGCATCTGCGGGAGCAAGACCGGGGATTACGAGAACTTCGGCCTCGGCACCCTCGACGACGATGCGGTGATCTTCCCGATCAACAGCAAGTCCATCAACGCAATCCGTTCCCTCATCGGCGGGCGCCAACTCCAGGTGTTCACCACGGGCGGCGAGTTCGTCGCGCGCGGCGGCGGCACGGGCGACCCGATCACGCCCACCAACATCCAGGTGGGCAGCGAGACCACGCACGGCAGCCGCGGCGTGACGCCGGTGCGCGTGGCCGACCAGACCATCTTCGTCTCCCGCGGCGGGCGCCAGGTCCGGGAGTTCACGATCCGCGAGGACAGCGTCAGCGACATCTTCACGGCGCCCGATCTGCTGCTCCTCGCGCATCACCTGACCGACGACGCCACGATCATCGACCTCGCCTATCAGCGCGAGCCGCAGTCGAGGCTCTGGGCGCTCCGGAGCGACGGGGTGCTGCTCTGCTGCTCCTACCGCCGCGAGGAGAACGTCGTGGCGTGGAGCCGGCACACGACCTGCGGCCAGTTCGAGAGCGTCGCCGTGATTCCGCACCCGGACGGC